>NZ_JBIAKJ010000003.1:0-753469 GCF_042872365.1 Streptomyces sp. NPDC005263 | reverse complement strand
ACCCGCAAAACCGCCGCCACCGCCGAAGCAGCCGTGGACACCGCCGAAGGCACGGAGACCAAGCCGCGCCGCACGCGCAAAACCACCACGGCCAGCCCGGCAAAGGCGGAAGCCGAGGCCGAGCCCACCGAGGCAAAGCCGCGCCGCACCCGCAAGACCGCCGCGTCGGCCGAAACCGCCGTGGACACGGCAGAGGGCGCCGAGGCGAAGCCCAAGGCGCGCCGCACCCGCAAAACCGCCGCCACCGCCGAAGCAGCCGTGGACACCGCCGAAGGCACGGAGACCAAGCCGCGCCGCACGCGCAAAACCACCACGGCCAGCGCGGCAAAGGCGGAAGCCGAGGCCGAGCCCACCGAGGCAAAGCCGCGCCGCACCCGCAAGACCGCCGCGTCGGCCGAAACCGCCGTGGACACCGCCGAGGGTGCCGAGGCGAAGCCCAAGGCGCGCCGGACCCGCAAGACCGCGGCCGCCGCGGAGCCCGCCGCTTCCGCCGGCATCCCGGCCCAGGCCGCCGAGGCCACGCCGAGGGTACGGCGGCCCCGTAAGGCCGCGGAGGCCACGGAGCCCGCGGAGAGCTGATCCCGCTGCTCGACGGCCCGGTTCACATCACGTGAACCGGGCCGTCGACGTTTCCGCCCCGGACCACCGAACTGCGCGCCCCGCCTCCCGACCCGGTACAGCGGGACACCGACCCGATAATCTCCCCTCGTGAGCCGTCGCGTCTCCTTCACCCCGCCCCCGGGCGCCCGCGCCTACGCCCTGCGCACCGCACGCGGTGAATTCGCCGTCGTGGACAGCCCGGTGGTCGGCGCCGAGGCGAGGGGCACCGTCCTGATGCTGCCCGGGTTCACCGGCAGCAAGGAGGACTTCACGCTGCTGCACGAGCCGCTCACGGCGCGCGGATACCGGATCGTGGCCGTGGACGGGCGGGGCCAGTTCGAGTCGGACGGCCCCGAGGACGACGAGTCCGCCTACGCGCGGGACCAGCTGGCGCGGGACGTGCTCGCGCAGGCCGAAGCCGTCGGGACGCCCGTGCATCTGCTGGGGCACTCCCTCGGCGGGCAGATCGCCCGGGCGGCCGTACTGCTCGACCACTCCCCCTTCCGTTCGCTCACCCTCATGTCCTCCGGCCCGGCGCAGATCTCCGACTCCCAGCAGCAGCGCGTGAAGCTGCTACGGGACGCGCTCGCCGTGATGGGCATGGCCGAGGTGTGGGAGGCCATCCAGGCGATGGGTCCGCCGGAGGAGGTCGGCGGGCCCGCCGTCGGCATCGGCGACCAGAACCAGCTGCGGCGCCGCTGGCTGGGCACCAAGCGCGCCCAACTCCTCGCCACGGGACGTCAGTTGTGCACCGAGCCGGACCGGGTCGCCGAACTATCCGCCGTCCCACTGCCCTTCCACGTACTGTCGGGCGCCCACGACGACACCTGGCCGGTGACTTTCCTCGACGACATGGCCGTACGGCTTCGGGCGCGCCGGACGGTCGTCGCCGGCGCCGAGCACTCCCCGAACGCGGACCAGCCCCAGCCGACCGCACAGGCCCTCGCCGACTTCTGGGACGGCGGCACGGCCCGATAGGGCCTGTTGCGAAAGCCCCTAGCACAACGTCTGCAGATGCTCCCAGAACCCGTCCCGCAGGGACCGGCGCAGGTCCGCCTGGCCGCGCAGCGAGTACTGGAGCAGCCCTTCCGCCTCCACCAGGAGCTCCTGGTCCACGGAGCCGGGGAGATAGGGGTGGCCCGGCAGGAGTTCGACGAGTGACTCGCGGCCCCGCGCGGCCAGCCACTTCGCCGCGATCTGCGCGCCCACGAAACGGACGTCGTCACGGGTGGGACGGGACGCCGCCGCCTCGTAGACGGGGGCCGCGCGCCGGGACACGTACGGCTTGAAGAAGTCGAGGTCGAAGGTGCGCTGGCTGTCGACCTCCCAGAGCAGCGGCTCGGCCTGGTTGCGGCCCTCGGGCGCCTCGATGCCCCACAGGTGCACGCGGGCGCCGTACCCCTGCGCCGCCTCCACCGCGGAGACCAGGTCCTCGTCCCCGCCGAGCAGTGCCGCGTCGCTGATGGCGCGGTGCCGGGCGAGGGACTCCAGGTCGGAGCGGATGAGCGAGTCGACGCCCTTCTGCTGGTTGTTCGCGTTCAGGTTGCCCAGTCGGACCTTGACGTCCGGGAGTTCGGCGATGGACTGCTGCTCCGTCGTGTGGATGCGGCGTCTCGCGCCGTCGTACCAGTAGACCCTCAGCAGCCGGCTGTCCGCGAAGATGGTGCGGGCCCGGTCGATGAGCGCCTCGATCAGCCCCTCGGCGTCGAGGTCGTAGGAGCGACGGTCCTCCGTACCCGCCACCAGTCGTCCCGCTGCCGCATACAGGTATCCCGCGTCGACGAAGATGGCGTGCGTCGAGGGCGTCTTCGCCACCTCTGCGAGCATGCGTTGGAGCAGCTCGTTGGTGCGGTCGATGCGGGCACTGAGGGCCGCGAGGTCTTCGTTCATCGCCACCATTGTCCCGGCGGTCACGCTGCGAACACAACTGGTCCCGGTCAGTCTCCTCCCGGTTCGTCCACACCGCTTACCGGTCAGTAGTTAGCCGTTCGAAAAATTTCTTTAGCGTAGGGAATGTTTGTAACACGCATCCCGTTGACTAGTACGGAACAGGGAGCACCGATGCCTCCTGTTCCGTCCGCCAAGTAGTTCTCCTCAGGAGGATGACCAGACGAAGGGAGAAGCCCTTGCGCTTCGAAATCATGCGACTGGACGATGTCGACGGCACCCCCGTGGACAGCACCGTCGTAGACGCCGCCTCCGTCAACCGTATCGTTCAGCAGGCTGCCTCGATCGGGCAGCGGCTGTGGATCCGCCCGGCCGACGCCTCGGCCTCATAACCCCGGATCCCTCTACAGGTTTCAGAGCCCCCGTTCGGCACCGATGCCGGACGGGGGCTCTGCGCGTACCCGCGCACCCGGGCGGCTGCCGCCTATCCCGCCCGGACCACCTGAGTGACCCCGTTGATGATCTGCTGCACGGCGATCGCGGAGAGCATCATGCCGGCGAGGCGCGTCACCAGGACCACGCCGCCGTCCTTGATGACCCGGATGATCACCAGCGAGTACCGCATCACCACCCACAGGACGACATGGATGGCGATGATCGCCGACCACACCGACACCTGCGACACGAGACCGCCACTCTTCTGGACGGCCAGGATCACCGACACGATCGCGCCCGGCCCGGCCAGCAGCGGCATGCCGAGCGGTACGAGCGCCACGTTGACGTCCTTGGTCTGCTTCGGCTCGTCCGTCTTGCCGGTGAGCAGGTCCAGCGCGATCAGCAGGAGCAGCAGCCCGCCCGCGATCATCAGCGCGGGCACGGAGACATGCAGGTAGTCGAGGATCTGGTGCCCGAGGAGCCCGAAGACGGTGATCACCCCGCCGGCCACACAGACGGCCTGGAAGGCCATCCGCTTCTGCGCCTTGGCCGGGCGGCCGGCGGTCAGCGCGAGGAAGATCGGGGTGATCCCGGGGGGATCCATGATCACGAAAAGGGTCAGGAAGAGGGAGCCGAAGACGGCGACGTCGAACATGAAGGCCTTGCGGAACGGGAGAGGGACGTGGACGTGCGGGAGGTGACCTCAGGCCCCGCCGGCCCCCGGCACCGGGAACGCGCCCGTCGCACGTCGCGTGATCTCCCCGTACACCTCGGGGTCGGTCGTGTACTCGCCGAGCGAGACGGTCTTGCGGCTGCCGTGATAGTCCGAGGAGCCCGTGATCAGCAGTCCCAGTTCCGCGGCCAGCGCCCGCAGTCGGGCGCGCGCGTCCGCGTCGTGGTCCATGTGGTCGACCTCGATGCCGTCCAGTCCGGCCGCGGCCATCTCGGCGATCGCGGATTCCGGCACCGTAAGGCCCCGCTTGGCGGCGGCCGGATGCGCGAACACGGTGACCCCGCCCGCGCCCTTGACCAGCCGGATCGCCTCGAAGGGGTCGGTCTCGTGCTTCGGCACGTAGGCCCGGCCGCCGTCCGCCAGCCACTCCTCGGTGAACGCGTCGCTCACGGTGGGCACGACGCCGAGGTCGACCAGGGCGGTGGCGACATGCGGGCGCCCCACCGATCCGTCTCCGGCGATCCGCGAGACCTGCTCCCACGTCACGGGCACACCCAGCTCGTTGAGCTTGGCGACCATCGCCCGCGCCCGCGGCACCCGGTCGTCCCGCACCAGCTCCCGCTCGGCGAGCAGCGCCGGCTCCTCGGGGTCGAAGAGGTAGGCCAGCATGTGCATGGAGACGCCGTCGATACGGCAGGACAGCTCGGCGCCGGTGACCAGCGTGAGCCCCTCCGGCACCGCGGCGATCGCCTCGGCGTACCCACGGGTGGTGTCGTGGTCGGTCAGGGCGACAACGTCCAGACCGGCGACGGCGGCATTGTGTACCAGTTCAGAAGGGGTGTCCGTACCGTCGGACGCGGTGGAGTGGCAGTGCAGATCGATACGCACGACATGAACTCCAAGCAGCGACGGGACAGCGGCGGACGCTCAAGGATAACCGGAGTTCCCCCACCACTGTCACACCCGCAACAGGGTTGCACCCCCTACATACCTCACAGCAGCACCGGAAAGGGGCGCGGGGAACCGCGCGACCGGCCACCGACCCCCCGCACACGGCCGCGAACCGAAGCCCCAAAGGCTCAACTCGCCCAACCCAGCGGAGCGCTACGGCTTGAGCAGGCGCGGCGACAACGCCCCGCACGGCACCAACTCCACCTCCGCGCCCGCGTCCCGCAGATCCGTCAGCACCAGTTCGTCGTACATCAGCAGTCCGGACTGCTCGGGCCACACCACCGCCCACACCCACATCCCCAGCGCCTCGCCCGCGAAGACCGCGCGGTCGTCGGGGGCGCCGGCGACATGCCAGAGCGGGGTCGGACGGCCGGCGGCCAGCACCTTGGCCTGGGGCGGCTTCTCCACGCTCATGTACGGACCCGGATCCGGGCCGTCGATGCCCGCATAGCGCGCGCCGAGGCCGACGCCGAGCTCCTCGGCCACCAGGATCAGTTCGCCCATGCCGCCGAGCGGTCCGGGCCCGGAGCAGGCCACCGCCGTGGCCCGGCCGCCGCTGCGGTCGTCGCCCGCGCAGGCGACGCCGGTGAACAGCCAGCCGACCGGCAGCGGCCACGGCATCCACACCGGCACCTTGGTGCGGTGCACCACCACCTGGAGGGCCTCGACGCTGGGCGGGATCACGGGCTGCACCGGATGCACGGTGCCGTGCAGATCGCACTGCCAGCTATCGGCGAAGAGTCCGGGAGCCCTGACCCGGCCACCACACTTCGGGCAACTGGGTTCGCCCCTCATAGCGCCCCACGGTCCTACCACCGACCCGCCACGTCAAGGGACGATCACCCGTCCGAGCGGAAGCCGCTCACCAGGGAAAAGTAGATGTAGTTTGCATTTATTAGCCGCCCTAACCTATTGTGTGTATATACCAACTACCTCGCTCGGGATGGAGCACACGATGGGAGCACACCAGGACCCCGCAAGCCAGGATCCGTTCGACGCGGGAGCGGGCAGCATCCTGCGCCAGCCCAAGGCGGTGTGGGCCACCGCCGGCGCGTCCGTCGTCGCCTTCATGGGCATCGGACTCGTCGACCCGATCCTGCCGTCCATCGCCTCGGGCCTGAACGCCACCGCCAGCCAGGTCTCCCTCCTCTTCACCTCCTACTTCCTCATCACCGCGATCGCGATGCTGGTCACCGGCTTCGTCTCCAGCCGGATCGGCGGCAAGAAGACCCTGCTGCTCGGCCTCACCCTGGTCGTGGTCTTCGCGGGCCTCGCGGGCACCTCGGGTTCGGTCGGCGAACTGGTCGGCTTCCGGGCCGGCTGGGGCCTCGGCAACGCGCTGTTCGTCTCGACCGCCCTCGCGGTCATCGTCGGCGCGGCGGCCGGCGGGAGCGCGGCCGCGATCCTGCTGTACGAGTCCGCCCTCGGCCTCGGCATGGCGTGCGGGCCCCTGCTGGGCGCGCTGCTCGGTGACGCCAGCTGGCGCTACCCCTTCTTCGGCACCGCGTTCCTGATGGCCATCGGCTTCCTGTGCATCACCGTGTTCCTGAAGGAACAGCCGAAGCCGGCCCGGAAGACCTCACTGCTGGACCCGATCAAGGCGCTCGGCCACGGCGGCCTCGCCTCCGCCGCGGGCTCGGCGTTCTTCTACAACTACACGTTCTTCACCGTGCTGGCCTTCACCCCGTTCGTGCTCGACATGACCCCGTACAAGTCGGGGGCGGTGTTCTTCGCCTGGGGTGTGCTGCTCGCGGTCTTCTCGGTGATCGTGGCCCCGCGCCTGCAGGAGCGGTTCGGCTCGCTGAAGGTGCTCGGCGGCTCGCTGGTGCTGCTCGCGGCCGACGTGCTCGCCCTCGGATACGGCAACCACACCACGGCCGTCGTCTGCACGATCCTGTCCGGTGCCTTCATCGGCGTGAACAACACCGTGTACACCGAGCTGGCCCTGGGCGTCTCGGACGCGCCGCGTCCGGTGGCCAGCGCGGGCTACAACTTCGTGCGCTGGTTCGCCGCGGCCGCCGCGCCCTACTTCGCGCCGAAGATCGAGGAGTGGACCGACATCCACATCCCGTTCGTGGTCGCCGCGGTGACGGCACTCCTGGGTGCGCTCGTGGTCGTCGTACGCCGGAAGGCGCTCACCCACGAGGCCGAGGAGCTGGAGCCGCGGCACGCGACCGAGGACAGTGTCGCCGTGTTCGTCAACTGACACTTTTCGGCCACCGGTTGGTGACCTTCCTCACCTGGAGGGTCAGGCCAGCGGGACGGACTTTCGGGACGGATCCCGAAGGTCCGTCCCGTTCGTCAGCCAGCGCTCCTGGAGGGCTTGGGCGCCGTGCACGCGCTTCCAGGCCGCCTCGTTCGGGGTCATCGGCAGCAGCGGCAGGAACCGTACGGGGTCGAGGGGATCGTCGAGCTCCAGGTCCTCCACCAGACCGCCGGGCTCGGCGACAAGCACCGAGGTGAACGGGGCGTCGGGCCACAGCGGTCCGCCGACGTCGAGGGAGGCGCCGGGAGCCACGATCAGACCCTCGACCTGCGGGGACGCGGCGAGAACGGCGAGCGGACGAAGCACCTTGTCGGTGTCGGCGAGACCGGAACGCACCGACAGGACCAGTTCGGCACGCGGGCCCTTGACCGGGTCGGCGAGCGCCGCCGTGGGGTCGGTCATGGGCTGCGCGGACATGCCGAGCGTGGCGTAGCGGACCACCCCGCCCTCCTGGCCGGTGTCCTGGAAACGCAGCACCTCGATGCGGTCCGTGCCGAGGAAGGTGACCGCCGCGCGGGCGTCCGGTGTGCCGAGCGCGGTGCGCAACCGGGCCTCGACCAGAGGAAGAACATCAGCCATGCGGCGAGCATAGAACTCGTCAGTACCGGGCAAAGCAGCGCCTTGACAGTTCGGGCGACTGCTACTCTTGCCCGGTGGTTCGGGGCAGCACGCAGAAGCGTCGCCGTCAAGCCCCGACGCCGACGAGACTCCCTTACGAGGGACCGGCCGGAGGAGGTGGGGCTGCAATGGACCGAAGTCGACCGTGCAGTAGCACCCGCTCTTCCCGCCGCTGATGTAGCTGCTCCGGAATCTGGCTGACTGCCACCTCTCGCACTCACTGCACCGCGGAAGAGCGCTTCGTTTCGTTTTACCTGATCTGTCTGATCTGCCTGCCTGAATCAGTACCTGTATCAGTAGCGAAGCTCGCCACCGCGACGGTGCGGTGCTCCCCGCTTTGTGGACGTGCCAAACATCCTCGCCTCCCTCGAAGGGGAGGACCCGTGTCAGGACCGTCCCCATTCCGGGTTGTTCCACCCGTCGCCGGCGGCCTTTCGTTGCCTGTCACGAAGGAGCCAGCCATGTCGATGATCCGCGACCTGCGTGCCGTGGTCCGTCCGTCCCGCATCTCCCTGCGCAAGGACACCGGGCTCTACGACACCACCCGCGACCCCTCGACGCCCTCCGCCGTCGTCGACTGCGCCGTCTACCGCGACGGCACCCGCGTCGCGCAGGACAAGCCCCTGACCCCGCACGACGCGATGCGCGTGGTGCGCCGCGACGGCGGCTTCGTGTGGATCGGGCTGCACGAGCCGACCGAGGCCGAATTCGCCGGTATCGCCAGGGAGTTCGGACTGCACCCGCTGGCCGTGGAGGACGCCGTGCAGGCCCACCAGCGGCCCAAGCTGGAGCGGTACGACGACTCCCTCTTCACCGTCTTCAAGACCATCCACTACGTCGAGCACGACCGGCTCAACGCCAACAGCGAGGTCGTCGAGACCGGCGAGGTCATGTGCTTCACCGGGCGGGACTTCTTCATCACCGTGCGGCACGGCGGCCAGGGCTCGCTGCGGGCACTGCGCCACCGCCTCCAGGACGACCCCGAGCTGCTCGCCAAGGGCCCCTCGGCGGTGCTGCACGCGATCGCCGACCACGTCGTCGACGGCTACATCGCGGTCGCCGACGCGGTGCAGGACGACATCGACGAGGTGGAGACCGAGGTCTTCTCGCCGGGGCGGCGGGGCGGGGTCTCGCGTGGTGTGGACTCGGCGCGGATCTACCAACTCAAGCGTGAGGTACTGGAGTTCAAGAGGGCGGTGTCGCCGCTGCTGCGTCCCATGCAGCTGCTCAGCGAGCGGCCGATGCGGCTGGTCGACCCGGACATCCAGAAGTACTTCCGGGACGTCGCCGACCACCTCGCCCGCGTCCAGGAGCAGGTCGTCGGCTTCGACGAACTGCTCAACTCGATCCTCCAGGCCAACCTCGCGCAGGCCTCCGTCGCGCAGAACGAGGACATGCGGAAGATCACCTCGTGGGCCGCGATCATCGCCGTGCCGACGATGGTGTGCGGGGTCTACGGGATGAACTTCGACTACATGCCGGAGACGCACTGGAAGTACGGCTACCCGGCGATCATGTCCGGCACGGTGGCCCTCTGTCTGGTCATCCACCGCACGCTGAAGCGCAACGGCTGGTTGTGACGGCACCTGGTTAGGGTGGACGCATGAACTCCGAGCTGCTCGAACGGGCCCTCGTCGAGGAGGCCACCAAGAAGTCCGGCCTCCTCTGGGCCCAGGGTCCCGGTTCGCCGGCCCGTGCCCTGTGGCACGTGTGGCACGAGGGCGCGGCCTGTCTGGTCGGCGACGGGCCCGGTGAGCAGCCCCTGCCGGGGCTGGTCGACGGGGCCGAAGCCGAGGTCACGGTCCGCAGCAAGGACAAGGGCGGCCGGCTGGTCTCCTGGACGGCGAAGGTCGTGGAGCTGGCGCCCGGGTCCCCCGAGTGGGAGGCGACGGTCACCGAACTCAAGGGAAAGCGCCTGAACGCGCCCGACGGTGAGGCGATGACGGAGCGCTGGTCCCGCGAGTGCCGCGTCCTGCGCCTGGAGCCGACCGGCGCGAGAGCACCGCTGCCCGACGGCGACCTGGCCGAGGCCCCGCTGCCGACGCCGGCGACCACCCGCGGGCCGATGCCGGCCGGTCTGCCGCGGCTGCTCGGGAGGAAACGCCGGCGAAAGTAGCCGGGAGAGCGGCGCGGTTCGGCACCGCGAGGGCCTACGACGTCGGCAACTGCTTGCCGTAGTCCACCGTTTCGTCCTTCTCCGGTTCGGCCAGGGTGAAGTCCTTGCCCCAGGCAGAGAAGGTCAGGGTGCCCGCGCCTCCCGCCCTGACCAGGCGCAGCGGGTAGGGCTTCCCGTCCAGGGAGACGTCCAGGGTGCCGCCGGAGCCGGCGTCGCCGGTGACGCGGACGGTGCGCAGGCCCGCCTGCTCATGGCGGCCGTCCGTCTCCAACGTGCCGTGCAGGGTCAGCAGACCGTCGAGGAGGACGCCCATGTCCGTGAAGACGCTGAACTTCTTGTACGAGGGGTCGCCCTGGGGCACCTTCACGTACTTGCCGTCGAGCTTCTCGCCCGCCGCGGTGTCCCCGTCGTCGCCCTTGCCGCCCGCGCCGGTCCAGAAGTCCGCGTCGGCCTTCAGGAAGAGCTCCTCGCCCACCCGCAGCAGCTGGAAGGTCGTCCCCGCCGCGGTCACCGCCCCGGAGGCACCGTCCGCCTTCAGCCGCATGTCGAGCTTGTACGTACGGCCGCCGGCGACCACGTTGCCGGCCAGCCGCACGGTGTCGGCGGACTCGGCGGCGGACCGGGACCGGGCCTGGATCTGGGCGGCGGGCAGCTTGCCGACCCCGTTGGTGCCCTCGTCCGGGTCCTCGCCGCCGCATCCCGTCAGGACCGTCCCCGTCGCGGCCAGGGCGCACGCGGCGCCCACCAGTGCGGCCCTGCGGGTACGGCGCCGGGGAATCGCAGTCACAGGTGGGGCTGCCTTTCTGACGGGGGTCCTTCAGGGGGCCTCGCACGATGAGCGCCCGCGCGACCCGGCCGGGCACGGTGCGAGGACCCCTCTGCGGCGTACGGCAGCGTACCGGGGCCCGGCGGTCCCGGCTGAGCCGGATCGTCCGGACCGCTCACCAGGGCGTATCCGATGCGGACGGGCTAGCCTGAAGCCCACCCGAGCGGGCAATTCGGATAACGGACCCAGCAGCCGACCCAGGACCCGACTTCTCACGAATCCCGCACGAAAAGGAAGCACAGCCATGGCAGCCGGCGCCCCCCGGATCTTCGTCTCGCACCTCGCCGGCGTCGCGGTCTTCGACCCGACCGGCGACCAGGTCGGCCGCGTACGTGACCTGGTGGTCATGCTGCGCGTCGGACGCCGTCCGCCGCGCCTGCTCGGCCTGGTCGTCGAACTGGCCACGCGCCGCCGAATCTTCCTGCCCATCACGAGAGTCACCGGCATCCAGTCCGGCCAGGTCATCACCACCGGTGTGGTCAACGTCCGCCGCTTCGAGCAGCGGCCCACCGAGCGGCTGGTGCTCGGGGAGCTCCTCGACAGGCGCGTCACGCTCGTCGAGACCGGCGAGGAGGTCACCGTCCTGGACGTGTCGGTGCAGCAGCTGCCGGCCCGCCGGGACTGGGAGATCGACAAGGTGTTCGTCCGCAAGGGCGGCAAGGGCGGCGCCTTCCGGCGCAAGGGCGAGACGCTGACGGTCGAGTGGTCCGCCGTCACCGGCTTCGCCCTGGAGGAGCACGGACAGGGCGCCGAGAGCCTCCTGGCCACCTTCGAGCAGCTGCGCCCGGCCGACCTCGCCAACGTGCTGCACCATCTCTCCTCGAAGCGGCGCGTCGAGGTCGCCGCCGCCCTCGACGACGACCGCCTCGCCGACGTCCTGGAGGAACTCCCGGAGGACGACCAGATCGAGATCCTCGGCAAGCTGAAGGAGGAGCGCGCCGCGGACGTCCTGGAGGCCATGGACCCGGACGACGCGGCCGACCTGCTCGGCGAGCTGCCGACGAACGACCAGGAACGGCTGCTGAGCCTGATGAAGCCCGCCGACGCGGCCGACATGCGACGCCTGATGTCGTACGAGGAGCACACCGCGGGCGGGCTGATGACGACCGAGCCGATCGTGCTGCGGCCCGACGCCACCGTCGCCGACGCGCTCGCCCGGGTCCGCAACGCCGACCTCTCCCCCGCCCTCGCCGCGCAGGTCTACGTCTGCCGGCCGCCCGACGAGACCCCGACCGGCAAGTACCTGGGCACCGTCCACTTCCAGCGGCTGCTGCGCGACCCGCCGTACACCCTGGTCAGCTCGATCATCGACGACGACCTGCAACCCCTCGACCCGGACGCGGCGCTGCCCCTGGTCGCTGGGTTTTTCGCGACGTACGACATGGTCGCGGCGCCCGTCGTGAACGAGGCCGGGTCGCTGCTGGGCGCGGTGACCGTGGACGATGTACTGGACCACATGCTGCCGGAGGACTGGCGGGAGACCGAGTTCCACCTCGACGAGGACGAAGCCGAGGCCGAGCCCGCGGAGGACGAGGTCGCGGTCGAGGACGAGGCCGAGCCGGACGACAAGGACGAGGAGGTGGCCCCGCATGACTCCTGAACGCGACTCCGGCACCCGCGAGCGCACGCCGGCGGGCGCCACCGCCACCACACGGCCCCGTACACCCCGTCTGGACCAGCCGCGGCAGCCCCGGCGCCGGATCCTGCCCGAGTGGGACCCGGAGGCCTTCGGACGGCTCTCGGAGCGCATCGCGCGTTTCCTGGGCACCGGCCGGTTCATCGTGTGGATGACGGTCGTCATCATCGCGTGGGTGCTGTGGAACGTCTTCGCGCCGCGGGACCTGCGCTTCGACAACTACCCGTTCATCTTCCTGACCCTGATGCTGTCCCTCCAGGCCTCCTACGCGGCCCCGTTGATCCTGCTCGCGCAGAACAGGCAGGACGACCGCGACCGGGTCAACCTCGAACAGGACCGCAAGCAGAACGAGCGGTCCATCGCGGACACCGAGTACCTGACCCGGGAGATCGCCGCCCTGCGGATCGGTCTGGGTGAGGTCGCGACCCGGGACTGGATCCGCTCCGAGCTGCAGGACATGGTGAAGGAGCTGGAGGGACGGCGCGACGGTCACCACGAGCACAGCGCATTCCACGCGGTTCCGGCAGAACGGCCGCGGGGACGTGACGCAGACGACCGCTGACAGGCTTTCCGGGGCCGGTGTGCGGCGCCGTACCATCGTCGTATGGCTACGGAAGACGCGGTGCGCGAGGCACTGGCGACGGTGAACGACCCCGAGATCAACCGACCCATCACCGAACTCGGGATGGTCAAGTCGGTGGACATCGGTGCGGACGGGGCGGTCGCGGTCACCGTGTACCTGACGGTCTCCGGCTGCCCGATGCGCGAGACGATCACACAGCGGGTGACGGACGCGGTCGCCGCGGTCGAGGGCGTCACCCGGGTCGACGTCACGCTGGACGTGATGAGCGACGAGCAGCGCAAGGAGCTGGCGACCGCGCTGCGCGGCGGCCAGACCGAGCGCGAGGTCCCGTTCGCCAAGCCGGGCTCACTCACCCGCGTGTACGCGGTCGCCTCCGGCAAGGGCGGCGTCGGCAAGTCGTCGGTCACCGTGAACCTGGCGGCGGCGATGGCCGCGGACGGCCTGAAGGTGGGCGTGGTCGACGCCGACATCTACGGCCACTCGGTGCCGCGCATGCTGGGTGCCGACGGCCGCCCCACCCAGGTCGAGAACATGATCATGCCGCCGTCCGCGAACGGCGTGAAGGTCATCTCGATCGGCATGTTCACCCCGGGCAACGCCCCGGTCGTCTGGCGCGGCCCGATGCTCCACCGCGCCCTCCAGCAGTTCCTGGCGGACGTGTACTGGGGCGACCTGGACGTCCTGCTGCTGGACCTGCCGCCGGGCACCGGCGACATCGCGATCTCCGTGGCCCAGCTGGTGCCGAACGCCGAGATCCTGGTCGTGACGACGCCTCAGCAGGCGGCGGCCGAGGTGGCCGAGCGAGCGGGCGCGATCGCCGTGCAGACCCACCAGAAGATCGTCGGCGTGGTCGAGAACATGTCCGGCCTGCCGTGCCCGCACTGCGACGAGATGGTCGACGTCTTCGGCACCGGAGGCGGTCAGTCCGTCGCCGACGGCCTGACCCGCACGACCGGGGCCACCGTCCCGGTCCTCGGCTCCATCCCCATCGACGTGCGCCTGCGCGAGGGCGGCGACGAGGGCAAGCCGGTCGTTCTGACGGACCCGGACTCCCCGGCGGGCTCCGCACTGCGGGCGATCGCGGGGAAGCTGGGGGGCCGCCAGCGGGGTCTTTCGGGCCTGTCCCTCGGGATCACTCCGCGGAACAAGTTCTAGGGCCCGCCCCGTAGGGGCGCGGGGAACCGCGCGACAAGCCACCAAAGACCCGCAGCCGCCGGACAACCTGACGGCCTACGGCGAAGGGGCGCCGCAGACAACGGCGCCCCTCAGTCACGCACAGGCTCGGTCATGCGTACGCGGAAATGTCCTTGATCAGGGCGAAGCCCAACCCGTACGCGCTCATGCCCCTCCCGTACGCGCCCACGTGCACGCCCTCCTGGGTCGGTCCGGCCAGAACCCAGCCGAACTCGGACTCCCGGTAGTGGAAGGGCGTGGGCACCCCGTCCACCGGCAGGGACAGGGTCGACCATTCCGAGCCGTCCAGGTCGTCGGCCAGCGCCCACGCCGTCTCGGTCTGCTGCTCCAGCCAGTCGTCGCGCAGCGTGTGGTCCATGTGCCCGGGCCAGGTGAAGGACAGCAGACCCACGCCCGCGAGCCAGGCCGCCGAGGACACCGACGTGGCCTCCAGAAGCCCGGTACCGTCGGGGCTCCTGCGGGAAGGATTCGCCGCGACGGTCACCACCACCGCGAACTTGTCCTTGTCCTCCGACGCCTCGTTCCGTACGGAGGGCTCGTCGCCGTGTCCGATCGAACCGTGTTCGACGGCCCCGTCGGCCGCCGTCCCGACCTGCATCAGCCAGCGCTGTCCCGTGAAGGCCTCGTCGAGGCCGTACCACGGGAAGGGCGCCAGCAGGTAGCCGTCGACCGTGTGCCGGGCGGAGGGGACGGGTTGTCCGCCCTCCGCGGCCGGCGTCTGCGCGACTGCCCGACTCGTCGTCTCCATGTGCCCGGACGCCTCCTCGTTCTCGTCGGACCGAACGGCCCGCCCCCCTTCGGGCGGCGTTGCTGTTTCGCGTTCGGCCCGCACAACAACTCGGCAGCATATCCACACCGCTCCGAGCAGCAGGGAAAGCGCCCACCGCGTGGGGCGTTCAGGGGGCCCGTTCGGGCCGTAGGACGGCTGGACGGAGTATGAAACGCGTCACGTGCTGTCGCGCATGAGGTGGCTGGGGCTCAGGTGGCGTCCGCGTCGAAGGGTGGGCGGTCGTCCGGCTTCTCGGGCTTCTTCGTCATGTCGACGGTGCCGCCGGAGGTGTCGGAGGACGACCCGGACGAGGTGGAGGAGTCCGACTCGCGGCTGTGCACGGCGTCCGTGACCTCGGCCATCTCCTTCTTCAGGTCGAAGCCGTTGCGGATCTCCTTGAGCCCCAGGTCGTCGTTGTCCAACTGCTTGCGGATGAACGTCTTGGGGTTGAGGTCCTCGAACTCGAAGTCCTTGAACTCCGGGCCCAGTTCGCTGCGGATGTCCTCCTTGGCGCTCTCCGAGAACTCCCGGATCTTGCGCACGGTCCGCATCACGTCCTGGATGACCTTCGGGAGCTTGTCCGGACCGAAGACGAGCACGGCGAGGACGACGAGCGTCACCACCTCGAGCGGTCCTATGTCATTGAACACCTGAAGCTCCTTGCGATGTCCTCGGTCCTCGGCCCTCGGTGGTCAGTGCGGGTCTTCCGTGGTCCGGGCCGGGTCCACGGTACCCGGCGATCCTGTACGACCGGTACTGTCCCGGGGGTTCCGGCTGGGACCGGATGGGCGGTTTTCCGGGTTGTTTGCCTTGCGGGCGGGGCCCGGGCCCGTCACCTGTGAGGTTTTGTCAGTCCGCGGACGATCCGAGAACCAGCGACAGGGTCTTCTTCTCGCCTTCGCGCTCCACGGTGAGTTCCAGCCGGTCGCCCGGCCGGTGGGCGCGGGTCTTGACGATGAGCTCCTCGCCGGAGTGGACGCGCCGGCCGTCGACCTCGGTGATGACGTCGCCGGCCTTGATCCCGGCCCGGGCCCCGGGACCGCCGACGGTGACCGCGGGGCCGCCGCCGGCGCCCTTGGTGTCGACGCGGGCGCCGTCGCCGGAGTAGTCCATGTCGAGGGTGACTCCGATGACCGGATGGGTTGCCCGACCGGTGTTGATCAGCTCCTCGGCGACGCGCTTGCCCTGGTTGATCGGTATGGCGAAACCCAGGCCGATGGAGCCCGCCTGGCCGCCGTCGGGGTCGGAGCCGCTGTCTGCGGAGCGGATCGCGGAGTTGATGCCGATGACACGGGCCCGGGCGTCGAGGAGGGGGCCGCCGGAGTTGCCGGGGTTTATCGGCGCATCGGTCTGCAGGGCGTCCACGTAGGACACGTCAGTCCCGTCGCTCCCCTCGCCGCCTTCACCGCCGGCGGTGATGGGACGTTCCTTCGCGCTGATGATGCCGGAGGTGACGGTGCCGGCCAGGTCGAAGGGGGCACCGATGGCGACGACCGGGTCGCCGACCTGGACGTTGTCGGAGTTGCCCAGGGGCACCGGCGTGAGACCGCTGACGCCTCGGACCCGGACGACAGCGAGGTCGTAGCCGCTGTCCCGGCCGACGACGGTGGCCTTTGCGGTGTCGCCGCTGCTGAAGGTCACGGTTATCTCGCCGTCGGCACCGGCGGGCTCCACGACGTGGTTGTTGGTGAGGATGTGTCCGCGGGCGTCGAGCACGAACCCGGTACCGGTTGCCTGTTCCGCGGCGCCGTTCACGTGCAGCGTCACCACGCCGGGCAAGGCCCGGGCGGCGATCCCGGCCACGCTGTCCGGAGCCCGTCCGGTGGGCTCGGCGGCCGCCTGCGGCAGCTCCACCGCCCCGAGCCCACCGTTGCGCTCCAGATGCGCCCCTACGACGCCGCCCACGCCCCCGGACACGACAGCGAGCAGCACCGCGGAACCGACGAGTGCCTTCCTGACCCGCTTGCGCCGCTGGTCCCGGCCGGCGACAGCGGCGCCGGTCTGCTGGAGCGGGCCGGTCACGGGGGCCCAGGGGTCGTAGTTCTGCCAAGGGGTGGACGGGGGCGGTGCCTCTGCGGCGGGGGCGAGGGCGGGCGCCGGGGCCGCCACGTCCGGGGCTACGGCCGCCGCGGCCGGCGCGGGCTCGGGGGCAGGGGCGGTCGGGTGCTGTACGGGCGGAGCGGGCGCCCAGGGGCCGGGGTGGCCGTACGGAGGGGTGCTGTAGGGGTCGGGATCGTGCAGGGGCCCGGGTCTCTCGGGCGGGCTGACCGGAGCGTGGGGCACGACGGGTTCCGGGGCCGTGAGCTCATAGTCCCCGTCCGGCTCCGCCGACGGGACGTGCGGCGGCCTCAGCGCGAAGTCACCGTCAGGACCGGCGGCATCGGGATGCGTGGCGCGGGCACTCGGCCCGGCGCCGGTCGGTGTCGCCGTCGACATCGACATCGACGGAGGTTCCGCCGCGGCCGCCCCGTCCCTCGCCGCCCCGCTCAGGTCGGTCGCCTCGTCCGGCGTCGGCGCCGGTCGGTCCGCCTTCGTGGGCTTCCCCTCGTTCATGCTCTCCCCCACAGTCACGGCCACCGGGGCAGGCCGTGACCTGGTCCGCCGGTCCGGCCGACGCCCCGTGCGGGTCGTCGGCGGTGGCCGATGTTCGTCGACTCCCCTGGATTCAACCAGGTTCGCGGGCGGCCACGCGGAGACCGGTCAGCGGGGGGTGCCGGAGTCGGAGGGGGAGGGGCCGGAGGGCAGGTCGGGGATGGTCGCGGCGAACAGCCCGAGCGAGGCGAGGTCCGGGGTGCTGGACCACGTGGGCAGGGCGACCGGCGGCGTGGCGCTGAGCGGACGTATCAGCGGCGACATGGCGGCGGCGCCGGCCACCACGGGTGCCGCCAGTGCGTGCACGGCCTCCTGGTACCCGCTCGCGGCGGGCTTCGGCACTCCGGGCAGGAGCGGTGCGGACACCTCGGTCGGGGCGACCGGGGTGCTGCCGAGCGGACCCTGGGTCTGCGCGAGCAGCGGACCCGCCCCACGGCGGCGCTGGCTCTCGGCCGACGTGGCGGTTGTGGTGCCCGGTGTGCGCGCCGGAGTGACGTTGCTGCCGGTGCCGGTGGAGCCGCGCGCGTCCGCGGTGAGGTCGCCCGGTGTCACCGTGGAGACGCCGCCCAGCGCGATCGCGGCCAGGGACACCGCCCCGGCGGCGGCGAAAGCGAACCGGCGTCCACGCGATCCTGACCGGTCGCCCTCGTGACGGCTGACGTCGTGAATACGGAAACCGCGATTCACGGAGGAGGGCGACAACAGGGAGGCGTGCGAACCAGCCGGAACGTAGCCGAACTCGAACCGCTCGCCGCGCTTCAGGCCGAAGACCCCGGTGTGCCCGGGACGCCCGCCCAGTCCGCCGGTGATGCCCGACCCGCCGAACGGCATGTCGTCGTCCGCCGGGTCGCCGACGGCCGGGAGCCCCTGGAGGCGGGCCAGGAAACTCTCCGAGGGCGGTGGCGGGGCGGCCTGAGCGAAGACGTTCTTCAGTCGGCGCTGTGCGTCGGCCTCGGCCTTGCACTTGGCGCAGGTGGCCAGGTGCGCGAGCACACGGTCGCGCGACTCATGACCGAGCTCTCCATCCACCAGGGCGGCGAGCCGGTCTCCCAGATGCTGTTCCGCGAGGCGCCCCTCGCCGGGTTTGGGCCGTGATCCACTCACGCGGTCGCGCCCCCTCCCCCCAGCGCGGGAACACGGGCCATGAAGGACCGGCGCTCGGCCCGGGCCTCCGGCGAGCGGTGCGCGAGGGCCTTGCGCAGCTGCGAGCGGCCACGATGGATGCGGGACCGGACCGTACCGAGCTTGACGCCCAGGGTCGCGGCGATCTCCTCGTACGACAGTCCTTCGATGTCGCACAGGACGACCGCGGCGCGGAACTCCGGGGCGAGGGTGTCCAGAGCCTGCTGGACGTCCGCGTCGAAGTGCGCGTCGTTGAAGAGCTGCTGCGGCGATGGCTCCCGGCTGGGCAGGCGCTCGGCCGCGTCCTCACCGAGGGCGTCGAAACGGATGCGCTGCTTGCGGCGGACCATGTCCAGGAAGAGGTTGGTGGTGATGCGGTGCAGCCAACCCTCGAAAGTCCCGGGCGTGTAGGTCGAAAGAGAGCGGAAGACGCGGACGAAGACCTCTTGGGTGAGGTCCTCGGCGTCATGCTGGTTGCCCGTCAGCCGGTACGCGAGCCGGTAGACCCGGCCGCTGTGCGTGCTGACGATCTCCTCCCAGGTGGGCGGAGTCCACGCCTGCCCGTCCGCGTCGGTGGAGAAGGTCGCGGTCTGGGCGTACTCAGCGGCGTGGCTGTGGTCAGCAGCGGTGTCGTTCACGGATTTCGGCCTGCCCGCCGACCCGAGAAAGCGCCGCAGCACTCCTCCCCGATCCACAGGTACGGCCGCACCTCCCCTGTCGGCTCTGGTGGTGTCCAGTGGAGCCCCTACCATAGCCACCTCGCCCGTTAGCTCCGGATAAGCGGTTTTACGAGAATTTGATCTGGGCTGACACAGCTCAGGCCGCTGCGTCAGCACTTGCTCGAGCTCTCGCTCGTCACCGTGATCCAACTGTGTCCCCCCGCTCTGTCTCCCACCCCTCTAAACGCCCGGTCCCATCAGCGGGTTCCCGACGCCAACGGATACAGTCACGCCCAGGCAACCACGGGGACAGGAGAGGGTCATTACCGGCAACCGGCAGACGAGCTGGGCGTTCGCCGACGCCTATGTCGCCGAGGACGAAACCCTGCGCTGGGCCCGTGACCGGGCCCGCGAGGCGGGGTTGCGCTCGGTGTCGCCCGGCACGGGTGCGGCGTTGCGGTTGCTCGCTGCCACCGTGGACGCCAAGGCGGTCGCCGAGATCGGCACCGGGACCGGCGTGTCCGGGATCCATCTGCTGCACGGCATGCGCCCGGACGGCGTCCTCACCACGGTGGACCCCGAGCCGGAACACCAGCAGTTCGCCCGCCAGGCCTTCCGCGCCGGCGGCTTCGCCAGCAACCGGGCCCGCTTCATCCCCGGCCGCGCCCTGGACGTGCTGCCCCGGCTCGCGGACGCGGGCTATGACCTGGTCTTCTGTGACGGCGACCGGCAGGAGTTCCTCGACTACCTCGCTGAATCGTTGCGGCTGCTGCGCCCCGGGGGCCTCGTCGTTTTCGAGGGGGTCTTCGCGAACGGCCGGACGGTGGACTCGGGCCCGCAGCCCACGGAGGTCCTGCGGCTGCGCGAGCTGCTGCGGGCCGTGCGCGAGAGCCAGGACCTGATGCCGTCGCTGCTCCCCGTCGGCGACGGACTGCTGTGCGCCGTCAAACGGTGACCCGCCCGACCGGGCGAAAAAACCGTCCAGGCCCGCCCTTCAAGTGATCCGCGCCCGGAAAAAAGCCGCCCCGGTATCGCATGCGATACCGGGGGCAGCCGAAAGGGTATGGTCGCTTCCGCTCAGCCGACGACCTTCTTGAGGGCGTCACCGAGCGCGCCGGCCTCATCAGGGGTCAGCTCGACGACGAGCCGCCCGCCGCCTTCGAGCGGAACGCGCATGACAATGCCCCGCCCCTCCTTGGTCACCTCGAGCGGGCCATCGCCCGTCCGCGGCTTCATGGCCGCCATGCTCGTTCCCCTTCCTGAAACCAGCTCATAGTCAAAGCCGACAGCCCTGGAGGGCACGCGGGTTCCTGGAGTGGGACACGCGACACCGGCATCGAACACATTGCTTCCCAGCCATTATCCCGCATCTCAGGACCCGATGACCAACATCAGTCGGCATCGCTTGGGCAACGCGCGCGAGCAAAACCACTCAATTCGGCGATGTGACTGCGATACTGCGCCCTCGCGCGGGACCACCGCTCCCCGGAGACGGCCCAGAATTCTTTGACGCAGGTCACACGTCCGCTCCGGTTCCCGGGTGGCGATCTCCGCCATGCTGTCCTTCGGACACCGGGACGTACTGACCAGTACGTCCGAAGCCGACACCGGAGGGGACACCGCCATGGCCGACACCGTGCTGTACGAGGTGCGCGACGGACTCGCGACGATCACGCTGAACCGCCCCGAGGCGATGAACGCGCTGAACATCGCGGCCAAGGTCGCCCTCCGGGACGCGGTGCGGTCCGCGGCGGACGACGACGCGGTACGCGCGGTGCTGCTGACCGCCGCCGGGGACCGGGCGTTCTGCGTGGGGCAGGACCTCAAGGAGCACATCGGGCTGCTGGCCGCCGACCGTGAGGCGGGCACCGGACAGACCATGAGCACGGTCCGGGAGCACTACAACCCGATCGTGCGGGCGCTGACGGAGATGCCCAAGCCGGTGGTGGCGGGGGTGAACGGGGTCGCGGCCGGTGCCGGGTTCGGTTTCGCGCTCGCCGCGGACTACCGGGTGGTGGCGGACACGGCGGCCTTCAACACCTCCTTCGCGGGCGTGGCGCTGACCGCCGACTCGGGTGTCTCCTGGACGCTGCCGCGGGTCGTCGGCCCCGGCCGCGCCGCTGACCTGCTGCTCTTCCCGCGGACCATCAAGGCGCAGGAGGCGTACGAGCTGGGTGTCGCCAACCGGATCGTGCCGGCGGGGTCGCTGCGGGGCGAGGCGGAGCAGGTGGCGCGGGCGCTGGCCGAGGGCCCGACGGTGGCGTACGGCGCGATCAAGGAGGCCGTCGCGTACGGGCTGTCCCACTCCCTGGCCGAGACGCTGGAGAAGGAGGACGAGCTGCAGACGCGGGCAGGTTCGTCCCAGGACCACGCGATCGCTGTGCAGGCCTTCGTCAACAAGGAGAAGCCGACGTACCTGGGCCGGTGAGCTCGGGGGTTCGGCGCCGTCAGGGGCTGCGGGTTCTACGTGGTTGATCGCGCGGTTCCCGGCGCCCCCGAAGGGGCGCTCCTCGCGACGCAGTCCTCCAAGTGGTCGTTGACCAGTCCGCACGCCTGCATCAGCGCGTACGCCGTGGTCGGGCCGATGAAACGCAGGCCCCGCTTCTTCAGAGCCTTCGACAGAGCCGTCGATTCCGGGGTGACCGCCGGTACGTCTCCCAGTGTCCTGGGGGCGGGCCGGCCGGCCGGGTCCGGGGCGTACGACCAGATGAGGTCGTCGAGTTCGCCCGGCGCCCACTCGGCCAGGACCCGCGCGTTGGCGAGTGTCGCGTCGATCTTGGCGCGGTTGCGGATGATGCCCTCGTCGACGAGGAGGCGCTCGCGGTCGTCGTCGGTGAAGCCGGCCACCTTGGCGATGTCGAAGCCGGCGAAGGCGGCGCGGAAGCCCTCACGGCGGCGCAGGATCGTGATCCAGGACAGCCCGGACTGGAAGGCCTCCAGGCTGAGGCGTTCGTACAGGGCGTCGTCGCCGTGGACCGGGCGGCCCCACTCCTCGTCGTGATAGGTCACGTAGTCCGTGGTGGACAGGGCCCAGGGGCAGCGCGGCGCGCCGTCCGGACCGGCGAGGGCCGCTGAGTCGCTCACGGCTGGTCCTCCCGGCGGGCGGACTTGTCGAGGGACAGGTGCGCCGCGGCGGCCTGGGCGCCGGCCAGGGCGGACTCCAGGTCGGAGATACGGGCGTCCCGCTCGGCGAGTTCGGCGCCGAGGCGGCCGAGCGCGTCGTCCACGTCCGCCATGCGGTAGCCGCGGGCGGCGAGCGGGAAGCGGAGCGTCTCGACGTCCGCCCGGTTCACCGGGCGGTCCGGGGGCAGCGGGTCCTGCAGCCGCTCGGGGGCCGCCTCCGGCAGCGGGCCGCCGCCCTCGCCGCCCCCCACCACGGCGAGCGTCACCGCGGCGACCACCACGGCAAGCGCGATGACCAGGAACAAGAACATAACCATCGCTGACGTCCCCACGGTCTGAGCTCGGTGTCGAATGTGTCAGGGTCCGATCGTGCCATGCGAGTCTGACAGTTAGGGTCGCAGGCGGTCGGTTGCCCGTACGAACTAGGAGAGGTCACAGGGGATGCTCAGGCTGGGCAGGCGGGAATTCGAGCCGCACGAACCGGTGATCATGGCGATCGTGAACCGGACCCCGGACTCCTTCTACGACCAGGGGGCCACCTTCCGCGACGAACCCGCCCTCGCGCGCGTGGAGCAGGCGGTGGCTCAGGGCGCGGCCATCGTCGACATCGGCGGGGTGAAGGCCGGGCCGGGCGAGGAGGTGACCGCCGAGGAGGAGGCGCGGCGGACCGTCGGTTTCGTGGCCGAGGTGCGCAGGCGCTTCCCGGACGTCGTGATCAGCGTGGACACCTGGCGGGCCGAGGTCGGCGAGGCGGTCTGTGAGGCCGGGGCGGATCTGCTGAACGACGCGTGGGGCGGAGTGGACCCCGGGCTGGCTGAGGTCGCGGCCCGGTACCGCGTGGGACTGGTGTGCACCCACGCGGGCGGTGCCCAGCCTCGGACGCGGCCGCACCGGGTGGCGTACGACGACATCATGGCCGACATCCTGAGGGTGACCGTGGGGCTCGCCGAACGGGCCGTGTCCCTGGGGGTGCCCCGGGAGTCCGTGCTGATCGATCCCGGGCACGACTTCGGGAAGAACACGCGGCACAGCCTGGAGGCGACGCGGCGGCTCGGCGAGATGGTCGCCACCGGGTGGCCGGTGCTGGTGTCGCTGTCCAACAAGGACTTCGTGGGCGAGACCCTGGACCGGCCGGTGAAGGAGCGCGTGGTCGGGACGCTGGCCACGACGGCGGTCTCGGCGTGGCTCGGGGCGCAGGTGTACCGGGTGCACGAGGTGGCCGAGACCCGGCAGGTGCTGGACATGGTGGCGTCGATCGCGGGCCACCGGGATCCCGCGGTGGCCCGGCGGGGACTGGCGTAGGGCACGGGCCGGGCACGTCGCTCCGGTGGGTTGCTCCGGTGGGCCGAGAGACCCACCGGAGCAACCCACCGGAGGGGCGCTCTTCCGACCCACCCCTCGCACCAGCGAGCGGCTAGCGGCCCGCCTCCTTGGACACCAACGCCACCGCCTCGTCCACGTCGTCCGTCAGGTGGAACAGCATCAGGTCCTTCTCGGACGCCTTGCCCTGGGCGATCAGGGTGTTCGTCAGCCAGTCCACCAGGCCGCCCCAGTACGCCGTGCCGAAGAGGACGATCGGGAAGCGGGTGACCTTCTGGGTCTGGACCAGGGTCAGGGCCTCGAAGAGTTCGTCCAGCGTGCCGAGGCCGCCCGGCAGGACCACAAAGCCCTGCGCGTACTTCACGAACATCATCTTGCGCACGAAGAAGTAGCGGAAGTTGAGACCGATGTCGACGTAGGGGTTCAGCCCTTGCTCGAAGGGCAGCTCGATGCCCAGGCCGACGGAGATGCCCTTCGCCTCCAGGGCGCCCTTGTTGGCGGCCTCCATGGCGCCGGGCCCGCCGCCCGTGATGACCGCGAACCCGGCCTCCACCAGGCCCCGGCCGAGCCGCACGCCCGCCTCGTACTCCGGCGAGTCCACGGGCGTCCGGGCCGAGCCGAACACACTGATCGCGGGCGGGAGTTCGGCCAGTGTGCCGAAGCCCTCGATGAACTCCGACTGGATGCGCAGCACCCGCCAGGGGTCGGTGTGGACCCAGTCCGAGGGGCCGCCCGCGTCCAGCAGACGCTGGTCGGTGGTGCTCGCCTGGACTTGTTCGCGCCTGCGGAGGACCGGTCCGAGGCGCTGCTCCTCCGGTGGCCGCTTCTTGCCCTCGGGGTTGCCAGTAGCCATGTGCGCTCCCTCCGCTTGCAGGTTTTTCCACCTCAGCGTAGATCCACGCGGGTTACGGAGGGGGGACCTGCGCATGTCCGCCACGAAGCGCCACCCGGCACAGCATGCCGTCAGGACGTCAGCCAGGACCTCAGACGCTCCTCGGTCTGCGGGATCAGCGACACCTTCACCCGCTCGTCGACCTTGTGGGCGAGGAGCGGGTCGCCCGGGCTGTAGTTCACCGCGGGCACCCCGAGCGAGCTGAAGCGGGCCACGTCCGTCCAGCCGAACTTGGGGCGGGCCACGCCGCCGACCGCCGCCATGAAGGCCTGCGCGGCCGGGTGGGTCAGGCCGGGGCGGGCGCCGCCGGTGTGGTCGTCGACGACGAACTCGTCCACACCGCAGTCCGCGAAGTACTCGCGTACGAAGGCCTCCGCCTCCTGCTCGCTGCGGTCGGGCGCGTAGCGGAAGTTGACGACGAGCGTGCAGGCGTCGGGGATGACGTTGGTGGCGACGCCCCCCTCGATCCGTACGGCGTTGAGGCCCTCGTGGAACTGCAGGCCGTCCACGACCGGCTTGCGGGGCTCGTAGGCGGCGAGCTTGGCGAGGGCCGGGGCGGCCGCGTGGATCGCGTTGGATCCCATCCACGCGCGCGCGGAGTGCGCCCGCTCTCCGGTGAACTTCAGGAACATCCTGAGGGTTCCCTGGCAGCCGCCCTCCACCTGTCCGTCCGTCGGCTCCAGCAGCACCGCGAAGTCGCCTTCGAGCCACTGCGGGTGTGCCTCGGCCACATGCCCGAGGCCGTTCAGATGGGCGGCGACCTCCTCGTTGTCGTAGAACACGAAGGTCAGGTCCCGGTTGGGCTCCGGGACCGTCGCCGCGATACGCAGTTGCACCGCCACCCCCGACTTCATGTCGCTGGTGCCGCAGCCCCACAGGTACCCCTCGTCGTCCAGCCGGGAGGGGACATTGGCCGCGATGGGGACCGTGTCGATGTGGCCGGCGAGGATGACGCGTTCCGATCGGCCCAGGTCGGTGCGGGCGACGACGTTGTTGCCGTACCGGTCGACGGTCAGATGCGGCAGAGCGCGCAGAGCGGTCTCGATCGCGTCCGCGAGCGGCTTCTCGGTGCCGCTCTCGGAGGGGAAGTCGACGAGCTGCGCGGTGAGCCGCGCGGCATCCAGCGTGAGGTCAAGTGGGGTGTCGGCCATGTTGTCGACCCTAACGCCCGGGCCCTTCGAGCAAGTGTCCACATCCGGCACTCCCGCCACACTACGCTCCAGTATCTTGTGCGGATGCCAGAGCTGTCCCCTACTCCCAAGCGTCGCGGCCGACTGCCCCGTTTCCTCGCGGCCTTCGTCGTCCTGTGTGCCGTCGCCGGTTACCTCGTGGTGCAGTACGTCACCGGAGGCGGGGGCGCGCCCGGGTGCAAGGTCGTCTCCGGCAAGGGCGACGGGATGACGTACGAGTTCACTCCCGAGCAGGCGGTGAACGCGGCGACGATCACCGCCGTCGGTACCGGGCGCGGGATGCCCGAGCGGGCGGTGACGATCGCGCTGGCGACCGCGCTCCAGGAGTCCGGGCTGCGCAACATCGAACACGGCGACCGGGATTCGCTCGGCCTGTTCCAGCAGCGTCCCTCGCAGGGCTGGGGGAAGCCGGAGGAGATTCTGGACCCGACGTACTCGGCGGACATCTTCTACGCCCACCTGGCCAAGGTGACGGACTACCAGGACCTTCCGCTGACCGTCGCCGCGCAGCGTGTGCAGCGCAGCGGTTTCCCGTCGGCGTACGCGAAGCACGAGCAGGACGCCAAGATCCTCGCCGCCGCCCTCACCGGACAGTCGGCGGCCACGCTCACCTGCGAGGGACGTCAGACCGCCACCTCGGCCGCGGGTCCGGAGGCGGTGCGCTCCGCGCTCGCCCGGGACTTCGGGCGGGACGCGCTGGAGCCGGCCGGTGCCGTGGTGAGCGGCGCGGCCGGGTCCACGCCCACGCCCTCGGCGAGCGCCGGTAGCGGCGGCGACGGGCGGACGGTGACGCTGTCGGTGCCCGAGGAGACGGCTCCGGGGGCCGGCCGGAGCCTGCGGGAGCGGGGCTGGCAGCTGGCCCACTGGGCGGTCGCCAACGCCTCAGCGCTGCACATCGACCGCGTGTCGTACGGCGGACGGCAGTGGGCCGCCGGGAACACGAACAGCCAGTGGCGTCCGGGCGGCGAGGCGAGCGGCGCCGGCACGGCGAAGGACACCCGCACGGTGCGGATCGTGACTGCGCAGTAGTGCAGTAGTACGGAGACCCACTCGGAAGGGTCACGTCCGCCCGGTTCGGGGCTCGGTGTGCGCAGGCTTTCGGCCCGTCACTCCCCGGTCGGTCGAAGCCCTTGGGGGCAACGGGCCGTAAGGATTCAGCAGACTGTCAGATCGGGTCCCTTTTACCCGATTTTGCCCGCAGATGATAATGCGACGCATTACCAACTCTTTACGTTGGCCCGCCGCAACCTTCGCGGGCTTCGAGCGGTAGTCACTGCGTCCGAGATCGTTTCCTCGTCGAAGGAGCAACATGTCCCTCCCCCTGACCCGACGGATCGCCCGTGCCGCGCTGCTCGTCGCTGCGGGAGCCGCGGCCGGGGTCGGTGCGGCCGGCTCCGCCAGCGCGGCCCCCGAGCTGCCTGCCGCCCCGAACCTCGGCGGGCTGACCGCCCTGGACGGGGCCAACGTCGGCACCAGTGTCGACGGCGCGGCGCAGCACCTGACCGGCACCGCGGGTGACACCGGCAGCAAGGCGGCCAAGCAGGCGGTGCCGACGGTCGGCAAGACCGGCGGCAAGGCCGTGAAGCAGGCGGCGCCCGTGGCGCAGAAGGTGGCGGCCGACGCGGCGGGCTCCGCCAAGGGCGTCGTCGGTGACACGACGAAGACCGCGACCAAGGGCGGCCTGCCGACGGACTCGCTGACCAAGGGCGGGCTCCCGTCGACCGACCAGCTGCCAGCGAAGGGTCTTCCCCTTGGCTGACATCAGCTGACACCGGCTTGCATCGGCTGGACGTCTGGCGGTACGGCGGCGGGGCCCGGGTTTCTCTCCCTGGGCCCCGCCGTTTCCGTGTGCCTGTGGCCGCCTTCGCGCGTGCCTACGTCAGCCGCTCCACGGCCGCCCGCACCCGCTCGTCGGTCGCCGTCAGGGCCACCCGGACGAACTGCTCGCCCGCCTCGCCGTAGAAGTCGCCCGGGGCCACCAGGATGCCCAGCTCGGCCAGGTGGCCGACGGTGGCCCAGCAGGACTCGTCCCTCGTCGCCCACAGGTAGAGGCTGGCCTCGCTGTGCTCGATGCGGAACCCGTGGGCGAGCAGGGCCTCGCGCAGAACACCTCGGCGGGCCTCGTAGCGTTCACGCTGCTCTCGGACGTGGGCGTCGTCGCCGAGTGCCGCCACCACGGCCGCCTGGGTCGGGGCCGACGTCATCAGGCCGCCGTGCTTGCGGATCTGCAGCAGGGGGCCGAGGACGGCCGGGTCACCGGCCAGGAAGGCCGCGCGGTAGCCCGCCAGGTTCGAGCGCTTGGAGAGCGAGTGGACCGCGACGATGCCGTCGTACGAGCCGCCGTTCACGTCCGGGTGGAGTACCGAGACCGGGTCGGCCTCCCAGCCCAGCTCCAGGTAGCACTCGTCCGAGAACAGCAGGACGCCGTGCTCGCGGGCCCAGGCGACGATCCGGGTCAGTTCGTCCTTCGACAGCACCCTGCCCGTCGGGTTGGACGGCGAGTTGAGCCACAGGAGCCTGAGGTTCGCCGGGTCCAGCTCGGTCGGGTCGTCGTAGACCTCGTGGTCGGCGCGGGCGAGGCGGGCGCCGACCTCGTAGGTCGGGTAGGCCAGGCGCGGGTAGGCCACCCTGTCGCCGGGGCCGAGGCCCAGCTGGGTGGGGAGCCAGGCCACGAGTTCCTTGGAGCCGACGATCGGCAGGACGTGCTGGTGGGTGACCTCGCGGGCGCCCAGTCGGCGCTCCAGCCAGCCGGTGATCGCGTCACGCAGCGCGGGGGTGCCCCACACCGTCGGATAGCCCGGGGAGTCCGCCGCGTCGATGAGCGCCTTCTGGATCAGCTCGGGAACCGGGTCGACCGGAGTGCCGACGGAGAGGTCCACGATGCCGTCCGGGTGCGCGGCGGCGGTCTTCTTGTACGGCTCCAGCTTGTCCCAGGGGAAGGTGGGAAGAAGGTCGGAGACTGCGGACACGGGTCTGGCTCACTTTCTGCTACGGCAAACGCCTCGGCCCCGTACGGCGATCAAGGGTGATCAGGCCGTACGGGACCGAGGCGGCACGCCTGCGGGCCGCTCTTACTGGTTCTGCGGCGGGAGCGCGGCGACGAAGGGGTGGTCGCGCTCGATCAGGCCCAGCTTGCTGGCGCCGCCCGGAGAGCCGAGCTCGTCGAAGAACTCGACGTTCGCCTTGTAGTAGTCCTTCCACTCCTCGGGAGTGTCGTCTTCGTAGAAGATCGCCTCGACCGGGCAGACCGGCTCACAGGCACCACAGTCGACGCATTCGTCCGGGTGGATGTACAAGGACCGCTGGCCCTCGTAGATGCAGTCGACCGGGCACTCCTCAATGCACGCCTTGTCCTTGACGTCGACACAAGGCTGCGCGATGACGTAGGTCACGCTGTCGTTCCTCCTCGATAGGGCGCTGGCGAGCCGTCTTCAGGCTCCGCCACCTGGCGCGCGGGAGCGCGGCGTCGTCGATGCCCGCCCCTAGTATCTCCGTTCTTGGGCATGATCCGAACAGGAGGGGCGAACTGACCTGTGGAAATCTCTGCGACAGGACGCCTTGTGGTCCGTATCTCCGCAGCTGACGTGGGCAAACGGGTGTCCGTCCGGCGGCTGGCCGAGCCCGGAGTCGCGGATGAGAAGTTCACCGACACGGTGGGCGTTCTCACATCATGGGACGAGGGTGTGCTGTGGATCACCCGCCGGGACGGCCAAAGTGTCCGTATTCCGGAATCCGCGCTGGTGGCGGGCAAGGTCATACCGGCCGCCCCGGCCCGGCGGCGCGGCCCCGCCGCGTCCTACGAGGAGCTGGCGCGCGTCGCCGCGCGGGCCTGGCGACCGGTGGAGAGCGAGCGGCTGGGCGACTGGGAGCTGCGGGCTGCCTCCGGCTTCACCCGGAGGGCGAACTCGGTGCTGCCGCTCGGCGACCCCGGTCTGCCTCTCGACACGGCCCTGACCGCCGTACGACGCTGGTACGAGGACCGTGGGCTGCCCGCCTATGTGCAGACCGCGACCGGGGCCGAGGGCACGCAGGAGACGCTGTGCGCGGAGCTGGAGCGGCGCGGCTGGACGCGGGAGGTGACCGCCGAGCTGTGGACCGGGGCGCTGGCGCCGGTCGCCGACCGGGCGGATGCCTCGGCGGTGGCGCTGTCCCGGGAGGCGGACGAGGCGTGGCTGGCTCGCTACCAGCGCAAGGGGGTGAGCGAGGTGGCCCTGCGGGTGCTGGGCTCGGAGTCCCTCCGCTCGAGCGAGGCCGAGAGTGAGGGCGGGCCGTCGGTGTGGTTCGCCACGGTCCCCGGCTCGTCGCCGGGCGACGCTCCCGCGGCCGTCGGGCGGTGTGTGGTCGACGGGCGGTGGGCCGGTTTCGGCGCCGTGGAGGTGGACCCGGAGCAGCGGCGGCGGGGGCTGGCGACCACCGTGATGGCCGCGCTCGCCCGGCGGGCACTCGACGAGGGCGCCTCGGCCGCGTGGCTCCAGGTCGAGGCTGACAACGCGGGGGCGCGGGCGCTGTACGCGGGGATGGGATTCTCGGCGCATCACGCGTACCACCACTACCGGGCTCCCGGAAGTGTCGAGAACGGGCGGTACTGACCGCCGTGAGAGGGCACGAGCCTGCTATGCCTCCACCCAACCCGCCACCGCCCGAACGCTCCGCGCAGCTGCGGCGGCGGTTCGCCGAAGAGGCCCGCTCCGAGCGGCCCGATCTGTCCCTGCTGTGCCTGCTGGTCGGCGCGGAGGCGGACGGGACGCTGGACGAGGCGGGAATGGACGCCGCGCAGATCGAGCTGGACCGGCTGGCCGGGCAGCTGCCGTTCCGGCCCGGCGGGCCGCGGTCCTGGGCGGTCGCGCTGGGCGAGCTGCTCGGCGAGCGGTACGGGTTTCGCGGGGGCGCCGGGGACTACCAGCGTCTGGAGTCGTCGTTGCTGCACCGGGTGCTGCTGCGGCGGCGCGGGCTGCCGATCCTGCTGTCGGTGGTGTGGATGGAGGTGGCCCGGCGGGCGGGGGCGCCGGTGTACGGGGTGGCGTTGCCGGGGCACTTCGTGGTCGGGTTCGGTCCGCGCGAGGAGCAGGTGCTGGCCGATCCCTTCGACGGCGGCCGGGTACTGACCGGGCCCGACGCGGAGGTGCTGGTGGTGGGGGCGACGGGGGTCTCCTTGGACCCGTCGATGCTGAGCCCCGCGGAGCCGTTGGATGTGGTCCTGCGGATCCTGAACAACGTGCGGGCGTGGGCCGCGCCCCGGCCGGAGCGGTCGGACGTCTCGCTGTGGGCCGTCGAACTGTCGCTGCTGCTGCCCTCGCATCCGGCGCGATTGCGGTACGAGCGTGCGCAGTTGCTGGTCCAGCGGGGGGATTTCCTCGCCGGGGCCGCGGCGTTGGAGGCGTACGCCGAGGTCGTGGCCGCGGTGGACGAGCCGGCCGCCGCGGGAGTACGGAAACAGGCCCATGCCGCGCGAGCGATGCTCAACTGACTGCGCCGTGCGGTCTCCTACGGCTGCCGCCCTCCGGGGCCCTGACGCGGCGACCGCCGCCGCGCGAGCACCAGCGTCCGCCGCCCTCTGGGACCCCGACGACCGCCTGCACGCGAGTGCGGGCGGCTGCCGCTACAGCCAGCCCTTTTCCCTGGCGATCCGTACCGCCTCCGCACGGTTGCGTACCGCCAGTTTCTGGATCGCCGTGGAGAGGTAGTTGCGGACGGTGCCCTGGGACAGGTGCAGGGTCGTCGCCAGTTCGGCGTTGGTGGAGCCGTCGGCCGCCGCGCGCAGCACCTCCCGCTCCCGGTCGGTCAGCGGGTTGGCGCCCTCCGCCAGGGCCGCCGCCGCCAGCGTGGGGTCGATCACCCGCTCCCCCGCCAGCACCTTGCGGACCGCTGCGGCCAGTTGCGCGGCCGGGGCGTCCTTGACGAGGAAGGCGTCGGCGCCGGCCTCCATGGCGCTGCGGAGGTAGCCGGGGCGGCCGAAGGTGGTGAGGACGACCAGCTTCAACTCCGGTATCTCCCGGTGGAGTTGCGCCGCGGCCTCGATGCCGGTGGCGCCCGGCATCTCTATGTCCAGGAGGGCCACGTCCACCGCGTGCTCCCGGGCGGCGTCCAGGACCTCGTCGCCGCGGGCCACCTGGGCGACGACCTCGATGTCGTCCTCCAGGCCGAGCAGGGCGGCCAGCGCCTCGCGGACCATCGACTGGTCCTCGGCGAGCAGGACCTTGATCGTGCGGGTCATGCGCCGGATCCTACGTCGGCCGGTGAGTCGGCCGGCACGCGGGCGACCAGGCGGAAGCCGTGCCGGGTCCGGCCCGCGTCGAGGGAGCCGCCCGCTTTCTCCAGACGCTCGGTGAGGCCGGTCAGGCCGTTGCCTGCGGCGGCGCCGGGACCGCCGGAGCCGTCGTCCTCTACGGAGAGTTCGAGGACCGGTCCGTCGAGGGTCTGGCGGCGCACCAGGCCCACCGTGCAGCGACCGGCCCCGCTGTGCCGTACGACGTTGGTCACTGCCTCACGCAGGGCCCAGGCGAGGGCCGACTCGCTGTCCTCGCCGACGCCCTCCAGGGCCGGTTCGGCGGGGACCTCGACGGTGATGCCGGCCGCCGTCAACGCGACCCGGGCACCCGCGAGTTCGTCGGCCAGACGCGGGCGCCGATAGCCGGAAACGGCCTCCCGGACGTCGACCAGGGCCTGGCGGCTGACCTGTTCGATGTCGGCGACCTGCTGGGCGGCCTTGTCAGGATGCGCGGGCAGCATCCGGCCCGCCAGCTCGCTCTTGAGGGTGATCAGGGACAGCGAGTGGCCGAGCAGGTCGTGCAGGTCCCGGGCCAGACGCAACCGCTCCTCGTTCGCGGCCAGTTGGGCGACCGTGGCACGGGCCTGACGCAACTCGACGGTGGTCCGCACGAGGTGGCGTATGCCGGTCATCGCGAACCCTATGAGCAGGACCAGGATGACCAGGTCGAGCGCCTCGTCCTCGCCGACGTGCAGGCCGACCAGGGTCATCGCGCCGGCGGTCAGCGGGATCGTCCAGTACGGCGCCCGCTGCGGGAGCGTGGCGCCGCAGGCGACGGAGACGTACACGAACAGGCCGAGCCAGTGCGAGCCGAGGGTGAGGCTCAGCAGGACGGCGAGCGCGCCGAGGACGGCGATCAGGGCCCCGACGAGCCGGGCGGGCAGCACCGACCTGCTCATGTTCCGGAACACCAGGGTCAGATAGATCCCGACGAAGGCCGCCAGACCCAGCGAGCCGGCCAGCGTGCCGCCGGTGCTGTGGTGGCCGGAGGCCAGGTCGCGCACGGGTGAGCTGAGGAAGACCAGCCAGACACCGATCCACAGCACCTTCGGCAGCAGTTCACGCCGGTTACCGGGAGACTGCCCCAGCGGCATCAGCGGCACATCGTCTGCCGCGCGGCCCTGCCTCATGACGCTCACGCCTTCAACGTGTCCTTCCGGTACAGCCACGCCGCGCCGCCCGCGAACAGCACGAACGAGACGACGAGGATGGCGAGGTCCTGGAGGTGCGGGGCGCGACTCTGTTCGATTGCCTGCCCCAGGGCAGCGTACGCGTGAGTGGGCAGCCACTTGGCGATGTCCTGAAGCCAGTCCGGGAACGTCGTCGTCGGCATCCACAGCCCGCCCAGCATCGACAGGCCGAAGTACGTCAGCATGGTGATCGGGCGGACCGCGTCCCCGCTGGCGAGGTAGCCGATGGCGACGCCGAGCGCGGCGAAGACCAGGCTGCCGGCCCAGATGGCGCCGGTCAGCGCGAGCCACTGCCAGGCGTCCAGCCGTACGTTCTTCACGGCCGCGGCGACCACGAAGACGATCACGATCGACGGGAGGCTGACGACCGCGGCGCTCGCGGTCTTCGCGAGGACATAGCCCCGGCCCGGCAGCGTGGTCAGCCGCAGCTGCCGTACCCAGCCGGCCTCCCGTTCCTTGGCGATGCGTTCGCTGTTGCCCATCAGGACGGCGGTCAGGGCGCCGAAGGAGGCCATCGAGACCATCATGTACGTCGGGACGGTCAGGCCGGTGCCGTCGACCTTCGTGGTGCCGTCCGCGTTGCCCGCGATGATCAGGAACAGGACCGACGGGTAGATCACCGAGAAGAACAGGAACTTGCGGTTGCGCAGGGCGCGGGTGAGTTCCAGCTTGATGAGGCTGTTCACTTCGACTTCGCCTCCTCGGCGGCGGTGATGGCGACGAAGGCCTGCTCCAGGCCGAGGCCGGAGACTTCGAGGTTGCGGGGGTAGATGCCGAGGCCGTAGAGGGCGTGGACGGTCGCGTCGGCGTCGGAGGACTGGATGCGGACGGTGTGCCCGCTCGTGTCGAGGGCGGTGAGGAAGGGCAGCGCCCGCAGCGAGGCCGCGTCCATCTCGCCGTCCAGGTCGAAGGAGATCCGGCGGGCGCCCGCCTTCGCCTTGATCTCGGCGGCCGTGCCGTCGGCCAGCAGACGGCCCCGGTGCAGGACGAGCACCCGGTCGGCGATGGCGTCGGCCTCTTCGAGGTAGTGGGTGGCGAACAGGACCGTACGCCCCTGGTCGGCCTGTTCGCGCATGGTCGCCCAGAAGGCCTGGCGGGTGGTGACGTCCATGCCGGTGGTCGGCTCGTCCAGGACGATCAGGTCGCTGTCGCCCGCGGTGGCCAGGGCGAAGCGGACGCGCTGGGCCTGCCCGCCGGAGAGCTTGTCGACCTTGCGGTCGGCGATCTGCGCGACGCCCGCGCGGGCGAGCACATCACCGACCGGGTACGGCCTGGGGTGCAGGGCGCAGGCCAGCCGCACCAGCTCCGCGACCGTGACCTCGTCCATCAGTCCGCCGCTCTGCAGCATGGCGCCCACGTGTCCGGCGACGATCGCCTCACGCGGGGTGCTGCCGAACAGCCGGACGCTGCCGCTGTCGGCCTGCTTGAGGCCGAGCAGCAGGTCGAGGGTGGTCGACTTGCCGGCACCGTTGGGGCCCAGCAGCGCCACGGTCTCCCCCGGGCTCAGGGTCAGGGTCAGGCCGTCCACTGCCCGGACGGCGCCGTATGCCTTGCTCACCTGGTCGAACGCGACCACCGAGGCTGTCGTTGTCATACGGCCATGGTGGCTTCGGGGGTACGGGCGCGGGCAGTGTCGGGCGTCCGGAGTGCCGCATGACAGATGTCATGTGACATGCCGTACGGCAGCCGTACGGCGCCTCGGGCCGGTGAGACGCGTGAGGCCCGCCCCCGCAGGGCCGGGCCTTCACACGTGCACGGAGCGTCGGTGCCGGGTCAGTTCGGGGTGGTGTCGATGACCACGGTGCGCTCCGCCGTCGTCTTGCCACGCAGCGCCTTGCCCAGCGCGGAGGCGACGTCCTGCGGCAGGACGTCACGCTTTCCGCTCGCGCCGTCGATCTTTACGCCGACGAAGGTGGTGCCGTACGCCTCCTTGAGCGCCTTGAGGTCGTACGTCTCGACGAGCTTGCCGTCGACGGCCTTGAATCCGAGGATCTTCGGCAGTGACAGGGCGCCGAAATTGATGCTGTGCGCCGCGTCGGTCTGAACGGTGGCGAGGCCGGACATCGCGGGCTCTGCGAACTCCTTCATCATCCGGTCGACCTCGGCGTTCGAGACCGTCGGCTTCCTGGTGGTCGTCGCAAGCGCCACCGCGGGGGCCGTGCCGGTCTCCACCTGGGTGCGGTACGCCTCCTCGACCGCCGCGGTCGACCGGTTCACGTCGATGCCCTGGCCGGTCTTGCCGTACACGGCGACGGCCTTGCCGTTCTTGAACTCGATGGTGCCGTCGCTCGCCGAACCGGAACCGCCCGCGGCGTCCTGGAGTTCGGCGTGCAGCTTCTCCTCGTCGACCGGCATGACCGGCTCGACGACCCGGTGGTTGCCGAACAGCGAACCGATCACGGAGACGGGGTTGTAGTCGCTGGTCGCGGCCGTGCTCGCCGTGGCCTGCATGTCGAACTGGAGCCCGGCCTGGTCCGGCTTCAGCGTGACGGTCTTACCGCCCACCGAGAGCTTCAGGTCCTTCTTCACCCGGGAGTCGAAGGCGCCGTTCAGTTTCTCGACGGCGTCGTCGCGCGTGCCGCCGCCGATGTCGACGCCGAGCACGGTGGTGCCCTTGGGCACGTCGGAGTGGTTCATGAGCAGCCCGGCGCCGTAGGCGACACCGCCGATCACGATCACACCGCCGACCAGGAGCCCGAGCTTGCTGCGCCCCTTCTTCTTGGGCGCGGCGGCGGGCTTCTTCTGCGTGCCCGTGTCGGACGGCTTCGGGGCCGTCTGCGAGGCCGGCCCGTCGGCGTGCGCCCCGGGCGGGAAGGTCGCCTTGCGGTCGGACGGCACCACGGGGATGCCGCTGCTGACGGTGTGCCCGGAGACGTTGTCCGAGGCGCCGCCGAAGTGGGGGCCGCCCGGTTCGGGGGCCGGCTTCTGCGGGGTGAGGATCGCGGTGTCGTCACTCAGGCCGCCGGAGCCCTGGGCCGGGCCCGCGCCGGGGGCGCGACCGGCGTGGGGGCCGGAGCCGAGGGGCGCGCCCGGGCCACCGGGGCCGTTCGGGCCGCCGGGGGCGCCGGGACGGCCTGGGCCTCCGGGACCGCCGGGGCCGCGGACCCCACCGGGGGTGCCGGGGCCGCCAGGGCCACCGGGGCTGCCAGGCCCGCCGGGACCACGGAGGCCGTCAGGGCCGGCAGGCCCGGACGGACTTCCCGGACCGCCGGGGGCGCCGGGCCCGCGGAAGCCGTTGCCCCCGCCGAGGGTGTCGCCCGCGTTGAAGCCGTCCGGGGCGTTGAAGTCACGGGACCCGCCGAAGCTGTCCGTTCGCGGGCCTGCGGGCGGCACCATCGGTCCGTCACCGGTGACCGGGCCGCCGGTCGGACCCGCGGGACCCCGGCCCTGCGGACCGCCCGGACCGCCCGGCCCGCCGTGACCGTTCGGTCCGTTGAAGCCGCCGGGGCCGCCGTAGGCACCCTGGCCGCCTGGGCCCTCTTGACCGCCGAGGCCGCTCAGGTCCTGGTCGTAGGCGCTGAGGGCGCTCTGCCCGTTCTGGCCCTCCTGGGGGCCCGCCTGTGCGCCCCGGCCGCCCTGACCGCCGTTCTGGTTCGCGTTCTGGTTGCCGTTCTGGCCGCCGTTGTCCGAGAAGAACGGCAGCTCGTCGCGGCGTGCTTCGTCGGGGCGGGAGCCGTTGCCCAGCGGGCCCGCGGCGAGCGCCTCGGTGACGTCGAAGGAACCGGTGCCGCCGCCGTGGCCGGGAGCCACCGGGCCGCCGGTCGCACCGCTCAGCCCGGCACCGTTCGTGCCGCCGGGACGGGGGGCGCCCGGCACGCTCATGGAACCGACCACGCCTCCGGGCCGGGCCCCACCGGACCGCGCGCCACCGGACGAACCGGCGCCACCGGACGCACCCGGGCCGCCCGAACCGACCGGCAGACCGGCCCCGTTGGTGGAGCCACCGCCCTGACCGCCCTTGGCAGGCCCGGACTTGCGTACGGGCGCGAACCAGTCGCTGGTCTTCTCCTCGCCGGCCGGCGAGGGCTCGGCGGACGGTTCGGCGATGCCGGTGGACATGGTGGCCCCGGGCGCCGACGGCGTCTCGGTGTCCTTCTTGTCCTCCGAGACCTCGGCCCCGGCGACGGGCTTGCGCATGACGACCGGCGGAATGGGCCGGGATCCGGGGATGTTGATCCGGATCCGGGTCGTCAGCGTGGTCTCGGTCTTGCGTTCCTCCGGCCGCGCGGCCGAACGACCCGCGTCCGGACCGCCGTCGGAAGCCACGGGCGTACCGTACGGCGGGGTTCCCGAAGGGTATGCGGCTCCGCCGCGCCCGTTGGGCCCGGAGGACGGACTGTCAGTTTCACGACTCAAGGCAGGTTCTCCCGGTTGGCTCCGCCGCCCGCGTTACGACCTCTCTCGGGCGACTCGGCGGCGCGCACCACCATACTGGCCACGTCTGGCGCGTATCCCACGACCGCTGGGGAAACCATCACGGGACTCCCACGGACTTCGTACGGCGAAGTGGTACGTCACTTGCCAAGTCGGACGGCGTCGTCGTCCGGTTGCCGCCCCGGAGCAAGGGTGGCGCAGATCACAGCCACGGCCATACCGCCGAGCAGGAAGAGATACGAGCCGCTTCCCGCGGCGAAGACGAAGTCGCCTTCCGGGCGGCTGGCGGTGAGCAGGATGACCGCGAGCATCCAGCCGCCGGCCGGTGCGACGGCCCCGCCCCGGCTCCTCGCGGCGCGTGCCCCGCCGACGCAGAGGCCCGCCTCACCGGCGAGGGCGAGCAGCAGACCCCCCGGGAACAGGCCGGACTGCACCAGCGCCCCGGCCACTCCGACGATCGCACCGAGCACGAAGAGCCCCAGGTAGGCGGCGGCCCGTCCGGCGGAGGGGCGTCGCAGCGGCTGGGCGAGCGCGGAAGGACGGCCTGCGGTACTCATGACGCCTCCTCGACACCGACGGTCTCGACACCCGCGGTCTCGACACCGGCGAACAGGTCGGCCTCCCGCCCATGAGCCCGCTCCCCGTACGACCTACCCGCCCCACCTGCCGGATTTCCGCGCACCAACTCGTAGTACTCGGTGCCGAAGACTGGCTGGGCGAGTTCGTTGGAGAGGACGAAGTACGGCTCCGCCACGGTGACCTGCGTGACGTGCGCGCGCATCGCGGCGGTCTTCGCGGCGACGTACCCGGCGCCGTCGATCTCGGTGGTGATCCGCCCGTCGTCGACCACACCCGGTACGTCGTCGATGACGGCCGACTTGGCGAAGGGGAGGCCGGGCAGCTCCCGCTCCAGCCGTGCGAAGGCGTCCTCGGCGACGGAGCGCGGCACCCGGTTCCAGTAGACCTTGGGGATCTCGTATCCCGACTCCGCGGCCAGCTCGACGGCCCGCATGGCCACCCGGTGCGCCTGGATGTGGTCGGGGTGGCCGTAGCCGCCGTTCTCGTCGTATGTGACCAGGACCTGCGGACGGACCTCGCGGATCACGTCCACGAGGTACCCGGCGGCCTCATCGAGGTCGGCCTGCCAGAAGCAGGCGGGATCGTCGTTGTCGGCGAGGCCCATCATCCCGGAGTCCTGGTAGCGGCCCGCGCCGCCCAGCTGACGAAAGTCCTCGACGCCGAGTGCGCCCATCGCGGCCGTGAGCTCGCGCAGCCGGTGCTCGCCCAGGGCGGCGCCGGTCAGGTGCGCGAGGTCGGGCGGGATGACCTCGCCCCGCTCACCGAGCGTGCAGGTGACCAGGGTCACCCGGGCACCCTCGGCCGCGTAGCGGGCCATGGTCGCGCCATTGTTGATCGACTCGTCGTCCGGGTGCGCGTGCACCAGCAGCAGACGCCGGGCGGGCATGTCCGTCATGGCCCCCAGCCTACGAGGCCCTCACCGTTCCCCAGCCACCTGCCCGGCCGCCTGTCCCCTCTCGTCGTCGAGCACGTGGGCGATGGCGAGGGCTCGTTCAGCGAGGTACGCGTCAGGACTGTCCTTTGCCGCCAACTCCGCGACCTGGCGCAGCACCTCTTCTTTTTGGAGCAGTAGAAGTTGCTGACGCTTGGACTGCGGGATGCTATGAGCAGGTGGCTGGGAAACCGAGCATCGATGGGCTTCGCCGTATCGCTCGTCGGCGTCCGCACCACGGCCGATCGGCGGCGCCCAGGTCCGAGGGCCGGGACCGGACGCAATGGGTCTTACTGATCGCGGCCAGCTTGCCAGGGCTCGCCGCCCTGGGCGCTCTCCTGTTCACCTGGATGCAGGTCGGACAGCAGAGTAAAGAATTACGGATCGCTGAGCACGGAGAGATCACCAGCCGGTTCAACAACGCGATCGGCAACCTGGGGTCGCAGTCCCTCGATATCCGGCTGGGCGGCATCTACGCCCTGCAGCGGATCATGCAGGACTCCGCCCGCGACCAACCGACGGTCGTCTCCGTCCTGGCCGCCTTCGTGCAGCGGCACGCCGGATCAAGCACCAAGAGCCTCAAAGAGTCGGCCGACGAGAATTCCGACAGCTACAGTCCAGCCGCTGATGTCAAGGCAGCGATCGCCATGCTGGCCAGGCGCCGCCCCGACCGCGACAGCGGGACGGTCATCGACCTGAGCAAGTCTGATTTCCGTGGCCTCAGCTTCACCGGCAAGGCCCCCATCAAGCTCCCTGGGGCGCAACTGGACCACGCGGATCTCCGTTGGGCCGATCTGAGCGGCTGGTACTCCCTGGTGACCCCCCGTGCCGTCGACCTCCGCAAAGTGTCCCTGCTTTACGCGAACCTGGAGGAGGCCTCCCTTGAAAGGGCCAACCTCAGTGGTGCCGATCTATCGGGGGCGCACTTCTCCGTAGCAGTGCTCGAACACGCGAACCTTCGTGGAGCAGACATGACATGTGCGGGCGGCGTGTTTGATGAAGAGACCCAAGAGGAGGTGCAGCGAACGGATTGCGTGGACCTGCAGGACGCCCTAATGAAAGGCGCGGATCTTCGAAACGCCAAAATGATTGGCGCGAGACTCTCGAAGGCGACCTTGACGGGTGCGGATTTGCGCTACGCGGACCTGACCGACGCCGACCTGACCGGCGCCGACCTGACCAACGCCGACTTCCGTGGCGCCAAGATGACTGGGGCGAAACTGAATGGTGCGTTGAGGAGCGGCGCGCGCGGGCTCCCACAGGAGAGCTAGAGGCCGCGCGTCGCACAGTGGATCCGCAGCTGCTGCGACCCGACTTATGTGGTCGAACGCCATTCCAGGCTTGAGAGCGCATTGGCCAGGAACAGGCTCAGGCGACGGCGGAAGCGGGAGTGCGGCAGTCAGGGCAGCGTCCCCGGGTTGGGGAGCGGAAGGCGCGGTCGCAGCCGTCGCAGTTCTGGAGGGGGTGCCGGACCGTCGGCGGCGGGGTCTGCGCGCGGAACGGCGGCAGGGGTGGCAGCTGGGCGGTGAGGCGGTGAGCCAGGAGGGCGGCAGCTCGTCGGAGGCCCTCGGGCGGTAGGGCCGCGGTGAGCGCGTGGCGTACGGCGGTGGGGGTGACATCGCGCTCCAGCCAGGCGGCGACGCCGGGGGCGAGGTGGGCGGCGTCGCAGGCGGAGAGGAAGAGGCGGGGGTCGTGTCGGCGGAGGTCGGCGAGGAGGTCGGTGGCGGCCTGGAGGAGAGCGGGCGCGGGATGGGCGGGGCGCGGTACGGCGGGGAGCGGTTTGCGGGGCACGCGCTTCTTCGGCTGTTCCGGCTTCTTCGAGGTTCCCGGGGTGTGGTCGACGGCGGTCGGGCTGCGGTGACCAGGCTGATTGCAGGAGATCGTGCGCGTGACGATACGGCCGCCGGGGGCACGTTCGCGTACGCGGCGCAGGTAGCCGTGTGCCTCCAGTTCACGCAGGGCGGCGGCGATGCGGGTGGCGCCTTCCGTGAAGCGGAGAGCGAGCGTCTTGATGTCGACGCGGGCGCCCTTGGGCAGCGACTGGATGTGCAGCGCGAGCCCGATCGCGACCAGTGAGAGTTCCGGGTGCTGGGCCAGATGGTTGCCGACGACCGTGAAGCGGGTGGTGTGGCGCGTGTGGTCGTGATCGAGTCCGCCGGGGTGCTGCTGGGGGCGCCGGTTCGGGTGTTTGTTGCCCGCAACCGGGCCATGGGCGCGCGAGGGCGCGCTAGGGTTCTGCGTATCCATCGGGAAGGTCCTTGCTTCCTTGGTGGTGAGGCCCTCGCACTGGGATTGCCGTCCCGGCGAGGGCCGTTGCATGTCTGCGGTTGTGCTGCGCTGAGCGTAAGGCAGGCAAAGGGCCCGGAAGCCAGCCGAGTTGGCGATGTTCACTCTCGGGAGTGACTGGCACTCGGCGCGGGCGGGAGGGGTGGGGCTTGGTCGGGTTCTTTCACCGTCGTGGGTCTTGGAAAAGACCGCCCCTGGCACCGGAGCATGGACGGTCGGGCTCCGGTGGCAGGGCGAGTTCGGCCCACACGGTCTTGCGCGGGTGGGGGCCTGGGACCGTCCCCCAGCGATCGGCGAGCGCGTCTACGATGGCGAGACCACGACCGGACTCGTCCTCCGGAGACGACTGTCGCGGGCGGGGCGAACGGTCCCCGCGAGTGTCGCTGACCTCGATCCGCAGAGTGCCGCCGACAACGTAGAGCGTGAGTCGGAAGTCGCGCCCCGGGACCTTGCCGTGGGTCACTGCGTTGCCGGCCAGTTCCGCCACGATGTGGGCCGCCGGGTCCAGCGGGAGATCCCAAGAACGGAGTTGTTCGGTCGCCAGAAGGCGGGCGAGGCGGGCTCCGCGTGGTGTGGGGGACAGCTGCACGCTGAAGTTGCGGACGGGGGTGGCGGTTTTCTGGTTCACGTCACTCAGGGTGGCCGCCCCTGCTTACCGTGAACAGTGACGATGCCGGTACGTAGAGTAACTGTCCAGTGCTTGTCCGGTCGTGTCCGGGCTGTCGGGACGGCGCCTACGGGTAGGGGCGTCGCGGCACGGTCGTACGACGGAGGGGTGCGGGATGACGCAGGTGGACAGCGAAGCGGTCCGGCTCAAGACCGAGGCGGACGAGCCGGGTTGGGAGGTGGATCCGGACGACGAGTGGGGCGTGGCGGTCATCGCGACCGTCGGCCGGCAGTTGAAGCTTCGGCGGGAGGCCGTGGGGATGCGGGCCGCCGACTTCGGTGAGGCCGTCGGGTACGGCGAGGACCTCGTCTACAAGATCGAGGGCGGCAAGCGGATTCCCCGGCAGGAGTACCTGAGCAAGGCCGACGAGGTGTTGAAGGCGGGCGGGCTCATCTCCGCCACGTGGGAGGACGTGAAGAAGGTCCGGTACCCGAAGAAGGTGCGGGAGCTGGGGAAACTGGAGGGCATGGCGGTCGAGATCGGCGTGTACGAGTGCAACGTCATCGCCGGGTTGTTGCAGACGCCGGAGCATGCGCGGGCCGTGATCCAGGCTGCACAGCCGCCGTACTCGCCGGATGACGTGGAGCGCATGGTGGCTGCCAGGTTGGCCCGGCAGTCCGTCTTCGAACGCGACCATGCCCCGTCGATCCACTTCGTACTGGAAGAGGCGGTGCTGCGTCGCCCCATTGGGGGCACAATGGCGTGGCGACGGCAGCTCGAACGCCTGATGGAGGCCGCTCAGTTGCACAACGTCGTGCTTCAGGTGATGCCGATGAACTGCGAGATCCACTCCGGCCTGGACGGAAGGATCGAGGTGCTGAAGTTCCCGGACGGCACGGCAGTCGGGCGGTCCGACGGCGCGTTCAATGGCCGCGCGACCTCTGATCCGAAACAGCTGCGCATCCTTGAGCTGCGGTATGGCACCATCCGGGCGCAGGCGCTCTCTCCACGGGAGTCGCTGGCCCTCATCGAGCAAGTGCTGGGAGAGACATGATCCGCAAGCCCGCTATCGAGGATGCCGCCGGACTGGTGTGGTTCAAGAGCAGCTACAGCGGCGGCAACGACGGCGAGTCCTGCGTCGAGATCGCCACCACCCCCGGCACCATCCACGTCCGCGACTCCAAGCAGACCGTCGGTCCTCGGCTCGCGCTCAAGCCGGAGGCCTGGGCCGCCTTCGTGTCATACACGCGCGAACGCTGACGCTCCTTCGCCGGCCGTCGGTCCAGCCGGTGGGCTCTGGCACATACGCAGCCCAGAGCCCACGTGCCCACCTGACGGCGCGGGTCAGAACTTGATGCTGCCGATCATGCCCGCGATGTTCGTCGTCAGCTCGCTGATCGTCGGGGCCATCGTCGACGAGGCCAGGTAGAAGCCGAGCAGGACGCACACGACCGCATGCCCTCCCTTCAACCCTGACTTCTTGATCAGAAGGAAGACGACGATCGCCAGCAGCACTACCGCCGAAATCGAGAGTGCCAAGGCGGCTCACCTCCAAAGAACCCAGGGACATGGGGGATCGGACGGGAACGGAACACGAGGGATAGATAAATCCGTACTACAGCCAGCAGGTTGATACCCACTATGCGCTAGTGATCATAACTATCCGTACGTGCGCATCGATCGGCGCACGGCCGCACAAGGGGGCGCATGGCCAATATGGTCAGGGGATGACGACCGAGCCTGACTCCTTCCCCCGCCGGCACGCCCGTACCCAGCGCTTCACGCTCGGCGCGCCGCGCGCGTTCACCGTGTCGCCCGACGGTTCGCGTGTCGTGTTCCTCCGCTCGAGCTCGGGTACCGACCGGGCCAACTCGCTGTGGGTGCTGGACCTGGCGGACGGCGGGGAGCGCGTGGCGGCCGACCCGCGCGCCCTCCTCGGAGGTGCGACGGAGCACCTCTCGCCGGAGGAGCGGGCGCGGCGCGAGCGCAGCCGGGAGGGCGGTGGCGGCATCGTCGGCTATGCCACCGACATGGCCGTGGAGTTGGCGTGTTTCGCCTTGTCAGGGCGGCTTTTCGCGGCGGAGCTGCGGGTGGGCACGGCACGTGAACTGCCTGTCCCCGGCCCGGTGATCGACCCGCGCCCCTCCCCCGACGGGCGGCACGTCGCGTACGTCTCGAAGGGCGCCCTGCGGGTGACGGGCGCCGACGGCGAGGGCGACCGGCCGTTGGCCGAACCGGAACCCTCGACGGAGGCGACCCAGGTCACCTACGGTCTGGCGGAGTTCATCGCGGCCGAGGAAATGGGACGTTCACGGGGCTTCTGGTGGTCGCCGGAGTCGGACCGGCTGCTGGTCGCGCGGGTGGACGACACGCCGGTGCGGCGGTGGTGGATCTCCGATCCGGCCCACCCGGAGCGTGATCCACAACGCGTGCCGTACCCGGCGGCGGGCACCGACAACGCGGACGTACGGCTGTTCGTGATCGGCCTGGACGGGGTGCGCACCGAGGTCGTCTGGGACTGGGCGCGGTACCCGTATCTGGCACATGTGCACTGGTCAGACGCGGGTGCTCCGCTGCTGCTCGTACAAGCGCGCGACCAGCGCAGTCAGCTGTTCCTGGCGGTGGATCCGGATACCGGGCGGACCCGGATGGTGCACGCGGACGAAGATCCAATTTGGCTTGATCTTTTCCCCGGGGTGCCGTGCTGGAGCCCGTCCGGGCAGCTGGTCCGAATCGCGGACGAGGGCGGCGCGCGGGTCCTCGCGGTCGGTGAACGCCCGTTGACCGGCGCCCAGTTGCAGGTCCGTGCGGTGCTGGACGTCTCCGCGCACGACGTTCTGGTCTCGGCGTCGGCGGGCGAGGAGGCCGAATTCCCGGAGATCGGGGAGGTGCACGTGTACCGGGTGAACGAGCTCGGGGTGGAGCGGGTGTCGCAGGAGCCGGGCGTGCATTCGGCGGTGCGCGCCGGGGGCGTGACCGTGCTGGTGTCCGCGGCCCTCGACCGGGCGGGCGCCCGGGCGCGGGTTCTGCGGGACGGAAAATCGACGGCGACTGTCACCTCGTACGCCGAAAATCCTGGTATGTCCCCGCGCGTGACACTCACCGAGGGGGGCGCACGCCGAATCCCGTGCGCCCTGCTTATGCCTACGGACTACACCGAGGACAATCCCCTTCCGGTCCTCCTCGACCCCTACGGCGGTCCGCACGGCCCCCGCGTGGTCGCCGCGCACAACGCGCACCTCACCTCGCAGTGGTTCGCCGACCAGGGTTTCGCGGTGGTCGTCGCCGACGGCCGGGGCACCCCGGGTCGCTCCCCCGCCTGGGAGAAGGCGATCCATCGCGACCTCACGGTCTCCCTGGACGACCAGGTGGAGGCACTCCAGGACCTGGCGAAGAGGTACCCCCTGGATCTCTCCCGGGTGGCGATCCGCGGCTGGTCCTACGGCGGCTGGCTGGCCGGGCTGGCGGTACTGCGCCGCCCGGACGTCTTCCACGCGGGCATCGCGGGCGCCCCGGTCACGGACTGGCGGCTGTACGACACCCACTACACGGAGCGGTACCTGGGCGACCCGGCCGCGCACCCGGAGTCGTACGCGCGGAGTTCGCTGGTGACGGACGGGGGCCTGTCCTCGCCCGCCGATCCGCACCGCCCGCTGATGATCGTCCACGGCACGGCCGACGACAACGTGGTCTTCGCCCACGCCCTGCGCCTGTCCTCGGCCCTACTGGCGGCCGGCCGCCCGCACGAGGTGCTGCCGCTGTCCGGCGTCACTCACATGACCCCCCAGGAACAGGTCGCGGAGAACCTGCTGCTGCTCCAGGTGGACTTCCTCAGGCGGGCGCTCGCACTGAGGTGAGCTCGAAGGCGACGCGAGGGGGACGTGCTCGGTTCCGTGAGCCGCGCCGTCCCTCCCTCCTCTCTCACCACATGCCGTGTTCGAGCTCTTCGAGGGACAGATTCCACTGCGAGTCCTCGTCGGCGAAGGGGGTGGGATCGAAGGCTCCGACGACCCGCTTGAAGCGTGCGACCAGCTCCTCCGGGTCGACGTCGTTGTCGTGGTCGACTTCGAGCTTGCGGAACTCGATGAGGCTGAACAACAGCGACTCGACGTCGCGATGCAGAATTCCGTACACCGCCTCACTCTCGGAGAATGCATACACCTTTCCGGATTCCGGGTCGAGAGCGATGAGCGACGTGAACAAATAACCCAACAACCACCACGGACGGCTCTCCGGCGGGCACTCGATTCCGTAATGATCGAAACGGCTTCCGATAACAATCGGATCGAAGCCCGGATCGTACGGGTCCGCCGGATCCTCTTTCGACGTGAATACTTCTGAACGGGGAAGACCCACAGAACTCAGAAGCATCGCGGCCGCGACGTCCACGGGAGCGCCCACCGGGTACCGAGGAAAGTAGACGACATTGGCCAGCCCGTACGCCTCGATCATCCTGCCGGGGGTCACCGCGAAATTCACGGGTGTTTCCATCACCACCGACCGTCGGTCACGTGTACATGCCGCCCTCTAGGTTGTCGAACAGTTCGACCCACTCGCTGTACTCGTGGGCGAAGGGCAGCGGGTCGACCAGTCGGATTCCTGCCGCCAGTTCATCGACCTCGCGCTTGCGGCGTACGTACTCCGCGTCGTCGTCCTCGTCCTCGTCCTCGTCAGTGCTGTAGGACTCCACATAGCCGAGGAAGGAAATCAGGGTCTTCGCGAGCGACGAAAGGTCGCCGTGGACCGGAATCGCCTCCTTCGACGCGTCGGTGTACTGGTACACCACCCCCGTCTCCGGGTCGACGACGACCGCGTTGATGGGGAAGTTGCCGATCTTGACAAGTTTCTTGACACCGTCGGGGAAGGTCCAGCCGCGTTCAACCGCCTCCGCACAGTCCCATATGAATCCGGCATCGAATTCCGGCGGGAGGCCGAAGGAGAGCTCGTACTCTTCAGCGCTGGGAATTCCGGTACGGACGAGGAAATCGAGGGTCTCGCCGGCGAAGCCGTACCGCGCGGCTGTCGCCTCGGGCAGACGGTGGACCTCCTCCACGCCGACCACGCCCGCCAGCACCTCGTACCCAATATCGAAGAGCACCTGTCAGCCTCGCCTTCCCTTCCTGGCAGCCTCCATGGCTGCGCCGTCGGACTCCGTCATCATCCCAGCGCCCAGGCCATGCTGCCGGTGCCACTCCTCCAGGTTCTTCCGGTAGTCCCGGTGTTCGCTGTCGATGCTGTAGGAGGAAGGGCGTTTGCCGTCCACGGCCGACTGGTCGTAGCTGACGGAGTGCGTGACGTCCTTGTCCGCGCCGAAGTGCTCGGCAAGCCACTGGTCGCACCATGAACTCGATTCCTGACAGGGTTCTCGTTCGGTGTACAGGGGCCCCACACCGTCCGGATCGCCGTCTCTGAGCACCGGGTATCCGATGGTCCGCTCGGAGTGCACGCCCTTGCTGTGGCCGACCAGGACGAACGACTCGCCGTTGGAGTCCACGTAATGCGCCGCGGCATAGTTGCCGCCCTTGTAGTCCTTCTTGGAGTAACGGGCCAACTGGGTTGCGTAGGCCAGGTCGTTGGTCTCGTCGGGGCTCAGACGCCTCGACTTGACCTTGGGATTGGTGTCCGAGGGGGAGAAACCGAAGGGGTTCTTGTCCGTGTCCGTGCTGCGAGGCCGCCAGACCCTGCCGTCCGCGCCCACGATGTCGGGCAGCCCCGCCTCCTTGCCCGTGACCGGGTCCCGGCGGCCGTCGGCGTGCAGCCGGTCAACGCTCCCGTCCACGTTGAGCAGGTACATCTTGACGCCCTCGGCACGTTTGCCGATGTCGATGTCGTTGCTCTTGTGGGTCTGGGAGGTCGCCTTCACCCGGTCCGGGATGGTCTCGGAGACGTGCTTGGCCACCTTCTTCAGGGCCTTTTCGGAGCCCTCCACGGCGGCATGCAGTACGCCGTCGAAAGCCTGGGTGAAGGGGTCCTTTCCGCGGGTGCGACCGAAGGCGCCCTTGGCTCGGGACAGTGACGCCGAACTGGCGAGGTGGAGTTCTCCGCCGTGGCCCGAGACCTTGCCTGCCCCGTCCTCGAACTCCACATGGTCGATGCGGGTCACCTTCGCCTCGCCCGCGCCGCCGTCGCTGCCTCCGGCCGAGGCCAGCTGCATTCCGCCGTGTCCGGCGCCCTTGCCGGCCGGGGAGTCGGCGCCCGCCTCCGGGGGGAGGGAGAAGGCGCCCTCGGCCAGGTCGAGGACCACGTCCTCGATCATCGCCTGCAGCTTGGCGTTGACCGGTTCGGTGACCCGGGCGAGGAGTTCCTCCACGATCCGGTCGGCCGCCTCGTCGACGATCCGTTTGACCAGCTGGCGCATCGCCGTGATCTCGGCCGCTCCGAGGACGGCGGAGAGACCTCCGGTGAACGCCGCCAACCCGATCGACAGCCCCACCGACCCCGCCATCACGCCGAGTTCCACCTCGGCCTTGCGCTTCATCCCGAAGATGATGTCCGCGACCACGTCACAGGCGTCCGCGAACAGCCGTGCCAGTTCCGGGACTTTCTCCAGATGTGACGCCTTGACGTGGGACCAGTGCTTCTCCATCGCGTCGACCGCCCACCCCTCCGAAGAGGAGAGGATCCGGGTCACCGCCTTGTGGGCGTCCCCGCCGTGCCCCTCGAACTTGTCCGCGAAGTCCCGCATGGCGTCCGCCATGTCGCGGTAGTCGTCCTCGTCGACGTTCGGGAAGTTGATGCCGATGAAGTCCAGGATCTCGTCGAGCCAGCCGGGCAGCGTGTAACCCATTCTCCGTGAACCGCCTTCCCCCATAGCACAGTTGGTTCGCGCATGCGATCAAAGAGCGCACGTTCGAAACTGTAGTGGGACGGGTGGATGGGGACGCAAGAGGGAGCTGAGGAAGCTCAGGGATTCATGGCATGACCGGGATAGCCGACGGGCAGCGTCCCGCGAGGTCGGCACGGCGGTTCGGGCGCGGAAAAACGGGCCGGGAGACATGGCGCTCCCGGCCCGTTTACGGCACCCGCACGGCCGTACGCTGTTCAGCCTGACGCGTCCGTATATCGGGATCGGGTCGGTGAAGTTGCCTGTGTGTTAACGCGGTTGGTGGTCATTTGTGCGGTTTTTTCCGCCCCTCGGCGAGATCATCCGCCGCCCTCGCCCCTCACGTACTCCGCCGCCTTGCCACTCGCGTCCTCCACCGCCTCACCCCTCGTCTCCCCCGCAGCCTCACTCCCCCGCTTCCTCCGCCGGCACCACCCGCTTCTCCTCCGCGAAGTGGCAGGCCGAGTCGTGGGCGGCGGGGCCGGGCAGGTACCGGAACTCGGCGGGCACCGCGAGTGCGGGCACCTCCAGGGCGCACCGCTCCCGCGCCTTCCAGCAGCGGGTGCGGAAGCGGCAGCCGGAGGGGATGTTCGTCGGGGACGGCACGTCGCCCGCCAGGATGATCCGCTCGCGGTGTTCACGGGCCTCCGGGTCCGGGACGGGTACCGCGGACAGCAGCGCCTGGGTGTAGGGGTGGGTGGGGTGGTCGTAGATCTCGGCGTCCCTGCCGGTCTCCACGATCCGCCCGAGGTACATCACGCCGACCCGGTCGGAGATGTGCCGGACGATCGACAGGTCGTGCGCGATGAAGACGTAGGACAGCTCGAACTCGTCCTGGAGGCCGGCCATCAGGTTGATGACCTGCGCCTGGACGGAGACGTCCAGTGCCGACACCGGCTCGTCGGCGACGATGACCTCCGGGCGCAGTGCGAGCCCCCTGGCGATGCCGATGCGCTGGCGCTGGCCGCCGGAGAACTGGTGCGGGTACCGGTTGATGTACTCCGGGTTGAGGCCCACCACGTCGAGGAGTTCCTGCACCTTGCGGCGCCGGTCACCCTTCGGTGCCACCTCGGGGTGGATGTCGTACGGCTCCCCGATGATGTCGCCCACGGTCATCCGGGGGTTGAGCGAGGTGTACGGGTCCTGGAACACCATCTGGATGTTGCGCCGCACCGCCTTCAGGGCCCGCCCGGACAGCTGGGTGATGTCCTCGCCCTTGTAGCGGATCTCCCCGGCCGTCGGCCGCTCCAGGCTCACCAGCATCTTGGCGACCGTGGACTTGCCGCAGCCGGACTCGCCCACGATGCCCAGGGTCTCGCCCCGGTCCAGGGTGAAGTCGACGCCGTCGACGGCCTTGACCGCGCCGACCTGCTTCTTGAACAGGATGCCCCGGGTGAGCGGGTAGTGCTTGACCAGTCCGCTGACCTCCAGGATCGGCTCAGTCGAGGTCGAGGTCGGGGCCATGCAGACACTCCCTCCAGAAGTGGCAGGCGCTGCCCCGGGCCGCGTCCGAGTCGGTCACCTCGTACAGCGGGGGCAGGTCGGTGCGGCAGACGTCCTGGGCCATCGGGCAGCGCGGGTGGAAGGGGCAGCCGGGCGGGATGTTCATGAGGTTGGGCGGCAGGCCCTTGATGGCGTAGAGCTCCTGGCCCTTCTGGTCCAGGCGCGGGATGGAGTCCAGCAGGCCCCGGGTGTACGGGTGGGCGGGCGCCTTGTAGATGTCGTGGACCGGGGCCGACTCGACGATCCGGCCGGCGTACATGACGGCGATCCGGTCGGCGACGTCGGCGACCACACCGAGGTCGTGGGTGATCAGGATGAGGCCCATGGCGTACTCGCGCTGCAACTCGGCGAGCAGGTCCATGACCTGGGCCTGGACGGTGACGTCGAGGGCGGTGGTGGGTTCGTCGGCGATGATCAGCGCGGGCTGGAGCGCGAGCGCCATGGCGATCATGATGCGCTGTCGCATACCGCCGGAGAACTGGTGCGGGTACTGCTTCACCCGCTCCTTCGCGCCGGGGATGCGGACGTGGTCCATCAGCTCGACGGCCCTGGCCCGCGCGTCCTTGCGGGACATGCCCCGGTGGACCACGAACATCTCGCCGAGCTGGTCGCCGACGGAGAGCACGGGATTCAGCGAGGACAGCGCGTCCTGGAAGATCATCGCCATCTGGGCGCCGCGGATCCTGCGTCGTTCGTCCTCCTTCAGCTTCAGCAGGTCCTGGCCCTGGAAGAGGATCTCGCCGCCGGTGATCCGGCCCGGCGGGATGTCGAGGATGCCCATGATCGCCTGCGCGGTGACGGACTTGCCGGAGCCGGACTCCCCGAGCACGGCGAGCGTCTCGCCGGCGTCCACGCCGTAGTCGACGCCGTTGACGGCCTTGGCGACGCCGTCCCTGGTCCGGAACTCCACGTGCAGGTCACGCACTTCGAGCAGCATCGCGGCGGCTCACCTCAGCTTCGGGTCGAGGGCGTCGCGCACCGCGTCGCCGAGCATGATGAACGCGAGCACGGTGAGCGCGAGCGCCCCGGCCGGCCAGAGCAGCATGTGCGGGGCCTGGCGGATGTAGGCGGACGCCGCGGAGATGTCGATCCCCCAGCTGACCGACGGCGGCTTCAGCCCCACGCCGAGGTACGACAGGGTCGCCTCCAGCGCGATGTAGGTGCCGAGCGCGATGGTCGCCACGACGATCACCGGTGCGACGGCGTTCGGTGTGATGTGCCGCAGCAGCAGCCGGGAGTTGGAGGCGCCCAGCGCCCGTGCGGCCTGGACGTAGTCGTGCTGTTTGGCGGTGATGACGGAGCCGCGGGCGATGCGGGAGACCTGCGGCCAGCCCAGCAGCACCATGAACCCGATGACCGGCCAGACGGTGTTGCTGGTCACCACGGAGAGCAGCACCAGACCGCCGAGGACGACGGGGATCGCGAAGAAGACGTCGGTGATCCGGGACAGGAACGAGTCCGGGAGCCCGCCGAAGAACCCGGCGAGCCCGCCGAGGACCGACCCGAGGATCCCCACGCCGAGCGAGGCGCAGACGCCGACCGTGACGGAGGTCCGGGCGCCGTAGACGGTGCGGGTGTAGACGTTGCAGCCTTGGCCGTCGTAGCCGAAGGGTGCGCCCGGCTGGGAGCCCTCCTGGGCTTTGGCGAGGTCGCACTTGAGCGGGCTGCCGGAGGCGATCAGCGACGGCCAGATGGAGATCACGACGAGGAAGACGATCACCAGTCCGGAGATGATGAAGACCGGGTTGCGGCGCAGGTCGCGCCAGGCGTCGGACCAGAGGCTGCGGGGTTTGCCGGACGGGCCCGCACCCCCCGGTGCGTCCGGGTCGGGTCCGTCGGCGTCGTCCGACGAGCGCTGCTCCAGCCCCTCGCCCTCGCTGGTGGCGAGGTCCATGGCGCCGCCCATCCCGGTCGCGGCGATCGCGCCGTCCTCGGACGCGCGGCCCCCGCCCGACTGGTACGGCTCCTGCGGGATCGGCTCAGGCATAGCGGATCCTGGGGTCGAGGACGGCGTACAGCAGGTCGACGAGCAGGTTGGCGATCAGGAACACCAGGACGAGCACCGTCACGAAGCCGACGACGGTCTGGGTGTTCTGGCGCAGGATCCCCTGGTAGAGCTGGTAGCCCACGCCGTGGATGTTGAAGATCCGCTCGGTGACGATCGCGCCGCCCATCAGCGCGCCGATGTCGGCGCCGATGAAGGTGACCACGGGGATCAGGGAGTTGCGCAGCAGGTGCCGGGTGATGACGCGCCGCCTCGGCAGCCCCTTGGCGACGGCCGTACGGACGTAGTCGGACCGCTTGTTCTCCGCGATGGACGTGCGGGTCAGGCGGGTCACATAGGCGAGCGACACGGAGGCGAGGACCAGGCCGGGCACGATCAGCTCGCCGAACGTGGCGTCGGTCGACACCGACGGTTTGATCCAGCCCCACTCGACACCGAGCAGGAGTTGGAGCAGCAGACCGGTGACGAAGGTGGGCACGGAGATCACCACGAGGGTGAGCAGCAGGACCGAGGTGTCGACGGGCCGCCCGCGCTTGAGACCGGTGACGACACCCAGGGTGATACCGATGACGATCTCGAAGAGGATCGCCACGATGGTCAGCCGGATGGTGACCGGGAAGGCCGTCGCCATCAGCTCGGTGACCTTCTGGCCGTTGAACGCGGTGCCGAAGTCGCCGGTGAAGACGTTGCCCATGTAGGTCAGGTATTGCTGCCAGACCGGCTTGTCGAGGCCGAACTCCTTCTTCAGCTGGGCCGCCGTCGCCGGGTCGCACTGCCGCTCGCCGCACAGGCCCGCGATGGGGTCGCCCATCACGTTCACCATCAGGAAGATCAGCAGGGTGGCCCCGATGAACACCGGGATCATCTGGAGCAGGCGCCGGACGACGTAGCGGCCCATGGCCGGCTCAGCTGACCTTGATCTCGTTGTAGACGGGGACGCTGAAGGGGTTGAGGTTCACGTCGGACAGCCGATCGGAGTAGCCGGCGCTGCCGTTCTGGTACCAGAGCGGGATGGCGGCCATGTTGTCCCGGACGACCTTCTCGGCGCTCTGGAAGGTCTGGACGGCCTTGGCGGTGTCGGTCTCGGCGTTGGCCTGGTTGACGAGGTTGTCGAAGTCCTTGTTGGACCACTTGCCGTCGTTGGAGGAGGCGTTGGTGTAGTAGAGCGGCTGGAGGAAGTTCTGGATGAGGGGGTAGTCCATCTGCCACCCGGCCCGGAACGGCCCGCTCATCTTCCGGTCGGTGATCTGGTTGCGGAAGTCGGCGAAGGTGCCGACCGGGTTGCCGACGCAGGCCTTGTCGTTGTCGAGCGCGTTGTTGATGGAGTTGCAGACGGCGTCGACCCACTCCTTGTGGGAGCCGGTGTCCGCGTTGTACGTGATCTTGACCTGGCCGCCCGGGAGCCCGCCGCCCTCCTGGATCATCTTCTTGGCTTCGGCGGGGTTGTACAGGCAGGCGTTTCCGCACAGGCCGCTCTGGTAGCCGCCGTCCGTGCCGAGGACCGGGGAGGTCCAGTCGGTGGCGGGGGTGCGGGTCTTCTGGAAGATCGTTTCCGTGATCTGTTTCCGGTCGATCGCCATGGACAGGCCGGTACGGACCTTGACGGACCCGCTCTGGTTCCAGTCGCTGTCGTAGAACGGGAAGGCGAGGGTCTGGATGATGCCGGCCGGGGTGTTGAGGTACCGGCCGTTGAGGTCGCTCTTGGCGTTCTTGAGCTGGGCGGCGGGGATGTCGTCGACCAGGTCGAGGTTGCCTGCCATCAGGTCGGTGTAGGCGGTGTTGTTGTCGGTGTAGACCTTCAGGTCGACGCCGCCGTTCTGCGCCTTGTCCGGGCCGGGGTAGTCGTTCCACTTCCGCAGGGACATCTGGGAGCCCTTGGTGTACGAGTCGACGGTGTACGGGCCGTTGCCGACCGGCTTCTGCACCCAGGTGGCGTGGTCGTCGAAGAAGGACTGCGGCAGCGGATCGAAGGCGGAGTATCCGAGGGTGTCCGGGAACGTCGAGAACTTCTGGTTCAGCTTGACGGTGAAGGTCTTGTCGTTGACGACCTTGAGACCGGAGAGGGTGTCCGCGGTCTGCTTGCTGCCGTTGTCCGGGTGGACCTGGGCGTAGCCGTCGATGTAGCCGAAGAAGTACGCGTTCCGCTGGTTGTTCTTCAGGCTGGCGCCGTAGTTCCAGGCGTTGACGAAGGACTTGGCGGTGACGGCCTCGCCGTTGCTGAACGTCCAGCCGTCCTTGATGGTGATGGTGTAGTTCTGCGAGTCCGAGGTGTCGATCTTCTGGGCCAGCATGTCCTCGGCCGCACCGGTCGTCGGGTTGTACCTCTTGAGGCCCCGGAAGATCATGTCGAGGACCTTGCCGCCCTGCACCTCGTTGGTGTTGGCGGGCTCCAGGGGGTTCTGCGGATCGCCCCAGGAGGCACTGAGGACGCCGTCGCCGTCGCTGCTGGCGCTGCTGTCGCCGCCGCAGCCGGACGCCGCGAGGACTACCGCCGCCGCGCAGGCGGCCCATCTGGCGTGCGTGGCTCCGCGCATGGAGTGCCTCCTCCTGAGTGCCCGTGCAGTGCGGTGTGCAGCCGACGCCGGGATCCTGAACCGTTACCGGCCAATATCAGCCCATAGCACCCATAGCGCATGCGAGCGCGGGCCGGATGGGTCACCGTCCGCCCAGCCGTCCCGCCCCCTCGCCCGTACGACGGAACGTCAGGCCGCAAACGCCGCCACGCCTTGACCTGGGGCCCTTCACAGGTGTGTACCAATGACTGCCGCGTTCGCCTCATCGGATTGTTTCCGCAGGCCACACGGCCTTCACGCGCCGTTGACGCGCGTGGAACGCGCTGATAGACACACTCATCATTCCCGTCGGCGACACCTGATCCGGTCCGGTCCAGCACTGAGAGAGAGCACTCCCACAGCACTCCATCAGCACTCCGACAAGCCGTTCCTGTGCGAGCGATGACGCGAGGTCACGACCCATGAGCACACAAGTCCATGGCAGGGGGCTCTCGGGCCCGAGGAGTTCACGGCCCCGCGTCGCCCGGCTCGCCGCCGTCGCCGGTGCCGGCGCCCTGGCGTTATCGGCCGGGCTCGCGACCCCGCTCGATCCGGCGCCCCATGAGGCCGCGGCCGCCGACAGCAAGAGCGTCCTGACCGTGGCGGTCGCCCAGAGCGTCGACTCGCTGAGTCCGTTCCTGGCGCAACGGCTGGTCAGCACCAGCATCCACCGGCTGATGTACGAGTACCTGACCAACTACGACCCCAAGGACAACCACGCCGTCCCGGGCCTGGCCACCAAGTGGGAGCCGTCCGCCGACAAGCTGACCTGGACCTACACGATCCGCTCCGACTCCACGTGGTCGGACGGCCAGAAGGCCACCGCCGAGGACGCGGCCTGGACGTTCAACACGATGATGACCGACGAGGGCGCCGCCACCACCAACGGCAGCTTCGTCTCCAACTTCCGGAAGGTCACCGCGCCCAGCCCCACCCAGCTGGTCATCGAGCTGAAGAAGCCGCAGGCCACGATGACCGCCCTGGACGTGCCGATCGTGCCGAAGCACGTCTGGGAGAAGGTCGACGACTTCTCGAAGTTCAACAACGACAAGAGCTTCCCGGTCGTCGGGAACGGGCCGTTCGTCCTCACCGACTACAAGCCCGACAGCTACGTACGCCTCAAGCCGAACAAGAACTTCTGGCGGGGCGCTCCCAAGTTCGACGAGCTGGTCTTCCGCTACTACAAGGACCAGGACGCCGCGGTGGCCGCCCTGCGCAAGGGTGAGGTCTCCTTCGTCGCCGGGTCCCCGTCGCTGACCCCCGCTCAGGCGGCCTCCCTGAAGAACGAGAAGAACATCCGCGTCAACGACGCCCCCGGCCGCCGCTTCTACGCCCTCGCCACCAACCCTGGCGCCCGCGCGAAGAACGGCAAGAAGTTCGGCGACGGCGACCCCTCCCTGCTGGACGCGCGCGTCAGGCACGCCCTGTTCATGGCGGTCGACCGCCGGACCATCATCGACAAGGTGTTCCAGGGGCACGCCGTCGAGGGCGAGGGGTACATCCCGCCCCGCTTCTCGCAGTACTTCTGGAAACCCTCGGCGAGCCAGGAACTCGCCTACGACCCGGCCAAGGCGGGCCGGCTCCTCGACCAGGCGGGCTACAAGAAGAACAGCTCCGGCAAACGCCTCGGCAAGGACGGCAAACCGATCACCTACCGCGTCCTCTGCCACGCCACCGACCCCAACGACAAGGCGGTCGGCCAGTACCTCCAGGAGTGGTGGGGCAAGCTCGGCATCGGGATCACCCTCGACTGCCTGGACAACGTCACCGATCCCTGGCTCGCGGGCACCTACGACCTCGCCTTCGACGGCTGGTCCGTCAACCCCGACCCGGACTTCGTCCTGTCGATCCACACCTGCGCGGCCCTGCCCGCCACCCCGAAGGACACCGGCGCCACCGACAACTTCGTCTGCGACCAGCGCTACGACGACCTGTACGCCCGTCAGCTCGCCGAGTACGACCCCGCCAAACGGGCCACCCTGGTCAAGCAGATGGAGTCCCGGCTGTACGACCTGGGGTACATGAACGTCATGGCGTACCCGAACGCCGTCGAGGCCTACCGGACCGACCAGATCGCGTCGATCCGGACGATGCCGAGCGCGGCGGGCAACATCTACGGCCAGGACGGCTACTGGAGCTGGTGGTCGGCTGTCCCCGCGGCCTCGGACGGATCGTCCGACGACTCCGGCGGCTCGACCGGCGCGGTCATCGGCGGTGTCGTGGCCGCCGTGGTCCTGGTGGGCGCCGCGGTGTTCTTCGTGCTGCGCCGCCGGTCCACCGCCGACGACCGTGAGTAGCGTCCAGAAGGCCGCCGCCCCTGAGGCCCTCGCCGAACCGGCGGTACGCACCCCGCGGGCGCGCAGCAGCACGGCGTACGTCCGCTACGGCGCCGGCAAGGTCGGCGGCGCCGCCGTCTCCCTGTTCGCCGTGCTGGTCACCGGGTTCTTCCTGTTCCGGCTGATCCCGGGCGACCCGGTCAAGACCATGACCGGCGGCCGCCCGGTGTCGGCGGCGCAACTGGCCGCCTACCGTCGGGAGTTCGGGATGGACCTGCCGCTGTGGCAGCAGTTCACGGACTACTGCGCCAAGGCGCTCACCGGCGACCTGGGCACCTCGTACCAGTTCCGTGCCCCGGTCGTCGACAAGATCGGCGAGGCGCTGCCGAACACGCTGCTGCTGACCGGCACGGCCTTCGTCCTGTACACCGCCCTCGGGATCGTCCTCGGCACCCGCGCGGCCTGGCGCCACGGCAGGCTCGGGGACCGGCTGAACACCGGTCTCGCGCTGACCCTCTACTCCGTCCCGTCGTTCTGGCTGGGCCTGCTGCTGATCATCGTGTTCTCGGTCGGCGTCGGCCCGATCCCCGGGCTGTTCCCCACCGGCGGCATGGAGTCGGGCGGCGAGGAGGGATTCGGGTACGTCCTCGACGTGGCCCACCATCTGGTCCTCCCCGTCATCACCCTGGTCGCGGTCGAGTACGGGCAGACGCTGCTGGTCACCCGTTCGGCGCTGCTCGACGAGATGGGCAGCGACTACCTGACCACGGCCCGCGCCAAGGGCCTGCGGGACGACCTGGTCCGGCGTCGGCACGCCGTGCCGAACGCGCTGCTGCCGACCGTGACGCTGGTCTTCGTCAACCTCGGCCGGACCGTCGCGGGCGTGATCCTCGTGGAGACCGTGTTCTCCTGGCCTGGGCTGGGCGGACTGTTCTACCAGGCACTGAGCGTGCCCGACCTGCCCCTGGTGCAGGGGCTGTTCCTCTTCTTCGCCGCGGCGGTGATCATCATGAACACGCTGGCCGACCTGGTCTACCCGCTGCTCGACCCACGGGTGGGCAGATGACGACCGGCACCCCGGCCGACGCCCCGGCCGGCAACCAGGCCGACGGCCCCGACCCGGCGACCGGATCCGGTCCGCGGCGGCTCGCCCGGCAGCGCCGCCGACGCTCCGTCGTACGGTTCTGGACGCGTTACCGCACCCACCACGCCGGGCTGGTGGGCCTGGTCGCCCTCACCCTGTTCGCGCTGGTCGCGCTGACCGCGCCGCTCACCGTCGGCTCCGACGTGGCCGGGGTGACCGACGCTCCGGGGCAGCCCATGGAAGGTCCGAGCGGCGAGTTCCCGCTGGGCACCGACCGGTTCGGGCGCGATCTGCTGGGCCTGCTGGTGTGGGGCTCGCGGGTCTCGCTGCTGGTGGGGCTGCTGGCTGCCGTGCTCTCGGTGGCCATCGGCACGCTGGTGGGGGTGACGGCAGGGCACTTCAAGGGCGCGTACGCGACCGTGCTGATGCGGGTCACGGACTGGTTCCTGGTGATGCCGACGCTGGTGCTCGCGATCGCGCTCGCCACTGTGATGTCCCGCTCCCTCGGCACGGTGGTGCTGGCGATCGGCGTGACCTCGTGGCCGACCACCGCACGGCTGGTGCGGGCGCAGACGCTGGCGGTGGAGTCACGGCCGTACATCGAACGCGCGAAGGCGCTGGGCGGCGGCCACTGGCACGTCATGTCCCGGCATGTGCTGCCCAACGTGATGCCGCTGGTGCTGGCGCAGGCGACGCTGATGGTGTCCGCCGCGATCCTCGCCGAGGCGACGCTGGCCTTCCTCGGGCTCGGCGATCCGACGGTGGTGTCGTGGGGCGGGCTGCTCCAGGAGGCTCGGGAGGCGGGTGCGGTGAGTTCCGGAGACTGGTGGTATCTGGTGCCGCCCGGCATCGCGATCGCCGCGGTCGCGCTGTCGTTCACGCTGTGCGGACGTGCCGTGGAGTCGGTGCTCAACCCCCGGCTGGGGGTGGACCGTTGACACTCCTCGAGGTACGCGGGCTGGAGGTGACCTACCCGGGCGGGGCCGCCGCGGTGCGCGGCGTGGACCTGCGGCTCGCGGCGGGTCAGAAGCTCGGCATCGCGGGCGAGTCGGGGTGCGGCAAGTCCACGCTGGCGCTCGCGCTGCTGCGGCTGCTGCCGGCCGGCACCCGCGTCGGCGGGCAGGTGCTGCTGGACGGTGAGGACGTGCTGACGATGCGGTGGGGGCAGGTGCGGGCGGTCCGCTGGGCGGGCGCCTCCATCGTCTTCCAGGGCGCCATGCACTCGCTGAACCCCGTGCGCCGCGTCGGCGACCAGATCGCCGAGCCGATCCTGCTGCACCGCGGGGCCACCCGGGCGGCGGCGAGGAAACAGGCCGGTGAGCTCCTTGAACACGTGGGCCTGCCGGCGGCGCGGGCGTCGGCGTACCCGCACGAGCTGTCCGGCGGCCAGCGCCAACGCGTCATGATCGCCATGGCACTCGCCTGCTCGCCCCGCCTCATCATCGCCGACGAGCCGACCACCGCCCTGGACGTGATGATCCAGGCGCAGATCCTGCGGCTGATCGAACAGCTGGTCGCCGAGCAGGATCTGGGCCTGATCATGATCAGCCACGATCTGACGGTGCTCTCCGACACCTGCGACCGGCTCGCGGTGATGTACGCGGGCCGGGTCGTCGAGGAGGGCCCGGCCCGGGAGGTCCACGAGGACGCCCGGCACCCGTACGCGAAGGCCCTGTCGGCCGCCTTCCCCCGGATCGGCGACCCGGCCTCCCGGTTCGCCCCGCGCGGCCTGCCGGGCGACCCGCCCGACCCGGCCGCCCTGCCTCCCGGCTGCACCTTCCACCCACGCTGCCCGGTCGCGCTGGACTCCTGCGCGGTGGACGACCAGGAGCTGCGGGACGCGGGCCCGGAGCGGAGAGCGGCGTGTGTGCACGTGGGAGCGGCGCCGCCGGGGACCGCGGTCACGGCCGAGGACGCGAGGAGCGGCACATGACGTTGATCAGCGCTGAAGGACTCCACGTCACCTACCCCGGACGGCACCGCGACCCACCGGCCCGCGCGGTGGACGGCGTCGCACTCGACATCCGGCCCGGCGAGATCGTCGCCCTGGTCGGCGAGTCCGGCTGCGGCAAGACGACCCTGGCCCGCGCCCTGCTGGGCCTGGTCCGGCCGACGGAGGGCCGCGTCCGCTTCGGCGGGCAGCCGCTGGAGTACTCCTCCCGGTCCCTGAAGGCGTACCGCAGACGCGTCCAGCTGGTCCTCCAGGACCCGACCGGATCACTGAACCCCCGGCACACGGTGTACGACGCGGTGGCCGAGGGGCTGCGGATCCACGGGTACGGCGGCGACGAGCGGGCAGCGGTCGCCGACGCCCTGTCCCGGGCGGGTCTGCGACCCCCCGAGCGCTTCTTCCTGCGCTACCCGCACGAACTCTCCGGCGGTCAGCGCCAACGGGTCGTCATCGCGGGCGCGCTGGTCCTCGAACCCGAACTCCTGGTCGCCGACGAGCCGGTGGCCTCCCTGGACGCCTCGGTACGCGGCGAGATCCTCGCCCTCCTCCTGCGGCTGCGCGACGAACTCGGCCTCTCCGCACTGGTGGTGACCCACGACCTGGGCCTGGCGTGGAACATCGCCGACCGGGTCGCGGTGATGTACCTGGGCCGGATCGTGGAGACCGGGGACGTCGAGCAGGTACTGACGGCTCCCCGCCACCCGTACACCCAGGCCCTGTTGTCGGTCCTGCCGGACGCCCCCGGAGCCCCCGTCGTCCTCTCCGGCGAGCCCCCCGACCCGTCCCGCATCCCCTCCGGCTGCCGCTTCCACGCCCGCTGCCAGGTCCTGGCGAGCGGCGAGGCGGAACGGGCGGGCGTCGCGGGGGCGTGCCGGGGGGAGGATCCCGGAGTGCTGGGCGGGGGCGGGGAGGGGGAGGTGGCTTGTCACTGGGCGCGGGCGACCATCACCGCGTGACCTCGGCCGCCAGGGCGTCGACCTGGTGGCTGCTCCTGGTGTGAAGGCCAGGTGGTTGAGGTCCGGCTGCGTGTGCTCGTGGTGAACCGGGGGCAGCGCCGGGGACTGCGTGGTGCCCCGCCTGTCTCCGGAGGAAAAGCAGGTGCGTGCGGTCCCTGTCCATGTCAGGCTCCGCCGGTGGACCGTGAACAGATCTCCAGGCTCGCTCATACAGATCATCCGATCGCCGCCCCGCTCGACGACGACTCCGTGCGCCGCCTGCTGGAACGCGGCATCCGGCGCGACAGCACCCGCGTCCTCGATCTCGGCTGCGGAGGCGGAGAGTGGCTGCTGCGCGCCCTGACCACGCACCCGCGGCTGCTGGCCGAAGGCGTCGACACCTCCAAGAGGGCGTTGGCGCACGCTCTTGAAGGCGCCCGCACCCGCGGCCTCCAGGAGCGCCTCGCCCTCCACCACGAGGACGCCGCGGACTTCGTCGCCCCGCACCTGTTCGACCTGGTGATCAGTGTCGGGGCCACCCACGCCTTCGGCGGCCTGCTCCCCACCCTCGCGGCGGCCCGCACGCACCTGGCTCCCGGCGGACGCGTCCTGATCGGTGACGCCTTCTGGGAACACGAGCCCTCCCCCGATGCCATCGAGATGCTCGGCGACTTCACCGACCTGCCGACCACGGTGGACCGCGTCATCGCTGACGGATGGACACCCGTTCACGGGCACATCAGCACCCGCCAGGAGCTGGACGACTACGAATGGGCCTGGACGGGCTCGCTGGCGTCGTGGGCCCTGGACCACCCTGGCGATCCGGACAGTCCCCGGGCACTGGCGGCAGCCACCGCCCACCGCGCCGAATGGCTGCGCGTCTACCGGGACAGCTTCGGCTTCGTCTGCCTGATCCTGCGCCGGACGTCCGACTGAACCGGACTGGACTGGCGGCCAATCTCCGAGCAGAGAGAGCACGGAGAGTACGGATGCCGCCCGGCCAAGACCAAGAGCGGGCGGCCGCGAACCGTCTCCGGTCGGCGGCCACCCGCTCAGGGTGTGCGTACGAGGTGAGAGGCGTCAGGCCGCGTGCACGACGTCCTTCTCCTCGGCGAAGTGGCACGCCGACTCGTGTGCCGCCGGGGTGTCCACGCCCTTGAAGCGCTCCGGAACCGCCAGCAGCGGCTCCTGCTCGGCGCACTTGTCCTCGGCCTTCCAGCACCGGGTGCGGAAACGGCACCCGGAGGGCGGGTTGGCCGGGGACGGCACGTCGCCGGTCAGGATGATCCGGTCACGCCCCTCACGAGCCTCCGGGTCCGGAACCGGGACCGCGGACAGCAGCGCCTGGGTGTAGGGGTGCGTCGGGTGGTCGTAGATCTGCTCGTCGCTGCCGATCTCCGCCATCTTGCCGAGGTACATGACCCCGACCCGGTCGGAGATGTGCCGGACGATCGACAGGTCGTGCGCGATGAAGATGTAGGAGAGGTTGAACTCGTCCTGCAGTCCCTCCATCAGGTTGATGACCTGCGCCTGCACCGACACGTCGAGCGCCGACACCGGCTCGTCGCAGATGATGATCTCCGGGTTGAGCGCCAGGCCGCGCGCGATGCCGATGCGCTGGCGCTGACCGCCGGAGAACTGGTGCGGGTACCGGTTGATGTACTCCGGGTTGAGGCCCACCACGTCGAGGAGTTCCTGCACCTTGCGGCGCCGGTCGCCCTTCGGTGCCACCTCGGGGTGGATGTCGTACGGCTCCCCGATGATGTCGCCGACCGTCATCCTCGGGTTGAGCGAGGTGTACGGGTCCTGGAAGACCATCTGGATGTTGCGCCGCACTGCCTTCAGCGCACGCCCGGACAGCTTGGTGATGTCCTGGCCCTTGTAGAAGACCTCGCCGGCGGTAGCCCGCTCCAGAGTCATCAGGAGCTTGGCCACCGTGGACTTGCCACAGCCGGACTCGCCCACGATGCCCAGCGTCTCGCCCTGGTACAGGTCGAAGGAGACACCGTCGACGGCCTTGACGGCGCCGATCTGCTTCTTGAACAGGATGCCCTGGGTGAGCGGGAAGTGCTTCACCAGGTTGCGCACCTGGAGAATCGGCTCGCCCCGCTCGACGGGCGCCTCGATCGCGGCGACCGCCTCGGTCTCGGATGCGGCGTCCACGACCTCGACGTCGGAGACGTTCGGCGTGGCGTCCTGCGGCTCGTCGTTCTTGCTGAGCTCAGCCATGGATCGTCTCCTTCCAGAAGTGGCATGCCGAGGCACGGCCGACCAGCTCGCTGCCGTCCTCTTCGGTGACCGGGAACAGGTCCGGGACGTCCGTGCGGCAGATGTCCTGGGCCTTGGGGCAGCGCGGGTTGAAGGCGCAACCGGTCGGGACGTGCAGCAGGTTGGGCGGCAGGCCCTTGATGGCGTACAGCTCCTGGCCCTTCTGGTCCAGGCGCGGGATCGAGTCCAGCAGACCCCGCGTGTAGGGGTGCGCCGGGCGCTTGTACAGCTCGTGGACCGGGGCGCGCTCCACGATCCGGCCCGCGTACATCACCGCGATCTTGTCCGCGACGTCGGCGACCACACCGAGGTCGTGGGTGATCAGGATGAGGCCCATGTTGTACTCGCGCTGCAACTCCGCGAGCAGGTCCATGACCTGGGCCTGGACCGTCACGTCGAGAGCCGTGGTGGGCTCGTCGGCGATGATCAGGTCCGGCTCCAGGGCCAGCGCCATGGCGATCATGATGCGCTGGCGCATACCGCCGGAGAACTGGTGCGGGTAGTCGTTGACCCGGGCCGCGGCGGCCGGGATCTTCACCCGGTCCATCAGCTCGATCGCCTTGGCCTTGGCCTCTTTCTTGGACAGGCCCTGGTGGACGCGGAACATCTCGCCGAGCTGGTAGCCGACGCTGAGCACCGGGTTGAGCGAGCTGAGCGCGTCCTGGAAGATCATGGCGATCCGGCGGCCGCGGATCTTGCGGCGCTCCTCGCCGGACATCTTCAACATGTCCTGGCCGCGGAAAAAGATCTCCCCCTGGGGGATCTTCGCCGGCGGCATGTCGAGGATGCCCATGATCGCCTGCGCGGTGACGGACTTGCCGGAGCCGGACTCACCGAGCACGGCGAGCGTCTCGCCCGCGTCCACGCTGTAGTTGACGCCGTTGACGGCCTTGATCACACCCTCCCGGGTGTGGAACTCGACGTGCAGGTCACGCACTTCGAGCAGCGGTCCGCCGTCGCCCTCGCGAGGCGAGGGCACGGATACTTCTTCGATGACGGTCACGTACGCCTCCCTCAGCGCATCTTCGGGTCGAGGGCGTTGCGTACGGCCTCACCGAGCATGATGAACGCCAGCACCGTGATGCTGAGCATGATCGACGGGTAGAGCATGATCCACTGGGCCACGCGGATCGAAGCGCCGCCGTCGGAGATGTCGTTGCCCCACGACACGCCACTGAGGCCGAGGCCCAGGAAGGACAGCGTCGCCTCGGCGGCGATGTAGACGCCGAGCGAGATGGTGGCGACGACGATCACCGGGGCGAGGGTGTTCGGCAGGATGTGCCGGAACATGATCCTCGGGGTGCTCGCGCCCAGCGCCTTGGCGGCCTGCACGTAGTCGGCCTGCTTGGTGGTGATGACCGCACCGCGCATCACGCGGGAGATCTGCGTCCAGCCGAAGAAGCCGAGAGCGCCGATGACGACCCAGGCCGTGCGCTCCGGGAAGGAGTTGAGCACGACCATGGTGCCGAGCATGAACGGGATGCCGAAGAACACGTCCGCCAACCGCGACAGGATCGAGTCGACGATGCCGCCGAAGTACCCGGCGATCATGCCGACCAGGCTACCGACGAGCGTGACGAGGATGGTGGTGCCGAAGCCCACGGCGATGGAGGCCCGGGTGCCGTAGATGACCCGGGCGTACACGCTGCGGCCCTGCTGGTCGTAGCCGAGCCAGTCGGCCGAGCCGACGTCCCCCAGCTTGGGCTTCTGCAGGTAGTGCTTGGACAGGTCACCGAGGATCGGTTCCGCGCTGGTGAACCAGCCCGGGAAGAAGGTGATCAGCAGCAGGAAGAAGATCAGCACGCTGGAGATGATGAAGATCCAGCTGCGGCGCAGGTCGGCCCAGGCGTCGCCCCACAGGCTGCGTGTCTTCTCGGGTTTGGACTCGACGGGCGGCACCGCCGGTGCCCCGCCCACCGGGTCCACCCGGCCGGTCTTGACGTCGGTCTTGGTCACGTCAGGCATAACGAATCCTCGGGTCAAGGACCGCGTAGAGCAGGTCGACGAGGAGGTTGGCGAGGAGGTAGATGAGGACCAGGATCGTCACCAGGCCGACCAGGGTGGTGCCCTCGCGGCGGACGAGGGACTGGTAGATCGTGCCGCCCACGCCCTGGATGTTGAACAGGCCCTCGGTGACGACGGCGCCGCCCATCAACGCACCGATGTCGGTACCCAGGTAGGTGATCACGGGGATCATCGAGTTGCGCATGAGGTGGACGCCCACCACACGCTTCTTGGGCAGCCCCTTGGCGATCGCGGTACGGATGTAGTCCGCGCGCCGGTTCTCGGCGATGGAGGTCCGGGTCAGCCGGGTCACATAGGCCAGTGACGCGGTCGCCAGGACGATCGCCGGCATCAGCAACTGACCGTAGTTCGTCGAGTCGTTGACGTTCGGGTCCAGCCAGTGGAGCTGCTCGGCGAAGACCAGCTTGGCGATGAAGCCGAGGACGAAGACCGGGACCGAGATGAACAGCAGCGTCATCACGAGGACCACGTTGTCGGTGAGCCGGCCGGCGCGCAGGCCCGCCACCACGCCGAGGGCGATCCCCAGGACGACCTCGATGGCGAAGGCCAGGGAGGCGAGACGCAGGGTCACCGGGAAGGCGTCGCCCAGCACGTCCGTGACGGGGCGGCCGCTGGCGATCTGCGTGCCGAAGTCGCCATGAAGGATCATGTCCTTCATGTAGTTCCAGTACTGCACCAGGATCGGCTGGTCCAGGCCGTACTCATGTCTCAGCGCCGCGATGACCTGCGGGCTGCCGGCCTTGTCGCCGAAGAGGCCACGCACGGGGTCGCCGGGCAGGGCGTAGACCATGAGAAAGATCAGCAGAGTTGTCCCGATGAACACCGGGATCATCTGGAGCAGTCGTCGTGCGACGTAGCGCCCCATCGTGCCTCCATGTCAGTCACAGCGGCAGCCGACGGGCCCTTCCCGCGCGCATCACCTGAAGATGCGTGTGGGAAGGGCCCCCCGGCCGCTGCCGCCCCCGGACGCGGACTCACCGCGCCCGGCTCAACGGGCTGTTGCGGTTACTTCTTCTTGACCTGAACGCCGGTCAGGATCGGGTCGCCGTCCTGGGCGTACTTCACGCCGCTGACCTTCTCCGAGAAGCCCGCGTTGACCTTGTAGTACCAGAGCGGAATGCTCGGCATGTAGTTGGGAAGCTTCTTCTCCATCGCCTGGTACAGCTTCTCCGAGTCCTCCAGCGTCTTGGCGCCGTCGGCCTGCTTGATCAGGGTGTCGATCTCCTTGTTGGAGAAGCCACTCTGGTTGCCGGACGAGTGCGTACCGAACAGGTCACGGAGGAAGTTCGCGTTGAACGGGTAGTCGAGCACCCAGCCGGAGCGGTACATCGACTTGACCTCCTTGGCGTCACGCGCCTGGAGGTCGGCCTGGAAGTCGGCCTTGGAGTCGCCGGTGCAGGCGACGCCGACCGCCTTGGTGATGGAGTTGCAGACCGCCTCCACCCACTCCTTGTGACCGCCGTCCGCGTTGTACTGGATGGAGATCTTGTTGCCCGGAACGCCGCCGCCCTCCTTGATGAGCTGCTTGGCCTTGGCCGGGTCGTACTTGAAGATGTCGGTGCCCAGGCTCGGCTGGTAGCCGAGGACGCCCTTGGCGACCCAGCCGGTGGCCGGCTCACGGGTGCCCTGGAGCACGGTCTTCGTGATGGTGGGCCGGTCGATCGCCATGGACAGGCCCTGCAGGACCTTCGGGTCGATGCCCTTCCACTGCTTGGTGTAGAAGGCCGGAGCGATCGTCTGGACCGCGGAGTAGGACTGGTCCACCGCGCGGTCGCCGAGGTCCTGCTTGTAGACAGGCAGGTCACGCGGGGCGAGCTGGCGCAGGACGTCGACGTTGCCGGACTTCAGGTCCTCGTAGGCCGTCTCCAGGTTGGTGTAGTTCTTGAAGATCACACCACCGTTCTTGGCCTTGTTCGGACCCTGGTAGTCGTCGTTGCGGGCGACCTCGATCGACTTCTTGTGGTTCCAGCTGACGAACTTGTAGGGGCCGTTGCCGACCGGCTTCTCGCCCGCGGCCTTCGGGTCCTTGTAGAAGGACTCCGGCAGCGGCGAGAACACCTCGTAGCCCAGCTTGTACACGAAGTACGGGATCGGGCTGCTGAGCGTGATGGTGAAGGTGTTGTCGTCGACGACCTTCAGGCCGGACATCTCGGTGGCCTTCGGCTTGCCCTTCTCGGGGGCGACGTCGGCGTAGCCCTTGATGTCCGAGAACCAGAAGCTGTTGGTCTGCTTGTTCGCCGGGGCGGCGGCCCAGTTCCACGCCTTGACGTAGGACTCGGCGGTGACCGGGGTGCCGTCGTGGAACTTCCAGCCCGGCTTCAGCTTGACCGTGAAGGTCTTGTTGTCCGTGCTGTCGACCGACTGCGCGTTCATCATGACGATCTTGCCGCTGGAGTCGTAGTCGACGAGCCCGGTGAACAGGGCCTTCGTCACGATGCTGCCGTTGGACTCCATGGTGTTCGCCGGCTGCAGCGGGTTCTGCGGCTCGCCGACCTCGATCGAGAACTTTCCGTTCGGGTCGATCGCGGCCTTGCTGTCGTCGCCGCTGTCACTGCCACCACCACAGGCGGTCGCGCCCAGGGCCACAGCCGCGGCTATCGCGACCCACTTGGCGCTCTTGGCACCGCGCATGGGTTCCTCCTCATGAGTCCATTGGTTCACCGCAAAGGGGTGCACATGACACGCATCCGTCACCTCGCCGGTGCCGGAGAAAGTCAGATGCCCCCGCGCTCGTGAGTCGGCGCAGTGTGCAGCGCGTGACCCGTTGATCCGAGCTCTACGCGCCTAACTATCTGCCATGCGCCATGACCGAACCACATCCCTAAGGTCTCGGTTCGATCACACCTGCCACCTACTTCTTCCAAAATCCGGACAAACGGTTTGCCGAAAGATCCCTGCGAAACGGACTTGTTACACATCTATCGGGAGCGGGTGTCCGCATTCCGGACGTGCGGCAGCGAAAAATGAGTTGCGCCTACCGAGGTGGCCGTGCCGGCTTCCCCTCGGGGTGCCCCGCGTGCCGGGGCGCGAACGGGACGCTGTGTGACGCACTGTCAACACGCCGCCGTGCCAGAGTAGTTCCGCGTCGTCCCGTACGGGAGAGCACGCGTGCCGACGACGGCACAGCGCGTCCAGAGGCTCATGCCCCGCGGACGGCGGACGGGTCACTCCACATCAGCAGGGTAGTGGGGAGGGCCCACCCATGAGGAGCTCCCTGTGCAAATCGAGGGTTTTCCCTATGGGCCCCCGGGACGAGGCCGGGCACCCCCGCTGTGCAGCGAGGGTGCCCGGGGTGTCCGTGCGGACCGTGCGTCAGCCGTGCTTGGCGCGGCTCGCGGCGCGGGCGCGCTCGCGGGCGTCCAGGTTCACCTTGCGGATACGGACCGCCTCCGGGGTCACCTCGACGCACTCGTCGTCGCGGCAGAACTCCAGGGACTGCTCCAGCGACAGCTTGCGCGGCGGGACGATCGCCTCGAAGGAGTCGGCCGAGGAGGAGCGCATGTTGGTGAGCTTCTTCTCCTTGGTGATGTTCACGTCCATGTCGTCGGAGCGCGAGTTCTCGCCGACGATCATGCCCTCGTACACCTCGGTGCCGGGCTCGGTGAACAGCACACCGCGCTCCTGGAGGTTGGTCATCGCGAAGGCGGTGACGGCACCCGAGCGGTCGGCGACCAGCGAGCCGTTGTTACGGGTCGTCAGCGTGCCGAACCAGGGCTCGTGGCCCTCGTGGATGGAGTGGGCGATGCCGGTGCCGCGGGTACCGGTGAGGAACTCGGTACGGAAGCCGATGAGACCGCGGGACGGAACGACGAACTCCATGCGGACCCAGCCCGAGCCGTGGTTGGACATGTTGTCCATCCGGCCCTTGCGGACGCCCATGAGCTGCGTGACCGCGCCCATGTGCTCCTCGGGAACGTCGATCGTCATGCGCTCGACCGGCTCGTAGACCTTGCCGTCGACCTCCTTCGTGACGACCTGCGGCTTGCCGATGGTCAGCTCGAAGCCCTCGCGCCGCATCTGCTCGACCAGGATGGCGAGCGCGAGCTCACCGCGGCCCTGGACCTCCCAGGCGTCGGGACGCTCGGTGTCGAGCACCCGCAGCGAGACGTTACCGACCAGCTCGCGGTCGAGGCGGTCCTTGACCTGACGGGCGGTGACCTTGCGGTCCTTGACCGCGGCCTTGTTCTCCGCGCCCTTGCCGGTGCCGCCGCGGCCGACCAGCGGCGAGGTGTTGGTACCGATGGTCATCGAGATCGCGGGCTCGTCGACCGTGATCAGCGGCAGCGGGATCGGGTTCTCGGGGTCGGCGAGGGTCTCACCGATCATGATGTCCGGGATACCGGCGACGGCACAGATGTCACCGGGGCCGGCCTTCTCGGCGGGCTTGCGGGTGAGCGCCTCGGTCATCAGCAGCTCGGTGATGCGCACCGGCGCCATGGTGCCGTCGCGCTTGATCCAGGTGACGGTCTGGCCCTTGCGCAGCTCGCCCTGCTCGACACGGAGCAGCGCGATACGGCCGAGGAAGTTGTCGGCGTCCAGGTTCGTGACGTGCGCCTGGAGCGGGGCCGCCTCGTCGTACTCCGGGGCCGGGACGTGCGACAGGATCGTGGAGAAGAACGGCTCCAGGCTGTCGCTGTCGGCCGGGACGGTGCCGTCCTCCGGCTTGGTCAGCGAGGCCACTCCGTCACGCGCGCAGGCGTAGACGATGGGGAACTCGATCTGGTCCTCGTCGGCGTCGAGGTCGAGGAAGAGGTCGTAGGCCTCGTTGACGACCTCGTCGATGCGCGAGTCGGGGCGGTCCGTCTTGTTGATGCACAGGATGACGGGCAGGCGGGCCTGCAGCGCCTTGCGCAGCACGAAACGGGTCTGCGGCAGCGGGCCCTCGGACGCGTCGACGAGCAGGACCACCGCGTCCACCATCGACAGACCACGCTCGACCTCGCCGCCGAAGTCGGCGTGGCCGGGGGTGTCGATGATGTTGATGGTGATGACGTCGCCGCCATCCTTCGGGTGGTACTTGACGGCCGTGTTCTTGGCCAGGATCGTGATGCCCTTCTCACGCTCCAGGTCGTTCGAGTCCATCATGCGGTCGTCGAGCGATTCGGCGGCGTGCGCGGCGAAGGCACCGGCCTGCTTCAGCATGGCGTCGACGAGGGTCGTCTTGCCGTGGTCGACGTGGGCGACGATGGCGACGTTGCGGATGTCGTGGCGCGTGGCCATATTGCGGCGTACTCCCGGAGTGTGAGGAAGGCCTTCGCGTACATCTGTGTTACGCGGGCCCTGCCGGGCTGAACACGCCACGGCCTCACCCCATGGTACGGGGCGTCGGCGGAAGCGGGCCCCAGAGGGGTTCCCGGCCCGGTTCAGGCGCTCTTGACCTGCGGCGCCAGCTCCACCCTCAGCTCGAGTCCCAGGGCTCGGGCGAGGCGGTCGAGGACGGGGATCGTCGGCACGGTGCCGCCGGCCTCCAGGCGCGCCACGGCCGACTGGGTCATGCCGGCCCGGCGGCCGAGCTCACGCTGCGACAGCGAGAGGTCCAGCCGCCGCCCGCGCACGGCCTCACCGAGGGCGAAGCGCAGACGGGCGGCCGCGTACTCCTCCTCGATCTCAGGAGTCACGGGCCGGGCCCGACGAGCCTCGTCGAGGCTGGTTCTCCTGGTCTCCGTCACAGCTCCTCCTCGTCCGCGGTGTGACCTTCGGCCTGGCATCGCTTCATGGCCTGCCGAGCCCGCTCCACCTCGGCGAACTCACGCATCCTCGTCTTGGCGAACACGGTGAGCATGATGATGCGGCGCCCCGTCGCGGTCCAGTACGTGATCCGTACTCGTTCGGCGCCGCAATAGAAGCGCAGTTCCCTGAGTTTGCCGTCGAGCTGGCGCGTGTACGGCTCACCGAGATGGCCTCCCCGCTGCTCCAACAGGTCAAGGTGCATGAGCGCCTGCGCCCAGCGTTTGTCGTCCAGTCCGGCCAGCCACCTGGCGACCTCCGGCTCCAGTTCGACAGCACCCCATGTCATAGCATCAACGCTATGTTCGCAGGTGACCGGCCCGCAGCCAACCGACCCCGCGTTCACCCGATCGTGCAATCGGCCGCCGCCCCACGTCGTCGTGGGGCGGCGGCCGGAGCCTTCGAAAATCCGCGGAACCCTACTTGTCCGACGGGTGCGCCGACGCCTTCGCCCCCTTCGCCAGGAAGCCCATGTCCTCGTAGACCGGGGTCTGGAAGCCGAAGGCGCCGGCGTTCGCGACGGTCTTGCGGGCGGCCGTCAGTTGGGGGCGCTGGTAGAGGGGGATGGAACCGGCGGCCGCCCAGATGCGGGCGTCCGCCTTGCGGATCAGGCCCCGGCTCTCGTCCTGGTCCAGCGTGCCGACGGCCTGGTCGAAGAGCTGGTCGACCTGGTCGGTGCCGACACGGGTGTAGTTCTGCTCGACGTTCAGGGAGCCGTCGGCGGCCGGGACCGGCTTGGCGAAGATGGGGCGCGCGTCGGTGGCGGGGAAGGCGGACGCGGGCCAGGAGTAGAGGGCGAGGTCGTACTGGCCGGACGCGATGTGGTCCTTGAAGTAGCTCTCGTCCGAGACCTTGGAGATCTCGGTGCGGATGCCGACCTCCTCCAGCATGTCGGTGATCCGGTCGGCGACCGTGCGCAGGGTCTCCGAGCCGGGTCCGGTGGGGAGGACGAAGCGGAGGGTGAGTGGCTTGCCGTCCTTGGCGAGGGGCCGGTCCGCGGCGTCCGCGGGGGCGGCGGTGCCCTTGGGGGCGTAGGCGCCGGGCGCGCCGCCCTGCTCCGGCTTGTCGGCGTACCGCTTGTCGTCCTGGTGCGGTGAGCCCTCCTGGCCCCGGTCGTTGCGCCGGTGCTCCTTCTCCCGGTCCGACTCACCCCGAGTCCGGTCGTCCGCGCTGTTGCCCCCGCCGGACTCGTTGCCCTCTTCGACGACGTACGTGCCGCCGTCCGCGCCCTTCGTCCCCTTCTCGCTCTTCTCGGTGCGGTCGGAGGTGTCGCTCGACTTCTTCTCCGCCTTGTCCGACTTCTCGGCCTTCGCCCCCGCGTGTCCCTCCGACCCGGCCGCCTTGTCGCCCTTCTTCTTCTCCTCGATCGGGCCGCTGGGCACCCACCCGGCGTCCGCGAGCAGCGCCTGCGCCTGCGCCTTGTCCTGGCCGCCGAGCGCGCCGCTGTTGTCGGCGTACGCGGCCTGCCCGGCGAGCGCGAGGTGGCTGCCGACGGGTACCGCGGGCAGACCGAGCGGCTTGAGGACGGCCTTCGCGATGTCCCCCCGGTCGAGGGCGCGGGCCACGGCCCGGCGGACCCGCTCGTCGGCGAGCGGGCCACCGGCACCGTTGAGGGCGAGCTGGGTGTAGGCGGGCTCCAGGGACTTGCGGACCTCGTAGCCCCGGAGGGCCTTCTGCTGCCGCTTGTACTTCATGCCCGCCTCGTGCCGGGCGTTGCCGGCCGGCCCCTGGAGCGGAGCGGCCGTGCTCCTGCCCAGGGCGCCGGCGGCGAGAGTGATGCGTCCGGCCGCGGCGGGGTCGATGTCGGCCAGGTCGAGCCTGCCGTCGGCCAGCGCGGCGGCCCGCTCGGAGCGCGGTACGGCCGACAGCACGATCTCGGACAGCTTGGCGCGGCTCCCCCACCACCGTGCGTTACGGGTGAGGGTGACCTCGCCCTCCTTGCGGTTCACGCTCTTCAGATCGAACGGACCGGCGGTGACCTTCAGCTTCCGCCGGGCCCCGTCGTTGAAGGAGTCCGGGGTGCCCATGACGTCCTTCGGGTACAGCGGCGAGAACAGCGACTGCCAGTCGGCGTAGGTCCGCGCGAAGGTGACCTTGACCTCCAGGTCGTTCGCCCCGCGTTCGATCTTCTCGATGCGGTCGTAGCCGGCGTTGCGTGCGGTCCAGTACGCGGTGTCCTTGCCGGACAGGGCGCGCCACTGGGCGGCGAAGTCGGCGGCGCCGATCTCCCGGCCGTCGCTCCAGACGGCCTGCTGGTTGAGCTTGTACAGCACGACCTGCTTCGGCTCGGTGTCGACGACCTTCGCGGACTCCAGGAAGTCGGCGTCCCGCTGCGGCCGGCCGTTCGCGTCCATCCGGTACATCGACGGCAGCACGGCCTGCGCGACCCGTGTCGTGGCCGCGTCCGCGTCCGTCTGGTACGTGTTCAGCGTCTCCGGTACGGCGTCCACCGCCCAGCGGAGGGTGCCGCCCTCGGCGATCTGGGCGCGGGCGGCCGGCGCGATGTCCTGGCCCGCGAGGGGTTTGCCCGCCGGATCCTCGGAGCTGCAGCCGGTGAGCACGGAGACCGCGAGCGCGCCCGCGGTGAGGAAGGCGGCCGAGCGCACCACCGCGCGCAGACCGACGCCATCGTGGGACATCTCTGTGTACCTCCGGGAGCCGCGGGCGTTATGATCACTTTTGCCGGGATATATGGAGCTGATCACATGTATGCGGCTACTGAAGAGGAAAGGGTTCAGCAACGGAGAGCGACACGGCGACGACAACCGGGAAACCCACCCGGGCGGCGCAGCGCACCACGGGATGCACCCGTACGCCCTCGGCCAATCGGTGCACGTCCCTTCCCACCGACCGGTGTGACGCGCAACACTCGCAGGCGCATGAACGTTGCCGCTCAGGGCACACCCGCCCACGGAAGTGAGGTCACGTCATGTCCGTGAACGACGAACTGACGTCAGTCCAGCGCAGCCTCGACGAGCTGTCCCGGTCCGTGAAACGCCTGGAACAGCAGCTCGGCAGCGGCGGTCTGGAGATGCGCCGCGTCCGGGCCGACGCGGACCGCCTGCGCGAGAGTGTCGCGCTGCTGCGGGACGCCTCCCCCGGGCCGGCCAAAACCCGGCGCCCGGAACTCGTCCCGATGTCCGACGCCCCCTACGACAACAGTCTGTGGACGGACTCGGACGACGAGGGACTCGGCGCCCGCGACCGCCGCGCCCCCTGAGACCTGTCCCGCCCGCAGGCAAGGACAGACCTCTACCGTCCGACTCCCGACCCGACCGGAGTCATGAATTGGCCACTGGCACGGAACCCCCGGTAACCGAAGGCTCCCCTCGCCCAAGCGGCGGCGTACGCACCGGTACGCGCGCCTCGATCGACGCCCCGCACCTGCGCACCGACCGCTGGTGGCTGGCCCCTGCCGTCACGGCCGCGGGTCTGCTCGCGTTCATCGCCTACTCGACCTGGCGTGCGTTCGCGAACGCCGACTACTACGCGGCGCCGTACGTCTCGCCCTTCTACTCCCCCTGTCTGGCGGAGAACTGCGAAACGATGCGGCACGGCCCCAACGCCGACCTCTTCGGCAGCTGGTGGGGCATCTCCCCCGCGATCCTCATCCTGATCTTCCCGCTCGGCTTCCGCCTGACCTGCTACTACTACCGCAAGGCCTACTACCGGGGTTTCTGGGCGTCCCCGCCGGCCTGCGCGGTGGCCGAGCCGCACAAGAAGTACACCGGCGAGACCCGCTTCCCGCTGGTGCTGCAGAACATCCACCGGTACTTCTTCTACGCCGCGATCATCGTCGCCGGGATCCTGACCTACGACACCGTGCTCTCGTTCCGTGACGAGCACTACGCGTGGGGCCACATGGGACTCGGCACCCTGGTCTTCCTGGCCAACATCGCGCTGATCTGGGCGTACACCATCTCCTGCCACTCCTGCCGGCACATCGTCGGCGGCAAGCTCAAGCACTTCTCCAAACATCCGGTGCGCTACAAGGCGTGGCAGGTCGTGGGGAAGCTGAACGCCCGGCACATGCAGCTGGCCTGGGCGTCCCTGGTGAGCGTGGCGGTCGCCGACTTCTACGTGTACCTGGTCGCGTCCGGTGTCTTCGACGATCCGCGCTTCTTCTAGATGGGTGAGGACTTCTGATGTCCGTGGTCGACCGGCAGGAGTGGGATGTCGTCGTGGTCGGCGCCGGGGGCGCGGGACTGCGCGCCGCCATCGAGGCGCGTGAGCGGGGCGCCCGTACCGCCGTGATCTGCAAGTCGCTGTTCGGCAAGGCGCACACGGTGATGGCCGAGGGCGGCATCGCGGCGGCGATGGGCAACGTCAACTCCGGTGACAACTGGCAGGTCCACTTCCGCGACACCATGCGCGGCGGCAAGTTCCTCAACCAGTGGCGGATGGCCGAGCTGCACGCGCAGGAGGCGCCGCAGCGGGTGTGGGAGCTGGAGACCTGGGGCGCGCTCTTCGACCGTACGAAGGACGGGCGGATCTCGCAGCGCAACTTCGGCGGCCACGAGTACCCGCGCCTCGCACACGTCGGGGACCGGACCGGCCTGGAGCTGATCCGCACGCTCCAGCAGAAGATCGTCGCGCTCCAGCAGGAGGACTTCCGGGAGACCGGGGACTACGAGTCCCGGCTGAAGGTGTTCCAGGAATGCACGGTCACCCGGGTCCTGAAAGAGGGCCCGAAGGTGAGCGGCGTCTTCGGCTACGAGCGCGAAACAGGCCGTTTCTTCGTCCTCGAGGCCCCGGCCGTGGTGATCGCGACCGGCGGCATCGGCAAGTCCTTCAAGGTCACGTCGAACTCGTGGGAGTACACGGGAGACGGCCACGCGCTGGCGCTGCTCGCGGGGGCGCCCCTGCTGAACATGGAGTTCGTGCAGTTCCACCCGACGGGCATGGTCTGGCCGCCGTCGGTGAAGGGCATCCTCGTCACCGAGTCGGTGCGCGGCGACGGCGGGGTGCTGCGGAACTCCGAGGGCAAGCGGTTCATGTTCGACTACATCCCCGACGTCTTCAAGGAGAAGTACGCCCAGTCGGAGGAGGAGGGCGACCGCTGGTACGAGGACCCGGACCACAACCGGCGTCCGCCGGAGCTGCTGCCCCGCGACGAGGTGGCCCGCGCGATCAACTCCGAGGTGAAGGCGGGCCGCGGCTCCCCGCACGGCGGTGTGTTCCTGGACGTGTCGACGCGGATGCCCGCCGAGGTGATCCGGCGCCGGCTGCCGTCCATGTACCACCAGTTCAAGGAGCTGGCGGACGTCGACATCACGGCGGAGGCCATGGAGGTCGGGCCCACCTGTCACTACGTGATGGGCGGCATCGCGGTCGACTCCGACACGGCCGCCGCGCGCGGGGTACCGGGGCTGTTCGCGGCCGGTGAGGTGGCCGGCGGTATGCACGGCTCGAACCGGCTCGGCGGCAACTCGCTGTCCGACCTGCTGGTGTTCGGGCGGCGGGCGGGTCTGCACGCGGCCGAGTACGCGGCCGGGCGGGGCCCGGAGCGCCCGCCCGTGGACGAGGCCCAGATCGACACGGCCGCGGCGGAGGCCCTGCGTCCGTTCTCCGCCGAGGGGCCCGCGCCGGGCGAGGAGGCCGGACGGCCGCCGGAGAACCCGTACACCCTCCACCAGGAACTCCAGCAGACCATGAACGACCTGGTGGGCATCATCCGCCGCGAGGCGGAGATGGAGCAGGCCCTGGAGAAACTGGCCCAGCTGCGGGTACGGGCCCGCCGGGCCGGTGTCGAGGGGCACCGGCAGTTCAACCCCGGCTGGCACCTCGCCCTGGACCTGCGCAACATGCTGCTGGTCAGCGAGTGCGTGGCCCGGGCCGCGCTGGAGCGCACCGAGTCTCGCGGCGGCCACACCCGCGAGGACCACCCGACGATGGACCGCGCCTGGCGCCGCGTCAACCTGCTGTGCCGGCTCACGGATCCGACCGGCGGGCTCGCGGCCACCGACCCGCTGCACGGCCAGATCGACCTCAGCCGGGAGACCACCGAACCCGTCCGCGCCGACCTGCTCGCCCTCTTCGACAAGGAGGAGCTGGTCAAGTACCTCGCCGAAGAGGAGCTGTACGAATGAGCGGCTACGACGCCCATTTCAAGGTGTGGCGGGGAGACGTCGAGGGCGGCGGCCTGGAGGACTTCGAGGTCGCGGTGAACGAGGGCGAGGTCGTCCTCGACATCATCCACCGCCTCCAGGCCACCCAGGCCCCCGATCTCGCCGTCCGCTGGAACTGCAAGGCGGGCAAGTGCGGTTCGTGCTCCGCCGAGATCAACGGGCGGCCCCGTCTGCTGTGCATGACCCGGATGTCGGTGTTCACCCCGGAGGAGACGATCACCGTCACTCCCCTGCGGGCCTTCCCGGTCGTCCGGGATCTCGTCACGGACGTCGGCTTCAACTACACGAAGGCACGCGAGGTCCCGGCCTTCGCGCCGCCCGCCGAACTCGCTCCCGGCGAGTACCGGATGATGCAGGAGGACGTGGACCGCTCCCAGGAGTTCCGCAAGTGCATCGAGTGCTTCCTGTGCCAGGACACCTGCCATGTGGTCCGTGACCACGAGGAGAACAAGCCGGCGTTCGCGGGCCCCCGTTTCCTGATGCGGGTCGCGGAACTGGACATGCACCCCCTGGACGCGGCCGCCGAGTCCGGCCTGGACCGCAAGCGCACCGCGCAGGAGGAGCACGGTCTCGGCTACTGCAACATCACCAAGTGCTGCACGGAGGTCTGCCCCGAGGGCATCAAGATCACGGACAACGCGCTGATCCCGCTGAAGGAACGGGCCGTCGACCGCAAGTACGACCCGCTCGTCTGGCTCGGGAACAAGATCCTGCGGCGGCCTTCGTCAGGCTGAGGGGTCCTTGACCTCTGAGGCCCGCAGATATCCCGAGTGCGCCACCTGGCCGAGGAAGGTGAACCGGGTGTCGGTGGTCATGTGCTTCTCGAACGCCTCCTTGATACCCGGCCACTTGGGGTGTCCGAAGTCGTCCAGGACGACGATGCCGCCGGGCGCGACGATCTGCTCGGCCCACTCCAGGTCCGCCGCGACCCCGGCGGCGGAGTGGTCGCCGTCCACGATGACCACGCCGTAGGAGCGGTCGGAGACCAGCACCCGCACCTCCGGGTCCTCGGAGAAGCCCTGCTGGATCCGGGTCGCGGTACCGGCCGCGCCCGCCAGCGCCAGGTTGACGCGCACCGCGGCTCCGTTCACCGGGGTGCCGGACGCGTCGTCGCCCATGCTGGCGCCGGGCTGCAACTGCGTGCCCGCGAGCGGGTCCACGATCGTCAGCCTGGGCTCACGCCCGGCCCGCTCCATCATCCGGATCAGGGACGCGCCGAACATCCCGTACAGGGTGCCGATCTCCAGCATGTCGTCGTTCGGCGGGTCGAGCAGCGGTACGGCCGACAGCTTGCCGACGATGTTCATGGTGCCGCCGGCGATCCGGCCGACCCCGAGCGCCTCCATCGCGATGAGCAGCCTAAACGCCTGGGCGACGTTGCGCTCGGCGCCGTCCTTGTCCCCGGTGACCTGCGCCAGCTCGGCGATCGTACGGTCGAGGTGGGGTGCGGACGGCAGCCGGGACGCACCGCGCCCGGTGCCGTCGAAGAACAGCTCCAGGGGACGCTGCCGACTGCGCAGCTTCTTCAGTTCCTCCCGCAGCGCGGCATCCGAAGGACTGCCGGCGGCCGAGGTGCTCCCGGTGGCCGACGGGGTGTTCCCGACGGCACGACGGACATGGCGCTCGATGCGCTGATCGATGAGGTCGGCTACCGGACGCAGAGCACGCCGGGCGGCCTTGCTGGTGAGAAACGGACTCATCCGTGGACGGTAGGGCGCCCACAGCCCCCTCACAACTAACGGAAGGACCCGCGCGGGCGAAGCGCACATGACGTCTGGGCCACGGGAGGTTTACACCCCCGCGCACCCCCTACGGCCGCCGCACCCAGTCGTCCCGGTACGCCGCCCAGTCCTTCTCCTCCGCGGCGAAGTCCACGTACAGCGCGACGCCGAAGTCGGCGCGGTCCGCGTCCGTGCGGGACAGCCCGAGGCGGACGCCACGGACCGCGCCCGGGACGGTCTCCGCGTGATTCCAGTGGCCGAACCGGTTCTCGTGGTAGAAGGGCAGGCCCATGAGCAGGTCGGTGGAGGCCGGGGTGACCTCCAGGGCCAGCGAGGTCTGCTGGGCGACATAGCCGCCGTAGGTGCTCTCCAGCGGCTGCATCGTGTCGTACGACATCACCGCAATCTGGTCGACCCGGCGCGCGACCTGCCCGAAGAACTTCTGCGACCACCACTTGGGGTGCCCGGCGACCGTGCCCCAGAAGGAGTGGAAGCCGGGGACCGGGTCGATCTGGTGGGCGGCGACGGACAGCTGGGCGTCCTGGGCGCGGGTGACGCGGCGCAGGGAGTCGAGGAGGGTGAGGTAGTCGCCGTCGTCCGAGTGCAGCGGCTCCAGGTCGAAGTGGACGCCGTCGAAACCGACGGTCAGGATCTGGCGGGTGGAGGCGACCACGGCCGCCCTGGTCGCCGGGCGCTCCAGTCGCATGCCGTCGGGGCTCTCGGTCGCGAGGACGTCACCGAGCCAGGCCTGGACACGGATGTCCGGCGCCGCGCGGTGCATGGCGTCGACGAACCAGCGTGCCTTGGGGTACAGCGACTTCGGCAGCGTGCCGTCGTGCTCCAGGGGACCCGAGTGGACGTACAGGTCCCGGATGCCGGTGCTCTCCAGACTGCGGGCCAGCGCGGTGACGTCGGCGTCCTTCTTCCGCCCGTCGACCCAGGCGTGACCGAGCCAGATCGCGTCCTTGTTCCGGGTGTACGTCCCGTCGGCGGGGTCTCCGGTGTAGTTCACGCGGAGGGCGATCTCGGCGCCGAGCAGCGGCAGGAGGATCACCAGCACGAGCCCGAGGGCGGTACGACGGGCCCAGCGGGCCCAGGGTCTGCGCCGCTTCTCGGGCTCGAGCCGCTTCTCAGGCTCGTGCCGCTTCTCGGCCTCCGTCTCCGTCCCCGTCCCCCCAGAACCTTCCGAAGAACCTTCCGGCATGCGTTCCCTCTCCCCTCGGCCGTCTCGGTGTACCCCACCCACCCCACCTCGGGTCGCGTTCCCGTATTCCTCCCCATACGCTCCGAAATGTGACGTCATCGTTCCGGGGCCGCCCACGGTGCGCCCGCGCCCACATATCCGCGCGGGTGGCCTATGCCGTGGTGGGCGGTGCGGTCGGCGTCGGGTGGCTGGTGTTGCCAGCCATGACGATCAACACGGACGGTCCGGTTGCGATCAGTACCGACGCTCCGGCGGTCGCCGCCGCGCCACAGGACGAGAAGAGCTCGGCCGCAGACCTGGTCGTGCCGCTGGTGGCGGCGGGCACGGTGGGCGCGCTGGCCGGATACGCGTACGTACGACGGACCCGACGAGCCCGCACCCGTACGACGCCCGGCGGCGGCAGCGGTGACCGCGCCGGCGCTCACACCGCACTCCCCGTCTCATCTCCCCTCACCGACCTGGACCAGCAGTCCCGGGCCCTGCTCACCGAGGCCGACGACTGGGTCCGCACCAGCCGCGAGGAACTCGGCTTCGCCGAGGCGAGGTTCGGGTCCGAGGCCGTCGCCCCCTTCGCGCGGGCCGTGCGGGACGCCGAGACCGAACTGTCCGCCGCTTTCCGGATACGCGGGCGGTACGACGAGGGCGTCCCGGCGGACGAGGCCTCGCGGCGGCATGTGCTCGCGGGGATCATGGGCCGCTGCCAGGAGGCCGGGCGCCTGCTGGACGCGGAGGCGGCCGGGTTCGACCAACTTCGCGCACTGGAAGGGGAGTTCGAAGAGGCCCTGGCGGTCGCGGAGACCCGGTTCCGGGAACTCGCGGCACGCACCGGGACCACGGAGGCCGCCCTCAGGGATCTCGCCGAGCGGTACTCGTCCTCCGCGACCGTCCCGGTCACCGGGTACGTCGAACAGGCCAAGGACCGCCTGGTGTTCGCCACCACTCGCCTCAACCAGGCCCGTCAGGCGGCCGACTGGACCGACCCGGGGCACGTGGCCCACCATCTGCGGGCCGCCGAGGGCGCCGTGGCCCAGGCCGACGTGCTGCTCACCGCGGCGGACCGACTCGCCGCCGAACTCGGCACGGCGACAGCTCTGCTCCCAGCGACGCTGACCGGAGCGGAGGCCGAGCTGTCAGGGATACGGGGGCAGACCACCGGCGACGGCGCACCGGTGGGCGAGCTGTCCGCACGCGTCCGGCACGCCGACGCCGTTCTGGCCCACGTACGGAACGTCGCCACCGGTGGACCGTACGACCCCCTCGACGCCCTGCGGCAGATCGTCGAGGCGACCGCGCCACTCGCGTCGGGGCGGACCGGGGTGCTGTCGGCGGCCGGGCTGCTCGTTGCCCGGAGTGCGACCGCTCTGGCGGACGGGTTCATCGAGACGCACTGGAGTGCCGTGGGCAGCGGGGCCCGGCTCCGGCTGGCGGAGGCCCGCCGGGCACTCACCGTCGCCCCTCCGGATCACCTCACGGCCGACGCTCTGGCCCGGGAGTCCCGCGAACTCGCCGAGCGGGACGTACGCCTGCACGGTAATCCGGTCGCCGGTGCGGAGCATACGAGCCGAGTCAGTGGGGCCGTCCTCGGCGGGGTCCTGCTCGACGGCGCTCCGGGCGGCCCGCCCCCGAGCTTCGGCGGCCCACGCACCCGAGAGCGCCGCGCCCTCCCCTCCTTGTAGAAGGGCAACGGCACCAGGTCAGGCAGTCCGCGCCGGCCGAGCCCGCCCGGCAGGGCCCCCGCTGCTGTGGGTGCGCTTTGCGATCCAGCCCGCCATCGCCCGCACACCCACGCCGATGGCACGCTCGTCCGGGGAGAAGTCGGGGTAATGCGGATAGCTCCTTGTGATGGGGGCGCCCGGTGAACGGACACCGAGGAACGTGTACGTGCCGGGGATCCGGTTCAAGTAGAGGGCGAAGTCCTCACCGCTGAAGGGCGGGAAGGCGGCACGGAGTTCGGTGACCTTGTCCTGGCCGACGGTGCGGCGCAGGTGGTGGCCGAGCCGGCGCCCGTCGGGTTCCGGGCAGACCAGGGCCGGGAACGGCTCAGCGGGAAAGCGCACCCCGGCCCCCGCATACGGCATGGCCAGCCGACGGATGTTCTCGCGCACCTCCACGTACCGTTCCTGCGGCCAGCAGCGGTAGGACACGCTCACCTTGGCGTCCTGCGCTGTTGCCCGGAGGGCCACGAACCGGGTCAGTGGCCCGTCGGGAGTCTGCGCCTCGGCGACGATCCGCTCCAGGTCCGCCGGGGTCTGTGGCAGAGCGACGGTTGCGAGCGCGCCGATGTCGACGGCCAGGCGCCGCGCGGCGTCTTGTGCGTCCGGCCCGGAGAGGGTCACCTCCGCCTTGTCCTGGCCCGGCATCCCATAGCCCGGAGTCACGGCGAACTGCCCGACGGGGAAGGGCCCGCAGTGCAGCGCATGGATTTCCGCCACGTGCTCACGCTCCAGCACACCTGAGTCGATCAGTGCGCGGGCACCGGACAAGCTCTCCTCGGCGGGCTGGAACAGGAAGACCACCGTTCCGCTCAACTGCCGCCGCAGCCGCGCCAGGACCCGCGCGACGCCGATACTCACCGTGGTGTGGATGTCGTGCCCGCAGAGATGAGCCGGCGCGGGACCTCCTCCGACGATGTCTTTGGGCGGAACCGCGTCCATGTCCGCCCGGTAGGCGACGGTCCGGCCCGGACGCGAGCCCTTGAGGACCGCGACGACTCCGTTGCCGCCCACCGCGGTGGTGACGGTCAGCCCCGCCGCCCGCAGCTCGCGGGCCACCACGGCGGCGGTGCGCTGTTCCTGCCCCGGGGCCTCGGGGTGCTGGTGGATGTCCCGTCGCAGCTGAATCAGCACGCGGTCCAGACGCTCCGCCTCGGCGGCCACCGCCGCCTGCGTCACCGGTCCTCGCCACGCACCCGCGATGGCCGTTCCCCCGCCTCCCCACACCAGTCCCGCACCGGCTGCCGCCGTACCGGCCAATAACGTGCGACGGGCGAGAGCACGCTCCGTGTGACGCTCCACTTGTTTCCCCTTTGGCTCACGTCGTCTTCTGGGACACACGATCGCCGCACACCGCTGTCCTTGCCCATCCGGTGGGCCACCCCTCGGCGGTGGGGACAGCCACACCGCGGAACGGAAGCGGACTCACACCGCGGCCAACTCGCACCACACGAACTTCCCCCGATTCCCCTGCCTGGCCAGCGGATGCCACCCCCACAGATCGGAACAGGCCCGCACCAACGCCAGCCCCCGCCCCTCCTCCAGATCGACCCCCTGCTCCCATGCCCTTGGCGGCTCCGGCGGCTCCGGGTCGGCGTCCCACGCCCCGATCCGTAGCACCCCTGCCGCCCAGCGCACCCTGAGGGCGGCGGGCCCCTTGGTATGGCGTACGACATTGGAGACCAACTCCGCCGCGAGCAGCTCCGCGACGTCCACCAGGCCGATCAGTCCGTGCATCGTGAGAATCAGACGGAGGGTACGGCGACTGACGGTGACGGCTCTGAGGTCGTTCGGGATGTAGAGGGAGTACTCCCACGGCTCGGCTTCGTTTTCGGGCATGCGTGAACTCCGTTCGGGTGGTGGGGGTTGACGCGGTCGGCGTGAACCAACAGCACGTCAGATGCGCTTGGCGGTCGAGCTGCGCCGACTCCGGGACGCGGCCGGCCTCACCTCCCGCGAGGCGGCCGCACTCTTGGGGGTAAGTGCCGCGCAGATCAGCCAGATCGAGGCGGGCCTCGCGGGAGTGAGCGAGAAACGACTGCGCCGCCTTGCCGCCAACTACGCCTGCTCAGACAACGAGTTGATCGACGCGCTGGTGGCCATGGCAAAGGACCGAACCCGGGGCTGGTGGGAGGAGTACCGGGGCCTGCTTCCCACCCCGTTTCTCGATATCGCCGAACTGGAACACCACTCCACGTACCGGCGCGATGTGGAGTTCCTGTTCATTCCCGGCCTGCTACAGACGGACGAATACGCCCGCGCCACCTTCTCCTCGCGAATCCCGGAACTCCCGCACGAAGAACTCGAACTGCGCGTACGTCACCGAATGCAACGCAAGGTGATCCTGGAAGGCCCCGTCCCCACCCCCTACGAGGCGGTCATCCATGAGGCGGCCCTGCGCGTCCGGGTGAGCGACCGCCCTGCCTCACGAGCCCAGTTGGCCCGCGTACTTGAGGTCTCCGACGCCGACCACATCACCGTGCGTGTCATCCCCTTCGACCTGGACAACTTCGGCGGGACGTGGAGCACCGTGATGCTGGCGGAGGGAGCCGTACCGAGGCTGGACACTGCAGTTCGGGACGCACCTCACGGCACGGCGTTCATCGATTCCGAGGCCCAACTCGATGTTTTTCGAACACTCCTCCGTAGAGTAGAAGGCGCGTCGCTCGACCCGACACGCTCACGTGACTTCATTCACCGCCTGGCCAAGGAGCTGTGAGGCGCACCATGACGATCCTCGACAACTGGCGGAAGTCGTCCTACTCCGGGGGCGGGGACGGCAACAACTGCGTGGAGATAGCGACCAGCCCCACCCACGTAGCAATCCGCGACTCAAAGGCCCCGACCAACGCACCCCTCACCATCCCAACCGCCGCCTTCACCACCTTCGTAGCCGCACTCAAGACACCTCACCCCACTGGACCCGACTCCGCCGGGTTCCGGGACCGAGCCCTCATCGACGTACGGACGGAAAGTTGGTCTTCTCCCGGCGACGGGGCAGCGCGGTGGCCCTTCCTCGGAGTGAGTCGGTGCACCTGGAGAACAGTTGGCGTTCCGGCCTCGTGACTCTGCGCTACAGCGTTCCCGGTGAGGGGGACATCGGCATCTTGCTCAGCGAGGTGGATGCCACGACAGTCAAAAGTCTTCTGCGCGAATGAGGCCAGTGAGCCCTTGCCAACCTGCCTGCGGCAGGGGCCCGACAAGGATATCGGGCTGCAAGGATTGACGGACCTCCAGGTGACGGATTTATGGCGTGCTGGGCGAGTACGTGAGCTGCAGGCGTGGTACTGGCGGCAGCGGCGTAGGCGCTCCCGTCTCTGGTGCGGCGCGGAACGCTTCGATCATGTAGGCGGCGAAGCGGCGGGAGGCCGTGACCCGGGCGGCACGCGGCGTGTCTTGGAGGCCCCGGTGGGCCATGAGCATGAGGACCAGGTCGTCGACGACGAAGCCGGGGCGCAGCTGGCCGGTCTTCTGGGCACGGCGGGCCAGTTCGCCGACCGCGTGCAGAGTCCGCTCCCAGTCTGCGGCGAAGTCCATGGCCTCGGGGAAGGCTGTCATGAAGGCGTCGGCGAATCCCCTGCTGTGGGCGTGGAGTTCGCAGATCCGCTCGATCAGGCTCCGGAATCCGTGCCACGGGTCCGAGTTTGTAAGGGCGTCGCGGACGGCGGCATGGCAGGCTCGCCGCTGCTCGGCGAAGGTCTCCGCGAACAGTGCCTGCTTGGTCGGGAAATGCCGGTACAGCGTGGCGGGGCCGACACCTGCATGCCGGGCGACCTCGCGCATGGGCGCACTCAGGCCCTCTTCGCCGAACACCGCGCGGGCGGCGTCCAGGATGCGGGCCCGGTTGTCGCGGGCGTCGGAGCGCACAGTCTGAGGCAAATGGTTGGTCATCGCTTCTCACTTTAGCCAAACGGACGGGGGCGTCCGTTACGGTCCGATGGCGGTGCTGCCGCCCCGTCCCGGCACTTCGCCGGTGATGCCCCGCTCTGGGAGCCGGCTTGACGCCCATGGCGCGCAGCAGCTGCGATCCGTCCCTCCACCAACCCGAGGAGCAGAGATGAAAGCCGTCGTGATCAGGACGTTCGGAGACCCCGATGGCATGGAGGTCGTCGATGTCCCCGTCCCCGTTCCTGCCCCGGGGCAGGTGCAGATCGCCACGGAGGCGATCGGGGTAGGCGGCGTGGACGCCGTGATCCGCCGGGGAACGCTTGCCGCCTACGGCTTCCGGGAGGGCCATCTCCTCGGCAGCGAGGTCGCGGGAAGGGTCACCGCGGTGGGAGAGGGCGTGGACGCCTCGTGGATCGGGCGGCGGGTGTGGGCGTTCACCGGCCTGTCCGGGGGGTACGCCGAGCACGCCGTCGCCTCGGTCGAGGACGTCCTTGCGCTGCCCGACGGCCTGACCGGCGCCGACGCGGTGACCCTCGGCGGCTCGGGCGTGGTCGCCCACTTCGCCCTGGCCCGGGCCCGTTTCACGCCTGGCGAGACGGTGCTCGTGCGCGGTGCGGCGGGCAGCATCGGGATCACGGCGGTCCAACTCGCAGCCAGGGACGGCGCGAGCGCGGTGGCGGTCACCACCTCGTCGGCGGAGCGCGGTGCCCGCCTGCGGGACCTGGGCGCGACCCATGTCCTTGACCGCTCCGGCGAGGACGGCCCGGACGCACCGGCGGGCTTCGACGTGGTGATCGATGTCGTGGGGGGTCCCCAGCTTCCCCTTTTCCTGGACAAGTTGAACTCCAACGGGCGGTATGTGGCTGTCGGTGTAATGGGTGGGCAGCCGCCGGCGGACTTCGGCATGCGGCTGATGGACGCCTTCCGCAGGTCGTTGTCATTCGCCACGTTCAGCTCTGACACCGTGCCCGGCCCCGACCGGCAGGCCGTGCGGTCGTCCCAGTTCGCCGATGCTGCGCACGGGGACCTGCGCACGGTCGTGCACGAAGTGTTGCCGCTGGACCAGGCGGTGCTGGCCCACCGCGAGATGGACGCGGGGAAGGTGTTCGGCAGGGTCGTGCTGGCGCCCTGAGTCGGGCAGGGACGGCGTTCGCGGCCCCGGGTGACGAAATGAGACCCGCTCAGGTCGTGGCTGATGCCCGGCGCTGACGGTCGCCATCGTCGACGCCGGGCACGTACGTGGCGCGCCCCGTTACCGCTGTCTCGTCCGGCATCAGGGTGTGCCGCCGTGCGGGGGCCGCGTGATGATGCCCAGTATGGCCGTGAGCCACTTTCCGCTCGCCGAGGGCGCGGATCTTGGCATGGGAGACGTACACGGCCCGTTGGCTGTAGGTGTGGCCGCACCGCAGGTGGCCAGGACAAGCATGACCTGTCGGCTGCGGGTCGGCCGGTGCCAGCGTGTTCCGCGCTCCCCAGTGGCCTGCCGATCGGGCTCATGGTGGAAACCACTGCGGTCTCCACCACGCGCCCCGCCCATCGCGCTCAGAACAGACTCAACAACGCCTCCGCCGGGTCCGCCAGCGCGTGCTCCCCGTCCGGCAGCGGGAGTTCGAACCACACCGTCTTCCCGCGGGGTGTGCGTCGGGAACCCCATGCCGCGCTGAGGAGGCCGACGAGTTGGAGGCCTCGGCCGCCCTCGTCGGTGTCGCGGGCGCGGCGGCGGCGCGGCTGGACCAGGCCGGAGTCCCAGACCTCGCAGACCAGGGTGCGGTCCAGCAGGAGGCGCAGTCGGATCTCGCCCTCGCCGTACCGCAGGGCATTCGTCACCAGCTCGCTGACCAGCAACTCCGTCGTGTCGACCAGGGGTTCCATGTCCCAGCTGATCAACTGGTTGCGGGCGTACTCACGGGCCTTGCCCACGCTGCGCGGCTCGCGCGGCAGGGTCCAGTCGCCGACCGAGTCGGCGGGCAGGCCCTGGACGCGGGCCATCAGCAGGGCGATGTCGTCCTCGCCATGGTGGGTGTCGAGGGTGTTGAGGACGTGGTCGCAGACGTCCTCCAGCGGGGCGGAGGGATCGGTGAGGGTGCCGACGAACGCCTGGAGGCCCTCGTCGAGGGGATGGTCGCGGCTCTCGACCAGTCCATCCGTGTAGAGCGCGAGAAGGGCGCCCTCGGGGAGGTCGACCTCGACCTCCTCGAAGGGCTCGCCGCCGACACCGAGCGGCATGCCCGGCGGCACGTCGAGCATGAGGGCCGCCTCGCCGGGCTCGACCAGTACGGGAGGCAGATGGCCCGCGTTGGCGAAGGTGCACCGGCGGGTCACCGAGTCGTAGACCGCGTACACGCAGGTCGCGAGGTACACCTCGGACAGGTCGGCCTCGCGGGGGCGGCGGGCTGCGCGGGTGGCCTGCTGGACGCCACCGGGCGCCCCGAGGCCGCGCGCGATCTCGTCCAACGCGGAGAGCACCTCGGCCGGTTCCAGGTCCAGCAGGGCCAGCGTCCGGACGGCGGAGCGCAGTTCGCCCATCGCGACCGCCGCCCGCAGCCCGCGGCCCATCACGTCGCCCACCACCAGGGCCGTACGGTGGCCCGGCAGTTCGATGACGTCGAACCAGTCGCCGCCGACCTCGCTCGGCCGGTCGGAGGAGGAGTTGCCGGGCAGATAGCGGCAGGCGATGTCGAGACCGGAGGCGACCGGGTCGCCGGGGGGCAGCAACGACCGCTGCAGCATCAACGCCCGTTCGTGCTCGCGCCGGTACAGGCGCGCGTTGTCGATGCAGACGGCCGCGCGGGCCGCCAGCTCCACCGCCAGGTCACGGTCCCGGTCACCGAACGGTTCGCTGCCCTTGGTCCGCGAGAACTGCGCCAGGCCCACCACCGTGTCGTGGGCGACCATCGGCACGGCGAGCGTCGACTGGACCAGGCCGCCCTCCTCGGCGGGGATGTACTGCGGCTTGGCCGTGCGCAGGGCGTCCGCGCAGGGCGAGTTGAAGGGGAAGTGGTGGACCGCGCCGAGCTCGACGGGCTCGCCGGAGCCGACGAAGGGCGCGTCGGAGACGGCGCTGGCGAAGGCGACCCGGCGCAGTTCGGCGCTGCCGTCGGCGAGACCGGGCGGGGTCTCGTCGCCGGCCAGCAGCCCTTGGTACAGGTCGACGGTGGCGAGGTCGCAGAAGCCGGGGACGACGACGTCGAGGAGTTCGCGGGCGGTGGTCTCCAGGTCGAGGGAGTTCCCTATGCGGGCGCCCGCCTCGTTCAGCAGGGCGAGGTTGCGTCGGGCGGCGGCGGCCTCCCGCGCCGCGGCCCGGCGGGCGGTGATGTCGAGTCCGAGCCAGGCGATACCGATGGGCCGGCCGGAGCCGCTGTGCACGCGGTACAGGTTGATGGACCAGTGGCGGCGCTCGTCGGAGCCCGGCACGAAGCCCGTGACGTGCATGTCCGTGATGGAGTTGCCGGTTTCCAGCACCCGGCGCAGGGTCGCGGCGACCCGCTCGCCCTCGGAGCGCTGGAGGTAGTCGTGAACTCCGCGGCCGCGGTGGTCGTCGGGGCTGCCGCCGAAGGTGTTGGCGAACTGCTGGTTGGCGCGGCGTACCCGCAGATCGGTGTCGATGAGCAGGAAACCGAAAGGAGATTGGCCGAATATTGACTGCGAGGCGGCAAGGTCGGTCTCAATGCTGCGCAACGTGCGCACGTCCACGACGATGCAGACGGCGGCCTTCTCACCGTCCTCGGTGCGCGTCGGCATGACGTAGACCTCGGCGAGGCCCTGCCGCCCGGGCTCCCCGGCGGCCGTGTCCGGCGCCCGGAAGGGGACCACTCCGGTCCACTCCCGGCCGTCGAGGATCTCCGCCATCTTGCGCTGGCCCCGCTCGCGCAGATCGGGGTCGATGAACACCTCGATGGGATCCATGCCCACGGCCCGCCCGGCCGGGATGCCGAAGAGCTGCTCGGCGCGCAGGCTCCACTGGTCGACCAGCCCGCCGGGGCCGATGGAGAACGAGGCGACCTTGATGTAGTCGTAGATCGAGCCGGGTGGGCTGCTCTGCCACATGGCGTCACCGGGCAGCACCTCGCCCGGCACGGTCTCCGCCGCGGCGTCAGCCGCAGCCCCGACCCCCGCGCGGTCCGCCGGGTCCTCGGACCCCGTGGCCTTCGCTGGTATCTCGCTCACGCGAACCGTCCCCTCCAGCTCACCGTGTCCGGCACCGGTCACCGGCAGCGGCTGCCCGCAGTATCCAGCACTACGTCTCCGCACAACACGGTGTTCACGATCACAGCACGGTCCCGATGGTTTTCAGTCCGGACCGCGCCCACACCAACAGTCTTCTAACCAGCGGACACCTCGTCGAATCACTCCCGTCAACAACCGTCACCGGCCTGAACCCGCCCATGGACAACGCGGGCCCGGACGTACACCCGGGATCACCCCGGAACGGCGAGTTCGAACCACACCGTCTTACCCGATTCGCCGGGCCGGGTACCCCAGCGGCTGGAGGAGCGCGCGAGCAGGAGCAGGCCCCGGCCGCTCTCGTCATCGGGGCGCGCGATCCGCTCGCGGGGCGGGTCCGGGAGCGGGTCGGAGACCTCCACCAGCAGGACACCACCCAAGTGGGCGGGCCGCACCAGCCGTACCCCGATGGGGCCGGTGGCGTGCCGCAGGGAGTTGGTGACCAGTTCGCTGACGAGCAGTGCGGCCAGGTCGGTGAGGGTGTCGAGGCCCCACTCGCGCAGGAGGTCGCGGACGGCGGAGCGGGCCGCTCGAACGGCGTCCGGTCGCGCGGGGAAGGTCCACTCGGCACAGTCGCCTTCGGTGTCGATCACGCCGATCACATCCCAAGGCCGACCAGCTCACCCATGTCCGGTTTCATGGGGTTAATGGGCACATACCCGATATCTAGAGGGCAGTACCGCACTCGGCGGCGCACTGTGGCACGAACGGCGTACGGGGGATCAGCGCGCGCGGCTGTCGAGCAGCGCGACCGTCGCGCGTACGGCGGGCACGTCCTGCTCCAGCCAGTTCACGTCCCACAGCTCGTCGGGTGTGAGCCAGCGCAGTTCGTCGTGGTCCTGGAGGGGCCGGGGCGCGTCGGAGCCGGGGAGCAGTCGGGCGGTCCACACCTGGAGGACGTACGGCGCTTTCAGGGGCCACTCCCCCGGCACCCGCTCGACATGCTCGGCGGCGATGCCGAGTTCCTCGCGCAGTTCGCGTACGAGGGCCGCCTCGGGTGTCTCGCCCCGTTCCACCTTGCCGCCGGGCAGCTCCCAGCGACCGGCCAGTTCGGGGGGTGCGCTGCGACGCGCGGCGAGGAGGCGGCCGCCGTCGAAGAGGGCGGCCCCCACCACCACGATCCGTTCCGTCATGCGCCGGAGCCTACGGGAGGGCGGGCGGGCCGGCGCGGGGCGGGATCAGTCCGCCGAACTCGTTCCGTTCGGGCCGATGCGCTCGACCCAGTAGAGCTGTTTGTGGCCGCGCCCGTCGAGACTGTCCGCGATCTTCTGGGCCTCGACCCGGGTCGCGTACCTGCCCACGCGATAGCGATTGCCGCTGTCGTCCTGCCGTATGACGAGCCAGGGAAGAGTGATCGTGCTGTCGTTCATCGCGCCCCTCCGCTTCCCGTCCGCTGCCTGCGCCGCGCCCCACCCGATAAGGAAACCGCATTCCGCATATGCCCGAGCCTACGCCCAACCTTTACGCAGCGAACATGGCTTTTCACAAAGAGGTACGCAACCAGCCATGACGGACCGGCCGTGCCAGGGGCGCACTCCACCGAACGCGCCCCTGGTCCCTCCCGCTGTCTTCGGGCGGCGGCATGACCGACGCGCCCGCGCCGACCTGCGAGAACGGCTGGATACCAACCTCCCGCACAGCGGCGTCGGTTGGGTACTCGCCCGAGGCAACTGCCCGGAGGGCGTGCGCCGTTCACGCGGAAACGTGCGCGACATCACTTCCGGACGGTGTGCGGGGCGCGCTCGGCGTGCGGGCGCGTTCGGGCGTGCGGGGCGCGCTACTTCACCGGCAGGTGGTACGCGACCTGGTAGCGGTCGGCGGGGATGACCAGATCGGCCGTCTCCACCGGGCGGCCCGAGGCGTAGTACGTGCGCTGGACGACCAGGACGACATGGCCGGGAACGCCGCCGAGGGCGAGCAGTTCCTCCGCGAGACCGGGGCGGGCGCCGACCTCCTCGGTGACGTTGTCCACGACGACGTCGATGGCGGCCATGCGTTCGACCACGCCCATGCCGCCGAGGGGCCCCTCCTCGGGCAGCATCACGGGTGTGCGGCCGGTGAGCGCGAGGGGCTCCCAGGAGGTGGAGAGCATCATCGCCTCGCCGGCCTCCCGGAAGACGTAGTGCGTGCGCATCACGCGGTCTCCGGGCGCGAGGTCGAGCCGCTCGGCGACGGCATCGCTCGCCTCGGCCTGCTCACTGCTGGACTCCCAGGTGCCGTGCGCCTCACCGTCGGCCTGCTCCTGCCGGAAAGGGGTGGCGCTGTCGGCCGGGCGGTATCCGGAGCGGACGATGCGGCGGGGAACGAGGTGCTCGCGCACATAGGTCCCGGAACCTGAGCGGCCCTCGACCAGCCCCTCGGCCATCAGCACCTTGCGCGCTTCGAGCGCGACGGTGTCCGAGACGCCGTACTCCTCGCGGATTCTGGCCTGGGACGGGAGGCGGGTGTGCGGTGGCAGCGAACCGTCGACGATCTTCTGGCGGAGATCCCCCGCGACGCGCAGATACGCGGGCTGCTCACCGAATGTCACTGGCCGCTCCCATCAGGTTGTACAGACAGCAACAGCGTGGCAACCGTAGGTTCCCCGATGCAAGCAAAGGCCAGAGAATCACTCGATGTGATGACATGTTCCCGTGACGGGCTTTACGCAGGCACTTTCTCCCCGCTATGGGCGCCGTCACACATCGAGACCGGAGTCGCCTCCTCCGCCTCCCTCGCCGACCCCTCTGCCGTCCCCCTTGCCGACGCCGTCTCCGTCGGACGCGGGCGGGGTGGTGGCGAGTCCGAGAGCCTTGCGCGTGCTGACGGACCTGTCGGGGTCGTCGAGGCGGATCGCGTCGTCGTAGTGCTGGTAGAACGCGTCCACGTCCTGGGCGTCGGCCGCCTCGGCCCACGGCTTCTCCAGGGCCTCCAGTTCCCTCACCAGGGTGTCGACCGGCTCCCGCACGTCGGCGGGCCACGTGCGGTCACGCAGCAGGCCGACCTCCTCGGTGAGCGCGTCCGACACCTCGCCGGCCCACTCGGTGTGGGCGGCCAGGTCGTCCTCGGGGGTGTCCACGGGCGCCGAGTCCAGGGCGGCGTCCAGGAGGTTGGCCGCCTTCAGGTAGGCGGTCTGGTCGGCGTCGAGGGACGCTCCGTCGTTGCGCAGCGAGCCGCCCGCCAGGCTGCCCCGCTCGTCGGTGTTTCCGAACGCGCAGGTGATGTCACGGTCGCCGGTACGCCAGCTGTCGGCGGAGGGGACGACGAAGTACACGTCCACGTCGTCCGGCAGGGCCCAGGTGTCCATGGCGTACGACGACCGGAGCGGGTAGCACTTCTCCCCTGCCATGTCGCTGACCTCGTCGTCGCCGGGGAACCGGCCGCCAGGAACCTTGACCACGGCGAACACCTCCCCGTCGTGACGGTCGGCGCAAGGCACCTCGTCGAGGTCGTAGAACGAGCCCTGCAAACCGTCGGGCGCGTCGAAGCACTCGCCGCGCGAGAGCGAACCATTGCCCCGCGCACCCTCCTTGAAGCCGTCCCAGGCCTCCGAGAGCCCTCCGGTGGCCAGCGCCACCACCCACAGCGCGAGCCCGAGGGAGGACAGCACGGATCCGGTGATGGCCATGCTCCGCCCGCGCTCCCCCTTCCGCCGGATCTGACCGAGCGCCACCAGCCCCAGCACCAGCCCGACCGCCGGCACACAGCACAGGATGCCGAGCACCAGCGAGGCGACGGCGAGGGCGTTGACGGGCGCCGGCCGCGCGTACGGGCTGTAACCCTGGCCCCAGGTCTGGTAGGGCGGCGGCCCATAGGGTCCGTACGGCCCCGGCACCGGCCCGGGCGCCGGCGGGTACTGGCCCTGCGGGTACGGCCCTTGGGGTTCCTGTGGCTGCGGGGCCCCAGGGGGCGGGGGTATGGACATACCGCGCTCCTGGTTCGGACGGGGTGCCGGGACGGCGACCGTTCGGAACGGGCGTACGGAACTGACGTACGACAGAGCGCATGGTAGACGCGGGGACGGCCGGGCGGACCGCGCGGGACGGCGGCTCGCGCGTGCTGCGGATCAGAGGCTGAGGTGGCCGACGCCCTCCCTGGTCACGATCTTCGTGCCGAACGGTTCGGAGAGGCGTCGCAGCCTCGTCAGGATCCGGTCCGCGGTGGGCGCATCGGCCGGGCGGGGGATGCCGCGGTCGGCGTCGCGGGGGCCGTTCCAGTGCAGTTCGATCGGATGCAGCTCCACGGCCCGGAGGGTGCCGCGGCCGTCGAAGCGGCTGATCGCGACCACGGACTCGTACCAGATCTGCTCCCCGAAGACCCCGTGGACCCGTTTGCGTTCCAGAAATTCCGCCTCGGTCTCACCCTCCCGGCCGCCGTCCTTGTCGTAGGCGCCCCGGGTGAGCGGCTGTTGGGTGTTCTCCATGAAGAAGAAGTTCCCGAGGGAGTAGAAGATCGGCCGGCCCTGGTACACCTCGATGCCGCGGAGCTGGTGGGGGCCGTGGCCGAGGAACGCGTCGGCGCCGTTGTCGATCGCCTCGCGGGCGATCAGCGGGAGGAAGTCGGGCGGCTCCTGGCTGTAGTTGCCCGGCTCATGGGTGTGCATCGTCGCGATCGTGAAGTCGGAGGTCTGTTTTGCCTGCCGTACGGCGTGCAGCACCGCACGGCGGTCCGACTCGTGCACGAGGAAGCGGAACTCGACGTCGTCGGTGTGGGGTTCGGGGCCGGGCTTCGCCGCGTAACGGGTGCCGAAGAGCGTGACGGTGCCCTGACCGCGGTCGGTTTCGAGGACGGAGGCGCGTACCGAGCCGGGCGGCAACGCGTCGCGGATCAGGGCGAGTTCGCGCAGGCGCCGGGCGGGCACGAGCACCTGACGGGTGGTGCGCAGGGCGTTGACGCCGGGGCGGCCGGGAACCCGGCCTAGAGGGTCGGCAGCCCGGGACATGGTCTCGAACCGGGAGGCGGCGGAGACCAGGGAGACGCGGCCCGCGGGAGTGGTGAGGAAGCGCGGGGAACGCGCCTCGGCAAGGGTGTCGCCGGTGCCGGCGTGGACGATGCCCGCTTCGGCGAGCAGTCGGTCGGTGGCCCGCATGCCGGCCACGCCCCAGTCGGTGGTGTGGTTGTTGGCCCTGGCCATCAGGTCGAACCCGATCCGGCGGAGGTCGGCCGCCACCCGCGGGGTGCTGATCAGCCAGGATCCGCCGGACTCGGCCTCCGGCCAGCCGTCGAACTCGGTGAGGTCCACGGCCGTGCTCTCGAAGTTGCCGAAGGTCACGTCGGCCGAGCGCAGCAGTTCCAGCAGTCCGGGCGAGCGCGTTTCGAGGAGCGGGGCGAGCGCGTCGTCGAGGACCAGGTCGCCCACCGAGGCGAGGGTGAAACCGTCGCGTACGTTGGCCTGTCGCCAGGTGGGGGACAGCTGTCCGTCAGTCATGCGCGGTCCCGTTCACGGTGCCCGTCGGGGTGTTCTTCGAGGTGTGCTCCCGGGTGCTCTCCGGGGTCGTCTTCGGGTCGAGGACCGACAGCGTCAGCCACGAACGGCCGTCCGTGTGGACGCGGTTGGTGGCGACGACCTTGCGCCGGTCGCCGACGACCGGGCCCCCGGTGTTGGAGTTGACGTCGAAGCGGGGGAAGTTGCTCGAACTGACGTCGAGCCGAAGCCGGTGGCCGGCCAGGAACAGGTTCGCCGTGTCCGGCGCCTCCACCGTGATCTCGTACGTCTCCCCCGGCGTCATCAGTTCCGGATCAGTGAAGGAGTCGCGGTAACGGCAGCGCAGGATGCCGTCGGTGAGATTCATCGCGAAACCCTGCGGATAGTCCTCGCTCGGCGGGTGGACGTCGATGAGCTTGACCGTGAAGTCGGTGTCGAGGGCGGTCGACGACACGGTGAGGTGCACGCTGACCGGCCCTGCGACCGCGAGGTCCTCGGTGAGCGGCGGTGTCTGGAAGACCAGCACGTCGGGCCTGCTGTCGAGCGGTAGATACGGCTCCCGCACACCGAAGAACCGGCTGTCGGGGTGCTGGTGGAAGGCGCCGCCGCTCATCACGGGTTCACCGGAGGTGACCTGGCCGCCGAGGGTGGGCACGGGGTCGCGGGGGTCGAAGTCGTATTCCAGGAAGGAGGCTTGGGCGTCGCAGGAGCCCGGGGTGTCGCGGGTGCCGGACGTGGTCGTGAGCGTTCCCGCGCCGCCCAGCACGAGGGTGAGGTTCACGCTCTCCTCGGGTGGCCAGGAGGTCGCGGTGTGCCAGCGGCCGCCGTGGTCGAGCCGTCCGCCGGCGGTGCGCCGGCCGGAGCCGCCGCCCATGAGGAAGTACCGCACGGCAGGGGGCGGGCCCGCCATCCCTTCCGGGCCGAGGTGCGCGTCGAACCAGCTCAGCCGCATCGCCGCGTAGTGCTCGGCGAGGCTGCCCTCCAGGCGGCCGTCCGGGCCGAAGTCGACGTCCCCGGCGAAGCTCCGGCTGCGCGCGCCGTGGGTCCACGGGCCGAGCACCAGGTAGGCGGGGCTGCGCTTCTTCCGCCCCAGCTCGCGGAAGTTCTCCGTGGCGGTGCGGACGTAGGGGTCGTACCAGCTGGACATGTGCAGGCTCGGAACGTCCGGGAAGGCGTCGTAGAAACCGCGGGCGTAGATTCCGGGCTGTTCCCAGTACGGGCCGAAGGCGCCGTTCTCCCACTGTTCGAGCAGGTAGTCCTCGTACTCCGGCACGAACCGCAGCGGGCTCGCCCCGCGCCGCCACGGCATGCGGGTGAACCACGCGCCCAGGTCCTCCGCCTCCAGCGAGGCGCGCAGGGTCGGATCGGTCCGCACCGCCTCGCTCACCTTGGCCCGGTGGAACGCCCAGGTGGCCTGCTTGAGTTCGAACGCCCCGCCCATCCTGGTGCCCGCCTCGTAGGCGCTGGCGAAGCCGCCGGAGTCGAGGAACATCGCGGCGAGGTGCGGAGCGCCCAGCGAGGCGAGTGCGGCCTGGGCGTGCGCGGAGTAGGAGACGCCCATGGTCGCGACCCGGCCGTCGCACCAGGGCTGGTCGGCGATCCACTCGACGGTGTCGTAGCCGTCGGTGGCCTCGTTCAGGTACTTGACGAAGGTGCCCTCGGAGTCGCCCCGGCCGCGGCAGTCCTGCCGCACGATCCGGTACCCGCCCCGGGTGAACACCTCGGCCACGGTCTCCGGCGCGGGCGGGTGTTCGCCGCCGAGGGCGCCGTCGGAGGTACGCGCGTCCCGTCGCCCGTACGGCGTGCGCTCCAGGACGACCGGCCCCGGCCCCGGGTCGGGACGGTCGGCGTAGACATCGGCGACGAGCTGTACGCCGTCCCTGACCGGCGTGCGCAGCACCCGCCGCCAGCACGACCGCCCTCCGGGCACCGGCACCCGCTGCCACTCGTCCTCGCCCACCGCCATCACTTGGCCCCGGGGAACTGGGACTTCAGCGCGGGCCAGGCCGCGATGAGCTCGGCCTCCGGCCGGGTGGTGAAGTACGTGCGGTACAGCTTGGCGTAGGTGCCGTCCGCGACCATGGCGGCGATCTGCTTGTCGAGGGCCTTGAGGAAGGCCGTGTGGTCCTTGGGCACCGCCATCGAGGTCGGGTGGTCGATCGGCCCGGACACCGCCTGCCGCAGACCGGAGTACTGCTTCAGGAACTCCTGGGCGTCCGGGCCGCCCACCAGGAAGGCGTCGATACTGCCGTTGAGCAGCTGGCTCACCGCCGCGTTCTGGTTCTGGAAGCGGACCGGCTGCGCCTTCGGTATCCGGGTGGGCAGCATGGCCTCCTGCGAGGAGCCGGTCACGACTCCGACCCGCTTGCCGTTGAACCCGTCGAAGGTGGAGATCTTGCTCTTCGAGGACGTCAGGACGGCGACGGTGCTCCAGAACAGCGGCTTGGTGAAGTCGACGCTCTTCGCCCGTTCCGCGGTGACCCCGAGCCCCGACGAGGCCAGGTCGTACTGGCCCGCGGTCAGCCCGGCCAGCGATCCGGTGACCGACGTCGACTTGTAGTCGACCTTGAGCCCGAGGCGCCTCGCGGCTTCGTCGGTCACGTCGACGATGAAGCCGGTCGGCTTGCCCGAGTCCTCGGCGTAGGCGAAGGGGGGCTGGCCGGTCTGGGTGGCGGATCTGATCGTTCCGGCCTGGATCAGACCGTAGGGATTGGTCTTCTTCGCGCTGGCGGTGTCCGCGCTGCCGCTGCCGCCACAGGCGGTGAGAGGGAGCACGAGGCCGGAGAGGACGAGGAGGGTCAGCAGCGGACGCCGACCGGGGAGATTTCTGGATGTTACGGACATGAGGGGTCCTCCTTGGGAGGGAGCTGAGGGCGGGGAGAGCGGGAGAGGAAGAGGCGGCGCGTCAGAGAACGCGGGCGAGGAACTCGCGCAGGCGTTGTGTCTCGGGGTGTTCCAGCGTCCGGCGGGCCGGCCCGGACTCGGCGATGCGGCCCTCGTCCATGAAGATCACCCGGTCCGCGACCTCGCGGGCGAAGCCGATCTCGTGCGTGACGGCGATCATCGTCATGCCGGAGTCGGCGAGCAGCCGCATGACGTCCAGTACGTCCTTGACGAGTTCGGGGTCCAGCGCCGACGTGGCCTCGTCGAACAGCATCACCTCGGGCTCCATCGCCAGCGCCCGGGCGATCGCCACCCGCTGCTGCTGGCCGCCCGACAACTGACTCGGCCGGGAGTGCGCCAGCCCGGCGAGGCCGAGCCGTTCCAGCTGGGTCATGGCGGCGGCGTCGGCCGCCACCCGGCCCATCCCGCGGACCTTGCGCAGGGCCACGGTCACGTTGTGCAGGACGCTCAGGTGCGGGAACAGGTTGAAGTGCTGGAAGACCATGCCGACCCGGGTGCGGATGGCGTCCACGTCCACGCCGGAGCCGGTGATCAGGTCACCGCCCAGGTGGATCTCGCCGGCCGTCGGCGGCTCCAGCAGGTTCATGCACTTCAGCAGCGTGGACTTGCCCGAACCGGACCTGCCGATCACACAGACGGTCTCACCCGGCGCGACATCGAGATCCACACCACGCAGAACCTCCACCTCGCCGTAGCGTTTGTGCAGGTCGCGGACGCTGATCGCGGTCGCGGCGGCCGTCGGGGGCCGGTCGGCGCGGGGGTTGTTCTCGGACAGGGTTCCGGTCATGACTCAGACCTCCAGCGCGGACGCGGCGGGCGGGACAGCGGGCGGTGCGGCCGACGCTCTGTCCGGCTTTCGTCCGCCGTCGCGCAGGCGCAGGTCGAGCCGGTTGACCAGGAAGGTGAGCGGGATCGTGAGCAGCAGGTAGCAGGCACCGGCGGCCACCAGCGCGGAGGAGTTGTACGTCGCCGCCTGCCGCTCCTGGGCGATGAAGTACAGCTCGCGCTGCCCGAGACCGAGCCCGAGCAGATACACCAGCGCGCTCTCCTTGATGTCGATGATGAACTGGCCGGCCAGCGCCGGCAGCACGTTCCGTACGCCCTGGGGGACGACGATCACCCGCATCGCGGTCAGATAGGACATGCCGAGACTGCGGGCCGCGCTCAGCTGTCCGGTCGGGACGGCCTGGATGCCGGACCGGAAGATCTCCGCCAGGTACGCCGCCGATATGAGGCCGATGGCGAGGACCGCGTAGCCGAGCGGATCCCTGCCGAAGGGCCGGATCCCGGCCGACGGGAGGCCGAGGCCCACCAGGCTGACGGTCACGATCGCGGGCAGACCGCGGAACACGTCGACGTAGATCCGCGCGGGCAGCCGCACCCACCGGCGCTGCGACAGCAGCAGCATCGCGAGCAGCACACCGAGCACGACACCGAAGACGATCGCCAGCCCGGCGATCAGCAGGGTGTTGCGCAGGCCCTCGGTCAGCAGGACGGGAAACGCTTTGAGGAGTTCGTCGGGGTTGAAGAACGTCTGCAGAAACAGGTGCATCGGGCCGGAGCCTCTCGCTGCTCGGACTGCTCGGAGCGGAAGGAGACGACTGCTCGGAGCGGCGGAATGTGAGGCAGCCTAGGTCGGCCGGCCGGCGGCGACCGCGATGCTTACCGCGGACGCGGTAAGCATCCGCTGTGTCCTGCTGTGTCCCGCTGTGCCCTGCTAGCCTGCGCCGCATGGCCGTCGTCATCGCCCTGCAGGGCGCCGTCCCGGCGGATGTGGCCGTCGGTCTCTCCCCGCTGGCCGAGTTGATGGCCTGCCTGCACTCGATCGCCGAGCCCGAGCACCACCTCGCCGTACGCCCGTGGCTGCAACGCGTACGAGCCGACCTGTCGCCCGAGTCGCAGAGCCTGCTCGCGCTCTACGCGCCCCTGTGGAACCGGCGGCGCTGCCGGCTGCTGATGCCTCTGGAGCCACCTCTGGACAGAACGCTGGAGCAGGAGCTCGCCCGCCTGGAGGCGCTGCCGCTGGACGACTTCGTGACGGGCGTCGCGCCGAGCGTGCACGGCGGGTTCTTCGACACCCGGGACCTGCTCACCGACCAGGCGGTCCGCGACGCCTATGTGCTGTCCAGCGAACGACGCTCCTATAGCCGGGGCGAGCTGGCCCGCAGCCTGCTCCAGGCCCCGGAGCGGACCCGGACCGGGCTGCTGGAGCTGCTGCGGCGCTGTGCCACCGAGTTCTTCGACGCCGAATGGGCGCGGGTACGGCATCGGCTGGAGAGCGAGTGCACTCGGGTACGAGCCCGGGTACAGGCCCTGCCGCTCCCCGAGGCCCTGGCCTCCCTCAGCCCGAACTCCGTCGTCCGGGACAACCCGCCGGCGGTCGTCTTCGACAAGCTGCAGTCGCTCAGGGCCGACCTGCGCGGGCGTCGCTGTCTGCTCGTGCCGTCCGCGCACGCCCGGCCGCATCTGATCGTCAAGGACGATCCGCCCTACCCGCTCGTGGTGCACTTCCCCGTCGAGGACACCGCCCAGGTGGAACGGGCCACGCTGGCACAGGTACGACTCAGGCTGTCGATCCTGTCCGATCCCGCACGGCTGTCCCTGTGCCGGCACCTGGTGAACGAACCGATCACCACATCCGACCTGGCGATGCGGACGGGGATGACCCTGCCCCAGGTCTCCCGCCATCTCGCCCGGCTGCGCGAGGCGGGCCTGCTGACCTCCCGCCGGGACGGCCGGCAGATCCACCACCGGTTGGACACGGAGTGCCTCATGCACCTGGGCGTGGACGTGCTGACCTCGATCATCCGCTGACGGGGGCGCCGACGGACATGCTGGTGTTCTCCTCGCGTAATCGTTGCATCCCCGCAGGCCACGCCCTCTGGATTACCGGGAGCTGCCGGGCGCTCAGTGGGAGAGCAGCGCGCCGAGGTCGATCTTCCCGCTCTGCACTTTCGCGTCGTGGGGCTCGTTGAGTCCGCCGTCGGTGATGTACAGCCGTTTCCCGCGCACCGCGGTGGCGGTGGGCGAGGCGAGGCCGTCCGAGGCGGTCAGCACCGTCCTGGTGGTGCCGTTCGGGTGGACGACCGCGATCTGGTTCTGTGTGTTCAGCGCGGCGAACACGACGTTGGAGTGGTCGCTGAGGAAGTTGAAGTCATCGATGCCAGTGAGGCCGTTGGTGACGGTGTGAACCTGGCCCGGAGCTCCGGTGGCGGTGACGGGGATCCGCAGCAGGGTGCCCTTGCTGAGGTTGGAGACCCATACGGCGCCGTTGTGGAAACGGAGTCCGTTCGCGCCGTACGGCACGGGTGCGGACGGCTCGATCGCGAGGGCGGGGTCGACCAGCCACGCGGTCGCGGGACCGCCGGAGACCGGTACGGCCCAGACGGTGCCCATCTGACTGTCGGCGACGTACAAGGTGCGCCCGGCCGGATCGATGGCCAGACCGTTGGGGACTCCGCCCGCGGGCAATGCCGCGATGCGGTGAGGGGTGCCGCCGGGCGGCAGCTTCCACACCCCGTTCCGGGAGGCGTCGGAGGACCACACGTTGTAGTAGACGGTGCCGTCGTGGCCGCGAGTGTTGCCGGTGATCCCGTCGCCCTTCTGCCCGGTGACCAGCACCGTGCGGTGCCCGGACGGTGCGATCCGTACCAGCGCCGGCCGTTCGCCCGCGGGCGTGCCCACCATCGAGACGGTCAGTGAATTGTCCGGGCCGACGGTGATGTTCTCGGGCACGTCGCCGGTGGCGAAGTCGAAGGCGGCCACGGTCTTCACGTGGGTGACGGCGGGCTGCGCGTCCGCGTGTCCGGTCGCGGCGGACGCGTACGGCGCCGAGACGATGACGGCTGCGGTCGCGGAGATCGCCGCGAGCTTGAACGGCTTCTTCATACATGTGCCTTTCGTGATCATTGCGCGAGCGGGTTGCAGTTGGGCGGCCATCAGGCCGAGGCCGTCGGTGGGACCGGTGATGAGGACGCGAGCCATGAGTACGTCCTGAAGGGTTCGGACCGACTTACCGGTTGATGGTCTTCTGCTGCGCTGCGGTGTACCGCTCGCCCTTGATCTGCACCTGGGCAACGGCCTCTTCGATGCGCTTGAGGTCCTCGGAGGTCAGTTCCACGGTGTCGGCGCCGATGTTCTCTTCGAGGCGGTGCAGCTTCGTCGTGCCCGGGATCGGTGCGATCCACGGCTTCTGCGCCAGCAGCCACGCGATGGCGGTCTGAGCCCGGGTCGCCTGCTTGGCGTCCGCGATCTCGCCCAGCAGCGCGATCAGTGCGAGGTTGGCCTCACGCGCCTCTTCCTCGAAGCGCGGCAGCACGTTACGGATGTCGTTGGCCTCGAACTTCGTGTCCTGACTGATCGCGCCGGTCAGGAAGCCCTTGCCGAGCGGGCTGAACGGCACGAAGCCGATGCCCAGTTCTTCCAGGGTCGGCAGGATGATCTCCTCGGGCTCGCGCCACCACAGCGAGTACTCGCTCTGCAGGGCCGTCACCGGCTGGACCGCGTGGGCCCTGCGGATGACGTCCTGACCCGCTTCGGACAGGCCGAAGTGCTTGACCTTGCCTTCCTGGATGAGATCCCGGACCGTGCCGGCGACCTCTTCGATCGGCACGTCGGGGTCCACCCGGTGCTGGTAGAACAGATCGATGCGGTCGGTCCCCAGACGCTGCAGGGACTGCTCGGCGACCAGCCGGATCCGCTCCGGCCGGCTGTCCAGCCCCGCCGCGGGGTTGCCGTCCTTGAACCCGAACTTCGTGGCGATGGACACCTGGTCGCGCACCGGCGCCAGGGCCTCCCCCACCAGCCTTTCGTTCGCCTCTCCGTACCCCTCCGCGGTGTCGAAGAGCGTCACGCCGCGCTCGGCGGCCGCCCGGATCAGCTTGATGGCCTCACCCGTGTCCGCGGCCGGGCCGTAGCCGTAGGTCATTCCCATGCAGCCGAGCCCGATCGACGACACTTCGAGCCCGCTGTTTCCCAGTTGACGCTTCTTCATCTCGTTCTCCTTTCGAGTGGCCACGAGCGACGACGCATCGTGCTCTTGCCAGTCGTGGTGGTTCCTTGCCTGAGCGGGGACGGACCGATACGAGGTTCGATACCGGTCGGCCCCAAAGCGGGGCACTGACCATGCAACCGGGAACGGACACGATGAGGGAGCCTCCGCTGTGAGGGGTAACAGCAGGGACCCCCAGCGGCATATGCGCAGGCCAAAGCCCCGCCCTTACTGTCGGCGGCAGCCGGAGAAGGCTGGGCTGTGGACGTCGGTTCAGTTCTCGGAGTCCGCCTCGGCGGCCTGCGCATCCGCGGCCTCAGCCGTGGCGGACCAGCTCGCCAACAGGTTCAGCGCGTCCTCGGCCGCGGAGCCGGGGGCCGCGTTGTACAACGCCACGACCAGCCCCGAGCCGTCCGGCAGGTTCATCGATTCGAAGTTGAGCTCCAGCTCGCCGACGACCGGATGCCTAAGGCGCTTCGTCCCGTCATGGAAGACGTGTACATCGTGGGCGCCCCACATCACACGGAAGGCGTCGCTGCGGGTCGACAGCTCACCGATCAGGTTCGACAACTCGCGGTCGTACGGGTTCTTGCCCGCCTCGATCCGCAGCGCGCCCACCGCGCCCTTGGCGATGCGTTCCCAGTCGACGTAGAACCGCCGGGCCGCGGGGCTGAGGAACGCGAACCGCAAGGTGTTCGCCCCGCAGACCGGATCGGCGTACATCTCCGAGAACAGTGCCCGACCGAGCGGGTTGGCGACCAGCATGTCGAACCGGTGGTTCTTCACGAACGCCGGCATGCCTGGCATCCCGTCAACGATGCGCTGCACGCTGGGCCGCACAGCCGGCCGGGCAGTCCGGCGCCGCACCCGGGCGGGCGTCGTGTTCGCCGCTCGGGCCAGGTCGTACAAGTGCGTGCGCTCCGTGTCGTCGAGCCGCAGAGCCTGGGCCAGCGCCTCCAGGACACTGTTGGAGACACCGCTGAGATTGCCGCGCTCCAGACGCGTGTAGTACTCGACGCTGACGCCCGCGAGCGTCGCGACCTCGTTCCTGCGCAGCCCGGCCACCCGGCGTTGGCCGTACACGGGCAGACCGGCCTGCTCAGGCGTGATCTTGTCACGGCGAGACTTCAGAAACGCACGGATTTCGGCGCGGTTGTCCATGAGGCGAGGGTAGGTTCGCCGCACATGGACTGAGAGACCCTGTCATTACCCCTCACAGCAGTAACACCCGACGCCAACGTCTTCGGCGGTGAGCGCCGCGTCCCCGGGCTGCGCCACGAGGAGGTCCCTCAGCTCGCCGGCGTGAGCACCGTGTACTACGCCCGGATGCAACGCGGGAACCTGCGCCGCGTCTCCGAGAGCGTCCTGTGCTCACTCGCCCGCCCGGGCGCCGTGCCGCCCAGCCCTCACGCAGAAGCGCACACGGTCCGAAACCCAGCACGGGAAAGAAATAAGGGCCCGACCCCGAAGAGTCGGACCCTTCTGACCTGGGGAGCCGTTCTGACCGGCTCGCTCGCAGGCGACACGGTCCACTACTTGAAACGGCTGAGCCCCCTCACCGGTAGCGAGGCGGCACGAAAAGGGTGGCCCAGTAGGGCGCCCTCGTAGGTGGCCCTTGTCCGCCCGGAACGGCGACTGGCCGCGCAAGGTTCGCCGCAGCAGCGCCACAACAGGATCGACGTTCCCCGTGAAGATAGCCTTGGCTCTGTGGCTTACTCGGTGAACCACTCTGATTTTACGGAGGGTACACCAGCAGCATGGCTCTCAAGGAGCATGTAAATCTGCCATCTGCCGACGTCGTAGTCGCTGATCTTGCCGCAGCCGGCGTCTCCACCATCACTGACGGACCGGACCATCCTGACATTCAGCGTTACGGGGTTCCTCTCGTACACATAGCCAGTGACACCCGCGCCATCCGCTTTGGTGTCACAGACCTCGAAAACGTCACCATCGTCATGGAAGGCCATGTCGCCTCGCCCACCGGAAAGGGATATCACCTTATTTTCCCACTGAACTTCCACATCATCCGCAGCCCAGGCTGGCGTAGATCCAGCGCAGACCAAAGCGAGGGACGCGCCGGCAACTGCAATCCGGGTGAACGATTTAACCATAGCCGTTCCTTTTTCGTTTCAGTGGCGAAGCAGTGCTTCAGTTGGACGGATCTGAGTGAGCGCCAGCGGATAGGCTTCTGATCACGCCTTGCCTGTCTTGTGGTCGCAGGCCCACTGTTTCTTGGATGCCGACTCATAAAGGCACGCCGTAACTTGGACCGCCTTCCCCTCCGGTATATTAACCTCCTTTATGTTCCCGGGCTTGTTGTCGCAGAAATCCGACGATCCATCGGAGTCTACGATTTCCGCACCCCGAGGACCGTTATCGTTCCACGTTACGATGGCAATGACGCTGTGGCCATCCGTCTCTGTATCGCAGGCCTGAAGTCTTTCCGGGCTCGCCAGGCCAAATAGGATCGCCTTTCCTCCCATAATGCTGCCCCCATCGGCCGTGTAGACAACGGTCGTGTTTCCGTCGGCTTGCGCACTACCGGAGGCGAGTATCATTGCGGTGGGCATGGCAATTGCCATAGTTACAAGATGGCGCATGCGCAGCTTGCGAAACATTTTTCTCCCCGTTGGGTCATTAAGTCATTGGGTCTCACGGAACACCAAACCGTTGGATCTCGCTATGCGCAGGAACCCCCTATTCACGGCGCGCGAATCCTGCCGGTCACACAGACATGCAATGCGATGGACAATTCCCGGCGGTGATCAGAACTGTATACCGGGAGTTCATGCTCGACCAGTGTTTATGGCACTTCGCCGGTCAAGCCTCGCTTACTGCCAGCGACTCTCTGATGTATTCGCGGTTATCTAAGAATGGGATCAAGGGGGCAAGGCGGGTGACGGAGTGAGTGATTCCGCTCACGCTCCGTATGGAATGTGATGCGCGTCACGATCTTTCCTTCAGATCAGACTGGAGGCCAACGAGAGGAAGGTGTCGTGAAGTTCGAGGCGCCGTTCCCATCGGATGGCGAGGCGTTCGAACTGGTGGAGCAGGGCGAAGGTTTGCTCGACGACGTAGCGGAGTTTGCCCGTAGGGCAAGGCGTTGTCGGTCAGCACGCGTTCGATGACCTGACCGGTGGGCCGGTCCAGGAAGGCCAGGCGGTTCAGGCTGTGGCGGGCCAGGACGCGGTGCACGGTCGAGGCGGGCAGGCCCAGGATCGGCCCCAGACGGGCGGGGCCGAGTTTGCGGCTCTGCCGCAGTCGGCGCACCCGGGCCTCGATCGCCGCCGCCGTACGGTGCGGGGTCGTGCGCGGCCTGCCGGATCGGTCGACGAGCCAAGCCCAGCCAGCGTTAACAACGCTCGTGATCCATACAACTAGGGCGTGTTATGAAAGTGCTGGTCACAGCCACTCGTTGATGGCTGCAACCAGCACGGTTGCTTCGTAGCGGACAGCGAGTTTGTCGTATCGCGTGGCGACCGCTATCGACCTGTATGTTTGCCAGATCGGCGAAGTGGTGTCAGGTCAGCGGCTACACGTTGAACCGGAACTCCACCACATCCCCGTCCCGCATCACATAGTCCTTGCCCTCCATGCGGGCCTTGCCCTTGGCGCGGGCCTCGGCGACCGAGCCGGTCTCGACCAGGTCCTCGAAGGAGATGACCTCGGCCTTGATGAAGCCCTTCTGGAAGTCGGTGTGGATGACACCGGCGGCCTCGGGGGCGGTGGCGCCCTTCTTGATGGTCCAGGCGCGCGATTCCTTGGGGCCGGCCGTCAGGTAGGTCTGCAGGCCGAGGGTGTTGAAGCCGACGTGCGCGAGGGTGGCGAGGCCGGGCTCCTCGGCTCCGACCGATTCCAGGAGCTCCATGGCGTCCTCCTCGTCGAGCTCGGCGAGGTCCGCCTCCAGCTTGGCGTTGAGGAAGATCGCCTCGGCCGGGGCGACCAGGGCGCGCTGCGCGTCCTTGAAGGAGTCGTCGGTCAGTTCGTCCTCGTCGACGTTGAAGACGTAGAGGAAGGGCTTGGTGGTCAGCAGGTGCAGGTCGTGCAGGAGTTCCGCGCGCTCACTGCCCTGGAGGATGCCCTGGGAGAACAGCGTGTCGCCCTTCTCCAGGATCTCCTTGGCCTCCTCGACGGCCTTCACCTTCGGCCCGATGTCCTTCTTGATCCGCGACTCCTTCTGGAGCCGGGGAAGGACCTTCTCGATGGTCTGCAGGTCGGCCAGGATCAGCTCGGTGTTGATCGTCTCGATGTCGTCCTTCGGCGAGACCTTGCCGTCGACGTGCACGACGTTCTCGTCCTCGAAGGCCCGGATGACCTGACAGATCGCGTCGGACTCACGGATGTTGGCCAGGAACTTGTTGCCCAGGCCCTCGCCCTCAGAGGCGCCGCGCACGATGCCCGCGATGTCGACGAAGTCGACGGTGGCCGGCAGGATCCGCTCCGACTTGAAGATCTCGGCCAGCTTGGCGAGCCGGGGGTCGGGGACGCCCACGACTCCGACGTTCGGCTCGATCGTGGCGAACGGGTAGTTGGCCGCCAGCACGTCGTTCTTGGTCAGGGCGTTGAACAGGGTCGACTTGCCGACATTCGGCAGACCGACGATTCCGATCGTGAGCGACACGGTGCGACTTCCCGGAGTGAGAGTGAGACGGCTGGCGTGAGAGGGCCGAGGGGACAGGCCCCTGGGGGCCGATCCACCAGTCTACGGCGTACCGCACCCCGCCCCGGCGACGTATCGAACGCATGGCCAAGGTCCGGCCGACGGCGTGTCTGAGGAGCGATTCTGCACATTAACCGACCTAAGTTGGTCCAGTGGAGCAACACAGGACCCGACCCCGCCAGCACGGACCGCGACGCGGCACCACCCCGCCCCTCCCCCCGCAGGCGGGACGGGATGCGGACGGCCGCCCGGTGCGACCCGGCAGAACCGCCGCTCCGGCGGGCCGGGGCGGTGCGGTGCCCCGGCGTCCCCCGGCGGTACGGCCGTCCGGTCCTCCGCTGGTCCGGGCCCTGCGGCGGATGCCCAACCCCCGGCTCACCGGACTCGGCGGCGGGCTGTTCTGCGGGACGCTGATGTTCCTGCTCGGCTGGGTCGACGCGCTGCTGTTCGGCTCGTCGCTGACGGCGTACAGCGTGCTGTTCGTCCTGGCGTCCGCGCTGACCGCGTTCTGGATCCGCCAGGGCGATCTGCTGACCGCCCCCGTCATCGTGCCGATCGCCTTCACCGTGGGGCTGCTGCCCGTGATCGACAGCGGTACCGGGCTCGGCGGCCACCTGATGGGACTGTTCACGGCACTCGCCACGCAGGCGGGATGGCTCTACACGGGCGCGCTGGTCGCGGGCGTGATCGCCGCCGTGCGGAAGATCCGTCTGCTGAGCCGTCGGCCGGCGCGGGACCGTCCGCCGGTGTGATGCGTCGGCGCCCCGGCCCCTCCTTCGCCGCGTGCCGTTCCGGCTACTCCTTCGCCGCGTGCGTGGCCGCGTGCATCGCCGCGCCCACGATCCCGGCGTTGTTCTGCAGCTGCGCCGGGACGATCTCCGCCTTGATGCCCTCGATGTGGGGCAGGAACTTCTGGGACTTGCGGCTGACGCCGCCGCCGATGATGAACAGCTCGGGCGAGAAGAGCATCTCGACATGGGCGAGGTACTTCTGGACCCGGTGCGCCCAGTGCTCCCAGGTCAGCTCCTCGTCCTCCCTGGCCTTGCTGGACGCGCGCTTCTCCGCGTCGTGGCCGTGCAGTTCCAGGTGCCCCAGCTCGGTGTTGGGGACGAGGGCGCCGTCGACGAACAGGGCGCTGCCGATGCCCGTGCCGAAGGTGAGGAGGAAGACCGTGCCGCCACGGCCCCGGCCGGCGCCGAAGGCCATCTCCGCGACGCCCGCCGCGTCCGCGTCGTTGACCACGGTCACCGGCAGGCCGCCCAGGCGGTCGCTGAACAGGGCACGCGCGTCCGTGTCGATCCACGCCTTGTCGACGTTGGCCGCCGTACGGATCGTGGATCCGCCGGTGACCACGCCGGGGAAGGTGAGGCCGACGGGGCCGGTCCAGCCGTAGTTCTCGACGACCTGTCGTACGCCGTCGGCCACCCCGTCCGGTGTCGCCGGGTGCGGGGTCAGCACCTTGAAGCGCTCCTGGGCGAGATCGCCCCTGTCCAGGTCCACCGGGGCACCCTTGATCCCGGATCCGCCGATGTCCACGCCGAAGATCTGCATGCCTCTACGTTACGTTGAACGACTGACAGTCACTCCGCCGAGGGGTCCTCCGCGAGGTCCTTCACAAAGCCGCCACGCTCCGCGACCAGCGCCGCCGCCTCCTCGCGCAGATCGCGGCGCAGCTCCTTCGGCAGCGAGAAGGTGATGGACTCCTCGGCGGCCCTGACCAGCTCGACGTCGCCGTAGCCGCGCTGCGAGAGAAACTCCAGGACCTCCTCGACGAGCACTTCCGGCACGGAGGCGCCGGAGGTGACGCCCACCGTGGTCACACCCGCCAGCCAGGCCTCGTCGATCTCGTTGGCGAAGTCCACGAGGTAGGCCTCGCGGGAGCCGGCGAGCTTGGCGACCTCGACGAGCCGCTTGGAGTTCGAGGAGTTGCGGGAGCCGACGACGATCACCAGCTCGGCCTCGGCGCCCATCTGCTTGACCGCGAGCTGACGGTTCTGGGTGGCGTAGCAGATGTCGTCGCTGGGCGGCGAGATGAGCCCCGGGAACTTCGTCTTGAGGGCGTCGACGGTCTCCATGGTCTCGTCGACGGAGAGCGTGGTCTGGGAGAGCCAGACGACCTTGGAGGGGTCGCGGACCTCGACCTTCGCCACGTCCTCGGGGCCGTCGACCAGGGTGATGTGGTCGGGCGCCTCGCCGGAGGTGCCGATGACCTCCTCGTGGCCCTCGTGCCCGATCAGGAGGATGTCGTAGTCCTCGTCCGCGAAGCGGACGGCTTCCTTGTGGACCTTGGTGACCAGCGGGCAGGTCGCGTCGATGGTGGCGAGGCGGCCCTGCCTGGCCTCGTCGTGGACGGTGGGTGCGACGCCGTGCGCCGAGAACATGACGATGTTCCCCGGGGGCACCTCCTCGGTCTGTTCGACGAAGATGGCGCCCTTCTTCTCCAGGGTCTGCACGACGTACTTGTTGTGGACGATCTCGTGCCGGACGTAGACCGGAGCGCCGTACTGCTCCAGGGCCTTCTCGACGGCGATCACGGCGCGGTCCACTCCCGCGCAGTAGCCACGGGGGGCGGCGAGCAGGACACGGCGGCCAGGCGAAGCAGTCATGCGTCCCATCGTAAGGCCGTGTTCGGCACGGCAGAGTTCGCCTCTGTGTGCGAGCGCCGTCCCTGGTGATCGGGCGTTGTCGGACCGGGCCGTTAGTCTCGGCGCATGGCTGCGAACACGTCCCCGGAAGCGCCCCTGCCCGTCGGCGAGGTGTCGCGGCTCATCGGGGGGTGGATCGACCGGCTCGGTGCCGTGTGGGTGGAGGGGCAGATCACCCAGTTGTCGCGGCGGCCCGGCGCGGGAGTGGTGTTTCTGACCTTGCGTGACCCCTCGTACGACATCTCCGTGAGCGTCACCTGTTATCGGCAGGTGTTCGACGCCGTGGCCGACGTGGTGAGCGAGGGCGCCCGGGTCGTGGTGCTGGCGAAGCCCGAGTGGTACGCGCCGCGGGGGCAGCTGTCGCTGCGGGCCGCCGAGATAAGGCCGGTCGGGGTGGGCGAGTTGCTCGCGCGGCTCGAGCAGCTGAAGAAGTCGCTCGCCGCCGAGGGGCTGTTCGCGCCGGAGCGGAAGAAGGCGCTGCCCTTCCTGCCCCAACTCGTCGGGCTGGTCTGCGGGCGTGCCTCGGCCGCCGAGCGGGACGTCCTGGAGAACGCCCGGCACCGCTGGCCCGCGGTCCGGTTCGAGGTGCGCAACGTCGCGGTGCAGGGCGTGCACGCGGTGCCGCAGGTGGTCCAGGCGGTGAAGGAGCTGGACGCGATCGACGAGGTCGACGTCATCGTCGTCGCCCGTGGCGGCGGCAGTGTGGAGGACCTGCTGCCGTTCTCCGACGAGCAGCTCATCCGGACGGTCGCGGGATGCCGTACGCCGGTCGTGTCCGCCATCGGGCACGAGCCGGACAATCCGCTCCTGGATTTCGTCGCCGATCTGCGCGCCTCCACCCCGACCGACGCGGCCAAGAAGGTCGTACCGGATGTGGGGGAGGAGTACGAGCGGGTGCGGATGCTGCGGGACCGGGCGCGGCGGTGCGTCGAGGCGTTCGTGGAACGGGAGGAACGGGGGCTGGCGCAGGCGCTGGCGCGGCCGTCGATAGAGGATCCGCACCGGATGATCGACGAGCGGGCCGACCAGGTCGCCTCGCTCCTCGACCGGGGCCGGCGCACCCTGGGCCACCTGCTCGACCGCGCCGACTCTGAGCTCACGCACACGCACGCGCGCGTGGTGGCCCTCTCCCCCGCCGCGACCCTGAAGCGGGGGTACGCGGTGCTGCAGAAGACGGACGGCCATGTCGTCCGCGACCCGGCCGAGGTGACCGGGGACGAGGTCCTGCGGGCGCGGGTGTCCGAGGGTGAGTTCGTGGTGCGAGTCGATGCGCGGGCCGATGCGTAGGGTGGGCGGATGACCAGCGAGGCGGAGGAGACGGCGGCGGTGGCCGAAGGGCTCGGGTACGAGCAGGCACGGGACGAGCTGATCGACGTCGTACGGCGGCTGGAGGCGGGCGGTACGACGCTGGAGGAGTCCCTCGCCCTGTGGGAGCGCGGTGAGGAGCTGGCCAAGGTGTGCCGCCGTTGGCTCGAGGGGGCACGGGCGCGGCTGGACGCAGCCCTCGCCGGGGAAGAGGGCCGGGAAGCAGGTTCCGAGGACGCCGACTAGGGCCTGGGGGGCTGCCGGGAGTGTGAAGCGGATCACCACGCCCGGGTTTTAGTTGAAGGTTGAATTTCACTGGCGTACCGTCGAGGACGTAAGCGGTCCCCGGTCCGTTTCCGGGTCCGACACACTTCGGGAAGGTTCACGCATGTCTCTCGTCCTTGACCCCGCCGCCCAGGACCTGCTGTTTCGCGAGGCCCGCACCGCGAACACCTTCACCGACGAGCCGGTGACCGATGAGCAGGTGCAGGCGATCTACGACCTGGTCAAGTACGGCCCGACCGCCTTCAACCAGTCGCCGCTGCGCATCACCCTGGTCCGCTCCCCCGAGGCCCGCGAGCGCCTGGTGAAGCACATGGCCGAGGGCAACCAGCCGAAGACGGCCACCGCCCCGCTGGTGGCGATCCTCTCCGCGGACAACGAGTTCCACGAGGAGCTGCCGGCCCTCTTCCCGCACTTCCCGGCCGCCAAGGACGTCTTCTTCTCCGAGCGCCCGGCCCGCGAGGGTGCCGCAGGCCTGAACGCCGCCCTGCAGGCCGCGTACTTCATCATCGGTGTCCGTGCCGCCGGTCTCGCCGCCGGCCCGATGACCGGTCTCGACTTCGCGGGCGTCCAGAAGGAGTTCCTGGACGGCGACCACACCCCGCTGATGGTCGTCAACATCGGCAAGCCCGGCGAGGACGCCTGGTTCCCGCGCTCCCCGCGTCTGGCCTACGACGACGTCGTCACCACCGTCTGAGCGGTGCGTGCACAGCGAAAGGCCCCCGGCGACGACGCCGGGGGCCTTTCGCGCGTCCTGGTGGCTCACGCCATCTCGAGCGCCCCGGCCATCTGCGTCAGCTGGGCGAACGAGCCCGTGCCGGCCACCACCGTGGTCGAGCCCTTCCCCGGGAGTACCAGGGCGTCGTAGCGGCCGCCGGTGTAGCGCGTCCACGTACGGCCGTCGATCACCTGGGTGGTCTTCGTCGCCTCGCCGCCCTGACTGGCCTCGTCGATGAAGGTGGACGGCTTCTGAGCGGACTGCTCGATCTGCACGTATCCCCCGTCGGGGGCCTGGAAGCCCAGGTGCCAGGCGTCGAACTGGTCGCCGCGGAAGCGGACCGACGTCGCCTTCCAGCTGCCGGACAGGCCCTCGGGCGCCGCCACCGGGTAGGCCGCGGCGCGGCGAGCCGTGAGCAGCTCGACGCGGTAGTCGACCTTCTTGACGTCCGGAGGGGAGTCGTCGTGCGGGATGAAGACGTAGATGACCGCCACCGCGATCCCGATCAGGCCCAGTGAGAGGACCATGTCCCGGACCGTCTTCTGCTTACCGTTCGAACCTGCCACGTCCCTATCGTCGCAGGTGCCCTGGTCCGCTCATCCGTGGGGCCCCCTGCTCATTTTGTCTGCCTGACGATAGAGTCGGTCCACACCCTCATCCGGCCGTCGTCGTATCAGAAAGGTGCGCTCCGATGACCGAGAATCATCATCTGCCGTCCGAACTCGAAGTTCCGTCCGAGGCTCCCGACCGCAACCTCGCCCTGGAGCTCGTCCGGGTCACCGAGGCCGCGGCCATGGCCGCGGGCCGCTGGGTCGGGCGCGGCGACAAGAACGGCGCCGACGGCGCCGCGGTACGGGCCATGCGGACCCTCGTCTCCACCGTCTCGATGAACGGCGTCGTCGTCATCGGCGAGGGCGAGAAGGACGAGGCCCCGATGCTCTTCAACGGAGAGCGCGTCGGCGACGGGACGGGGCCCGAGTGCGACATCGCCGTGGACCCGATCGACGGCACCACGCTGACCGCGAAGGGCATGACCAACGCGATCGCGGTGCTGGCCGCCGCCGACCGCGGGTCGATGTTCGACCCGTCCGCCGTCTTCTACATGGACAAGCTGGTGACCGGGCCCGAGGCCGCCGACTTCGTCGACATCAACGCTCCCGTGTCCGTGAACATCCGCCGGGTCGCCAAGGCCAAGCGGTCCACGCCCGAGGACGTCACCGTCGTCATCCTCGACCGGCCGCGCCACGAGGGTCTCATCGAGGAGGTCCGCGAGACCGGCGCGCGCATCAGGCTGATCTCCGACGGCGACGTGGCCGGCTCGATCCTGGCGCTGCGCGAGGGCACCGGTGTCGACCTGCTGCTCGGCGTCGGCGGCACGCCGGAAGGCATCATCTCGGCCTGCGCGGTGAAATGCCTGGGCGGCACCATCCAGGGCAAGCTGTGGCCGAAGGACGACGAGGAGCGGCAGCGGGCGATCGAGGCGGGGCACGACCTGGACCGCGTCCTGACCACCGACGACCTGGTGTCCGGGGAGAACGTCTTCTTCGTGGCGACCGGCATCACGGACGGTGAGCTGCTGCGGGGCGTGCGGTACCGGTCGGAGACCGCGACGACCGACTCGATCGTGATGCGGTCGAAGTCGGGGACGGTGCGCAGGATCAACTCCGAGCACCGGCTCAGCAAGCTGCGGGCCTACAGCGCGATCGACTTCGACCGGGCGAAGTAGCTCCCCGAACCGGGCGAAGCAATTCCCCAGAAGGACCAAAGAAGTGAGGCGTCCCTGGTGCGGCGGGGCGCCTCTCTTCTTTGCCCGATGCTTCTCCGTGCCGGTGTCAGCTCTCCGGCTGTGGCGCGGGTCGGCGGTTCTCCGTGCGCGTGTCAGCCGACCGCGGCTATGCGGTCACCCGCCCTGGCCGCCTTCTTCAGTTCCAGGTCGCGGCGGCGGCGCCGGGCCAGGACGACGCGGCGCTCGGCGGCGGTCAGGCCGCCCCAGACGCCGTAGGGCTCCGGTTGCAGGAGCGCGTGCTCGCGACACTCGACCATGACGGGGCAGCCGCCACAGACGCGCTTCGCTGCCTGCTCCCGGGAGAGCCGGGCGGCGGTGGGTTCCTTGGATGGCGCGAAGAACAGGCCGGCCTCGTCACGCCGGCACACCGCCTCGGTGTGCCAGGGTGCGTCTTGGTCCCTGTCCCGCACTGGCACCCGCTGGGCCGGTACGGCAGCTAGCTGCAGGGACGAATGCGGCGGTTGCAGCACGGTCTACTCCTGACGACGGCTTCGCGAGCGAGAGACGATGCAGCAAGCCCTACCCGCTGTACGCGCGCCTATGCACTGAGTTCCGAACCACCGGATCACGAGGACGGGTACGCGCCCTCAAGCCGGCCGGACCATGATCCCCACCGCCTGGAAGACGACCGGATACGCCGTCACATTCACGACCGTCAACGATCCAGGTGTTTGCGCAAACCCTTGTCGACCTTGCGCTGCACCCGGTCGAGGATGTCCGCGACGAGTTTGCCGCGCTTGGGCCGCCCTTCGACGTTGCCCAGCACAGCCCAGCCGTCCACATAGATCACGGGGGCCTGCGGGTCGCCCGAGTCGACGGTGTCCACCTCGAAGTTGCCGAGGACTCCGCCGCCGGTGCCGCGCAACGACACGTTCTCCGGGACGCGGACCTCGACGTTGCCGAAGACCGCTATCGCCTTGATCACGACCTGCTGGTACTCGAAGATCGCCTCGCTCAGGTCGATCTCGACGGTGCCGAAGACCGCGTACGCGTGGATCCGGCGGCCCGCGGGCCAACGGCCCTTGCGGACCGCGCTGCTGAACACCGCGACCACGTTGTCGTCGGGGTCGTGCGGAAGCGGGTCGGTGGGGTGGTTGGGGGCCGGGGAGTAGCCGGGGGCCGCCCGGCGGCTGTGGGCGGCCGGCAGGTCCCGTATGAAGACCTCCAACTCGCCCACCGTCTTGGCGTTCAGCACCCCCTCGACGCGTTCCGCGTGCTCGTCGGGGGTGAGGCGCCCTTCGGCCAGGGCCTCGCGCAGGATGTCGGCGACGCGGTCGCGCTCGGCGTCCGAGGCGCGCAGGTCGGCGACCCTCGCGGCGGCGGGTTCCTGCACCTGCGGTTCGGTGTGCTTGTGAAGGTCCACGGCAGCAGCGTACCCAAACGCGATAGATCGCGACCAGGGGTGTGGACGAACCTTGGACCGGCCGACTGAGGACAACCTCACCACAGCGCTGTCGGAGGCAGGTTCTACGCTGGTGGGCGCTGCCAATGGAGGCCAGCGGCCATCTGTCGAGTGAGGAATGGGCGACATGCCTGAGTTCGCGTACACCGATCTGCTCCCCATGGGAGAGGACACCACCCCCTACCGGCTGGTGACCTCCGAGGGTGTCTCCACCTTCGAGGCCGACGGGCGGACGTTCCTCAAGGTGGAGCCGGAGGCCCTGCGCAAGCTCGCCGAAGAGGCGATCCACGACATCCAGCACTATCTGCGCCCGGCCCACCTGGCCCAGCTGCGCCGGATCATCGACGACCCCGAGGCGTCGGGCAACGACAAGTTCGTGGCGCTGGACCTCCTGAAGAACGCGAACATCGCGGCCGCGGGTGTGCTGCCGATGTGCCAGGACACCGGCACCGCCATCGTCATGGGCAAGCGCGGACAGAACGTGCTGACCCGGGGCGGCGACGAGGAGGCCCTCAGCCGCGGCATCTACGACGCGTACCTGAACCTGAACCTGCGCTACTCGCAGATGGCGCCTCTCACCATGTGGGAGGAGAAGAACACCGGCTCCAACCTCCCCGCGCAGATCGAGCTGTACGCCACGGACGGCGGCGCCTACAAGTTCCTGTTCATGGCGAAGGGCGGCGGCAGCGCCAACAAGTCCTTCCTCTACCAGGAGACGAAGGCCGTCCTGAACGAGGCCTCCATGATGAAGTTCCTGGAGGAGAAGATCCGCTCGCTCGGTACGGCCGCCTGCCCGCCGTACCACCTGGCGATCGTCGTCGGCGGCACGTCCGCCGAGTACGCGCTGAAGACGGCCAAGTACGCCTCCGCGCACTACCTGGACGAGGTCCCCGCCGAGGGCTCGCCGCTCGGCCACGGCTTCCGGGACAAGGAGCTGGAGGAGAAGGTCTTCGAGCTGACCCAGAAGATCGGGATCGGGGCCCAGTTCGGCGGCAAGTACTTCTGCCACGACGTGCGGGTCGTGCGGCTGCCCCGGCACGGCGCCTCCTGCCCCGTCGCCATCGCCGTCTCCTGCTCGGCGGACCGCCAGGCCGTCGCGAAGATCACCGCCGAGGGCGTCTTCCTGGAGCAGCTGGAGAGGGACCCGGCGCGGTTCCTGCCGGAGACCACGGACGAGCACCTCGAAGAGGGCGACGTCGTCAAGATCGACCTGAACCAGCCGATGGACGACATCCTCGCCGAGCTGACCAAGTACCCGGTGAAGACCCGCCTGTCCCTGACCGGCCCGCTGGTCGTGGCCCGTGACATCGCGCACGCCAAGATCAAGGAGCGGCTGGACGCGGGCGAGGGAATGCCGCAGTACCTGAAGGACCACCCGGTGTACTACGCGGGCCCGGCGAAGACGCCCGAGGGCTACGCGTCCGGCTCCTTCGGTCCGACGACGGCCGGCCGTATGGACTCCTACGTCGAGCAGTTCCAGGCGGCGGGCGGCTCCAAGGTGATGCTGGCCAAGGGCAACCGCAGCAAGCAGGTCACCGACGCGTGCGACACGCACGGCGGCTTCTACCTGGGCTCGATCGGCGGCCCGGCGGCCCGGCTCGCGCAGGACTGCATCAAGAAGGTCGAGGTCGTCGAGTACGAGGAGCTCGGCATGGAGGCCGTCTGGAAGATCGAGGTCGAGGACTTCCCGGCGTTCATCGTCGTCGACGACAAGGGCAACGACTTCTTCCAGGACCCGGCGCCCGCGCCGACGTTCACGTCGATTCCGGTGCGGGGGCCGGGACTGGTGTGATCCGTGTGATCCTGTGACGGACGCCCGCCCCTGATTGACGCAGGGGCGGGCGTCGTTTCAGGTCAGGGCCCGATCAGCCGGCGCAGACGATGAAGCTGACCGTGTCGCCGTTGTGGACGATCTTCGGGGCGTGCGGGGACACCCCGAGCACCGAGTTCGGCTTGCAGCCCTTGACGGCCTTCTTGGTGACGGTGCCCAGCTTCGTCTGCGTCTTGTCGAGGTACGTCTTGGCCCCGTCCAGGCTCCAGCCCGCGAAGTCGATCGGGATGGTCGGGTTTTCGCTGTAGAGCATGGTGGTGGCGTCGCTCTTGGTGGCCGTGCTGGTCGCCGCCGGCGTCGGGCTGCTGTCGCTCGCGACCGAGGTGGCCAGGGCGGTCCCCCCGCCCGCCGCGATCAGGGCGGCGGCGACGGCGGCGATGCCGAGGGTCCGCCTGCGCCGGGTGCGGCGCACGATCTGGGGCGCGTCGAACTCGGGAGCGTCGGCGGAGTCCGCGAATCGGTTCATGGCGTTCATCAGTTCCTCTTCGAAGGGTGTGCAGCCGGAAGGCCGCGCTTCGCCGTACGAGGTCATCGGATTCCTTCCGTGTGCTGCCGTGGTGAAGGGGCGGAGAGCGCGGGGAACTGGCTTCTGAGCTTCTCGATCCCCCGGGCGAGCTGGGAGCGCACGGTGCTCGCCGAGATGTCCAGGTCGGCCGCGATCTCGGCGTCGGAGAGGTCGTGGAAGTACCGCAGCACCACGACCGTCCGCATCCGCATGGGCAGTCGCTGCAGCGCGCGCACCAACTGGTCCCTGCTGTCGACCTGTCCGTACTCGTCGCCGGGAGCGGCCCGGTCGGGGCCGTCCGCCTGCGGAACCGTACGGCGGAAGCGGCGCCAGCGGTCGTTGGCCAGGTTGACCATGATCCGCCGCACATAGGCGTCCGGGGCGTCCTTGTCGGAGATCGTGCGCCACTTGCGGCAGGCCCGCTCCAGGGTCTCCTGGACCAGGTCCTCAGCGGCGTCACGACTGCCCGTCAGAACCAGGGCGCCCCGGAACAGCGCGGCCGACCGGGCGGCGACGAAACCGTCGAAGTCCCTCTCCACACGCTCCCTCCCTTCCTGTCACCCCTCCTCGACGCGAACACGCCTAGGTCTGCTGCACGGCCGCCATGAGAGCTGGGTCACATGGGAAACGCCGCCCGGACGGCCGAAGGTCCGGAACATCCCCGGCGTCCCGTTCGCTGTACAGAACATGAGCGACTACCGCATCGAGCACGACTCCATGGGCGAGGTACGCGTACCGGCCGACGCCAAGTGGCGGGCCCAGACGCAGCGCGCCGTGGAGAACTTCCCGATCTCCGGGCAGCACATCGAACGCGCCCACATCGAGGCACTCGCCCGGATCAAGGGCGCCGCGGCCAAGGTGAACGCGCGTCTCGGTGTGCTCGACAAGGACATCGCCGAGGCGATCCAGGAGGCGGCGGGCGAGGTCGCCGAGGGTCGGTGGGACGAGCAGTTCCCCGTCGACGTGTTCCAGACCGGGTCCGGGACCTCGTCCAACATGAACACCAACGAGGTCCTCGCCACCCTCGCCACCGAGCGCCTGGGCCGGGACGTCCACCCCAACGACCACGTCAACGCCTCGCAGTCGTCCAACGACGTCTTCCCCTCGTCCATCCACATCGCGGCCACCGCCGCCGTCACCCGGGACCTGATCCCCGCCCTGGAGCACCTGGCGGCGGCCCTGGAGCGCAAGTCCGAGGAGTTCGCCGACGTCGTGAAGTCGGGGCGCACCCACCTCATGGACGCCACCCCCGTGACGCTGGGCCAGGAGTTCGGCGGATACGCGGCGCAGATCCGCTACGGCGTGGAACGCCTCACCGCCTCCCTCCCTCGGCTCGCCGAACTGCCCCTCGGCGGCACCGCCGTCGGCACCGGCATCAACACGCCCATCGGCTTCTCCGCCGCCGTCATCGAGGAGGTCGCCCGCGCGACCGGGCTGCCGCTCACCGAGGCCCGCGACCACTTCGAGGCGCAGGGCGCGCGGGACGGGATCGTGGAGACCAGCGGGCAGCTGCGGACCATCGCCGTCGGACTGACCAAGATCGCGAACGATCTGCGCTGGATGTCCTCCGGCCCCCGCACCGGGCTCGCCGAGATCTCCCTGCCCGACCTGCAGCCGGGCTCGTCGATCATGCCGGGCAAGGTCAACCCGGTGATCCCGGAGGCCGTGCTCATGGTCGCCGCCCAGGTGATCGGCAACGACGCCACCGTCGCGACCGCCGGAGCGGCCGGCAACTTCGAGCTCAACGTGATGCTGCCGGTCATCGCCAAGAACGTGCTGGAGTCGATCCGGCTGCTCTCCAACGTCTCGCGGCTGCTCGCCGACCGGACCGTGGAGGGGATCGTGGCCCACCGGGAGCGGGCCCGGGAGTACGCCGAGTCCTCGCCGTCGGTGGTGACGCCGCTCAACAAGTACATCGGGTACGAGGAGGCCGCCAAGGTCGCCAAGAAGGCGATGGCCGAGCGGAAGACGATCCGTCAGGTCGTCGTCGAGAGCGGGTACGTGGAGCGCGGCGACCTCACCGAGCGGCAACTCGACGAGGCGCTGGATGTCCTGCGGATGACACACCCGTAACCGCCGGCGAACCATTCACGCCGAGGGTGTGAACCGTGACGCGCACCGCAGCATCGGATGCCTATGGCACCTAATATCTGTGCATGGCAGACGGTGGAGCGGCGAGAGCCGACATGGCAGCGGGCGGGTCGGCGGTGTTCTGGGCACCCGGGAGTCAGATCCTGTGGCGTTACCGGGAGAACGGCGGCACGCGCTTCCACATCGCGCGTCCCGTCACCGTCGTACGGGACGACAGCGAGCTGCTCGCGGTGTGGCTGGCACCGGGGACCGAGTGTGTGAAGCCGGTGCTCGCCGACGGTACGGCCGTGCACGTCGAGCCGCTGGAGACCCGCTACACCAAGCCGCGGAGCGTGATCCGCGACCGGTGGTTCGGGACCGGCGTGCTGAAGCTGGCCCGGCCGGGCGAGCCGTGGTCGGTGTGGCTGTTCTGGGAACCGGGCTGGCAGTTCAAGAACTGGTACGTGAACCTGGAGGAGCCGCTGGCGCGTTGGTCCGGCGGGGTCGACTCCGAGGACCACTTCCTCGACATCTCCGTCCACCCGGACCGCAGTTGGCACTGGCGCGACGAGGACGAGTTCGCCCAGGCCCAGCGGGACGGGCTGATGGACGCCCGGCTGGCACGGAAGGTCGGGGAGGCCGGGCGGTCGGCGGTGGAGGTGATCCGCTCCTGGGGGCCGCCCTTCTCGGACGGCTGGCAGCACTGGAGGCCCGATCCATCCTGGTCCGTCCCGTCATTGCCCTCGGACTGGGATCGTACGCCCGCGCATCTGTCCTCATGAGACCCTTGATGCGCCCCCGGGCGAGAAACGTAGGATCGTCCTCCGCAAGGGCGCGCAGTGGCAAACACCGGAGCACGCGCTGGGCTTGACCGATCGTCACCGAGGGGCGGCAGGACGTGAGCGAGGGGTACGAGGACAACACCGGTACAGGACGAAGTCGGGCCGCCGGTGACACAGGAACAGCCTCTGACCACGCGGGAAATCCGTTCCAGGGACATGCATTCCGGGTATCGGGTTTTCGGCGGGACCATCTGCGCGCGCGGCGCGCAGCCCCGGACGGACGGATTCGACACGCGTGACGGAGCAGCCGACCTTCGAACGCCCCCAGGCGGGCGTCGACCCCGCGGACGGCCGTGGGGCGCTTCTGCGTGCCTCCGCGGCGGCGTCCCACCCCCACGGCGCGGACACGCCGTCGTGCACGCCCGGCGCCGGCGTCTTACCGGTACAGGCGCGCGCCGGTGACACACCGCCGGCCGCCCCCGGTACGACGTCCGCGTCCGGTACGACGACATCGAGCGGCATGGACAACAACCCCGCGGGCACCGGCCCCGAGCACTCCCAGCCGGCCGCAGCCGAGCCCGACACCCACCGCCCTCGGCCCGTCCCGGAGAGCATCCCGCTCCAGCCGGGCGCCGAGGCCTCCGACACCGTGGACGGCACGGAGCGCCGGACCGGACAGAGTCTGTCGCCGGGTGGCCCCACGCCGATGCGGCGGGACGGGGACCGGCTGCGCTTCGTGGGCGCCGCGACCCGGCGGATCGCGCGGGGCCTCGACCTCGACGAGATCGTGATGGGGCTGTGCCGGGCCACCGTGCCGACGTTCTCGGACGCCATCCTCGTCTATCTGCGCGACCCGCTGCCGGTCGGCGACGAACGGCCCGTCGGTCCGCTGGTGCTGCGGCTGCGCCGCACCGACCGGATCCCGCAGGAGCGGGACCTGGAGGACGGGATACTGCCGGTGCCGGTGCCGGACCCGTCCGAGCTGGGCACGATTGGCACCGAACTGTGCGAGGTGCGGCCCGGCAGCGCGCTGGCCGAGGTGCTGCGCGGGGTGCGTCCCGTCTTCACGGACCCGCCCGCCGCGCGCGCCGCGCTGCCCGAGCTGCTGGGTGAGGGCGGCGAGTTCGCCGTACCGACCGGCAGGCGCGCGATCCTGGCCCCGCTGCGCGGACGTCGCCGGGTGATCGGTGCTGCGCTGTTCCTGCGCCGCCCGGACCGGATCGCCTTCGAGCCGGACGATCTGCTGGTCGCCGCCCAGCTCGCCACGCACAGCGCGCTCGGCATCGACAAGGCGGTGCTGTACGGCCGTGAGGCGTACATCGCCGACGAGTTGCAGCGCACCATGCTGCCGGAGACCCTGCCGCGCCCGACCGGTGTGCGGTTGGCGTCCCGCTATCTGCCGGCCGCCGAGACCGCGCGGGTGGGCGGCGACTGGTACGACGCGATCCCGTTGCCCGGCAGCCGGGTCGCGCTGGTCGTCGGTGACGTCATGGGCCACTCCATGACCAGTGCGGCGATCATGGGCCAGCTGCGGACGACGGCCCAGACACTGGCCGGACTCGACCTGCCCCCGCAGGAGGTCCTGCACCATCTCGACGAGCAGGCGCAGCGTCTGGGCACCGACCGCATGGCGACCTGCCTCTACGCCGTCTACGACCCGGTCGCGCACCGGATCACCATCGCCAACGCCGGCCATCCCCCGCCGGTCCTGCTGCACCTGGGCGGCCGGGCCGAGGTGCTGCGGGTGCCGCCGGGTGCGCCGATCGGTGTCGGCGGCGTCGACTTCGAGGCCGTGGAGCTGGACGCGCCCGCCGGGGCGACCCTGCTGCTGTACACCGACGGGCTGGTCGAGTCGCGCCTGCGGGACGTGTGGACCGGCATAGAGCAGCTGCGCGAGAAGCTCGCCGCGACCGCGCAGCTGACCGGGCCGGACCATCCGCCGCCGCTCGAAGCCCTGTGCGACGAGGTGCTCGACATGCTCGGGCCGGGCGACCGGGACGACGACATCGCGCTGCTCGCCGCCCGCTTCGACGGGATCGCACCCAGCGATGTGGCGTACTGGTTCCTGGAGCCGGAGGAGATGGCTCCCGGCCGGGCCCGCCGGCTGGCCCGCCGCGCGCTGTCCCGCTGGGGCATGGAGGAGATCAGCGACTCGGTGGAGCTGCTGGTCAGCGAGGTCGTGACGAACGCGGTGCGGTACGCCTCCCGGCCGATCACCCTACGACTGCTGCGTACGGACGTCCTGCGCTGCGAAGTGGGCGACGACGTACCCCAGTTGCCGCGGCTGCGGCAGGCTCGGGCCACCGACGAGGGCGGGCGCGGACTGTATCTCGTGAACCGGCTGGCTCGGCGGTGGGGGGCGACCCGGTTGAGCACCGGGAAGGTGGTCTGGTTCGAGCTGAACCAGACCTGACAGCGAGGCGCGGGTGACGGCACCCGCGACAGGGACCGCCTCCGTCTTCGAGCCCAGTGTGGAGGCGGAGCAGATCGGCGGCGCCGATCCTCTTCCCGCGGTGGTCCTCGCCTAGGGGGCGGAGTGGCCCGTTTCGTACGTGGGGCGCCCGGCGACTGCCGGGCGCCCTTCTTGTCGCTAGTCGTCCGCACCCGGATCGGGCGGGAGGTCGGGGGTGCCGCCGCCCCCGACCGGTGGGGTCGTCGTCGTGGCCGGCGGGGTCACCGGCGCCGTGCTCGGCGGTGTGGTCGTCGGTTTCTCGCTGGGCGGCGGGGACGTCGAGGTGGACGTGCTCGGGGGCGCCGTCGTCGGCGGCTTCGTGGTCGGAGTGTCCGACGGAGTCCGGGACGGCGGTGCGGTGACCGTCGGCGACTTGGTCGGCTTGACCGCCGCGCCCAGGTCGGTGTCCAGGTCGAACTTGGAGTCCTTGGACGAGACGCCGAAGGTGTACGTGGCCCAGATCTTCGCCGGGAACCCACCTCCGTTGACGCGGTCCTCGCCGCCCGCGCCGTACATCTTGGTCTGCGCGCTGGTCTTCTCGTCCTCACCGAACAGGCCCACCGAGGTGACCAGGTCGGGCGTGTAGCCGGTGAACCAGGCCGACTTGTTGTCGTCGGAGGTACCGGTCTTGCCGGCGATCTGCCGACCGTCGCGCGCCGGGTTCTCCCGCACCGACGTGCGGGCCGTACCGTCGTCGACCACGCCGGTCAGCACCGACGTGACCGTGTCGGCGGTCTCCGGGGTGAGGACCTGCTCGCCGATCGGGTCGGGCATCTCCACCTTGCCGGTGCGGTGCTCGGCCGACTTGACGAGGGTCGGCGTGACCTGCTTGCCGTGGTTGTCGATCGTGGCGTAGACCCCGGCCATCTGCAGCGGGCTCGCGCCCATGCTTCCGAGGGTCTGCGCGGGCACCGCCGGGAGGTCGGTGGTGTCCATGCCGAGCTTCTCGGCCATCTCGAGCACGTTGTCCATGCCGACGTCCACGCCCATCTGCGCGAAGACGGAGTTGATGGATTCGTCCATCGCCTTCTGCACGGTGACGTCGCCGTAGTCGCGGTCGTCCTCGTTCTGCGGTGCGAACGCGATGTCACTGCCCACGACCGGGCGCTTGCTGGTGCCGTCGTAGATGGTGTTCGGGGTGATCGGCTTGTCGGACTGCGTCACCGCCTCGTCCTCCAGGGCGGCGGCGAGGATCACCGGCTTGAAGGTCGACGCGGGCTGGTAGTCCGCGCGGGTCGCGTTGCTCCGGAAGTGCTTGAAGTAGTCCACACCGCCGTACAGAGCGACGATCTCGCCCGTCTTCGGGTCGACGGAGACCGCGCCGGCCTGGATGTCCTTGTCGACCTTGCGCTTCTTCGGGTCCAACTTGCTGGTGAGCTGCGCCTTGACGGCCTTCTCCAGCTTGGCCTGCTTCTTCTTGTCGATGTTCAGGGTGATGGTCCACCCCTTGCCGACCACCTGGGCCTCAGCCTGGGAGCGTGTGATGCCCTCCTGCTTCATCAGCTGATTCTCGACCTGCGTGTTGGCGAGGTCGACCAGATAGCCCTTCTGGCCCTCCAGGCCGGCGGCGGCCTTCGGCTTCTCCGGCGGCTCGAACACCATGGCGTCGCGATCGGCCTTCTTCAGCCAGCCCTCCTCGACCATGTTGTCCAGGACGTAGTTCCAGCGGTTCTTGACCAGCTTCTTGCCGGTCTCGCTGGCGACCTCCCAGTCGTACTGGCTCGGCGCCTGGAGGAGGGCGGCGAGATAGGCGCCCTGCTCGACCGAGAGGTCCTCGGCGTCGACCCGGTAGTAGGCCTGGGCCGCGGCCTGGATGCCGTAGGCGTTGCGGCCGTAGTAGCTGGTGTTGATGTAGCCGGCGAGGATTTCGTCCTTGGACTTCTGGCGGTCCACCTTCAGGGAGATGACCATCTCCTTGAGCTTGCGGGTGACCGTCTGCTCCTGGCTGAGGTAGTAGTTCTTGACGTACTGCTGGGTGATCGTCGAACCGCCCTGCGCGCCCCGGCCCATGAGCGTGTTGTACAGACCTCGGGCCGTGCCCTTCAGGTCGATGCCGGAGTCGGTGTAGAAGGACTTGTTCTCAGCGGCGACGAAGGTGTGCTGGACGTCCTTGGGCACCTTGGACAGGCTCACGATCTCGCGGTTGACCTTGCCGAAACGGGCCAGGACCGAGCCGTCGCTGTACTTGTAGACGTTGCTCTGCTGTTCCGCGGCCTGTGCCGCCGCGTTGCCGTCGGGGACGGGCACGATGATGTACAGCACGATGAAGGCGCCGATGCCGAGGAGGCAGAAGCCGAAGAAGGTACCGAGGACCTTTTTCCAGGTGAAGAGCCTGCGTATGCCGCTCTTCTTCGGCTTGCCCGCTTTCGCCGACCTGCCGCCGCCGCGGCCCTTGGCCGCCTTGCGGGCGGCGGCCCGGCCGCCGCCTTCGACACCCGTAGTCGGCGACGAGGACGAGCTGGTGGAGGCAACGCGGTGGCCACCACGCTGTCGCGCCCGTCTCTCTTCGGCTCGTCCCATGAGTCCGCTCGCTCCGCTTCTTTCGCTGTTGTCACACAGGTCCTGGCTCAGGTCAGCTCAGCAAGCTAACACCGCTTGGTGTGACAAAGGGCTTTCGATCCTGTCTTTTGCTGACGTGACAATCAGCACCCGTCCCACTGGAACCGACGTGCGAAAGGGAGTAAGGGTTGCGACGAAGGGGTAAAGTGATATCACTTAGATAGAAACAAGCTTACTGGGGGGACTCCATGACCACGAACCACTCCGCTCCGAGCGCCGACGTGCCCGCGATGCCCGCGCCACGCGTGCGGGAGTTCACCGCGCACAGCGTCGGCGGCGGCCTCGCGCTGCTGCTGAGCCTGGTCGGAATGCTGCTCTGTGTCGGCACGCTGATGGGCGCCGGCACGGTGTCCGCGACCGGCGCCAAGGCCGCCCTGATCACCGTCGGCGTCCTGCTCGGCCTCGCCTCCTTCATCACCCTGTGCGGCCTGAACACGGTGGCGCCGGGTGAGGCCCGGGTCGTCCAGCTCTTCGGGCGTTACCGGGGGACCGTCCGCCAGGACGGGCTGCGTTGGGTGAACCCCCTCACCTCCCGCGCCAAGATCTCGACCCGGGTCCGCAACCACGAGACGCCGGTCCTCAAGGTCAACGACGCCTACGGCAACCCGATCGAGCTCGCCGCGGTCGTGGTGTGGAAGGTCGAGGACACCGCCCAGGCCAGCTTCGAGGTGGACGACTTCCTGGAGTTCGTCTCCACCCAGACCGAGGCCGCCGTGCGCCACATCGCCATCGAGTACCCGTACGACGCCCACGAGGAGGGCGGCCTCTCGCTGCGCGGCAACGCCGAGGAGATCACCGAGAAGCTCGCCGCCGAACTGCGCCTGCGGGTGGAGGCGGCCGGCGTGCAGATCATCGAGTCGCGCTTCACGCACCTCGCCTACGCGCCGGAGATAGCCTCGGCCATGCTCCAGCGACAGCAGGCCGGGGCGGTCGTCGCGGCCCGGCGGGAGATCGTCGACGGCGCGGTGGGGATGGTCGAGGCGGCGCTGGCCCGGATCACCGAGCAGGACATCGTCCAGCTGGACGAGGAACGGAAGGCGGCGATGGTGTCCAATCTGATGGTGGTGCTGTGCGGCGACCGCGCACCGCAGCCGGTGCTGAACACGGGAACCCTCTACCAGTGACGGCCCCGTCCGAGGGCCCCTCGCCCAAGCGGCGGCCGCAGCAGCGCAAGCAGGTGCTGCTGCGGCTGGACCCGCTGGTGTACGAGGCACTGGCCCGGTGGGCCGGGGACGAACTCCGCTCCGCCAACGCCCAGATCGAGTTCCTGTTGCGCAAGGCCCTCGCCGACGCGGGCCGGCTCCCCAAGGAGACCGGGCCGCTGCCTCGCCGGGGCCGTCCGCCCGGCGAGGCGGGGCCTGTCGCAGAACCGTGACAATCGGCTCCCACCTGCGCGGCCGCACCCCCCGCCACTGCTCGCGCACGCGACGTATACATGCGGGGTATACACGCTATGTAGAGTCATCCGCATGTCCATCGGTCACACTCTCCTGGGACTCCTGGAGTCCGGCCCGCGCCACGGTTACGACCTGAAGCGGACCTTCGACGAGAAGTTCGGTCACGACCGGCCCCTGCACTACGGCCAGGTCTACTCGACGATGTCCCGCCTGCTCAAGAACGGTCTCGTCGAGGTCGAAGGCATCGAACCCGGCGACGGGCCGGAGCGGAAGCGGTACGCGATCACCGAGGCCGGGATCACCGACGTGCGGCAGTGGCTCGCGACGCCGGAGAAGCCCGAGCCGTATCTTCAGTCGACGCTGTACACCAAGGTCGTCCTCGCGCTGCTGACGCGGCGCGACGCGGCCGACATCCTCGACACGCAGCGTGCCGAGCATCTGCGCATGATGCGGATCCTCACCGACCGCAAGCGCAAGGGCGATCTGGCCGACCAGCTCATCTGCGACCACGCCCTGTTCCATCTGGAAGCCGACCTGCGCTGGCTCGAACTGACGGCGGCACGGCTCGACAAACTCGCCGAGGTGGTGGCCAAGTGACTCATCCCGCCGGTTCCCTGCTCACGGCCGACGGGCTGCGCAAGGCCTACGGTCCGACCCTCGCGCTGGACGGCGCCGAGTTCTCCATCCACCCCGGTGAGGTCGTCGCCGTGATGGGCCCTTCCGGGTCCGGGAAGTCGACGCTGCTGCACTGTCTCGCCGGGATCGTCACACCCGACTCGGGGTCGATCACGTACAACGGGCACGAGATGGCCACCATGAACGACGCCCAGCGCAGTGCGCTCAGGCGCAGCGAGTTCGGGTTCGTGTTCCAGTTCGGGCAGCTCGTCCCCGAGTTGACCTGCGTGGAGAACGTCGCCCTGCCGCTGCGGCTGAACGGGACCTCCCGCAAGGAGGCCGAGCGGGCCGCGCTGTCCTGGATGGAGCGGCTGGAGGTCGACGACCTGCGCAAGAAGCGGCCCGGCGAGGTGTCAGGCGGGCAGGGGCAGCGGGTCGCCGTGGCCCGGTCGCTGGTCACCGGTCCGCGGGTGCTGTTCGCCGACGAACCGACCGGCGCGCTCGACTCGTTCAACGGCGAGCGTGTGATGGAGCTGCTCACCGAGGCGGCCCGGTCCACCAACGCCGCCGTCGTGCTGGTCACGCACGAGGCCCGGGTGGCCGCCTACTCCGACCGCGAGATCGTCGTACGGGACGGGAAGTCGCGGGACATGGAGCGGGCCGTATGAACGTGCGGCAGTGGTGGCGGGACCTCGCCATGGGGGTCAGGTTCGCCTTCGCCGGCGGGCGCGAGGGATGGGTCCGGGCGCTGCTGACGGCCGTCGGGGTCGGGCTCGGGGTGGCGTTGCTGCTGCTGACGACCGCGATCCCGAACGCGCTGGCGGTACGGCACGAACGGGAGGGCGCCCGCAGCGACTACACCAACAGCTCGGGGGTCATGCCGAAGGCGAACGACACCCTGCTGGTCGCCGACACGGGCACGACCTTCCGTGACAAGGACATCCGGGGCCGGGAGCTGGAGCCCGAGGGGCCGCGGGCGCCGCTGCCACCCGGATTGGCGAAGTTCCCCGGAGTGGGCGAACTGGTCGTCTCGCCGGCGCTGAAGGAGCTGCTGGAGTCGGACAGCGGAAAGCTGCTCCGGGAGCGGCTGTCGGGCCCGATCGTCGCCACCATCGGCGAGAGCGGGCTGATCGGCTCCGCCGACCTCGCCTACTACCGGGGCGCCCAGGGTCTCGCGGCCAACGGCATCCACGGCGTCCGGGTCGCCCGGATCGACCGCTTCGGAGAGGTGAACCTGTCCCCCGAGCAGACGGACCCGGTCCTGATCCTGCTGATCCTTGTCGTGTTCGTGGTGCTGCTGATGCCGGTCGCCGTGTTCATCGCCGCGGCCGTACGCTTCGGCGGCGAGCGGCGCGACCGGCGGCTCGCGGCGCTCAGGCTGGTCGGCTCCGACAGCCGCTCGACCCGGCGGATCGCCGCCGGTGAGGCCCTCGCGGGCGCGGTGCTCGGGCTGGTGCTCGGCGCGGGCTTCTTCATGATGGGCCGTCAGGTGGCGGGTTCGGTCGAGGTGTTCGACCTCAGCGTGTTCCCGAGCTACCTCAACCCCTCCCCCGCCCTCGCCCTGCTGGTCGGCCTCGCCGTGCCGGCGGCGGCCGTCCTGGTGACCCTGTTCGCGCTGCGCAGCGTCGTCATCGAGCCGCTCGGCGTGGTGCGCGCGGCCAAGCCGTCCCGGCGTCGGCTGTGGTGGCGGCTGCTGCTGCCGCTGGGCGGGCTCGCGTTGCTCTATCCGATGGTCGGGCAGGGCCGGGGCGACGGCGACTTCAACCAGTACCTGGTGGTCGGGGGTGTCATGCTCCTGCTCATCGGGGTGACCGCGCTGCTGCCGTGGATCGTCGAGGTCGTCGTCGGACGGCTCGGTGGCGGCGGCGTGGCCTGGCAACTGGCCGTACGCAGGCTCCAGTTGAGCAGCGGTACGGCCGCCCGCATGGTCAACGGCATCGCGGTGGCGGTGGCCGGGGCGATCGCGCTCCAGATGCTGTTCGCCGGCGTGGAGAACGACTACACGAAGGACACCGGGCACGACGTCTCACGCGCCCAGATGCAGGTGCCGATCCCGAAGGAGGTTCCGCTCGGGCAGGCCACCGAGAAGTTCCGCCGGACCGAGGGTGTGCGCCACGTCTACGCGTACGCCGAGGGGGAGGTCGGCGAGCGGCGCGCGGATCCGGAGCTCAGTACCCAGGTGACCGTCGGCGACTGTGCGGCGCTCCGGGAGGTCGCGGTCCTGCCCTCGTGCCGGGACGGCGACGTGTTCGTCGCCCGCGACGCCGAGTACGACACCAGCACCCCGAAGCTGGCGAAGGCGGGCCGGACGCTGTACTTCGACCCGTCCTACAAGGGCGTCGAGAAGGGCACGGAGAGCCCCTGGGTGGTGCCCTCGGGATTGAAGGAGGCGCGGAGCCGCAACGACGACCCGACCTGGTCGGCACGCGGCGGTTTCCTGTTCACCCCGAAGGCGCTGCCGGCCGCGAACGCCTCGGGCCTGGGCGGCCAGCTGTACCTGAAGCTCGACGAGTCCGTGCCGGACGTGTACGACCTGGTGCGCAACACCACGGCGGTCGTCGCCCCCCTGACCGACCCCCTGGTCTGGCAGTCGGTCGAACGGTCCGACAAGTACACGGCCATCCGCACCGGCCTGTTCGCCGGCGCCGCCTGTGTGCTGGCGCTGATCGGAGCGAGCCTGCTGGTGTCGCAGCTGGAGCAACTGCGGGAGCGCAAGAAGCTGTTGTCGGCGCTGGTCGCCTTCGGCACCCGGCGGCGCACGCTGAGCCTGTCGGTGCTGTGGCAGACGGCGATCCCGATCGCGCTCGGTCTGCTGCTGGCGTCGACGGTGGGGGTGACGCTGGGCGCGGTGCTGCTGCGGATGACAAACACCACCGTGCGGGTGGACTGGCCGAGCGTGCTGTCCATGACCGGGGTGGGCGCGGCGGTCGTCCTGGTGGTGACCCTGTTCAGCCTGCCGCCGCTGCTGAGGCTGATGCGGCCGGACGGGCTGCGCACCGAGTAGGACACCGACGCGCCGTGGGCCCCTCCGATCGCCTGTCCGGAGGGGCCCGCGTCGTTCTCAGAGGCTGTACTCCTTGATCACCCGCCGGACCTGGGCGAACAGCATGCCCACGTTGACGGACTTGCGGCAGACCACCACCGCGACGACGTCCTGCTGCTCGTTCATCCGCACGAACAGGTGCGTGAGGTTCTCGCTGTTGACCAGGATCTCCTGGAAGAAGTGCTGGTCACTGGTGATCCCCCGGCGCTCCTTGAAGACGTCCTCGATCATCACGACGGTGCGGCCCTGGAACAGGTCGAGGGTCGCGCCCGCCAAAAGGTCCAGGACCTCGGGCGGATGGGTCTCGACCGTCTCGTACGACAGCAGCATGCCGGTCGACATGTCGACCAGGCCCGCGGCGACGCAGTCGGGGGCGTCCGCACGGAGGGACTTGACCAGGCCCATCACCTGGTCGGAGAAACCGGAGGCCATACGCTTCGTCGCCATCCCTTCAGACTCCTTCGGCTGCTTTCTCGGTGAGGATCGAGTCGATCCGGCGCAGGGTGGGCTGAGTCACCCGGTGCAGGTCGTCGACGTCCAGGCCCTCGTCTCCCAGGACGACCATCAGCGCGGTGTCGCCGACGGCGTAGAAGGCGGCGCAGCCGTGGCTGCCGTAGGTGACCGTGCGGCGCAGGGTGCCGCGGGCGGTCGCCTGCGCGGTACGGCGGGCGAGGCCGAGGCCGGCCGCGGCGAGGGCGGCGAGGCCCTCCGGGTCGATGGAGTCGGCGGTGTCGGCGGCGATCAGCAGTCCGTCCGCGGCGGCCACGGCGGTGTCGGTGATTCCGGTGACCTGTTCGCGCAGACCGCGCATTTCCAGTGCGAGAGCTTTGTGATCCATGGGCTCAACTCCCCTGTTTCTGTTCGCATCTGATCGGACTGTTTGTCATTTCGGTATTCCGTTCCGTAGGCGGAAGAATCCGCCCGGTTTACGGCGGGGCAGAGCGCCGGGCACCGGAGGTGGCGGGGACGGGAGGGTTTCGGCGGGCCGCTCCGGCGTGCGGGGGCGCACGCCCCGCCCGTCGGGCGGGGTGCGCAGCACCGGGATCGAAGGAGGTTCCGCGGGGCACTCCAGGACTCCCTCGGCGAGCATCCGGGCGACCTCGACGGTGGCGGTGTAGACGCCGCGACCGGTGCGGAAGGCCAGGTCCCGACTCGTCCGCCGGCCGTCGGCATGAGCGAGCAGTTCGCCGCGCAGGGCGCCGTGCGGGCCCGCCGCACCGCCGTTCGCCGGCCGTGGGCGTTCGCGGTCGGGGTGCACGGGGCGGGGCAGCGCCGCGAGCGCGGCCAGTCGGCGCGTCGCCTCCCGCAGCAGCCGGGAGGGCGGCTCCCCCACCGCGACCTGGGCGAACGGCTCAACGGCCGGGGCGCGTTCGCAGTCGTCCACCCGGCCCGCGGCGATAGCGAACACCGCGTCGTGCAGCGCCATCACACAGACGACCTTGAGCTGGGCGGCGCCCGCGTACCCGTGGGCGACCAGAGCGGCGGCCGGCCAGCGGGAGCCGCCGGACTCCCGCACCAGCTCCGCCCACTGCTCGCCGCTGACCCGGCCGGAGCGCAGCAGCAGAGCCTCGGGACCGGGTGCGCCGGGGGACTCCGCGGCGACCACGAGCCCGTCCCGGAAGTGGACGGTGCCGCCGGGGGATCCGCTGATCCGCAACTCCCCCGTGAAGCGCTCACGCCCGCACCCGGCCAGGGCCGGCGCGAGCAGTCCGTAGCCCGACATCACTCTCCCCGGCATGTCGCACATACGCCTGACGCGTAGCACTGAGGGAGGAATGTGTATCAGGCCGGGGACATATTCCGACGGGAGTATTCCGAGCTGTCGTCAGCTGACGGAATGTGAAGTCGCACGCCCTTCAACTGACGTTGTCCAGCCCGGATTCTGACGTCACTCGGCGCTCATTTGAACGATTTCCGATCGGCCGTCTCTGCCGGGTCCCCCGGCTCTCCCGCGCCCTCCGAGCCCCACACCCGTACCGGCAGCGGCCGCAGCGCCTCGCGCAGGGCGACCGCCAGTTCCTCGTACTCCGCGCCGCGGGCCGCGCCGACGCGCATGGCGAGGGCGATACGGCGGGTGGGGGCGGGTTCGGCGAAGCGGCCGGTGCGGAGCTGGTCGCTGCGGGTGGTCTCGACCTTGAGGGCGGTACGCGGCAGCAGCGTGACCCCGAGACCTCCGGCCACCAGCTGCACCAGGGTGGACAGTCCCGCCGCCGTGGTCGTGACAGGAGCGTCCTCGCGACCGGCCTCCCGGCAGATGTCCAGGGCCTGGTCGCGCAGACAGTGCCCCTCGTCCAGGAGGAGCAGGTTGAGCTCCTTGAGGGCGTCGCGCGGTATGCCACGGCGTCCGCCGAGCCGGTGGTCGAGGGGGGTGACGAGCACGAAGTCCTCGTCGAACAGGGGGAGTTCGACGACACCGGGGACGCCGAGGGGCACCGCGAGCAGCAGCAGGTCGAGGCGTCCGCCGGCGAGCCCCTCGATGAGGTTGGCCGTCTGCTCCTCGTGCACCTGGAGGTCGAGGTCGGGATAGCGGTCGTGGACGAGCCGCAGGACCGTGGGCAGCAGATAGGGGGCGACGGTGGGGATGACGCCGAGGCGCAACGCACCGGTGAAGGGCGCCCGTACCGCTTCCGCCTCCTCCAGCAGCGCCCCGACTTCCGCCAGCACCGCCTTCGCGCGTACGGCGAGACGCTCACCGGCCGGTGAGAGCAGCACCTTGCGCGTGGTGCGCTCCAGCAGCGTGACTCCGAGTGTCTCCTCCAGCGCGGAGACGGCGCCCGAGAGCGCGGGCTGACTCATGCCGATCGCGGCGGCCGCGTCCCGGAAGTGGAGATGGTCGGCGACAGCGGCGAAGGCCCGCAACTGGGCGAGACTCGGCTGCCTCTTCTTACTCACGGTCACTGATAGCCCCCTCCGATCAGATCGACCGAGTATAGCTATTTCCATAATCAATGCACCCTGTGCCACGATCGAAAACGACCAACCCAAGGAAGCGCCCACGCAATTCGGGTGTTTCCGCGCTGCAAGGAGAGCATGTGCTCACTGTCGGTGACAAGTTCCCCGAGTTCGATCTGACCGCCTGTGTCTCGCTGGAGAAGGGCAAGGAGTTCCAGCAGATCAACCACAAGACCTACGAGGGTCAGTGGAAGGTCATCTTCGCCTGGCCCAAGGACTTCACCTTCGTGTGCCCCACCGAGATCGCCGCCTTCGGCAAGCTGAACGACGAGTTCGCCGATCGTGACGCCCAGGTCCTCGGTTTCTCCGGCGACTCCGAGTTCGTCCACCACGCCTGGCGCAAGGACCACGACGACCTGCGCGACCTGCCCTTCCCGATGATGGCCGACTCCCGGCACGAGCTGATGCGGGACCTCGGTATCGAGGGCGAGGACGGCTTCGCCAAGCGCGCTGTCTTCATCGTGGACCAGAACAACGAGATCCAGTTCTCCATGGTGACCGCCGGCTCCGTCGGCCGTAACCCCAAGGAGGTCCTGCGGGTCCTGGACGCGCTCCAGACGGACGAGCTCTGCCCCTGCAACTGGAGCCAGGGCGACGAGACGCTGGACCCGGTCAAGCTGCTGGCCGGGGAGTGATCCGGGATGTCCCTCAGTGATCTGAAGTCCGCGCTGCCGGACTACGCCAAGGACCTGAAGCTCAACCTGGGCTCGGTCATCGGCAACTCCGACCTGCCCGCGCAGCAGCTGTGGGGCACGGTGCTGGCGACGGCCATCGCCTCGCGCTCGCCGATCGTGCTGCGCGAGCTGGAGCCGGTGGCGCGGGAGAACCTGTCGCCGGAGGCGTACACGGCGGCCAAGGCAGCCGCGGCGGTCATGGCGATGAACAACGTCTTCTACCGCACCCGCCACCTGCTGTCCGACCACGAGTACGGCAACCTGCGCGCCGGTCTGCGGATGAACGTCATCGGCAACCCCGGCGTCGACAAGGTCGACTTCGAGCTGTGGTCGTTCGCGGTGTCCGCGATCAACGGCTGCGGGATGTGCCTCGACTCGCACGAGCAGGTGCTCCGCAAGGCCGGTCTCGACCGTGAGGTCATCCAGGAGGCGTTCAAGATCGCGTCCGTGATCCAGGCGACCGGCGTGACGCTGGACGCGGAAGCGGTCCTCGCCGAGTAACCCCCGGCCGCGTCAACGGGCCCCGTCCATTTGCCTGGTGGGCGGGGCCCGACGCGTGAGCTGCCGGACACTTGCCCAGTGCACCACCCTTCAGGGTGGAGGTGTAGGGCATCCTCGCCTGGCGGCCCGTAGGGGCGCAGCTCAACTGCTAAGGTCGCTTTGTCCGACAACGTAGTTGTCAGACCTACCGCCGGACGGGCGGGAAGTCAGGCCTGTGGAGGCCTTGTAAGACCACCCTCAAGTGGCAGGGGCCCGTGAAGCAGGAACCCGAGGGAGCACCGCGTAGCGATGCTGACCGGAATCACCTGCGTTTACGCAGGTGAGGGCGTCAATGCTTCGGGGGTGTGTCCACCGGAGACTGCCGCGGGGGGGTGTCCACCGGAGCCGCCCCCAGCGCGGTGGCGCCCCTCGGCCGCGGCGACTGCTTCAGCGCGGTCTCGTGGGAGTACGACCGCAGATACCCGACCACCGTGTTGGTCACCGCCACCAACGGCACCGCCACCACCGCGCCGCCGATCCCCGCGACCATCCCGCCGGCCGCGACCGACAGCACAACGGCCAGCGGGTGCACCCGGACGGCCCGGCCCAGGATGAACGGCTGCAGGATGTGGCCCTCGATCTGCTGCACCGCCAGCACCACCGCCAGCACCAGGACCGCCGTGAAGACGCCCTGGGTCACCAGCGCGACCACGACCGCCAGCGCGCCGGAGACCACCGCGCCGACCAGCGGGATGAAGGCGAACAGGAAGATGAACACGGCGAGCGGGACCGCCATCGGGACGTCCAGGAAGAAGATGCCCAGGCCGATGAAGATGGCGTCGATGAGGGCCACGATGACCGTGCCGCGGACGTAGGCGGTCAGGGTCCGCCAGGCCCGCGGGCCCGCGCCCGCCATGGCCGGCCGGGCGGCCGCCGGGACCAGCTTCAGCGTCCACTCCCAGATGCGCCGGCCGTCGTAGAGGAGGAACAGGGTCGAGAAGGCCGCCAGCAGGATGCCGGTGAGCGCCTCGACGACGACCGTGACGCCCTCCAGGCCTGCCGACGTGATCTGGTCGGTGTTGGCGCCGACCGCCGTCCGCAGGTTCTCCGCGATGTCGTTGATCTGCTTGTCCGTGACGTGGAAGGGGCTGTTCAACAGCCACTTGCGCAACTCGTCGATGCCGTCCTGGACTTGGTCGGAGAGGTTGTCGATGTTCTCCATGACCTGCCAGGTCACGAACCAGCCGATCAGACCCATGACGACGAACCCGAGGACCGCGGTCAGCGCGGTGGCCAGACCCCGCGGAAAGCCGAGCCGCCTGAGCCGTGCCACCGTCGGCTGCAGGATCGCCGTGATGAGCAGCGCCGCCACGAACGCCAGCACCACCAGTTGCACGGCGCTGATGACCTTCATGAGGACCCAGACGGTGCCGGCCAGCACCAGCAGTCGCCAGCCGGCCTCGGCCGCGACCCGCATCCCCCACGGCACGGCGTGTGCGGGGTCCGGGCGGGTGACGACGGCCACCGGCAGGTGGTCCTCGGACGGTGGGGCGTGGTCGGTCTGCGGAATGCCGTCGGTCGCGAACGGAACCGCTTCGGGCTCCGCGTCCTCCCGCTCCGCCCGTTCGCGGCGCTCGTTCAACCGGTCACCCATGTCGGTGAGTCCGGCGCCGATCCGGCCGAGCCACCCTGGCACTCTCGACATGATGCGCTCTCTTCCCCCGTCTCTCCCCACCACTCCCCCGGAGTCGTCCGGTCCGACCGTACATGGCAACAGCCCCTCCCCCTAGGACGGGGAGGGGCTGCGCGAGGTTGAGTGCGTGGCCGGGGCCACGGAGGCCTCAGTACCAGTTGTTGGCCTGCCAGAACGACCAGGCCTCACAGGGGCTGCCGTAGCGGCTGTCCATGTAGTTGAGGCCCCACTTGATCTGGGTGGCCGGGTTGGTCTGCCAGTCGGAACCGACCGACGACATCTTGGAACCCGGCAGTGCCTGGAAGAGACCGTAGGCACCGGAGGAGGCGTTCACGGCCTTGTAGTTCCAGCTGGACTCGTGGTCCACGATGTTGCTGAAGCACTGGAACTGGTCGCTTCCCACCACCGAACGCGCCATGGCCTGGATCTGCGCGATGCTGTAGGAGCTCTGCACCGAGAAGGTGGTGGGAGCCGACGCCTTGGCCGCCTTGATCTTGGCCTGGGCCGCCTCACGCTCCTTGGCCGCCTGCTCCGCCTTCTCGGCGGCGTCCTTCTTCTCCTGCGCGGTCTTGGCGGCTTCCTTGCGAGCCGACTCCTCCGCGATCTTCTTGGCGCTCACGTCCGCGGCGATGGCCTGGGTGTCGGCCTGCTGCGTGAGGGACGCGGTCTGCACCTGAGCAAGCTGACCCGCGGGGATGTCAGCGAGGAGCGTCGAGTCGGCTGCCGTCGCCTCCGCGTCGATCGGCTGCGCGGTGCTGCCCGAGGCAACTCCGACGACGCTTCCGACAGCGGTGACCGCGGTGGCCGAGGCCACTGCGAATCCCCTGACCGAAATCGGGCTCACACGGTTTCCTTCCAGCATCGCCCGCTTCGGTGACCCTGGCGGACGCAATCGTGCCCCTGGCACTGGCCTCCCAACTGCGGGGTCACGGGAGGCGCGGGCCCGATGGACAACTCCCCTGCGGGAGTGCCGCGTGAAACTCGGGCGGCATACGACGACTGTATGGAGTTGGGTGTGGTTCCTGTGGTGCCGTACCGCTGGGGGCACAGATGTGTCGTATGCGGGGCCTGACAGGAGTGAGACTCTGCCGTAACCCGACACCGCAAGGCAATTCTGTGTGCCGTGTGAAAGCTCACATGTCGTTTGACCCCGGTGATTCTGAGAAAGCTCCACGCGCGAAGGCGCCGCCCGGCTAGGCTCACTGCCTTTTACCGGACGGCGCCATCGAACAAGTGACTACCGCAAGGTGAGCACTTGGGTCAGATGTGCCCCTCCTCCAGCATTTCGGTCACAAGCGCCGCGATCTGCGACCTCTCGGACCGCGTCAGCGTGACGTGCGCGAAGAGCGGATGACCCTTCAGTTTCTCGACCACGGCGACCACACCGTCATACCGGCCGACTCTCAGGTTGTCCCGCTGTGCCACGTCATGGGTGAGAACCACCCGCGAATTCGCGCCGATCCGGGACAGAACGGTCAGCAGGACGTTCCGTTCCAGTGACTGCGCCTCGTCCACGATCACGAACGCGTCGTGGAGGGAGCGGCCCCGGATGTGGGTGAGCGGGAGGACTTCCAGCATCCCGCGCGCGGTGACCTCCTCGATGACCTCGCGGCTGGTGACCGCGGACAGCGTGTCGAAGACCGCCTGCGCCCAGGGGCTCATCTTCTCGGCCTCGGAGCCGGGCAGATAACCCAGCTCCTGGCCGCCCACCGCGTACAGCGGACGGAAGACCATCACCTTCTGGTGCTGGCGGCGCTCCAGGACCGCCTCCAGGCCCGCGCACAGCGCGAGCGCCGACTTGCCGGTGCCGGCCCGGCCACCCATGGACACGATCCCGACGTCCGGGTCGAGGAGCAGGTCCAGCGCGATGCGCTGCTCCGCGCTCCGGCCCTTGATGCCGAACGCCTCGCGTTCCCCGCGCACCAGCCGGATGCCGCCCTCCGGCGAGATCCGGCCGAGTGCCTTGCCGCGCTCCGACTGGATGGTCAGGCCGGTGTGCACGGGCAGGTCGGCGGCCTCGGGGACGTGGACGTGCCCCTCCTCGAAGAGGATGTCCACCTGTTCACCCGGCAGGGTCAGTTCGGACATCCCGGTCCAGCCGGAGGCGTCCGTGATGGCGAGCTCGGCGCGGTACTCCTCGGCGAGGAGACCGACCGAGGACGCCTTGATCCTGAGCGGGAGGTCCTTCGACACGACTGTGACGTCGAACCCCTCGGCCTGCAGGTTGCGGGCGACCGCGAGGATGCGGGAGTCGTTGTCCCCCAGGCGGTAGCCGCTGGGCAGCACGCTGGGGTCCGAGTGGTTGAGCTCGACACGGACGGTCCCGCCGAGATCCCCGATCGGGAGGGGGGCGTCGAGGCGGCCGAACCTGACCCGGAACTCGTCCAGCAGACGCAGGGCCTGTCGGGCGAAGTAGCCGAGTTCGGGATGGTGCCGCTTGGCCTCCAATTCCGTCACCACGACGATGGGAAGCACTACCTCGTGCTCGTCGAAGCGGCTCAGGGCGTTCGGGTCGGCCAGCAGGACGCTGGTGTCGAGAACATAGGTGCGCCGGTCTGGCATACGGCGCTTTGTGCTGGTCACCACGGAAGGACGTACCCCCTCGGATGAGGTCGGGGAGCGACGGAGTGGAGCTGGACCGGTCGTCGGCCGCGATGCACGGGCCGGTGACCGGCCCTCCACTGCTTCGTCCGCGCTGAGACCGCACGGTCGGGCTGGTGCAAAGGGCCTCCCGGGCGGACGGCCCCGTGCCGCCCGCTGAGATCCGACACCCGGGGATCGGGCGTCGACCTGCTTGCCTTATGCCCTCGAACCTGCCGCGCCATGCCAGCACATATGACGGCGTGCCGGTGAACTCCGCGTTACTTCCACCCCAAAGGGGGTAGCCGCTACTCCTTCCGGGTGACGACCGTCAGCCGCCGTAACGGCGGTGGCGCGCCGCGTAGTCACGCAGGGCGCGCAGGAAGTCGACCTTGCGGAAGGCCGGCCAGAAGACCTCACAGAAGTAGTACTCCGAATGGGCCGTCTGCCACAGCATGAATCCGGACAGGCGCTGCTCACCACTGGTACGGATCACCAGGTCCGGGTCGGGCTGGTCGCCGGTGTAGAGGTGGCGGCCGATCGTCTCGACGTCGACGGACTCGGCGAGTTCCTCCATCGAGGTGTTCTTGTCGGCGGCGTCGAGGATCATCGAGCGGACCGCGTCGGCGATCTCCTGGCGGCCGCCGTAGCCGATGGCGACGTTGACCAGTATCCCGTCTCTGGACGCCGTGGTCTCCTCGGCCTCCTTGATGGTGTCCCGCATCCCCTGCGGCAGCAGGTCGAGCGCCCCGACGTGGTGCACCCGCCAGCGGCCGTCGGCGGCGAGGGAGCGGACCACGTCCTCGATGATCCCGAAGAGCGGGACCAGCTCTTCCTGCGGCCGGTCGAAGTTGTCCGTGGAGAACAGCCAGAGGGTGACGACCTCGACGTCCGTCTCGGTGCACCAGCCGAGGAACTCCTCGATCTTGTCGGCACCGGCCCGGTGACCCTGTGCGGTGGTGGAGCCCGCGGCCTTCGCCCAGCGCCGGTTGCCGTCCATGACGACGCCGATGTGCTTGGGTACCTGGGCGTGGTCCAGGTGGCCTTCCACCCGGCGTGCGTACAGCCTGACCAGCAGGCCGCGCAGTGTGTCGCGCAGGTTCACGTGATTGTCAGCCCCTCCGTGCGGATGCGGTCCCCGCGAGCCGAAGGGTACCGGTGCGTGCAGTGGGCGTGCCGTGTGGGGTCCGCGCCCGTGAGCGAGTCGGGTGCGGTCCCTCCTGAACGGGTGCCCGTTCAGGGCAGAAAAAACGGGCCGGTCCGTGGGGGGGAAACGGACCGGCCCGAGGGGGGGTTTCCACCATAACCCTTCGTAAGTGATGCTGCGCGCATCGGCATGCCACAACTACTCTCCGCAGTCGCGCGGCGACGCGGCGGTGGTGGCTCGCGGGCCGTGTCGTGGCTGGTGCACGGCTGGACAGTTGCGGTTTTCCCGGGAGGAACCGGCTGCTTCTCGGGGCGGGAGCCAGCGGGAAGGGTTCCCCCGGGTGGGTGACGCCGGTGTGCGCGTCTCTTTGACGCCGACACCGCCGACACCGCCGGGACCACCGGCACCGCCGACACGCGTGGCCTTCGCCGTGGGATTCACCTGGGAGCAGGAGCAGGAGCAGGCAGCCTCACTCGCCTGGTCTGCGGGCCTCGAAGAGGTGGCGGGTGCTGTGGGCGACGAAGGGACCCTCGGACTCGATCTGCTCGTGCAACGAGCGAAGTCGGGGCTCGTACGCCTCGACGGTGAAGCCGGGCACCATCCAGACCACCTTCCGCAGGAAGTGGACGACGGCCGCGATGTCGTAGAACTCCACGCGGAGCCGTTCGGCGCGCAGGTCGACGATCTCCAGCCCGGCCGCCTCCGCCTCGGCGCGCTCCCGGTCGGGGTGACGGTCGCTCAGGGACGCGTCCGGCTGCGGGCCGAGGAAGTACTCGACGAGTTCGAAGACGCTGGCGGGTCCGACGTGCTGGGCGAAGTACGTGCCCCCGGGGCGCAGGACGCGCAGGATCTCCGGCCAGTCGGCGCGGAGCGGATGACGGCTGACGACGAGGTCGAAGGTCGCGTCCGCGAAGGGCAACGGCGCGCCGTCCGAGGTCGCGACGACGGCTACGCCGCGCGGCCGGAGCAGCGCGGTGGCCTTGGCCACGTTCGGCGGCCAGACCTCCGTGGCGGCGGTCAGCACGGGCGCCTTCGGGGCGGCTGCCAGGGCGAAGTCGAGGACCTCACCTCCGCCGGTGTGGATGTCGAGCGCGGCGGACGCGCCGGCCAGCCGCCCCGCCATCGACCGCGCGTATCCCCACGAGGGCCGTGCCTCGGTGGCCCGCCCCTCGAACCAGGAGAAGTCCCACCCGTCGGTGGGCACGGCGGCACCTTCGGCGACGAGGTCTTCGAAGGTGCGGGGCTCCGGGCGTGTGGGTGCCTGATCCATGGGCTGATCCATGGAGTGATCGTCGCAGTGCCTTGTCAGGGACACTACCGATTTTCCGGGGGGCTCAGGAGCCTCGGGGGGGGGGAGCCTCGGGATCGCTGAGCGCGGCAGAGCCGACCGTCAAAGGCCGGCCGGCTCGACTCCTCCGGGACTCACGGCACCAGGGGCCGGACCTCCTCCGCGGTGAACCGTACGAAGCCCGCCGGGTCCGGCTCGTCGCCCGTCGGCTGGAGCACCACCGTGTCGGCGCCCGCCTCGACGAGTCGCTGGACGGCCTTGGCGACGGCGCCGGCGTCCCCGGCGACTCCCAGGTCCGGGACCGAGGCCAGCCCCTCGTCGGTCAGCTCGGCACGCAGCCGGGCGGCGGCGTCCGGTCCGGTGGCGGCGAGGAGGTAGACGACGAGCTTGTGCGGGTCACTCCCTCCGGCCGCGGCCCGCCCCTCGTCGATGAGCGCGCGTGCCCGTCGTACCCCGTCGGGCGGGGTGGACGCGGTGAGGAGGGTGCCGTCCGCGACCTCGCCCGCCAGGCGCAGCGTGCGCGGGCCGGTGGCGCCGGCGAGCACCTGGATGGCGCCGTCACGGGCCGGCGGCCAGTCGAGGGCGACGTCGTCCAGCATGACGTACCGCCCGTCGGTGGTGACCCGCTCTCCGTGCAACAGGGCGCGCAGCGCGACGAGATGTTCCCGCAGCAAGGTCAGGGGGGACTCGGCCCGCGCCCCGACCTGCCCCATCCAGTCCTGCACCCCATGCCCCACGGTGAGGATGGCGCGGTCGGGGAACATCCGATGCAGGGTGGCCGCCTCCATCGCGGTGACGGCGACGTTGCGCAACGGCACCGGCAGCAGCCCGACCCCGATCCGTACCCGCTCGGTCCAGGCGAGCGCGGCGGCGGCCGTGGAGATCCCGCCCTCGCGGAAGCAGTCCTCCCACAGCCACAGCTCCTCCAGTCCGACGTCGTCCGCGAGCCGGGCGACGGATCGCAGATCCTCGGGCGGCAACTGAGGGCGGAACACTGCTCCGAGAGTGGTCATGACGGCTTACCTACCCGCTCCGGACGCGCCGGGCACGTCCGCTGACGCTTCGGTCTGCGGCCGCTCGTGGCGCAGCAGTACGACACCGTTGCCGAAGGTGCGGGACTCGGTGAACCGGAGGGATGTCGTGCGGGGGGCGGTCGGGTGGAAGAGGGGTTTGCCGTCGCCGAGGAGGACGGGGTGGACGTAGATGTGGAACGCGTCGACGAGGTCGTGGCGCAGGAACGCGGCGGCGATGTCGGCCCCGCCGAGCCCGAGGTCGCCGCCCGGCTGTTCCTTGAGCGCCCGCACCTCCTCCGGTACGACCTCCCGCGCGATCGTGCTGTTCCAGTCGGCGTGCCGCAGCGTCCGTGAGTAGACGACCTTCGGGATGTCCCGCCAGATACCGGCGAACTCGGTCGTGATCGGGGCGGCCTTGGGGTCGGCGTCGGCCGTGGGCCAGTACGCGGCCATGAGCTCGTACATGACCCGGCCGTGCAGCAGCCCGCCCATCCTCGCGACCGTGTCGTTGGCGTGCTGGTGCACTTCCTCGTCGACGCGGTGCCAGGAGATGTCCCGGCCGGGGCCCTCGATATAGCCGTCCAAGGAGATCGACATCATCAAGACGATCTTTCGCACGTCTCGGTCACCTCGTTCGGTCGGGGACGACGAGTCGTCACCACGGTCCCAGACTCGGATACGTTCGGTCGGTATTGGCAAGCGGCACAGGGAGGTGACGTCGCGTGGGGCGCTGGCTCGACGGACGGGGCAGGCTGGTGGTGCACGGCGCGGAGGGGGCGGAACGGGTCAGCGTTCCGCTGGAGATCGCGACCTCCTACCGGGCCCGTACGAAGGGGCTGCTCGGGCGGGACTCCGTCGACGGGGCGATGCTGTTGTCCCCCGCCGGCAGCGTGCACACCTTCCGGATGCGTGTCCCCATCGACGTCGCCTACCTCGATCGCGGCCTCAAGGTCCTCGCGGTGCGCACCATGAAGCCGGGCCGTCTGGGGCTGCCCCGACTGCGGTCCCGGCATGTGCTGGAGGCGGCGGCCGGGGCGATGGCGGGGTGGGGCGTCCGGGCGGGCGCGCGCGTCACGGTGGAGAGGGACACGGTGGGCGGGAAGGGAATCTAGTCGGAGTTCCGCTGTCCGTTCATCCGTCCGTTCATACGTCCGTTCAGTTGTCCGTCCGGGGGAAGGACACCTCGACCCGGCGGTTCTTCTTGCGGCCGGACTCGGTCGCGTTGGAGGAGATCGGGTACTGCTCGCCGTAGCCACGCACCTCGAAGGTGACGTTCGGGTCGTTGAGTTCCTGGTCCAGGACGTCCTGTACGGCGTTGGCGCGGTTCTTGGACAGGACGTCGCCGTGGGCGGCGGTGCCGAGGTCGTCCGTGAAGCCGAACACCCGTACCCGGGTAGCGTTCTGGGTCTTGATCTCCTCCGCGATCGAGGAGATACGGGCCTTCGCCTCCCCGCCCAGCTTCGCGCTGTCCTTACCGAACAGCACCTCGGCCTGAAGCGCGAACTTCACGTCCGCGTTGGTGTCCTCCCGGCGCTCGTCACCGCTCTGGTCCTCGACGACCTGTTTGATGTCCAACACCTTGGGCTCAGCGAGCGTCCCGCCTTCGGGGAGCTTCAGGTCGGGGTCGTTGGCGTCGACGTTGACGGGGGCGGAGGCGGTGGGTTCGGTGCCTGGGGGGACGCTGGGGTGTGTGTCTGCGTAAGCGGTGGGGGCGGTGACGAGGGTGGTGGCGGCCAGGAGGGTGGCAGTGGCCAGGGCGCGGGTCATGATCGGCCTCACCCAGAGATCGTGATGTCGGCAGGAGCGAACATGGGCAGTTGGAAAGACACCTCAGACGTCTCAGCGGGTGGTGCGGGGAACTGCATGAACACCGGGACGGTTTCGCCGGACTTGATCGTCGAGACACCTGTGGTGGTGAGCGGGCGGCCGTCGGTGTCACGCAGCACGTAGTAGCGCTTCTTACCCTTCGAGTCCACCAACGTGGCTCCGCCGAAGGAACGGCCGTTCCGGATGATCTCGGTCTCGCTGCCACTCAATTGGGCTGGGATGGTGAGTGACTTGGCGCTGTCGTTCTTCAGGTTGCCGCTCACCGTGACGAAGCCCCCGGAGTCCCGGTTGGCCGAGGCGATCTGAAGCAGAAGCCCCTCCGGGCCTTTCGACTCCGCCACGGGCGTATCCGACTGGCCTTCTTGCGTACTCGGCTTGGAGCCATCGTCCTTGGAGGACGACGCCGGCGTCTCCGGCTTCTTGTCCTCGCCGCCGCCCCCGCAGCCGGCCACGCTGACGGCCAGTGCGGCCGCAGCGGTCAGGGCGACCATCCCCCCTCGGGCCTTCGCAGTGAACCGAATGCTCATCGTTCTGCTTCCTTCACTCGTCATTCGCTTGTCAGTCGGCCAGATGGACGTCGAAGAGGTCCTCGGGTTCCGGAAGCGTGGTCAGGTCGTCCGGATCCGGATCCCAGGTCTGGTCCCCGCATTTGAGCTGCGGAAGAACGCCGTCCCCCGCGTCCTCCCCAGGAAGCTCGAACTCACAGAGTCGCTTGATCACGGCGGTGGCGGAGGCTGTTGAACGCTTGTCCTCCGTACCGGGAACGATGGAGTCTCCCACGTACTTGTTCGTCCGGAGGGTGACCCCGTAGCTCATGGGCTCCGGCCAATCGCACTGAACGTTGCCAGCGTCGTTCTGCGCGGCCAGCTCCTGCGCGCGCCAACAGGGGTCCATGACTCCCTGCACGTCTCCGTCGAAGATGTCCGGCCACTTAGCGGGGTCGAGAAGATCTTTCACCCACATGCCCGCGAGCTGGTCCCGGATGTCCTGCGCCCCCGCGAGTGCCGCCGCGTCGGCGGCCGTCTGGGCACCGTTCCGATTCGCCGCAGCCTGGCCGACCGCGAGGTACGCGAACGCGAGAAACAGCAGACCCGCCACCACCATGATGTAGATGGGGAAGGCCTGCCCTGTGTCACTGCCCGTCGAGGGCCAGGTCAGGCGCCGACGACCTCGGTGATCTTGTCCGTGATCGCGTTGTAGATCGTCTGCCCGATATCCGTCCCCGTGATAGCCAACACAATCGCCACCACCACCGCGATGATCCCCAGATACTCCACCGCGGTCTGCCCCCGGTCGTCGCGGGCGGCGCGGTTCCGCAGGTACGTGGCGGTGGTGTTGATCCAGTTGCTCATGGTGTTCCCCTCCGATGGCGGCCGATCGGCGAGCGATCGCCCCAACGTACGACGGAACACCCCGTCCTGCCGAGGGCCCCAGGACCCATTTCTGGGCCCAACGCCCCACCCCACCACTCCCCCCTCGTGTCACCGCGGTTCACCCCAGCCCTCGGGGTGAACCCACCGCTGTGCCCAGCCACTTCGCGGCGGCCTCGGAGCGGCTGGTGCTGGTGAGCTTGGCGAAGATGCGGTTGATGTGGTTCTTGACCGTCTTCTCGCTGATGAAGCAAGTGGCGGCGATCTGCTGGTTGTTCATCCCCGACGCGATGAGGTCCATGATCTCCGCCTCCCTCGTACTGAGCTGGAACCGCAACCTCGACGACTGTCCCACATTTGATTGCACTCGTGAAGCAGTTTCCGGAGAATTGGGTGGAGACGGCATCCACGGGAGGGAAGAGTCACGCGACAGGGGCAGCGGAATGCTTTGCTCGCGGGAATAAGTGGAAGGTTGGACTTCGTATGCGTTCGCACCCGACGCACGAAGTCGGCGAAGCATCGCCCCCGCCGCCGTGGGGGTGAAGTGCGGGCGGCCGTCCCTGATGTCCCGTACGGCGGTGACCAGTTGGTCGGCGGTGAACTCGCCGTGGACGAGGTAGCCGTCCGCTCCGCGGCGCAGCGCTTCCTCCACGATCTCCGGTTCCCCGCTGTACGTCAGCATCATCACCGGGGCGATCCCCACCAGGTACGGGAGTGCCGAGATGCCGTCAAGGCCGGGCATGCGGACGTCCAGGAGAACGATGTCGGGACGGTGGCGCCGGGCCGCCTCGCAAGCCTCGTGGCCGTCGGCCGCCTCGGCGACGACCGTGATGTCCGCGCGGCCGGAGAGCAGGGCGGTCAGACCGGCTCGGACCACGGGGTTGTCGTCGGCCACGACGACCCGTAAGTCAGGGGTCGGGGGCGATGGGGTCCTCGAATGCGTCGTCGTCGCACTCATCGATGTCCTCTATATCCTCGTTGTCGCGGTCTCGTTGTCGCGGTCTCGTCGTCCTCGTCGCAGGGCTTCCCGAGCGGTCGGGCTTCCCGAGTCACAGGGTTCCAGTTTCCGGGGGCGGTGTCGCCAAGGGGAGTTCCAGGCGGACCTCCGTGCCCTTGGGGTGCGTGCCCTGGCCGATATGGATGCCGGCGCCCACCGATGCCGCTCGCTCGACCATGCCGACCAGGCCGAAGTGGCCCGAGCGGCGGAGCTCTTCGAGGGTCGTGTCCGCAGGGAGGCCGCGGCCGTCGTCGTACACGCTGATGCTGAGGACGTCACCGTGCACTCCCGCGCTGACGTCGAGCCGGGTCGCGGCGGCGTGGCGGTGGGCGTTCTCCATGGCCTCGGTGGCGATGGTGAGGAGCTGGCGGGCCACGGCGGGCGGCACCGGAGGCGGCTGCTCCGTCCGATCGCCGGTCGGGTGGTAGGTGGTCCGCAGCCCGGTCCGGGCGCCGAAGTCGTGGGTGCGGGCGGCCAGTTCCGCGAGGACGTCGCTGGTGTGGCCGAGGTCCGACTCGCGGCGCAGGTCGGCCAGGAGTTCGCGGGACTCGGCAGCCGCCCGGCGGGCCGAGCGGGCGACGAGTTCGGCCTGCTGCTTGATGAGGGCGGGGTCGATGCGGGTGGCGTCCGCCGAGTTCGCCAGGCCGTCCGCGGCCAGGGCCACGCCGTGCAGGGTCTTGGCCACGGAATCGTGCATCTCCCGGGCGAGGCGGGCCCGTTCGGCGCTCACCGCCTCCGCCGCGGCCAGACGGGCCTGGACGGCGGTCAGGGCCTGGGTGGCGGTGCCGAAGCGGAGCATCAGGTTGCGCAGGGTGGAGCCGACGGCTCCCGTGATGACGCAGAGGCCGGGCAGCAGCAGGGCTTCCGCGAGTTCGGCGCGGGCGTCCTTCAGGGTGGCCTGCACGAGCAGCAGGATCAGTGACTGGAGGGAGGCGAAGACGGCCGCGCCTCGCCAGCCGTAGACGATGCCCGCGAGGAGAGGGGTGCAGACGCTGACGTAGGCGAGGGTGCTGTCCGGGCCCGCCGAGATCAGGAGCAGGGAACCGAAGAGGGTGTCCACGGCCAGGAGGGTGGGGTGGCGCAGGAGCAGCGGGCCGAAGCGTTCCCAGTCCCTGAAGAGGACGTACGAGCCCATGAAGGTGACGACCACGGCGGCGCCGACCAGGCGGACGCCCAGCCCGGGGCTGGCGTTGAGGAGGGCGGCGGGGGCCGCCAGCGCGATCATCGCGAGGCGGAAGCCGAAGACCTGGCGGCACATGGCCTGGAGGGCGTTCACCTGGAGCGGGATGGGCGGCTCGGGTTCGACTGCCGGTGTCCCCTGCGGGGGCTGACCGCTGTCAACCGCCGTAGCGGGGTGGGGCGGTTGTGAACCGTCGGGCGTGGCAGCCCACCGCGAGGGCTGATCGCCGTCGGCGGTCCCGCGGCCGTCCGCTGCTGCCACCGCGAACCCTCCCCGCGCCGTGAGAACCTGATCGAATTCCGGCCCGCGCCCGCGCCCATGCACCTGCCCGAGCCCGCGCCCACGCCTATGCCTATGCCCGTACCCGTACCCGTGCGCCCACCCGACCGTGCGGCCCCTGCGTCCGGCCCCCGTCCTCGCCCGGACCCTCGCGCCCCTCCGCCCGCTCACCCTCACCTCTCGCCCCCTCGCCTCTCGCCCGTCACCTCTCCCCCACCCCTTACTTCCCGGTGATCGACCCGAAGTCCGTCCCGGACCCCAGCAGCAAGCCCGCGCCCAGCAGGATCATCGTGGCCGGGACCATGAACGTCGTGATCATCATGGTGGCCTTGGGGACCGCTCGGGCGGCCTTGCGGCGGGCGTTCTGGGCGTCGGTGCGGCGCATGTCCTTCGCCAGGGAGACGAGCGTGTCGACGATCGGCGCCCCCAGTTCCTCCCCCTGCTGGAGCGCCGTCACGAACATCGCGACCTGCTCGGAGTCGTTCCTGCGGCGCAGCTCCGCGAAGGCCTCGCGGCGGCTCACCCCGAGGTCCATCTGGCGCAGGGTGATGCGCAGTTCGTCCGCCCAGGGGCCCTCGTACTTCGAGGCGACCCGGTCCAGGGCCTGGCGGAAGCCGAGGCCCGCGCTCACCACGACCGCGAGGACGTCAAGGAAGTCCGGCAGGGTCCGCTCGATCACGTCCTTGCGGATCCGGATCGCCGACCAGATGCCGACCTCCGTCCAGAACGCGCCGAACGCCAGCAGCAACAGCGCCACCAGGTACTGCCCGCGGAGCAGGAACACCAGGAAGCCGACGCCGCCGAGGAAGCCGTAGACCGCGCGGCGCGCCGCGTAGCGGTCGATGGTGAGGCCGCCGGGGTTGCCCGCGAGGTCGATCTTGCGGCGGTACTTCGCGACCTGCTTGGGGCCCATCAGCCGGAGCACGGCGGGGGCGTAGCGCATGCCGAGGCGGTCGATCAGCGAGTCGACCGCGCCGGTGCGGGTGGCGCCGACCTCCAGGGCCAGCACCAGATCGCTGGGGAGTTTCACCTCCGCCCGGTACATGCGGATGCCGGTGAAGACGCCCCAGACGGCGAGGCCCATCAGCAGGGCCAGCAGGAGTGCCATCGATCCAGTCCCTTCCAGCCGTTCAGACGTCGATCCGCGACAGGCGGCGGATGAGGACGAAGCCGACGGTGTACAGGCCGAACGCGACGATCACCGCCGCCTGGCCGAGCGGTGAGCCGGTCATCCGGTCCAGGGCGCCGTCCTTCACCCCGTTCATCAGGAACAGCGAGCCGATGCCGAGCACCGGCACCGCGTACGACGTCATGTTCACCTGGGACAGCTGGGTGCGGACCTCGCGCCGGGTCTCCTTGCGTTCCTCCAGCGTCTCCGTCAGGTTCCGCAGCGCGCTCACCACCTGGCCGCCCGCCCGGTTGGACAGGACCAACGTCGTGACCAGGACGACCAGTTCACGGGACGGGAGACGTTCGGCCATCTCGCCGAGCGCGTCGTCCATGGTGGCGCCCATCGCCAACTGGTTGTCGACCTTGGCGAGTTCCTCGCCGGCCGGTGCCTCCAGTTCCTCGGCGGCCATGCCGATCGCGGTGCGCAGGGCGAGGCCCGCCTGGGTGGCGTTGGCCAGGATGCGGGCCATCTCCGGGAGTTGGTTGATGAACTTCTCGATGCGTTTCTGCCGTTGCCAGGCGAGGAACTGCATGGCCGCCCAGATGCCCAGCAGTCCGGCGATCGGCCCGAAGAAGGGGGCCAGGGCCGCCTGCCCGACCAGCCACAGGCCGGCCACCGCGGCCAGCATCGCGGCGAAGAACTCGCCGGGCGTGATGTCCATGCCGGTCGCCGCCAGCCGCAGTTCCAGCTTCCGGCCCGTCCGGGTCCGCCGCAGCCGGCGGTCCAGGTTGGGGAAGCGGCGCCGCCTGCCGGTGGCGGATATCTGCCCGGCGGACGTCAGCCGCTCCACCAGCGCGGCCCGCTGTGCCTTGCCCTTGGCGTAGGTGTGCACACCGATGACGGTGAGTACGCAGGTCAGCAGGGTGACGCCGAGGGTGAGCGGGACGAGGGTCTCAAGATCCATGGGGGCGGTCCTACCTGGCTTCTCGGATGGCTAGCTGATCTGCGGACTGGGCCACGCCGAAGGCCTGCGGCGTGGGCTGGCTCGCCATGTAGAGGCGGTCGGCGGTACGGCGCGGGAGCGGGAAGTGCTGGTAGGCCCCGTATATCCGGCCGTCGGCGGCCATCGGCCGGGCGTCGAAGCGGGCGACGCTGGCCAGCCGGTACGGTTCGCTGCCGTGGCTGTCGAGCACCGCGATCTCGGTGATCCGGCGGACACCGTCGGCGAACCGGGTGAGCTGGATGATGACGTCGACGGCGCTGTTGATCTGGTCGTGCAGCGCCTCGAAGGGGATCTCCACCTCGGACATGGACGCCAGGGTCTTCAGCCGCATCAGCGCGTCCTCCGCGTTGTTGGCGTGCACGGTCGCCAGTGAGCCGTCGTGGCCCGTCGACATCGCCTGGAGCATGTCGAGCGACTCGCCGCCGCGGACCTCACCGACCACGATCCGGTCGGGGCGCATACGCAGCGAGTTGCGGACCAGGTCGCGGATGGTGATACGGCCCTTGCCCTCGACGTTCGCGGGGCGGGACTCCAGCCGGACCACGTGCCGTTGCTGGAGCTGGAGTTCGGCGGAGTCCTCGATGGTGATGATGCGGTCGCCGTCGGGGATGAGACCCGACAGGGCGTTCAGCAGCGTGGTCTTCCCGGTGCCCGTCGCACCCGACACGATGATGTTGAACCGTGCCTGCACCAGGCCGGCCAGCAGATACAGCATGTGCTCGTCGAGCGAGCCGAAGCCGACCAGTTCGCTGAGCGTGAAGGAGCGCGGGAAGCGGCGGATGGTGAGGATGGCGCCGGTCAGCGACAGCGGCGGGATGATGACGTTGACGCGCTCGCCGGACGGGAGCCGGGCGTCGACCATCGGGTTCGACTCGTCCACCCGCCGGTTGACCGTGGACACGATCCGCTCGATGGTCTGCATCAGCTGGTCGTGTGAGGGGAAGCGGAGCGGCAGTTGTTCCACCCTGCCGCCGCGCTCCACGAAGATCGCGTCCGGGCCGTTCACCATGATCTCGGTGATCGACGCGTCCTCCAGCAGCGGTTCGAGGATGCCGAGCCCGAGTGCCTCGTCGACCACCCTGCGGATCAGCTGCGAGCGCTCCACCGTCGACAGGACGGGGCCCTCCCGGCTGATGATGTGCCCGAGCACCCGCTCGAGGCGGGCCCTGCGCTCGGCCGCCGCCAGCGTGCTCATCTCCGCGAGGTCGATCTCCTCCAGCAGCTTGGACCGGTAGGAGGCGACCAGGTGGCCGTCCTCGCCCCGGCTGCCGTTGTCTTCGGGGGAGTTGATGCGTGACCGCAGGCTCATGGGTGTTTCCTCAGGGGTCGAGCGGGTGGTCGAGCGGCATGGTGGCGGTCTTCTGGGCGGGGTCGAAGTCCCAGCCGGGGACGATCGACGGAATCTGGACGGTGGCGGTCACGGTGACCGTGTCACCGCCCTCCGCGGCGGAGCACGCGACGCTCAGCCAGTCGCTGATCGCGTTCGCGCACCCCTCCTGGGCGCTCTCCTGGATCGAGGCCGCCCGCGCACCCGCCCGGGCCGCCGTGCCGGCCTGCTGGGCGGTGTAGGCGATCAGCCCGATCTGTACGCCCGCCATCGCCACGAGGACCAGGATCGGGATGAACCCGAGGTACTCCAGGGCGACCTGCCCGCGGTCGCGGCGAACCCCGCGTCCGCCGTGGCGTTTCCCCTCGTACGACATCTCAGTCCTTCACCTCCTCGACGGCGCCGGCATGGCCCTTCACGTCGAAGGGGAAGCCGATCGAGCCCGGGAAGAGGACGGGGACGTGGAGGGTGACGTCGGCCGTGACATAGCCGCCGGAGGTGGCGCACACCACCTCACCGCTCCACGCGTCCGGCAACTTGTCCAGACCCGCTGCCTGGCACGCTCCCTGCCGCTCCCCCTCCGGGACCGCCGTCCCCGCCCGTACCGCCTCGTCCGCAGCGTTCCCCGCCAGCGTGAATGTGTATCCCAGCAGCACGAACTGCCACATCAGCACCAGGGTGAGGAGGATCAGCGGGGTCATGCCGAGGAACTCGACGGTGACCTGGCCGTCGTCCCTCCGCCACACGGCGCCCTTCCACCCCGGCCGGCGCATCGCTAGTTCCCCAGCTCGCGGCGTCGCCGGAAGCCGACCGCGGCCCGGTCGCCGCCGCGCAGCCGGCCGGCCCGGTGACCGGGGCTGTCCGGGCCCTTGACCAGGCCGAGTTCGGCCGCGAGGGCCCACAGGGCCTGCTTCACGGTGCTCTTGCCGTCGAGTTCGTGGACACGGCCGGCGTCCACCGCGCTCTGGAGTTCCTTGAAGTTGGCGGGGATGGCGATGCCCGCGACGGCCGTGCCGGTGATCTTCTGGATCAGCGGGGGCTGGATCTCCGTACCGCGGGTGTGCCGGTTGACGACGACGGTCGTCTCCTCGGCCTTGCGGATCTGCAGCCGGTCCCACATCCGCACGGTCCGCTTGGCACCGCGGACGGCGACCACGTCGGGCGTGGTGACCAGCAGAGCGGTGTCCGCCATCTCCACGGCGGCGGCGCCCGCGCCGCCGAGCTGGGCGCCGCAGTCGACGACGACGACCTCGTAGCGGGACCGCAGGGCGCTGACGATCTGGCGGGCGGCGCGGTCGGTGACCTCCTCGCCGCGTTCACCCTCACCGGGGGCGAGCAGCAGCGCGACGCCGGTGTCGTGGGGGAAGACGGCGTCGGCGAGGACGCGGGGCGAGATGTCGGTGATGGCGGCGAGGTCGACGACCGAGCGGCGGAACTGGACGTCCAGGTAGGACGCGATGTCCCCGGTCTGCAGGTCCATGTCGAGCAGGGCCGTGCTGCGTCCCGACGCCTGGGCGGCGAGGGCGAGGTGGATGGCGGTGAGGGTCGACCCCACGCCTCCCTTCGCCCCGCTGACCGTGACGACGGTCCCGCCGACGCCGGTGAACACGTCGCCGCCCGCGCCCAGATGACGCCGTACGCCCACCGACCACTGGGCGACCGCCTGGACACGGCTGGCCAGTTCCTCGTAGCCCAGCGGCAGGGCGATCAGGCCACGGGCGCCGTAGTCCATGGCGGCCTGGAAGAGGCCGGGGCTGGCGTCGGAGGTGACGAGGATGACCCCGACGGCGGGGAAGCGGAGGGCGACCTCGCGGATGAGTTCCAGGGCCGGGACCGGGCCGATGCGTTCGTGGACGACCACCACTTCGGGCAGTTCGTCGATCGACTCGGTGGCGAGGCGGGCGAGGGTGTCGATGAGCTGGGTGGAGTCGACCACCGGAGAAAGCGGTTCGGCGTCCGGGAGCTGGCTGAGCAACGTGGTGATGGACCGGGCCGCGTCCGCGTCGCCGACTGCCGGGAGGATCCTCGTGGGCATGGCGACCTCTCACTTGTCCTTGGCGAGTTCGTAGCTGCGGTCCTGCTCAGGGACGGTGGTGTCGGTGCCGGGTGCGACGAGCGCGAGCCGGACCTCCTTGGCGAACGACTCGGCGTACGTGATGCGCTGGGCGTCCAGCGTGGAGAGCGCGAAGGTGATCGGGACGGCGTCGGTCTCCTGCCGGGTGCGGTCGTCCGCGTCGGGCTTGAGGGCGGTCAGCTCACCGACGTCGATGACCCGGGCATTGGCCACGATGATCTTGGACTGGTCGGGGTCGACCTCCCGCTTCCCCTCGAAGGTGGCGTACACGTTGACCGCCGAACCCGCCGTGATCTTTCCCGCCACACCGGTCGCCGCGTCGATCATGATGGCGACCTCCTGCTGCCCCGGCCGCAGGGCGGGCTGGTCGACGATCATGTCGCTCTGCAGCAGGGAGCCTTCCCGCAGCGTGGTCACGGCGATCTTGCCGCGGATCCGGGAGAGGTCGGTGACCGCGGTGTCCGGCAGCCAGCGCTCGGGCATCTTGGTCTTCTCGAACTGGGCCGCGCTGAGGCTGGTGTAGGGCTTCACGTCGGACTTCAGCCGGTACGCGGTGACCTCGGGCCCGACCTTGGACTTCACGTCGTTGATGACGGACCACACGCCGGCGAAGGCGCCGAGCGCGCACAGGACCGACAGAAGCAGGAGTATCACGCCGCGGCGCTGACGGGAGTTCATGAACCGTACGACCTCGTCGGGGGGTTGGGTCTGGCGGAGGGGGCTGGGCTGGCGGGGCGGGCGGCACGGGTCCTGGTCGGCCGGGTCCGGGTCAACCGGGTCAGGGTCGGCCGGGCCGGATCACCCGGCAGGGAGTTGGTTCCCGTACATGGGTGATCCTTGGGAGACGGATGGTCCCGACGGGCCGGACGGTCCCATCGATCGGGAGTGTCCCGCGGGTCCGGGGGGTCCGGAGGGTCCGGAGGGTCCCGCCGATCCGGATGACGTGGGCGATACGGGTGATACGGGTGATGCGGGCGACGCATGCGCCACCGCTACCGCTGACGGTGCTGGTGCCGGTGCTGGCGCCGTCGCGGAGCAGAAGACGCAGCGATCGCCGATGACCTCGATGCCGCACCAGTGGCAGGTGTTCTGCCGTACCGAGGTGACCAGTTGGTAGAGCACCGACAGGTCCGGCAGGAAGGTGCAGAACTCGATGATCCTGCCGGTTCCCCACCACAGCGCGGACTCGGCGGGCAGCGGTGCCTCGCGCAGCCCCCGGACGCTCCAGGACTTGGCCAGGGTCGCGCTGACCCAGTCGGACTGCAGCTGCCCCCGGGCGACCAGCATCGAGGTGGTGAACTCCGGTCCCGCGAGGGTCGCGCCGGGTCCGATGCGGACGAGCTGCGGCTGCGGATGGGCGAGCACACCGAACTGACTGCCCGGCATCCAGGACTTGGCGTGCGACTTCAGGCCCACCGGAACGCGGTCGAGCTTGGCGACGGAGCCGAGCAGCGCCCCCGCGTGCAGGTAGTGGGTGAGCAGCCGGGCGGCCGAGGCGAGCACACCGGGGCTCAGATCGCAGGAGGCGAGCTGCCGCAACTGGCGGGCCAGGACGGCGAGTCCGAGGGGCGGCAGATCAGGCCGGAAAAGAGCAATCCGGTCGGTTTCCAGGAGCGAGCGGACGGTGAGCAGTCGCCGCTCGACCTCCCGGGGCACGGCCTGCGAGCACACGACGATCACATGCCCGTGCTGTTCGATGAGCGTCTGCAGAGCGGCCAGCGACTGGTCGAGTGGCTGACGGTCCAGGTCCGGCAGCACGGCGGCAGGCATCGTTCGATCGTCCTGCGGCGGCAGCGCCATGTCGGCGCTGGTCACGGCAATGACAGTTGGCACGCGCAGCTCCCCGAATCCCATGCCCATGAGCCCGCCCGGCGTCACTCCGGCCCGCCCGGTCGACTTCACTGCGTGACTTCCTGAGCACTTTATCCACGCATGTGTGGCCGGAGAACAGCGTTTCCGTGACTTCTCGGTCCCCTTGAGGACCCAAAAGGGGCTTATTTCCGTGCAGATGGGGCGCACTTGCCACGACCCTGGTGCACGTCGGGCGAGTTGACCTCGCCCGCGCAACGAAACCACCGAGATCACCAAGTTGGATGTGGCGCTGCGACCGCCAGACCGCCGGAACCCTTGACACGCGAATTGGTCTGGACCAACTTATAGGCACAGCGGTGGCCACCGTCGTCCCATGCCCTTCTCCCCCACCGGAGGCACCAGTGCGCCGCGAAACAGGCATGCCCGGACACCGCCACGAACCCAGACGGATACGGCGACCCCTCACCCGCTCTCTCACCGCGACCCTTGCTTTCGCTGTCACCCTCGCCCTCGGACTCACGGTCGCCGTCGCGGGCCAGGCGTCCGCCGCGGACGTCAACAACGCGAAGAACGCCGGCTTCGAGTCGGGACTGGCCAACTGGGCCTGCTCCGCGGGCAGCGGTACGACCGTCAGCTCCCCGGTACACGGCGGCTCGGCCGCGCTGCAGGCGACGCCGGCCGGCCAGGACAACGCACGGTGCGCCCAGACGGCCGCGGTCAAGCCCAACTCGACGTACACCCTGAGCGCCTGGGTGCGGGGCGGGTACGCCTACCTGGGTGCCACCGGCACGGGCACGACGGACGTGTCGACCTGGACCCCGGACTCCTCCTCCTGGAAGCAGCTGTCGACCACCTTCACCACGGGCTCCTCGACGACCTCGGTGACGGTGTACACCCACGGCTGGTACGGACAGGCGGCGTACTACGCGGACGACGTGTCGCTGTACGGCCCGGACGGCGGCGGTGGCGGCGACCCCGACCCGACGATCCCGGCGAAGCCGACCGGAGTCACCGTGACCGGGGCGGCCTCCTCGTCCATCTCCCTGTCCTGGAACACGGTCTCCGGCGCCACCGGCTACACCGTCTACCGGAACGGCACCAGGGCCACGGCGGTGACCGGAACCTCGGCGACGGTGACCGGCCTCGCGGCCTCCACGTCGTACTCCTTCCAGGTCACGGCGACGAACGCGGCGGGCGAGTCGGCCAAGTCGGCGACGGTGACAGGCCGCACCACGGCTTCCTCGGGCGGTGGCGGCACGGTGCCCAAGCACGCCGTGACCGGTTACTGGCAGAACTTCAACAACGGCGCGACGGTCCAGAAACTCTCGGACGTCCAGTCCCAGTACGACATCATCGCGGTGGCCTTCGCGGACGCCACCACGACACCGGGCGCCGTCACCTTCAACCTCGACTCGGCCGGCCTCGGCGGCTACACCGTCGACCAGTTCAAGTCGGACGTGAAGGCGAAGCAGGCGGCGGGCAAGAAGGTCATCGTCTCGGTCGGCGGCGAGCGCGGCGCCGTATCGGTGAACGACTCGACCTCCGCGACCAACTTCGCGAACTCGGTCTACACCCTGATGCAGACGTACGGCTTCGACGGCGTCGACATCGACCTGGAGAACGGCCTCAACGCGACTTATATGACACAGGCGTTGCGCTCCCTGTCGGCGAAGGCGGGCCCGTCCCTGGTCCTGACCATGGCCCCGCAGACGATCGACATGCAGTCGACGTCCAACGCCTACTTCCAGACCGCGCTGAACCTGAAGGACATCCTCACGGTCGTCAACATGCAGTACTACAACAGCGGTTCCATGCTCGGCTGCGACGGCAAGGTCTACAGCCAGGGCTCGGTCGACTTCCTCACGGCCCTCGCCTGCATCCAACTGGAGGGCGGCCTCTCCCCGTCCCAGGTGGGCCTGGGATTTCCGGCCTCACCCAGCGGCGCGGGCAGCGGGTACGTGTCACCGTCCGTGGTGAACAACGCACTGGACTGCCTGACGAAGGGGACCGGGTGCGGGTCGTTCAGGCCGTCGCGGACGTATCCGGAGCTGCGGGGGGCCATGACCTGGTCGACCAACTGGGATGCGCGGGCGGGGAACGCGTGGTCGGGGGTGGTGGGGCCGCACGTGCACGGGTTGCCGTAACGCGACGGGAGGTGAGACGGGGTGCGGCGCCGGCAGGAGCGCGGTGCCGTGCCCCCAGATCACTCAAGCCCATCCCACCGCCGCCTCACAGTTGCAATTCGGCACTCAGTCCGGATGCTGCCCCCGGCGAACACAGGAGGACGGTCCGGAAGGAAATCTTTTCCTGGCCGGGCAGTTCAGGCTTCGCTGCCCAATGACCGGCTGCACTCACAAGCGTCCTATAGAGAGTGTCACGCTCTTCACTACTTCCGGAGAGCACGAACTCGGCATCGTCGATGGTCAATAGAAAATGTGTCGCCGTAAGCCAACTCAGATCATACAAACAGTCTCGCAACGCATCCCAATTCCAGCCGAAATAGTCCGGCAACCGCATATGTTCATAGAACTGCGTGAAAACCCCGTCGGCATCGACCATTTCTCGCCCTGCCATCCTGGCGGAATAAAATAGTCCAGTCGGCGGCAGCACCTGAGTCGCAGGCGTCTCTACCACGTCTGGGACGACCTGCAAGAATGACGTAGGCTCACCCCACCACGACATTTCGATCACCGGCCCGCCTCCATCACGATGTAGGTCTGATAATGAGTGGGAGTGTAGTACGCAGAACCATCAGACCCTGTCACTATACGCTCACCACCCCAATTCGGATTTTGCGCAGACTGAACGGTCCCCCACTCCGTGTAACGGATCGACTCGCCATGACTGTCGAATTCAGGGAGCTTGTAACCACCCCCCTTGCCACTGTTCTCAAACGGCCTCGGAAGGGATGGCCCCATCAACTGAGGACCGCTGCCTTGCGCTTCAACCCCAAATTTTCGGATGTCTTGGATAACCGCCCAGGATTCAGGCGGAACACTGGAAGGAATCCAGCCCTGCAACTTGGACGTATTTCCCAAAACCTGACCCACTTTGTAGTTCGGTGAAAGACCGAGTGGATCGCCCCATGTATGCGGGTTGCCCACGTAAGTAGTGGGGTTGGGCGCTGGAGTGAGTCCAAGAGGATCCGGAGTCAGATAGCGGGCGGTTTCGGGATCGTAATGGCGGAAGTAGTTGTAGTGGAGGTTGGTTTCCGGGTCGTAGTACTGGCCGGGGAAGCGAAGGGGGGTGTAGGCGGTGCTGTCGGCGGCCCATGCAGTGGTGCCCCACAGAGTGCTTCGTGTTCGCCAGGCGATGTCGCCGTGCTCGTCGATGAGTTCGCTGGGGGTGCCAACGAGGTCGGTGACTATGGCGAAGAAGCGGGAGTCGATCTCTTCCTGCGGGGCGTCGTCGGCGGCGGCGGTGATGCGTTCGGTCTGGGCGATGGGCCGTAGGCCCTGGTGGTCCCAGGTGACGGTGACGGGGTTGGGCAGGTCCGAGGAAGTTGTCGTCTGTTCGCACAGGGTGGTGCCGTCCCAGGTGAACAGCACCTGTTCGACGGCGGTTTCGCCGTGCTCGGCCAGGCGGAGTTTCGCCGTGCGGCGACCCAGAGGGTCGTAGGTGTAGCGCCAGCGGGTGCCGTCCGGCGTGGTGACCTGTGTGAGGCGGTCCTCAGCGTCCCACTCGTAGCGCCAGGTGTCCGGCTTGCGGGACAGGCGGGTCTTCTGGCGCAAGGTGATGCGGCCCAGGGCGTCATGTTCGTAGCGGACCCGGCCCGCGCGGGTGATGCAGGTGCCCTCGTACTCGCGCGCGCCGGTCGCCTCACCGCCGGGGTGGGCCGACGGCCAGTACGCCTGCGTCTGGTTGCCCGCCGCGTCGTAGGCGTACGTCTCCGTCCAGTTCGCCGCGTGCACCGCCGTGACCCGGCCCACCGCGTCCAGGTCGAAGCGGCGGGAGCCGGACAGCTGGTCGTCGATTCCGATCAGGTTGCCGTCGGCGCGGTAGCTGTACGCGCGGGACTGGATCGCGCGGTCATCCGCTCCCGTCACCGACTGGGTGGTCAGGCGGCCCAGCGCGTCGAAGTCATGCTGCAGGGTGACCGTCTCGCCGATGTGGCGCGCCAGCTCGCGGCCTGCCACGTCGTACGTGAAGTCGATGGGCCGACCCGAGGCCACCATCCCGGTGCGGCGACCGGCCGCGTCGTACGACCATGTCGTCGTCGCCCCGGTCGGAGTCGTACGGCCCGTTCGGCGGCCCCACTCGTCGTAGGTGTACGTCAGTTCGCGGCCGTCGGCCACGTCAGACCCTGCGGGTTGGTGACCTTTGTCAGCCGCAGTTCCTTGTCGTGGTCGAACTCGTAGCGCACCCCGTCCGGGCCGATCCGGGCCGTCAGCAGGTCGCAGTTCGACGACGAGGAATTCGGGGATTGGTACACCGACGTACGCGAAGCCCAGCGAACTTTGATGTCCGACCCAGGTAGCCCCTGGCTCAACATCCCCTTCCGGCAGGCCTGCCGTACGTCGCCGCGCTCGCCCTCGGCAGTGTCGCCCACATGCGCGTTCCGCCGCCCGGTTCGCGGGACTCGCCGAAGCCCCAGGTGCCGTCGCAGGCGCGGCAGACGCAGGCGAGGAGGCGGAGGGCTGCTCGGCGGCGGGTGTCGCAGGCGGTCGCGAGGTGGGGCTGGGTGTGGCGGGGGTGGCTGTCGTAGGCGATCAGGCGGAGGGTGGAGGCGCGGTAGCGGAGGGAGAGGTAGAAGGTCGCGGACTCCGTGAACTGGGCCGCTGTTGCGGTGAGTTCGCTGACTGCCTGTAGGGCCGGGTCCAGCATGTCGTGCAGGTTGTGGGTCTTCAGGACCTCTCGGGTGGCGGCTCGGGCGAGTGAGGGGCTGGCCAGGGCCGCGGGGAGCGTGAGGCTGTAGGACAGGGTTTCGGGGGTGGGGGCGGTGGGGTCGGCCGTGTGGGGAGGGGACAGGGGGCAGCGGGAGATGGGCACGGGGTGACTCCTCTGGGGGGCTGTCTTGTGGTGGCGGCTGGTGCCCGTCTCGCTGACGGGGCCCGACTCCTCCCGGGGGAGAGCGCGGGCAGGCTCGCGCGATGCACTTCAGTAGCAATGGGTAACTGATGCGCTACCAAATGTAGAGAAGTGGATGGTTACATTGCCACCTCGTCAGTGAAATTGACCCGCACGTGGTAGGTCAGTGCGACTTCACGGCAGACTGCTGACGACCTATCGGGAAGGAAGGGCATGCCACCGAGGACGACACCAACCGAGCGGCAGAAGCGTCTGGGCAGCGAGCTGCGCAAGATGCGGATGGCGGCGGGCATAACGGCGGACCAGGCCGCCGGGCTCCTCGGCCTCGACCGGGCAAAGATCTCCAACATCGAGACGGGCATCCGCACCATCAGCGAGGAGCGGCTTCGTACCCTCGCCTGCAACTGCGAGTGCTCCGACCAGGCGTACGTGGAGGCTTTGGTGAGCCTGGCCCGCACCAACGGGCGGGGCTGGTGGGAGCGTTATCGCGGAGCCCTCGCCCCCGGACTCCTGGACATCGCAGAGTTGGAAGCACATGCCGTGCGCATGCGGACGGCCCACACCGCTCACATCCCGGGTCTGTTCCAGACCAGCGATCACGCACTCGAACTCTTCAGGGCTGTGCTGCCGCCCTTGCCCGAACGCGAGGTCGGACTGCGGCTGGCGTTCCGTGCGGAGCGTCAGCAAGTGCTGGAGGGAGAGAACCCGCCCGCATACGTCGGCGTCGTGCACGAAGCCGCGCTGCGCATGCAGTTCGGCGGGCCAAAAGTGGCTCGCGCGCAACTGGAACACCTGCTGTCCGTGTCCGAGCGACCTGCGGTGGCTCTGCTGGTCGTCCCGTTCGCCGCCGGTACGTTCCCAGGGGCCGGACAGACCGTCAACTACCTCGAAGGGCCGACGCCCCAGCTCGACACCGCACAGGTCGACACTTCCCACGGGCCGGAATTCCTGGGTGAGCAAGCACAGTTGGCCAAGTACCGGGCCCACCTGGACTGGATGGAACGCATCGCTCTGTCCCCTGAGGACTCACGCGATTTCATCCGGCGCATCGCCAACAGCTTGTGAGGAGCAGTCCGATGGACGAGATCACATGGGAAGAGCCCTTCTGCGGAGAGGGAGCAAGCTGCTTCCGCCTCGGCACCGACCCCACCGGCAACGCCTACATCGCCATAGCCGGTGCCGAGGACACGTACCTCACCGACAGCCGTGAGGCGCTCCGCTCGCTCATCCTCGGCATCAAGGCGGGCGAGGCCGATCACCTGCTCTGATCGGCCCCGGACGGGACGGGTCAAGGAGAAGAAGGTGGATAGCCAGGGCTCGGTCGACTTCCTCACGGCCCTCGCCTGCATCCAACTGGAGGGCGGCCTCTACCCGTCCCAGGTGGGCCTGTGCCTGCCGGCCTCACCGAGCGGCGCCGTAGCACTCGCCCATTGAGCTCACTGGCGTGGCGCCAGCTCTTTCCGGCGCCACGCCCACAACTCACGGCGAACTCATACGTCATCGCTCCGCAGCCGCCGCGCTACGTCGATGTCCCCCCGGCGGCGCACTGTGCCGAGGCGGTTCCCGGCCTGCACCAAGCAAGAGGCTCGTCGCCTATCCTCATGCCGTGCAACTGCCCCGGGATCCGTCGAACGTCGCCCATGTCCTGATGGCAGCGTTCCCCACCCGTCTTGCCGGTGACGTGCAGAGCGTCCTGGCGGTCATGCCGGACGCCAGGATCTCGTCGGTGGATCCATTCGAGGTTGAGGTGCGGGGCGAGACCGTCACCATCCCCTCGCGCCTCTACAACGAGAAGCCGGGGGCCGACACGGAGCGGCTCCTAACCGGAGACCAGCAGGCGATTTTCCATTGCCTGTACTCCCGGCACAGCGATGGTCGGGTCCGCCAGCGCCACCTCGAACAGATCGTGGCGTCCGGGGAACCGTGGGTCGCCCCGTTCGTGGTGCAGTTGGCCGGCGAGTACGTGCTGGAGATCCTTGACGTGATCGGGCAGGGGCTTGCCGACCTGGCGGTCCCGGGCTCAGCCCAGTCCAGGCTCTATGGGGAGTTCATCGCGCAGAATCCGGCCTTCTTCGCACGGACGGAGCGACGCGTGGTGAGCTACTGGTCGTGCTACTACCGCTGGAAGTACGCAGAGTTCGGGACGTATCCGGGGTGCGCACTGATGGAGTCGTTCCGGGCCGCCGCGTCGGATCACGTGGGCGAGCAATGGCCGCGCCACACACCACCTCCGTCGGCGCACCGACTCCCTTGAAAGGGGATTGGAATCAGCGCTTCACAACAAGTCAGATAGAGATGCGCGAAAATTATCTACATGACGCTGGATGTAATCCGACACGCCAGTAAGCATGTCTACCGTCTCATTAAGGTGACGCGCCAGATCTGGCACAGATCTCCACAGCGAGTCTTTTCTCGTCAAAACCGCCGATAGTAGATCGTCGTCGTACCAACCCGTGACAGCTTCATCCGGCGCGGTGTCACGCAGAAAGTCCAGAGCGACAGGCAAAAGCCATTTAAGGCCCACATCCTGACCGATCAACCGGCGCATATCCTCCACTGAGAGATTCTTGATAGGGCGCCGCCGTAGTTCGTAAACACTCCGCACCAAGTTCGTACTGTCGGCCGGTGGCTCCGGCCATCGATCTCCCTCCAAGTCTTCGATCGACTTTTCCTTGTCAATGAGATTCGATAGCATAAATGAATCCACCTACAATTGCTCTATTAGCGGTGCCCGATCGAGTGCAGGAAACCATTCAGGCGATCCAGTTCGGTAATCACCTCTTTACGTTTCGCGAGAAGAACTTCCAAGCCCCGATCGGTCATCGAGGCAGGAGGGCTTTCCAACTCTCGCTCCAACACCCTCCGAATCCGGTCCAGTCCGTCTCGCGCCTGCGTCAACTCGGCGATGTGATCAAAGGGTGTGCCGTTCGCCTTTCGCGCGACAACTTGCCCGTCTGCCTCTCGCCTAGCCGCATCGTAATGGTTGTGATTTGGTTGAGAGTTGACATCTCCAAGAGGATCCTTCTTTATATTCTCCAATTTTTCGATGGCTCGCTGTGCAGCGGGACTCAACCCCAGCTCACGGCAACCCTGGGGCGCGAGACCGAGTAGATCCGACCAGATGTGAGGGTTGTGGACGTAAGTGTCCGGGTTGGGTGCCGGCGCGAGTCCCAGTGGGTCGGGGGTGAGGTATCGGGCGGTTTCGGGGTCGTAGTGGCGGAAGTAGTTGTAGTGGAGGCCTGTTTCCGGGTCGTAGTACTGGCCTGGGAAGCGTAGAGGTGTGTAGGTAGTGCTGTTCGCCGCCCACGCCGTCGTTCCCCACAGAGTGCTGCGGGTGTGCCAGGCGATCTCACCCTGTTCGTCGACGAGCTCGCTAGGGGTGCCGACAAGGTCGGTGACGATGGCGAAGAAGCGGGAGTCGATCTCCTCCCGCGGGGCGTCCGCTGCCTTGATGCGTTCTGTCTGGGCGATCGGGCGTACGCCCTGGTGGTCCCAGGTGAGGGTGACCGGGTTCGGAAGTGAATGGGACCTTGTCGTCTGTTCGCACAGGGTCGTGCCGTCCCAGGTGAACACCACCTGCTCGACGATCGATTCGCCGTCCTCCGCCAAGCGGAGTTTGGCCGTGCGGCGGCCCAAGGGGTCGTAGGTGTAGCGCCAGCGGGTTCCGTCCGGCGTGATCACCTGCGTGAGGCGGTCCTCGGCGTCCCATTCGTAGCGCCAGCTGTCCGGTTTGCGGGACAAGCGGGTCTTCTGGCGCAGGGTGATGCGGCCGAGGGCGTCGTGTTCGTAGCGGACCCGGCCTGCGCGGGTGATGCGGGTTCCGTCGTACTCACGGGCGCCGGTCGCTTCCTCGCCGGGATGGTCCGACGGCCAGGACGCCTGCCTCTGGTTGCCCGCCGCGTCGTAGGCGTACGTCTCCGTCCAGTTCGCCGCGTGCACGGCCGTGACCCGGCCCGCAGCATCCAGGTCGAAGCGGCGGAAGCCGGACAGCTGGTCGTCGATGCCGGTCAGGTTGCCGTCGGCTCGGTAGGTGTACGCGCGGGACTGGACCGTGCGGCCTTCCACGCCGGTGACTGACTGGGTGGTCAGGCGGCCGAGGTCGTCGAAGCCGTGCTCCAGGGTGACCGTCTGGCCGATGTGGCGAGCCAGTTCGCGCCCCGCCACGTCGTAGGTGAAGTCGATGGGTCGGCCGGAGGCCGTCATGCCTATGCGGCGTCCTGCGGCGTCGTACGACCATGTCGTCGTCGCGCCCATCGGCGTTCTGCGGCCCGTCAGACGGCCCCACTCGTCGTAGGTGTACGTCAGTTCGCGACCGTCGACCGTCTCCGAGCGCAACCGGCCGAACCGGTCCCGCAGCAGGGTCAGGGTCGTGCCATCCGGGCCCGTGGCCTGGGCAAGTTCGTCGGTCATGTCGTATGCGTACGTCGTGACCCGGCCGGCCGAGTTCTTGCGGACCACCTTGCCGAGCTCATTGCGTTCGAAAGCCACGACCTCACCGACTGCATTGCAGCGTGAGACCATGCGGCCAGCCTCGTCGTACTCGTATGTGAGGGAGCGGTCGTCGAAGTCTGTCTCTGTGACGAGCCGCCCAGCGGGGTCATACTGGTAAGTCCACGTCAGACCCTGTGGGTTGGTGACCTTCGTCAGGCGCAGTTCCGTGTCGTGCTCGAACTCGTAGCGCACCCCGTCGGGCCCTGTGCGCGAGGTAAGCAGGTCGAAGTGTGTGTACTCGAAGCGGGTGGCTCCACCCAACGGGTCTGTGTGGCTGACGCAGTTGCCCTCACCGTCGTATGTCCAGGACTCAGATGCACCGTCTGCGGCGACCCGTCGAGCCAAGAGACCTTCGACCGTCCACTCCAGGTGAGTTACCGCGCCTACCGGGTCCGTGATGGTGACGGGCTGGCCGAAAGGGTCCCGCTCGTATCTCGTCACTGCGCCCAGAGGATCTGTGATCTCCACGGGGAGCCCCACTCGATCGCAGCGCACTGTTGTCGTGTGGCCCAGGGGATTGGTCACCGTGGCCAGGTGGCCTGCCTCGTCATGGGTGAACAGGGTGGTCTGGCCATCCGGGTCGGTCAGCGAGGTGCGGTTGCCGCGCTCGTCGTATGTCTGGCGGATGACGGTGCCGTCCGGATTCACCACCTTCACTGGGAGGCCGAGTGCGTTGTACTCGGCCTTCGCCTGGCGGCCGTCGGGCCGTACGACTGACAGCAGGTTGCCCGCCTCGTCGTAGCGGAACGACGTCGTGTGGCCGAGAGGATCGGTGCGGGACAGGAGCCGGTTGCGTCGGTCCCGTCGGAATCGGGTGACCGCGCCCGTCTCGTCGATCTCGGCCGTCACCTGCATGCGGTCGTTGATCAGATACCGGGCCGTGTGTCCGAGCGAGTCGGTGATGGTGGTGACCCGGTGTCCCGTTTCCGGGTCGGTCGTGTCGTAGGTGAAGGTGGAGCGCTGGTGGCCGGCCACCCCCTCCTGGTAGGTGCAACGGTCCCGGTCGTCGTAGACGTACTCGAAGCGGCTGCCGTTGGTGTCGGTCCACGAGGTGATGCGGCCCTGTTCGTCGCAGCCGAATCGCAGGGGGCGCCCCGACGAGTTGGTCACCTCAGTGAGGTGGCCGTCGGCGTACCCGTAGCGAACTATCTCCTGTTCCGAGCCGTCGCGCGCCGCCCCCGCCAGGTACAGGCCGGTTATCCGGTCGTCCAGGGTGGTGAATTTCAGGTGGCGTCCGCTGCTGTGACGGATACCGAGGGGAGTGCCACCGGCGTCGTAATCGAACGCGAGCCAGTTGCCGTTGTGGTCATCAATCTGTTCGAGGACGGAGAGATCGTCGGAGCGGTCGGTGAAGTGCCAGGTCCGGCGCGTTTCCGGATCGGTGATCGTGTAGCCGCCATCCTCACGGTCCAGTGGCCAGCACGGGCCGTGGGAGGGCAGCACCGGGACGCCGGGTGCAGGGTGCGGGTAGGACAGCAGCAGTCCGTCCTCGGCTACGAAGAGGACGCCCTCGGAGTCGATCTCCAGCCGTTGGTCGATGGTGGACGACCAGGTGGGCCCGAACCAACACCCGGCTCTGTAGGACGACTCGAAAGAGCGCTTGAAGACGAGTGAGGGTGAGCCGGAGAAGGAGACGTCGGTCTGAGGAAGCACCATGGTTCCGGTGGCGACATCGACGGGATCCTCTTTGCAGACCTTTTCGTGAGGACGCCGACTGGTGCCTTCCGGATTCTCCCTCGTGCCCTGACGCGCTGCACGTTGGGCAGCCGATTCTGCGGTCTCCTCCGCTCCCGCCTTCACCCCTGCCTTCACCCCACCCCGAGCCAGCCCCAGCCCCTTCCCCCCGACCAGTTCGGGGATCAGGCGGCCGATGCCCTCGGCCGGGTCCTTCTTGAAGCCCTCCCACGCCGACTTCAGTACGCGTTCGGGGTGCGTGCCGGTGGAGATGAGGCCGGTGAGCGTCATGCTGACGTTCTGGAGGTACTGGGCGGGGTGGGTGAGGTTGTAGCCGTCGACCGGGTTGAGGCCGCGGACGAAGTTCACCGTGCCGGCCACGCCCTTGACCGCGCCGCCCACGACATGGGTGAGCTCCGTGTTGACCGCCAGGTAGCCGTCCGTGAGGTTCGACCCGATCTGGTCGAGCAGCGGCGGTTCGGCGGGGGCGTGGGCGAGGGCGGCGCGGATCGAAGCGGCGGCGGTGCGGCCGGCGTCGTTTCGCTGGCGGCGGGCCTCGGAGAGGAGTTCCTGGGCCCGCTTGATGTCTGCCGTGCCGGGATCGGAGAAGGGTTCCGGGCGTGGGCCGGGGTCCTTGTCCGCCTTGATCTCGGCGTTGTAGGCGTCGACGCGCTTGTTGTACGCCTCCACCGCCTGTTCGGAGGCCTTCTTGCCCTTCTCGTACAGGTTGATGGCGTCGCGAGCCTGCTCCTGCGCCCAGGCGACTGTGTCCGCGAAGTCGTCCAGGGCCTTGCCCGCCTTGTCGCAGGCGTCCGCCGCGTGCAGCCACTTGGGGGGGATGCATGGCGAATTTCTCGCGGAAGGTGTCGGCGGCCTCGCCCTTCCAGTGCGAGGAGTCCAGATTCCGCATTCCCTCGCCGACCGTGTCGAAAGACTTGCGGAAGTCCTTGAGGTGGGAGGCGGAGGCTCGGATGGCCGAAACGCTGCCGTGGACCAGCTGGACGGCCAGGTCGGTCTCGCCGAGCTGTTTCTCGCCGGGTGTGGCACCGAGGTCGGAGGCGAGTTGGTCGCCGACGTACTCGACCACCTTGGCGGCGCCGTCGGCTCCGACGTACTCCAGACCGTCCGCGAGGACGTCCGAGCCCTTGTCGACGCCCTCACCGACGAGTTTCGTGGCGGCGTTTCCGACGTCTTCGAGTTTGCCTATGCCGGAGTTGACCAGATCGCCGAAGCCCATCAGTCGTTCTCCCCGCCCTGCTGCGACGGCGACTGCTGCGGTGCCGCCTGGGTCCGCTCCTCGGCGGAGGGCCCGAAGGCCGCGTCCAGCACCGCCTCGTACTGCTCATCGCTCGCGCCCATGGTCTGCTGGGCACTCAGCGGGCTGGGGATCGGTCCGGTCATCATCTGCGAGGTCATCAGGTCCCGGCCCGCGTCGTTCCAGCCCTGCTTGCTGTTGTCCCACGCCTGCTCGAAGGACTCCTTGCTGTAGTCCGGATTCTTCATGGAGTCGAGGCCGCTGGTGGCGATGTCGCTCCACTCCTGCTTCGCGGCCTCGTCCTCGGAGAGATACGGGTTGCCGGCCACGGAGTTCGCGGCGATCTTCAGGGTGCCCCCGACGTACTGGTCCGTCTCGTACAGCGTCCCGGCCGCGAGACCCACGTGGTGCGCGAAGAGGTTGCCCTCCTCCACGAGCGCGCGCACGCCCCACTCCCAGCGCTCACAGAACGACGACAACGCTGACTTCAGGTCCTCATGCCCCAAGTCCAGTCCGGACAGCGACAGTTCCGCGAAGCCTCGGCCCTGCCCGGCGAAGCTGTCGGTGCCGAGTTCCTTCAACTCGTCCAGCGTAAGGTTGATCCCCTTGGCGATGGCGTCCAGGCCCGCCGCCTTGATGTCTTTGCCGCCGCTCCCGTCGCCCGTACCGGCACCGCTCACCGCGGTTCCTCCCCGTTCACCGTCTCCACGTCCAAGGCCACCGCATCCGGCACGATCCCCACGACCGGCGGGAACAGCACACCGCCGTCGTCCTCGCTCCCCACATCCAGCGCCACCCCGCACGGGACACCCGCCGCCGGGACCGCGGCATCCAGCAACCGGGCTCCCAACACCCGCTGATACGCCCACTCCCTCGAACCTTCACCCCTCGCGATCGCGAACCTGGCGAGCGCCGACTCGTCCGAGAAGGCGTAGACCCAGCGCACGCCGCGGTAGTCACCGACCAAGGGGTCTTCGTTGCCGTCGAGGGGGACGAGTACGGGCGTACGGCGGAACTCGCCTAGCAGCGCGGCGAATTCACGGCGGGCGCGTGCGATGTCGTCCGCGGTGCCTGGAGTGGGGGCTGCGGCGGGCGGCGGCAGGGCAGCGCCCAACGGAGTGCCAGGCAAAGGCGGTTCATCGCCGTCCTGCGGTGTCTGCCTGACCGTGTCGTCCTGGTGGTCCGTCTCCAGGTAGTCGTACAGCCGTGACCTGGGTATCTCCGGGTCCTCGCCCCCTCCTTCAGCCATGCCTGGGATCATCACATCCGTATATTGTCGAACGCAACGCGGATCACCGGCCGTGGCGGGATCTGACTGTCAGATCGGCGCGGACTCCCCGAGTTTCCCTCTGCACGGAGCGCCTGTTGCCGACGTGCGGGACTCAAGAGGACGGAAGCGGTCGAAGCTGTTCGTCCCGCGCCCGCACATCGGCATTCAGGCCCCCGGCCGGAGGAGGAAAAGCATGTGGCGTGAATTGGTCACAGAATTTCCTGACGTCGAGCTACATGATCAGGCAACTGATGACTCTCTAGCTGGCATTGAAAGCAAATTCGGGCAGCGGACCCCCATCTCTCTGCGAGAATTTCTCTGCCATACCGATGGAATTGATGCCCCCCACGGCACGGCCCTGGTGCGGGATTCCGAAAAGATTCTCACAGTGCAGGAGACGCCGTGACCGACAGCATCACCTGGGAAGAACCGTTCTGCGGCGAAGGCAACAACTGCTTCCGCCTCGGCACCGACCCCACCGGCAACGCCTACATCGCCATAGCCGGTGCCGAGGACGCCTACCTCACCGACAGCCGTGAAGCGCTGCGCTCGCTCATCCTCGGGATCAAGGCGGGCGAGGCCGATCACCTCCTCTGACCCGCCCCGGACCGGACGGGGTCAGGAGAAGACGGCGAACAGCCAGGGCTCGGTCGACTTCCTCACGGCCCTCGCCTGCATCCAACTGGAGGGCGGCCTCTCCCGTCCCAGGTGGGCACTGGACTGCCTGACGAAGGGAACGACCTGCGGTTCGTTCAGGCCCTCCCGGACCTATCCGGATCTGCAGGGGGCCATGACCTGGTCGACCAACTGAGACGCGCGGGCGGGGAAGTCGTGGTCCGGGACGTTGGGGCCGCACGTACACGGGCTGCCGTAGCACTCGCCCATAGGGGTCATCTGGCGTGGCGCCATCTCATTTCGGCGCCACGCCCACGACTTACGGCGAACTCATACGTCATCGCTCCGCAGCCGCCGCGCTACGTCGATGTCCCTCTGCAGCGCGCTGAGCCGAGGCGGTTCTCGTCCTGCGTCAAGCACAACGACATGCAGCCGTTGTCGCCAGTCTCTGAAAAGTGACCCTCAGCCAGTTCTTGAATGTTGCCCCCTCTGGTCATCCTGCGGGGCTCTACTGCGGCGCGCTGCCGCGCAGGATGACCGCGATCATGTCGTCCAAGCCGTGCTCAGCCGCCTCCGGCGGTAGCACGCCGCTTACCGTCAGGCTGGCGTAGCCGTGCAGCGCCGCGACGATCGGCAAGGCAATCCGTTCGAGTGGCCCCTCGCGTACTTCGCCCCGGCGCTGCCCGTCGCCGATCAGCTCCAGGAGTTGATCGGACCACCGGTGGGCGGTCGCCCCCAGCGCCTCCGACGCCTCCGGGCTGTGCTTGACCGAGAACATCAGGTCGAGCAGTGCGGCGTTGGCCACGGCGAAGCCCACATAGGCGCGGGCCGCGGCATCCAGCCGGTCGGCGAACGCCTCACGAGCGCCTTCCTGCGAGGCTGTGATGGCCTCGGCGAGCCGCTCGAACCCGGTCAGCGCCAGGGCGTCCAGCAGTGCCTGCTTGGACTTGAAGTGGCGACTCGGCGCGGCGGGGCTCACCCCGATCTCGCGGGCTAGTTCGCGCAGGGACAGCGCGGACGCCCCCCTCTCGCGCAGTGTCTTCTCGGCTCGCTCGAGCAGCGCGGCGGGGAGGTCTCCGTGGTGGTAGGGGCGGTTCGTCATGCCCTCAGCCTAGCCGGGTGTAGGCGACGCACACATTGTTAATGTTGCCTACATTGTGATCGGTGCATACATTGGAGTCATGGCAAAGAACACGCACACCCAGCCCTGGAACACCACCGACATCCCCGACCAGACCGGCCGCACCGCCGTCGTGACCGGCGCCAACAGCGGCCTCGGACTCGCCACCGCCACGGCACTGGCCGTCGCGGGCGCCCACGTCGTCCTCGCCGTACGGGACACCGAGCGCGGTGAAGCCGCAGCCGCGACGGTGAACGGCAGCGTGGAGGTCCGTCGGCTCGACCTGGCCGACCTTGCCTCCGTGCGCGAGTTCGCCGCCGACTGGCACGGTGACCTGGACATGCTCATCAACAATGCCGGCGTCATGAACGTCCCCGAGGGCCGCACCAAGGACGGCTTCGAGACCCAGTTCGGCACCAACCACCTGGGCCACTTCGCGCTGACCAACGTGTTGCTGCCGCACGTCACCGACCGCGTGGTGTCCCTGTCGTCGGGGGCGCACAAGGCCCCGGGCAGTCCCCGCATCCACTTCGACAACCTCGACCTGACCGGCGAGTACAACCCGCTGACCGCCTACAGCCAGTCCAAGCTCGCCAACCTGCTCTTCACCCTGGAACTCCAGCGACGACTCAGCGCCGCCGGCTCGCCCGTCCGCGCCCTCGCCGCGCACCCCGGCTTGGCCGCCACCAACCTCCAGAGCCACGACGCCAGCCTCCTGCGAACCCTCTTCTACCGTCTCGTCAACAGGCTGATCGCCCAGGACGGCGAGGCCGGCGCACTCCCCACCCTCTACGCCGCCGTCCAGGACCTTCCCGGCGCGAGTTACGTCGGCCCCGACGGCATGTTCGAGATGCGCGGCGCCCCTTCCCTGGCTGGCCGTTCGGCAGCGGCCAGTGACCCGGTCACAGCCCGCCGTCTGTGGACCGTCTCCGAAGAGCTGACCGGCGTCACCTTCCCGGAGCTGACTGCGGCAGTTCGATCCTGAAGCCGTGGCCGCCCCATCGAGTCGGCGACCTGCGACGGGGCAGGTGGCCGCACTCGGTGTCACGGAGGCTGCTCGATACAAGAGGGTGCTGAAGGTGGAGGACTGGGCGGAGATACGTCGACTGCATCGAGCAGAGAGCGTGCCCATCAAGGAGATCTCACGGCGGCTGGGGGTGGCCCGGAACACGGTGCGGGCCGCGTTGAACTCGGACCGGCCGCCGAAGTACGAACGGGCCCCCGCGCGGACGGGTAGCGGACGCCTTCGAGCCGCAGATCCGGGGCTTGTTGAACGAGTGGCCGACGATGCCGGCGCCGGTGATCGCCGAGCGGATCAAGTGGCCGTACTCGATACACCCGGAGTCGCAAGTGGGAAACGTGCCTGGTTTTTTCAGAGGCCAGTTCCGGTGAGAGTGGCGGTTGCCTGCCAGAGCCTCTTGGCGACGGCCGGGTCCAGGCCGGCCCGGCTGGGCCTGCGGATCAGTGGGTAGCCCGTGAAACTGAACAACCCGTCCGGACCGACGTAGGCGTTGCCGGGGACGTCCTGCGTGGCTGCGTATATGAGTGGCAGCGCTCCGTGTTCGACGTCCTGGACCAGGAACGGGAGCCGGTTGACGAATCCCAGCGGCGAGTGCGTGACCAGTCCGGTCCGCGCGACGCCAGGGTGAGCGATGACCGAGCGGACACGGCTGCCCGAGGCGGTCAAACGGCGCTGCAATTCCAGCGAGAACAGCACAACGGCGAGCTTGGACGACTCGTAGACGGCCAGCCCGTTGTACTTGCGGGTGCGCCAATTGAGGTCGTCGAGGTCCAGCCTGCCGAATCGGTGCAGTTGGCTGGAGACCGTCACCACGCGGTCGGTCAGCCGGGGCAGCAGCAGGTTGGTGAGCACGAACGGCCCGAAATAGTTCGTCGCGGTCTGTACGTCTAGGCCCTGCGCGGTCCGCGCCGCCGGGATGTCCATCACCCCGGCGTTGTTGATCAGAACATCGATGTCGCCGGTATACGACGTCGCAAACGCACGTACTGAGTCTAGGTCGGCGACATCGAGTCGCCGGACATCGAAATTTCCATGCATACCGGTCACTGCCTGGCGCGCCTTGTCGACGTTGCGCACGGCCAGCACCACGTGGGCGCCGACCCGTGCGAGTTCGCGAGCGGTCACCAGCCCGATCCCCCCGCCGGCACCGGTGATCACCACCGTCACGCCGGCCATGCTCGGCAGCCGGTCCGCGGTCCATTTGGCCATAGTGAAATCCTTCGGAGGCTCTTTTACCTGATTCCTGACGCCGTCCAGTGAACGGGGCCCGTGCCGGCGGATGAAGGACCTGCCCAACCACTGAATCGCAGGGCGTGGCTACCCGTGTCGACCTGCCGGACAATGAGGCGGAGGTATACGACATGCGAAGCGGGGAGCCCGATGGTGGTCACGGCATTGGATGGCGAGGGTCTGGCCGATTTCCTGCGCGGACGCCGGGAGTCCCTGCAACCTGAGGACGTCGGGTTGCGCCGCGGCGCACGACGGCGCACGACCGGGCTGCGCCGGGAGGAGGTCGCCGAGCTGTGCGACATGTCGGCCGACTATCTGGCCCGGCTGGAACGCGGTAGTGGTTCCCAGCCGTCGCAGCAGATGGCGGCGGCCATCGCCCGGGGACTGCGCCTGACCCCCGACGAACGTGACCACCTGTTCCTGCTGTGCGGGTACCGCCTCCAGACAACGCGTCTACGCGGAGCGCACATCAGTCCCGGCCTGCTGCGCGTCATGGACCGGCTTCAGGACACACCCGCGCAGATCGTGGGCACGGTCGGTGAAACGCTGCAACAGACGCCGCCCGCCGTGGCGCTGCTCGGCGACGAGACGCGTCACACCGGCCCGGCGCGCAGCACCCTCTACCGGTGGTTCACCGACCCCACCGCCCGCCATCGGTACCTGCCCGACGACCACCACCTGCACAGCCGCGTCTACGTCGCCATCCTGCGCGCCAGTGCCACCGCGCAGGGGCCCGGGTCGCCGGCCGCCTCGCTCGTGGCCGACCTGCAACACAACGAGGAATTCGCCGAGCTGTGGAACCGCCACGAAGTGGGACTGCGGTGGAGCAACGCCAAACGCTTCGTCCACCCCGAGGTCGGACGCATCGACCTGTACTGCCAGACACTGCTCGACCCCGACCAAGGGCAGTCCCTGCTCATCTTCACCGCCACACCTGGCACGGAGAGCTACGACAAGCTTGCCCTGCTGACCGTGCTCGGCGCCGACACGTTCGCAGGATCCTGACGCACTAGCGGCATTCTCGGAGCCGAGCGCCTTTGGGTGTAGTTCCTCTCAAGGTTCGACCTCACCGGCACCGAGAGTTCACATGCGAGGTGTGATCCGCCTGGGCTCAGCACTCCGAGCGAGCGGGTTCGCCCTCGTTCCGGACGACGCTGCGGACACTGCGCGTGGGTGGCCCGCTGCACGGACCTGTGGCCCACGGACTCGCCTGCGGTGCCCTTCTCTTCGTCAACAGTGGCCTTCCCTGGAACGCCATGGCGTATCACGGCGAGGGCTACCCCCACGAGCGCAAGGCCCTGCGCGAGTGGTGGGGCGTCACCAGCCGCGCCGCGTGGCAAGGCCAGCAGCGTGCCCTGCTCGCCCTCGACGGGGCCAACCCGGTCTGGGAGTTCGCGCTCAGCCTGCGCCGTACCATCGCCCGCGATTTCGGCGGCCATGTCGACACCGCGTACTGGCGGGACGCTGTCGCCCACGTTCTGCGTGATCGTGCGGCCGGCGAAACCGTCATCACTGCGGACGGTGTCACGAGGACCGAGCCCCTGCCCACAGCGGATACCGAGGCCCGGATCAAGGGTGTGCAGCACCTCATCGGACGTATGACGCGGTACGAAGCACGCCTACCTCACCCACAGCCGTGAAGCGCTGCGCTCGCTCATCCTCGGGATCAAGGCGGGCGAGGCCGATCACCTGCTCTGACCCGCGCCGGAGCGGACGGGTTCAGGAGAAGAAGGCGTACAGCCAGGGCTCGGTCGACTTCCTCACGGCCCTCGCCTGCATCCAACTGGAGGGCGGCCTCTCCCCGTCCCAGGTAAGCCTGGGCCTGCCGGCCTCACCCAGCGGCGCGGGCAGCGGGTACGTATCACCGTCCGTGGTGAACAACGCACTGGACTGCCTGACGAAGGGGACGGGGTGCGGGTCCTTCAAGCCGTCGCGGACGTATGCGGAGCTGCGGGGGGGGCCATCTCATTTCGGCGCCACCCCCACAACTCACGGCGAACTCATACGTCATCGCTCCGCAGCCGCCGCGCTACGTCGATGTCCCCCTGCAGCGCGCTGAGCCGAGGCGGTTCCCGACAGGCGTCAAGCACAACGACATGCAGCCGGTCGCCTCTCTGAGGCGGGGCTGCGTTCTCGTCCCACCAGGACGGGTGTTTCACCTGGTCGACGAATCCGTCCCCGCCGCCGTCGACTTCGACCTTCGCTCCCACCGGGGCAACGGCGACAACGGTCACGTCGAGCTCTTGGTGATCCTGAAGGGTCACCTCGACCCTGGCCATATCAAGCACACCATCCTGGATCCGAACTACCGGCGGAGCCGGGGCAGCAAGGGGCAGTCGCCTGCCGGCTTCGGCAGGGAGATCTACAAGAGCCGTAACGCAGCGATCCGCCCACGGCTTCGAGCGTGATCCGCCGAACAGACCTAGTCCTTCCAGTCGAGCTGATGCTCCGGCACGCCCACGCTGACCCCGTAGGCGACCGCTTCCGCGCGACTAGGGTCGTTGGCTCCCGCATAGCGGAAGACTCGGCCGGCGAACACGACCACTCGTTCCTTCCCCGCCTGGTAGTCGGCGTACCAGCCGCCTTCAGGGGACAGACCTTCTGCCAACGCCTGGGCCAGCGGGGCGTCATCCTGTGCGTCGCTCTCGAACTCCAGGACCGTCCACACAGGAGGCTGACTCCCGCGCGCTGAGTCAGAGAGGTCCATCCGCGTGACTCGGCACACCCGCAGTCCCGTCAACTCAAGCACTGCACCCGACCGCAGACTCTCTCCGATGACGCAACCCGTGATCACTACGTTGGCCTCCCACGGCGTGGACGTGTCCCCCCATCACCGTAAGGTCGCACCCAAGCCGGCAGGAGAGACTTGGGAATTTCCTCCCGCCCCATAGGCCCGAGACGCGCCCTATCAGGCTGTGGGGCCGGGGCCGAGGCCGGAGCCGATCAGAGCAGGTGATCGACCTTGCCCGCCTTGATAACGAGACGCCCTCCTGGCGGACCAGGGCGCGAAGGCCCTCGTGGCTGATGTCGTCGACCGCCCCCTCGGCTACCGGGAAGTCGGCCGGCTTGGCTGGGCTCCAGGGCGAGAGCGCCAGGCCGTGCACGGCTGGCTTGGACTGGCGATCTTCTTGATCTCCCAGTCAGGCCGGGGGAACAGGGTCTGGTCCGCGGAAGATTCAACGGAGGCGAGACGGGTCCGGCGGACACGGTGGGAATGACATTCCGCTCGGCCCTGGACAGGTCGCGGTGGGCATCCGCCGACGCCACGCAGGTGCTTCGAGGAGACCACCCGCCCGCCCGCCGGCCAGGAGAGGGTGACTCTCGCCTCGGGCGTGGAGGCGCCGCCGGTGACTGCCCAGAGTTGACGGATATATTTCGTCGCTCGATATATAGTCGACGCGTGACAAGACAGAACCCGTCCTTGACGGAACCGCAATACTTCATCCTTGCCGCGCTCATGGACGGGCCGTTGCACGGTTACGGCATCATCAAGGCGGCCGAGCAGGCCACCGACGGGCGGCTCCGGATCGCTGTCGGCACCCTCTACGGCGCGCTGGAGCGGATGGAGCGGGCCGGACTGGTGGCCGCCGACCATGAGGAGATCGTGGACGGGCGGGCGCGGCGCTACTACAAGCTCACCGAGGACGGCACCGCGATGCTCAGCCGGGAGGCCCTGCGGATGCAGCAGGCGGCGGCCGTCGTCATCGGACGCTCACGGGATGCCGGAGCGGCCCCGGCATGAACCGTCTGCTGCTTGCGGCCTATCCCGAGCCCCACCGTTCCCGGTATGGAGAGGAGTTACTGGCCTGCCTGGCCGAGGCGTATCCCGGCCGCTCCTGGCCCCCGCCGCGGGAAGTTGCCGCTCTGGCGCGTGCCGGGGTGCAGGCCCGTGCCCGTGCCGTCGTCGACGACACGGCCCGGCCGTGGTGGCTGGACGGCATCCATCTGGCCGCTCTGGCCCTCGCCGCGCTGGCGCTGGTTCCGTACCTGCAGGACGTGTGGCACTGGGCACTGCGCATCGACCCCGGACAGCACGCCATCGCCTTCCACTTCTCCGGCTGGTACCCGTGGGCCGAAGGTCCCACGCGGATACGGCTGCTGCCCTACGGGCTGCTCCCGCTGGGCTGCCTGATCGCTCTGCTGCGTGGCAGACCGTGGATCGCACTGCCGGCCGCGGCAGCCATGATCTGGGCCGGCGCCACGTCCCACGGCCGCACCCTCTTCGGCAACGAGGGCAAGGCGGGCCTGAGCTACTACGGTCTTGGCGCCCCGATAACGGCCCGTGACCTGGTGCTCTCGGGGACACTGTGCGCCGCGTGCGCCGTGCTGACGGCCTGCCGTCCCAGCCGACTGCGGCGCCGCTCGTACCGCTGGCTGGTCCCCGTCGTGTTCGCCATGTACGTGGCCGGGGGCCTGCACATCATCTCCGTCAGTCCGACCTTCCAACGCGGTCTGTTCGCCCTCGAAGTCGCCGCGCTGTTCGCCGCGTGGGTGGCGACGACCTCCACCGGGGACTACCGGTGGCTGATCCCCGTCGCGGCGGTCGCATTCATCCGCACGCAGGCGATCGTGATCAAGCCGCAGGGGTTCATGCAGTCCCTGCCGGACCTGGTCGTCCTCATCCTCCTGATCGCCCCCCTCCCGGTCCTGGCGATCACCGCCCAGCGCCGACAGGGGCAGGCACTCGCCGACTAGGAGCGGACCTCCGGTGGGCCGACCGAGCCCGGCGGCCCGCGTCGTGCCGCAAGACGTGCGTGACCGAACTCCTCCCAACGGAAGAAACAGAGCGATGACTCAGCACGATTCTCCGTCCCTGCCCGCGCACCGTCCGGGAGTCTCAAGGCAGGCCCCCGAGGCCTCCGACGACCCCAGCCCGTCGCGTACGACACGGCCGTGGATGCCGGCCCTGCTGTACACCCTGGGGTTTCTGACGGTCTACCTGCTCGCCATCTGCACCCCGTGGGGGCAACGAGCCGAGAACACCTGGTTCTCTCTCGGTAAACAGGGCGGCGAAGAAGCATGGCTCTACCCCCTGTCAGGAAAGGCCTACGGCTCGACGCCCCTGCCGCCGCTGGAATTGAGTGCCAAGCCCACCCTGATGGTCGGCCTGGCCGTCATCGTGCTCCTCACCCTGGTCCGGCGGTGCTGGTGGCCGGGGTGCGCGGCGCTCGGCGTCGTCATCCTCGCGACCGGAGGCAACGACCTGCTCAAATCGACCCTGCCCCGCCCCGATCTGGTGGGCGCCCCCGAGAATCTTCTCGACCAGGGTTTCCCCAGCGGGCACACCGCCATCCCCGCCGCGCTGACCCTCGCCGCCGTCCTCGTGGTCTCCCCCCGCATCCGCCCCTACGTCGCCACGGTCGGTGTGCTGTGGCTCGCCTGCATCGCCGCCGCCAGCGCGACCATGGGCGGCCACCGGCCCAGCGAAGTGCTGGGAGCCACACTGTTGGCCTGTGCCTGTTACGGCCTCGCCACCTGGCTGCTGCCGGCATCCGCCGCGCCAGGCGCCACGCGGAGCCCCCGTGCGCTGCCCGTCATCACCCTGACGCTGGCACTGGCCGTCGCCCTCGTTTCCGGCGCACGCAACGACACCCTCACCAGGTCACTGGTCTCCGCGGCGACGGCCTTCACATGTGCGGCCCTGGTCTGGTACGCCACAGCCGGGCGGCCCGCACGCCACACACGCCACACACTGGGCTGACCACCCGCAGGCTCCGGGCAGGAACCGGCGCAGGTTGCGCTGGGCGGCGGCGTGCCAGTCTCCGTGGTCGTCGCGGCGTCGCCGGTAGTGGGCCTTGGCGCCGGGGGAGGCGGTGATGGAGGCGAAGGCCCAGAGGTAGCCGACTGCGTTGAGCCGGTCGTTCTTCACCCACCTGTGGACCCGGTGTGCTCCCCCACAGTCGTCGCCTCGCTCGCCGCCGTCCCGGCCCCCGGCTCGGCGCTCTTCCTCGCGAACCCGCGCCGGCCCGGCATGACCGCGAGGACGATCAGTGTTCCGGCGGCCATGATGATCCCGCCGATGAGGCTGGCCTGGGCGACGCCGTGGGCGAAGGCCTGGTGGACGGCGTCCACGGCGGCCTGAGCCTGCTGGGGCCCGGCGGAGGGATCCTGCGCGACCCGCTCCGCGACGGCCAGGCCGGCGCCGACCGAGTCCTTGGCGGTCTCCATCGCCTCCGCCGGGAGCCGGTTGCCCACCAGGTCGGTCAGCTCGTCCCGGTAGGCCGTGCCAAGCAGCGAGCCCAGCACCGCGATGCCCAGCGCCCCGCCCAGCTCGAGCGCGGTGTCGTTGACACCGCCGCCGACGCCCAGCTCGGACTCGGGGAAGGAGCCCATGATCGTGTCGGTCGCCGGGGAGATGCTCAGTCCGAGCGCGAGGCCCAGCATCATCAGCGGCGCCAGGAAGTCCCCGTACGTCGACCCCTTGTCGATCTGGGTGAGCAGGAACATGCCCGCCGTGCCGACGGTCATGCCGGTCACGACCATCGCCTTCACCCCCAGCTTCGGGGTGAGCGCCCCGGTCACCGCGGACCCGAGGAACACCGCACCGCCCAGCGGCAGCAGCCGTAGGCCCGTGTCCAGGGCGTCGTAGCCGAGGACGAACTGCAGGAACTGCGTCGAGTAGTAGAGCACGGCGAACATACCGAAGAAGAAGAACAGCACCGCGAGCATCGAGCCGGTGAAGGGCCGCAGCGCGAACTTTCGGACGTTCAGCATCGGGTGCGGGTGCCGCAGTTCCCAGGCGACGAAGGCGACCAGACCGGCACCGGCGACCACGGCGGCGGTGACGGGGCCGGCGCCCCAGCCGAAGTGCGGGCCCTCGATGGCGGCGTAGATCAGGGAGCCGACGGAGACGATCGACAGCAGACCACCGACGTAGTCGATCCGGCCCATGCCCTCCGCCTTGGACGGCGGTACCAGGGCGAGCGCGGCGAACACGGCGACGACGGCGATCGGCACGTTGATCAGGAAGGTCGAGCCCCAGGCGTGGTCCTCAAGCAGCCAGCCGGAGACCAGCGGGCCGACGGCCACCGCCACCCCGGAGGTCGCGGCCCAGGCGGTGATGGCCTTGCCCCGCTCGCTCCGGGGGAAGGTCGCGACCAGCAGGGACAGCGTGGCCGGCATCACGACCGCGGCACCGAAACCCATGATCGCGCGGGCCACGATGACCAGCGAGGTCTCGTCGACCATGCTCCCCATCACCGAACCGCCGGCGAAGATCAGCAGACCCAGCACCAGCGCGCCGCGGCGACTGTACTTGTCGCCGATCGAGCCCAGCACCAGCATCAGCGCCGCGTACGGAACGGTGTAGCCGTCGACGACCCACTGCAGATCACTGCTGCTCAGGCCCAGCTCGGTGGTCATGTCGGGGGCGGCGACGATCAGCGACGTGTTCGCCATCACCGTGATCAGCAGGCTCAGACACAGCACGAGCAGCGCCCACCAGCGCCGCGCGTAAGGCCCGGTCATTTTCTCCACGGGGGTGTTCGCAAGGAAGGGCATCAGTAGCTCCTGAGGGGGACGGGGCGGACGAGCGGAATCACTCGATTGCCCGTGAGGCGAGCGGGCGACGGCGCGCCGGGTGACGGGCTGAGATCTCAGGGCTTCGAGATCATCGGGTGGCCGCTTTGGGGCTTGCCTCGGCGATCCCCTGGAGGGCCGCGTCGGTGTCCGCGATGGCCAGCATTTTGTTGATGTCGGCGCCGGCCAGTGCGCCGGCCGCTGCGGAGGCCCCGACCTGGGCGACCGGATCGGTGACGTTGCCGGCCACCCACACACCCGGCACCTCGGTGGTGCCGCCCATGCCGGAGGCGAAACCGCGGCCCATGTTCGGCAGGTCCCGCACCGGCAGGCCCAGACCTTCCAGGCCCTGGGTGCGGGCCTGCATCTGCGGGGCGACCGCGAGGACGCGGCGGGCCACGACCTGGCCGTCGGCCAGGCGCACCCCGGCGAGGGCACCGTCCTCGCCGTTGACGATCTCGGTGACCGGGGTGTCGATGACGCGGATGCCGCGGGCGGCGAAGCGGGCGCGGCTGTCCTCGTCCAGGTCGGTGCCGTGGGTGAAGTAGGTCAGGTCCTCGGTCAGTTGACGGAACAGATACGCGTGGCCGATGGAGGCCGGGCCGGTGGCGAGGATGCCGATGGGCTCATCGCGCACCTCCCAGCCGTGGCAGTACGGGCAGTGCACCACACTGTGTCCCCAGTGCTCGGCGAGCCCGGGCACCTGTGGCAGCACATCCGTGAGGCCGGTGGCCACCAGGACGCGGCGGGCGGTGATGCGGCGGCCGTCGGCAAGGGTGACGGTGAACCGAAGGTCCCCGTCCGCCGACGGGGCGGCGGACTCGGCCGAGACCACCTCGCCGGACACGACGCGTCCGCCGTACTGGCGCACCTGCTCCCGGCCCCGTCGAAGGATCTCGGGCGGCGGGGTGCCGTCCAGGGCGAGGAGGCCGTGCACGGCCTCCGCGGGCGCGTTGCGCGGGGAGCCGCTGTCGATCACGACGACCGAGCGGCGGGAGCGGGCGAGGATCAGTGCGCCGTTCAGCCCCGCGGCGCCCCCGCCGATCACCACCGCGTCGACGGTCCCCTCGGCCAGTGCGTCGCTCGCGTAAGGAGGAGTCGTCACAGCCCTGGCCTCCTGCCTTTCCTTGTCAGTCATGGTTCGGTCGACCTTTCGAGTTCTGGGTGGTTGGAGGGGGGCAGCTGTTCAGGAAGCCCGGGATGTGGTCGGCGACCGTCTTGGGCTGTTCGAGGTGCAGGAAGTGCCCCGCGTCGAGGACAGCCCGACGTTCGTGATGTACAGATCCAGTCCGGCGATGAAGCTCGCCGTCGCCAGGGAGGAGTGCGAAGGCATGGGTTGCTCTCCATCGCGCCAGGCGTGCACGCACCCTGTCCGGTGAGCTCAGGAGGGTTGTTTACTGAACAGTCCGAAACCTAGATAGTTCTGTACTGAGTTGTCAAGAAGGGCGGGTCGGCTTTACCTTCTGTGTATGGCGAGACCACGAAGCTTCGACCGCGACCACGTCCTCCATGCCGCCGAGCGGCAGTTCCGCGCCTCGGGCTACAACGGCACGAGCGTCGACGACATCAGCGCCGCCACCGGCCTGGGCCGCGGCAGCCTCTATGCCGCGTTCGACGGCAAGCACGGCGTGCTGCTGGAGGCGATGGGCGTGTACTTCGCCCGGCTGGGGCAGGGTCCGCGGAAGATGCTCGCCGGACCGGACGAGGGCGCCCTGGAACGACTGCACGCGTACTTGCTCCGCGCCGTCCACGGGGTGCCACTCGCCGCCGACGTACCGCCCGCCTCTGACCGGGCGGGGGCGGCCTGCTTCGCCGCCAAGATGGCCCTGGAGATCGGCGCCTCCGACGCCGAGGTGAAACGCCTGGCCAGCGACTGCTTCTCCGTGGTCGCGACGGCGGTGGCCGACTGTGTGCGAGCGGCGCAGCGCAACGGCGACATCGACCCCGACGCGGATCCCGACGACCTTGCCTACCTTCTGCTGACCATCATCCGCGGGAGCGATGTCGTCGGCGCGTACGGCCACAGTCCCGCCCGCCTGACCTCGATTGCGGAGAGCGCGTTCGCCTTGCTGCCTCGCCCGCGCCACCGCTGAGAAGGGCACGTGCTCCACAACTCCAACGCGGACGACTTCGACTCGCTCTACCCCAAGTGCAAGGGCGACCGGCCCAAGACCTTCGCCCTCCCCGAACGCCGGGAGATCAGGAAGATCGCCAAGTCCAAGCCAGCCGAGCACGGCCTGCCGTTCTCGACCTCGAGTCCGGCCAAACTGGCCGACACTCACATCGGCGTCGACTACAGGTCCCGGAGATACGTCATGCCGTCCTTGAAGCCGTCCCGTGGGTCGATCCACGTCAGGCCGGCTTCGTGGATGACCGGCTGGCTGAACTCGTTCTCGGTGCCGTCCGTGCGGCGCAGGCAGCGTCGCTCCTCCAGGGCGGACGCGATCTCCTCGAGCCAGTCGGGGAGGGGCCAGCCGGTGGGTTCGCTCGCCTGGTCGACAGCCCAGGTGCCGACGTGGCCGTAGGTCGGCTCGTCCTTGCGCGCGTCGAGGTAGTAGCCGTGCCAGCCGTCGCCCGCGGTGTAGGCGAAGGGGATCAGCCCCGGCTCGCGCTCCCAGTGCTGAGTCATCTGCTCGTACTGGGCCTGGACGGACTGGAGGGGCAGCCAGCCCTTGCCGGCAGGCAGCCAGTCGACGTGTCCGTAACTTCCCACGGGGTCCGCGGGGTCGACGCCGGCGGAGCCGTCGTGAAGGCGGTACCACGCGAGCAGAGCAGGGGGGAACGGGTACCCGATCGCGTCTTCGACGGCGGTGATCTGGTCGGCCGTGGCGGGCGAGCGCAGCAGCGCGGCGGAGGTCGGGGCGTACCGGCGAAACCAGGTCTCGATCCGTTGCCACGCTCCCTGGGTCTTGAACTTGGCCGCGGCGATCGGCTGTATTGCGGCGTGCATCCGTCCCAGGTCGTCCGGCGTCATGAGACGCAGCGTACTCATGGGGGACGGCTCCGACGGGGCGTTCCGCTGGTCGCCGCGTCGCCATGACACACGGGCTTGACGGACGGGCTTGACGGACGGGCGTCAGGCGGTCGCTTCCAGTATCTCCGCCGTGATGCGCGCTACGGACTCTCCGACCGCGTCCAGCGCCGCTGTTCGTTCCTGGTCGGTCATGCGGGCCGGTCCATAGGTGACCACCGGGTCGAGGACCTGGAAGCCGACGAACTCCAGCATCCCGCGGTGGATGTGGAAGAGGAAGTCGTCCATCGGTCCGAAGGCGCCGCCGGGTTGGAACGACTCGCTCGGTCCGCCGGTCGTGAACAGCAGCATCGCTCGCTTCCCGGCGAGCGCCGCGTCGTCGAAGAGCCCGTGGTCCCCGCCGAAGACGCCTCCCATCACGAAGACCCGGTCCACCCATCCCTTGAGGACGGCGGGCAGCGAGAACCACCACATCGGGAACGAGAGGACGAGCAGATCAGCGGCGAGCAGCCGGTCGAGATGGTTCCTGACGGCCGTGTCGAGCGTGCCGTCCTTGACCGCGCGCATCTGTTCGGCCTGCGGTTTGAACGGGCCGTCCACCGGGGCGAATTCGTCGCGGGCGAGGATCGGGGCCCATCCGTCGGCGTAGAGGTCGACGACGTCGACTCGGTACCCGGCCTCACGCAGGGCCTGCGCCGCGGTGGTCATCTGGGCGGTGCTGAAGGAGTGGGGCTCGGGGTGAGCGTGAACGATCAGGGCGGTGGGCGCTGCATCGAAGGTCGACATGAAGAGATCGTATCGACGTATTGCGATACGTCAATTAAAGAGTGGTGTCGATCACTTGTGCCAGCTGCGCCAGCCGCTCCTCGTCGCGCCGGTAGTGGGTCCACTTGCCCACCCGGGTGGGGCGCACCAGCCCCGCCCGTTCGAGCGTGCTCATGTAGCTGGAGACCGTCGACTGGGCGAGTCCCGCCTTCGCCTGGATGTGCGTGACGCACACGCCGACCGACCGACGGTCCGCGATCGGCTCGTACTCGCCGAAGTACGCGTCGGGGTCCTTCAGCCACCGCATGATCTGCAAACGGGCGGGGTTGCCGAGGGCCTTGAAAACCTCGATCAGATCAGCCGAGTCCCATCCCGCCGACGTGGCCACGCGTCACCTTCTCCCAGACAGTCCCATAGCCCGATAGTTCGTAGTTCGATACACCACGATATCTCGATATTGGCACTGTCATGCCTGGCGGGGCCCTAGAAGAACTCCCCCCACGGCTGGTCCCAGATCTGCTTCACGCACAGGATCAGGAACAGCAGGCCCGCGATCGTCAGCATGGCGTTGCTGAGCAGGCCGTTGCGCCATTCGCGGGGCGTGCGGGAGGTGTTCAGGAGCCACATCAGCGTGCCGGCCAGGAAGGGGAGGAAGGCCGCGCCCAGGACGCCGTAGAGGATGATCAGGCGGAACGGCTGGCCCTGGAAGAGCAGGATGATCGGGGGGAAGGTCAGCCAGAGCAGGTACGCGCGGAAGGGCCAGGACTTCTCCCGGCCGCCCGACGCGATCGCCTTGCCCGACGCGACCTCGTCGCCCGACGGGGCCTGGGCGGCGTCGCCCGCCCCGCCCGTCCGGTAGCGCCCCACGAAGTCCGCGAACATCAGGCTGACGCCGTGCCAGACGCCGATCAGGGAGGTGAAGGACGTGGCGAAGAAGCCGATCAGGAAGAACTTGGCCGTGGCCGTGCCGTACTTGTCCTCCAGGATGTCGCTCAGCTGGATCAGGCCCTTGTCGCCGCTGGCGATCGCCACGTTCGCGGAGTGCAGCAGTTCCGCGCCCACGAACAGCATCGCCACGACGAAGATGCCGGTGGTGGCGTACGCGACCCGGTTGTCGAGGCGCATGACCTTCATCCAGCCGGTGTCGGTCCAGCCCTTCGCGTTGACCCAGTAGCCGTACGCGGCGAGGGTGATCGTGCCGCCGACGCCGCCGATCAGGCCGAGGGTGTTGAGGATCGAGTCCTTCTCGTCGGGGAGGACCGGGAGCAGGCCGGCGAAGGCGTCGCCCAGATTCGGGGTGACCCGGATCGCCAGGTAGACCGTGACGACGAACATGACGCCCACCAGGACCGTCATGACCTTCTCGAAGACCTCGTACTTGTTGAACCAGACGAAGACCAGGCCGACCAGACCGCTCGCGATGGCCCACCACTTGAGGCCCATCACGTCGGGGAACAGGGCCTGCAGGGGCAGCGCGCTCGATGACATCGCGGCCGCGCCGTAGACGAAGCCCCAGATCACGACGTAGACGACGAAGAACCAGGTGGTCCAACGGCCCAGGCTCGCCCATCCGTCGAAGAGGGTGCGGCCGGTGGACAGGTGCCAGCGGCCCGCCGCCTCGGCCAGGGAGATCTTGACCAGGCAGCCGATGACGGCCGCCCACAGGAGGGTGTAGCCGAAGTTGCTGCCCGCGATGAGCGTGGCGACGAGGTCGCCGGCGCCGACGCCGGTCGCCGCGACGACGATGCCGGGGCCGATGTACTTCCAACTGGACTTCCGGGGTGCTGAAGTGGGCGCCGTCCCTGTCGCTGAGTTCTCCGTGATGTCCGCCATGCGGATCAAGAAAGCGTAAAGCGGACGAGGACACAAGGGGGCGTGCGGTGAGGGAACCGTAGGTCAGCCACACGGTTCACGTCATCGCGGCTTCACGCGCTCTTGACCTGCTCATGCCAGAAGCAGACGATGAGCGGCACATCCGCACCCGCACCCACCCGCACGTCGCTGAACCACCCCCCGCTCCACTCCCCGCTTCCGGAGATCCCGGAACTCCCGGAGAAACTAGGAGACTTCATGCGACTTCGCACACGCGGCTCAGGCGCCCGCGCCGGCAGACGAAGCACCGGCGGACGACGCGCCGCCGTCGCCGCCCTCGCGTGCGTCGCGGCGCTCGCCCTCGCCGCCCCGCTCACCGCGAACGCCGACAGCGCCCAGAAGGCGGCCCCGACCGCCGACGACATCCGCCAGTACGAGGTGCACACGCGCTCCGACTCCGCGTCCCGCACGGCGATCCAGCGGGCCGGGGTCACGGTGGACGACGCCGACGGCCACTCGGTGTTCGTCTCCGGCCGCGCGGACCAGGTCAAGAAGTTGAGGCAACTCGGCTACGACGTCACGCTGACGGGCGCGGCTCCGGACCGTTCGAACGGCGAGGACGACGTACGGCTCTTCGACTTCCCCTCCGCCGACTCGCGCTACCACAACTACGCCGAGACGAACACGGAGATCGACGCGCGGCTGGCGGCGTATCCGAACATCATGAGCAAGCGGGTGATCGGGAAGTCGTACCAGGGCCGGGACATCGTCGCCATCAAGATCAGCGACAACGTGGGGACGGACGAGGCCGAACCCGAGGTGCTGTTCACGCACCATCAGCACGCCCGTGAGCACCTGACGGTGGAGATGGCGCTGTACCTGATCCGTGAGCTGGGCGCCGGTTACGGCTCCGACTCCCGGATCACCAGCATGGTGAACAACCGTGAGATCTGGATCGTGCCCGACCTCAACCCGGACGGCGGCGAGTACGACATCGCGACCGGCTCCTACCGTTCATGGCGCAAGAACCGGCAGCCCAACAGCGGTTCCTCGAACGTCGGTACGGACCTCAACCGCAACTGGAACTACCGCTGGGGCTGCTGCGGCGGCTCCTCGGGGTCGACCTCGTCCGAGACGTACCGGGGTTCGGCGGCCGAGTCGGCGCCGGAGGTCAAGGTCGTCGCCGACTTCGTGCGCAGCCGGGTCGTCGGCGGGAAGCAGCAGATCACGGCGGGCATCGACTTCCACACGTACAGCGAGTTGGTGCTGTGGCCCTTCGGGTACACCACCGCGGACACGACCACCGGCATGACGGCGGACGACCGGAACGCCTTCGCCACGATCGGCCGGAAGATGGCCGCGAGCAACGGCTACACCCCGGAGCAGTCGAGCGACCTGTACATCACGGACGGGTCGATCGACGACTACCTCTGGGGGACGCACAAGATCTTCAGCTACACCTTCGAGATGTACCCGTCGTCCAGCTCCAGCGGCGGCTTCTACCCGCCCGACGAGGTCATCGAGCGGGAGACCGCGCGCAACCGGGACGCGGTGCTGCAGCTGTTGGAGAACGCGGACTGCATGTACCGGTCCATCGGCAAGGAGGCGCAGTACTGCGGCTAGTGCCGTGGCACTGGCACACAGACACGGGGGCGGAGTCGGGGTCGGTCCAGGTCGGGACCGGCCCCGGTGCCGTCACGCCTCGGGCTTCGCCGCCTTGGACTTCCCGGCCTCGGCCTTCTCCTCCGGCCCGCCGTCCTCTTCTTCGGCGACCTCGGTGGCGTCGGCGACCTCGGTGGCCCCGGTGGCCTCAGCGCTCCCGGCGGCCTCGTCCTCGGTCGCGCTCTCCTCCTCGCCGTCCTCGAAGTACGCGTCGAGAACCGCGTCCAACTGCTCGTCCCACTCCGTGAAACGGCTCCTGGACGTGGCCTCGATCTCGATCGGGTACCAGCGGCGGTCGGGGGTGTGCACGGTGATGGTGAACCGCTTGCCGAAGCGGGGGGACTCCGTCTCCACGGCGCCGATCTCGTCCCAGCGGAACTCGCACTGCTGGTCGTCCAGGGCGAGTCGTACGCCCTTGTGGTCGGCGACAATCTTCGCGCGGCGGTCGGACGCCTCGAAGACCGGCCCGTCGGGCACCTCGTCGGCGTCGGGCTCCGTCACGGAGTCACCGGCGGCGTCCGAGGCTTCCGGAGCACCCGAGCGATCAGAGGCGTTGGACGCGACCTCCTCGGACTCGGAACCGGCCTCGTCCGAAGCCGTCTCCTCCGGCTCCTTGGACTTGGCGTCCGCCGGTTCGCCGGACACGGGTGAGGTGAGCCCGGGGATGAAAGCCGGGTCGAATCCGGCGCCTTCCAGGGGCTGGCTGCTCGAACCTATGCGCTGCTCCACAGCGGGCAGTATGGTCGACGATCCTGTGTCGGACACAGCCAGCCCCCGATTTCGTTATCAGACGCCTACACGAACCCGTCGTTGTCGGACGCCTGCACGAACACTTCGCTGTCGGGCACCTACACGAACACGCTGAGCACCGCCGCCACCACGAAGCCGGCCACCGACAGCACCGACTCCAGCACGGTCCACGTCTTGAGCGTGTCCCGCTCGCTGATGCCGAAGTACTTCGCCACCATCCAGAAGCCGCCGTCGTTGACGTGCGAGGCGAAGATGGAACCGGCCGAGATGGCCATGATGACGAGGGCGACGAAGGCCTGGGAGTGGTGGCCCTCGGCCAGCAGCGGCGCCACGATGCCCGCCGTCGTGACGATCGCGACCGTCGCCGAGCCCTGCGCGACCCGCAGGACGACCGAGATCAGGTACGCCAGCACCAGCACCGGCAGCCCGACGTCGTTGAAGGTGTCGGAGAGCGCCTGGGCGACGCCGCTGGCCTTGAGGACCGCGCCGAAGATCCCGCCCGCGCCGACCACCAGCAGGATGTTGCCGACCGGCTTCAACGAGGCCGTGGACACGGTCTCCAGGGACTTGCGGGACCAGCCGCGGCGGATGCCCAGCAGGTAGTACGCGAGGAGCAGGGCGATCGTCAGCGCGACGAAGGGATGGCCGAAGAACTCGATCACCGAGCGGCCCGTGGAGGGGTCCAGGGCTATGGAGGAGAAGGTGGCCGCGAGGATCAGGATCAGCGGCGTGCCGATGATGCCGAGGACCGTGCCCAGCGGCACCGGCTCCTCGCGCGGTGCGACGCCCTGCTCGCGCTGCTCGTCGATCACCGCCTGCTTGGCCTCCTCCGCCGCCTCCACCATGTCCTGCGGTACGGCGACGAAGATGCGGCGGCCGATCCACGCCGAGAAGGCCCAGGCGGCCAGCACGGCCGGGATGCCACAGATGACGCCCATCAGGATGACCCAGCCGAGGTCCACGTGCAGCAGACCGGCCGCCGCGACCGGGCCGGGGTGCGGCGGCAGGAACGCGTGGGTCATCGACAGACCCGCGAGCAGCGGCAGGCAGTACAGCAGGATCGATTTGCCGGAGCGCTTGGCGGCGGCGTACACGATCGGCGCGAGGACGAAGATGCCGACGTCGAAGAAGACCGGGATTCCGAAGATGAGGCCGGTCATGCCCATCGCGAGCGGGGCGCGCTTCTCCCCGAACAGGTTCAGCAGCCGGGACGCCAACACCTCGGCGCCGCCGCTGACTTCGAGGATCGCGCCGAGCATGGTGCCCAGGCCGATGATGATCGCGACATGGCCGAGGATGCCGCCCATGCCGGACTCGATGGTGGACACCGCGTCCGATCGCTGGACGGTGCCGAAGAGTTCGGTGACCGACAGTCCGGCCAGCAGGCCGACGGCTATGGAGACCGCGAGCAGCGCGACGAACGGCTGGAGTCTCGCCTTGATGATGAGGAACAGCAGGAGCGCGATGCCGATGGCGGCGACGGTCAGGAGACCGGCCGTGCCGTCGAGGAGGAGGAGCAGACCGCCGGTGTGGGGTGGGGCCTCGGGGGCGGCGGCCGCGAACGGGAGGGACATGGGGGTCCTCTGGTTGAGTACACGGAGCTTTCGGGCAGGGGGGATCGCGGCACGGCACCCCGAGAGGTGCCGTGCCGTGTACGTGGTGCGGGAGTTGAGTGGCCGTCAGCCGGGTTCAGCCCAGGACGGCGAGCGCGTCGATCTCGATGAGGAGCCCGGCGGGGAGGCCGACGTAGACCGTCGTACGGGCGGCCGGGGGCGCGGTGAGGCCCTGCTCCTCGAAGTAGGTGTTGTAGATGCCGTTCATCTCGGCGAAGTGGTCGACGTCCGTCAGGTAGACGCGGATCATCATCACGTCGTCCCAGCTCGCGCCGCCCTCCTCCAGGATCGCCTTGACGTTGGCGAGGGTCTGCAGGGTCTGCTCGCGCAGGGTCGGGCCGGCCGGCGTGGGCGGCTTGCCCTCCTCGGCGGGGAGGAAGCCGACCTGACCGGCGACCTGGAGGATGTTGCCCTTCCGCACGCCGTGGGAGAACTTCGCGGGCGGGGTGGTGTGGGTCTTCGGGGTGAGCGAGACCTTCTCGGCCTTCTTCTCGGTCATGAGGTGACTTCCTTGACGGGGGTCCTGCCGGAGTACTCGCCGCTGATGGCGTCCGCGGTACGGCGCACCAGTGGGAGCAGGGTGAGGAGTTCGTCGGCGGTGACGACGACGTTCGGCGCGGAGACCGACATCGCGGCGACCACGCGGCCGTCGGCGCCCCGGATGGGGGCCGCGACGCAGTTGATGGACTCCTCGTGGCCGCCGAGGTCGGTGGCCCAGCCCTGTTCGCGCACCTTCTCCAACTCGCGTACGAACGCGGCCGCGTTGGGTGTCGAACGGGACGTGTAGAGGGGGTAGTCGAGCTTCTCCGCGATGGCGCGGCGCTCGGTTTCCGGGAGGTCGGCGAGGAGCAGTTTCGCCACGGCCGCGACGGTGATGGCGACGGGTTTGCCGATCCGCGAGTACATGCGCACCGGGTAGCGGCTCTCCACCTTGTCGATGTAGAGGACCTCGTCCTCCTCGTAGACGGCCAGGTGGACGGTGTGTCCGCACTGTTCGTTGAGGCCCGCGAGGTGGGGGTGGGCGATCTCGCGGATGTCGAGGTTCTCCATCGCCTCCTGGGCGAGGGCGATGAGGCGGGCGCCGAGACGGTAGCGCTGGTCGGACTGGCGGTAGACCATGCCGTGCTCGTGCAGGGTGCGCAGGAGACGCAGCGCGGTGGACTTGTGCACGCCGAGACGCTCGGCGACCTGGCCCAGGTCGGCGGGGCCCTCGGCGAGCAGCGGCAGGATGCTCAGCGCGCGGTCGACGGTCTGGCTCATGGCGTACGTACCTCCTCCTCGGCCCGCTGTGCGGCCTGTGTCCAGCCGGGGCCGAGTCGAAGTGTCCCCCACGCGTCGTCGTCCAGGGCGACCAGTCGGTCGGCGTGGTCGCGGGCGGGGGGCGGGGCGAGGTCACCGGGGGCGGTGAGGGCGGCGGCGGCCCAGAGGTGGCCGTGCCGGAGGCGGTCTCGCAGGGGGAGGCCGCGGAGGGTGCCGGAGAGGAAGCCGGCGGCGAAGGCGTCGCCCGCGCCGATCGCGGCGGCGACGTCGACGTGGGGGGCCGGGACGAACGTGGTGGAGTCTCCGGCGTCAGGCGGCACCGGAGAGGGGCCGGTCGTGTCGTGCGGTTGCTCCCTCGCGAACGCCGTCGCTCCGCGCGCTCCCTCCTTCACCACCAGCACGGACGGCTCCGGCAGCAGCTCCCGGATCGCCCGCGGCCCGCCCGTGGCGGCCCAGGCCGCCTCCGCCTCGTCGGTCCCGACGAAGACGATGTCGGCGCGCCGGGCCAGGTCGAGCAGGATGAGCGGGCTGACGCTGTCCCGCCACAGTCCCGGGCGGAAGTTGATGTCGAAGGCGACGAGCGGCCGGCCGGGGCGGGCGGCGGTCAGCTCCCACAGGAGGTCGAGGCAGTCCTCGGACAGGGCCGCGGTGATCCCCGAAAGGTGCAGGACGCGCGCCGCCCGCACGGCTGCCAGGTCGGTGTTCTCCACCGCCATCGCCGAAGCGGCCGACCCGGCCCGGTAGTACGCCACCTCGTGCGCGTCCGTCGCCCGGTCCCCGGCCGTACGGAAGTACACGCCGGTGGGCCGCACCGGATCACGCCCCACCGAGGAGACGTCGACGCCGTACCCCCCGATCGTCTCGACCAGGTGGTCGCCGAACCCGTCGGCCCCGACCCGGCTGACCCACCTCACCGCGTGTCCGGCGGCGGCCAGCACGCACGCCAGGTTCGACTCCGCGCCCCCGATCCCCCGGTCGAAGGAGGGAACATCGGCGAGACGGCCCGGCCGGGAGGGCAGGAAGGTCACCATGGACTCGCCGAGCGCGACGACGTCCACGACGTCGGGGGCGTTGCAGGGTCCGCTGGTGGTCACGATCGTCGTAGCTCCTCGGCCGGTTGCGGATGGCGGTGGCTCCGTTGACCCCGCGTCGCCGAGATGTTAGACAGCGGTAAGCGATATACGCAACGATCGTTGCACATGATGCAATTGAGCTGGCAATCAAGCTGGCAATCAAGCTGATCAGGGAGGCTCCATGGCCATCGAAGCGCTCACCGGCCTGGCGGCGGAACGGGTGGATCACCGCTTCAAGGGCCTCCCCCCGGACGCCGACGGCCTGACCGTCGGCGAGCTCGCCGCCCAGCGCCGCAACCTCTTCACCGACGGCTTCGCCACTCCCGTGCTGGCCCTCTCCGCCGAGCGCCTGGAGCACAACCTGCGGCTCATGGAGACGTACGCGGCCCGGCACGGCCTCGCCTTCGCCCCGCACGGCAAGACCTCCATGGCGCCCCAGCTCTTCCAGCGGCAGATCGAGCACGGGGCGTGGGGCGTCACCCTCGCGGTACCGCACCAGGTCCGGGTGGCCCACGCCTTCGGGACCCGGCGGATCTTCCTCGCCAACGAACTGGTCGACCCGGCCGCCCTGCGCTGGATCTCCGGCCGGCTCGACGCCGACGACGACTTCCACCTGGTCTGCTACGTCGACTCGGTGCGCGGGGTCGAGCTGATGGACGCGGCCCTGCGCGGCGCCCGCCGCCCGCTGGACGTCGTCGTCGAACTCGCCGCAGGCGAGGGCGCCCGCACCGGCGTGCGTACCGAGGCGGAGTGCGCGGCGGTCGCGGACGCGGTGGCCGGGACCGGGACGCTGCGGCTGGTCGGTGTCGCGGGCTACGAGGGCGAGGTGCCGGGGGCCACTCCGGAGCGGGTGCACGCGTGGCTTCGGCGGCTGGTGGCGCTCGCCGTCGACTTCGACAAGGCGGGGCGGTTCGCCGACGCGGAGGAGATCGTGGTCAGCGCGGGCGGCAGCGCCTGGTTCGACGCGGTGGCCGACGTCTTCGCCGAGATCCCCGAACTGTCCGCGCCCGCCCTGAAGCTGCTGCGCTCCGGCGCCTACGTCTCGCACGACGACGGCCACTACCGCAAGATCACACCCTTCAACCGGGTCCCGGAGGAGGGCGCCCTGGAGCCCGCGTTCCGGCTCTGGACGCAGGTGGTGTCCCGGCCGTCCGCCGAACAGGCGTTCCTGAACGCGGGCAAGCGGGACGCGGCCTACGACCTCGACCTGCCCTTCGCCCAGGTGGTCCGCCGGGACGGCGTCGAGCGCCCGGCCACCGGGATCGAGGTGACCGCCCTGTCCGACCAGCACGCCTGGCTGCGCACGGCGCCCGAGGCGGACCTCGCCGTCGGGGACTGGGTGGGCCTGGGCCTGTCCCACCCGTGCACGTCCTTCGACAAGTGGCAGCTGATCCCCCTCGCGGAGGCGGACGGCACGGTCGTCGACTACATCCGTACGTTCTTCTAGGAGGCCCGACGTGGAAGAGCTGGTCATCCGGGACGCGGACGTGGTCGACGGCTCGGGCGGCGCCTCGTACCGCGCCGATGTGGTGATCGACGGCGGCCGGATCGTGTCGATCGTCCAGGAGGCCGCCGCGGCGGGCTGCCAGCGTCCCGAGGCCCGCCGGGAACTGGACGCGGAGGGCCTCGTCCTGTCCCCCGGCTTCATCGACATGCACGCCCACAGCGACCTGGCGCTGCTGCGCGACCCCGACCACAGCGCCAAGGCCGCGCAGGGCGTCACGCTCGAAGTCCTCGGCCAGGACGGGCTGTCGTACGCCCCGGTCGACGACCGTACGCTCGCCGACGTCCGCCGCGCGATCACCGGCTGGAACGGCGACGGGGACGACATCGACTTCGACTGGCGGTCGGTCGGCGAGTACCTCGACCGGCTCGACTCCGGCTTCGACGGGCAGGGCATCGCGGTCAACGCCGCCTATCTCGTCCCGCAGGGCACGGTCCGCGCGCTCGCCGTCGGCTGGGAGGACCGCGAGGCCACGCCCGGGGAACTGGACCGGATGCGGCACCTGGTCGCCGAGGGCCTGGAGCAGGGCGCGGTCGGCCTGTCGTCGGGCCTCACCTACACCCCCGGCATGTACGCCGAGGACGCCGAACTGACCGAGCTGTGCCGGGTGGTGGCGTCGTACGGCGGCTACTACTGCCCCCACCACCGTTCCTACGGCGCCGGGGCGCTGGAGGCGTACGAGGAGATGGTGGCCCTCACCCGCGAGGCGGGCTGCGCGCTCCATCTCGCCCACGCCACCATGAACTTCGGCGTCAACAAGGGCCGCGCGCCCGAGCTGCTGTCCCTGCTGGACGACGCGCTCGCCGCCGGAGCGGACATCAGCCTCGACACGTACCCCTACACGCCGGGCTCGACCACTCTCGCGGCGCTGCTGCCGAGCTGGGCGAGCGAGGGCGGCCCCGAGGAGGTCCTGCGGCGGCTGGCGGACGAGGGGACGGCCGCACGCGTCCGGCACGATCTGGAGGTGGTCGGCGCGGACGGCTGTCACGGGGTGCCCGTCGAGTGGGACACCATCGAGATCTCGGGCGTGCGGGACCCCGGGCTGGCGGACTTCGTCGGCCGCACCGTCCAGGAGTCGGCCGACCTGCGCGGCGAGGCCCCCTGGGTGACCGCCCGCCGGCTGCTGATCGACGACCGGCTCGGCTCGACGATCCTCCAGCACGTCGGCCACGAGGAGAACGTGCGGGCGATCATGCGCCACCCCGTCCACACCGGCGGCTCGGACGGCATCCTCCAGGGCGCCAAGCCGCATCCGCGCGCCTACGGCACCTTCCCCCGCTATCTCGGCCGGTACGTACGGGAGTTGGGGGTGCTGACCCTGGAGGAGTGCGTCGCCCGTCTCACCGCACGCCCGGCGGCCCGGCTGCGACTGCCGGACCGCGGGCTGGTCCGCGAGGGCTACCGGGCGGACCTGGTGCTGTTCGACCCGGCCACGGTGGCGGCGGGGTCGAGCTTCGAGAACCCGCGGGTGCTGCCGACGGGCATCCCGTACGTCCTGATCGACGGCCGTTTCGTGATCGAGGACGGCCGCCGGACGGACGTACTGGCGGGGCGGGCGGTGCGGCGGACCGCCCGTCCCTGAGGTCTACGGCTTGAGGCCTACGGCTTGGGCAGGGTGCAGCCGCTCGCGCTCAGGTTGAGCTTGTTGCCCGTGGTGAAGCACGCCGGGATGTTGTACGTCTCCTCGGCGTAGTTGATGCCCTTGCGGACGGTCACGGTGCCGCTCGCGTCGACCTCGCACGGGTTGTTCTCGGTGCAGCGCTCGCCGTCCTCGTTGCCGGTGTTGTTGACGGCGACGACCTTGCCGGTGGCGTTGTCGACGACCGGCGAGCCCGAGGTGCCGCCGATGGTCTGGCAGGCGGAGGTGTAGCGGACCGCGTCTTTCCAGGTCCAGTCGCCCTCCTTGAGGCGGTACGCGAAGCCGTCGACGTTGCAGGCGTAGGTCCGCTTCCAGTAGCCGGAGACGACCGTGATGGCGGTGCCGGCGACCGGGTGGGTGTCGGCGAGCGTCAGCGGGCTGATCCCGTACGAGTTCTTGATCTGCGCGTACGTGGTGGTGAGCTGGTAGAGGGTGACGTCGGTGTCCGTCATCGTCGAGTACGCGACCTTGCTCGCGCGCAGGGTCCCGACCCGGGTGGCGGAGGAGTTGAGCAGACCGAACGTACGGCTGGAGGCCTGGTCGACGATGACCTCGCCGGGCTCCGGGAAACCGGTCTCCAGGCAGTGGCCGTTGGTCATGACGAGCGCCGGGTCGGTGTCCGCGGACTTCGGGAGGCGGACGACGGAGCCGGAGCAGTTGCTGAGCGCGACGGTGCCGGCGAAGTCGACGGCCTGGATGGTCGGCGCCGACTTCTCGACGGGGGCGGACACGGACGCGGACGCTGACGTGGGCGTGAGCGTGGGCGTGGGCGCCGCGATCGCCGGTGCCGCGCCGGCCCCGGCGATCACCAGGGCGAAGAGCGCGGCGGCGAGAGGCTTTCTCATGCGGGGGGTCCCCTCCGTATGACGAAGGTGACCGGAGATCTTCCGGCCACCCACAGTTTTGTCATGCGCATTGTTAATGGAGGGGCGCGCGGGGGCAAGGAGCTGTTTTCGGACAGGAACCGAAGACGCCGGGAACGGCAGATCAGACCCTCACCGGCGATACCGACTCAAACCGACGCGTCTCGCGTGGCGGAAAACACGACCCACCGAGCGTTACCGGGCCGTAAGCTCCCAGACATGCAGGTGATCCAGTCGACCAAGCTCGCCAACGTCTGTTACGAGATCCGGGGCCCGGTTCTCGAGGAGGCGATGCGCCTGGAAGCGGCAGGGCACCGCATCCTCAAACTGAACACCGGCAACCCGGCCGCGTTCGGCTTCGAGTGCCCGCCCGAGATCCTGGAGGACATCCTCCGCAACGTCTCCTCGGCGCACGGCTACGGCGACGCGAAGGGCCTGCTGGCCGCGCGCCGCGCGGTCGTCATGCACAACCAGACCCTCGGCATCGAGACCGACGTCGAGCACGTCTACATCGGCAACGGGGTCTCCGAGCTGATCGTGATGGCGATGCAGGGACTGCTGGACGACGGCGACGAGGTCCTCGTCCCGGCGCCCGACTATCCCCTGTGGACCGCCGCCGTGTCCCTCTCCGGCGGTACGGCCGTGCACTACCGGTGCGACGAGCAGGCCGACTGGATGCCCGACCTCGCCGACATCGAGCGGAAGGTCACCGACCGCACCAAGGCGCTCGTCATCATCAACCCGAACAACCCCACGGGCGCGGTGTACGACGAGGCGATGCTGCGCGGGCTGACCGACATCGCCCGCCGGCACAACCTGCTGGTCTGCTCGGACGAGATCTACGACAAGATCCTCTACGACGACGCCACCCACACGCCGACCGCCTCGGTCGCCCCCGACCTGCTGACCCTCACCTTCAACGGGATGTCCAAGGCGTACCGGGTGGCCGGTTACCGGGTCGGCTGGATGTCGATCTCCGGACCGCGCGCGCACGCCGCGTCCTACATCGAGGGTCTGACGATCCTGGCGAACATGCGGCTGTGCGCGAACATGCCCGGTCAGCACGGCGTGGTCGCCGCGCTCAGCGGGCGCCAGACCATCAACGACCTGGTGCTGCCGGGCGGGCGACTGCGGGAACAGCGGGACGTGGCGTACGAGCTGCTGACCCAGATCCCGGGGGTGAGCTGTGTGAAGCCGAAGGGGGCGCTGTATCTCTTCCCGCGTCTCGACCCCAACGTCTTCAAGATCAAGGACGACCGGCGGATGGTCCTGGACCTGCTCCGGCAGGAGAAGATCATGGTCGTCCAGGGCAGCGGCTTCAACTGGCCCGAACCGGACCACTTCCGGGTGGTGACCCTGCCCTCGGTCGGCGACCTGCGCTCGGCAATCACCCGGATCGGCACCTTCCTCGACGGGTACAGCCAGCCCTGACATGACCCGGACCCTCCGATGGAGGGGCCGATTGCTACAAGGTTTTCAACTTTAGACGAAATCTAAGCTAGGATGGCTTCCTGACAGTTTCAGGAGGCCATCCCATGTACGAACCGATCCGCACCAAGTCGGTCCACAGCACGATGGCCGGCAGCGCCTCCAACTTCCCTCACCGTTCCCGTGAGGAGGAGCTGGACATCCAGCTCGCGGGGCATCTCGCCGCGCTTCTCGCCGCCACGGACGAGCTGCGCGCGGCGGCGCCCTCCGCCGACCTGGACCTGGCCGCCGACCGTCTCGCCGGACAGGTGGCCCGGCTCCGCGCCGGCCGTACGCCGGCCCGCGCGTCGGTGTCCGGTGACCGGACCCCGCGCCTTGCGGCCCTGCACCGGCGGGCGCACGCGCTCGCGGGCCGGGCCCTGGTGGTGGCGGCCTCACGTGCCGACACGGCGGCGGCGATCCTCGCCGCCGAGCGGATGGACGCGCACACGGCGGCCCTGGAGCCGCGCGAGGTGGCGTCCGCCTGAGCCCCGGGAGGGCTCCCCCTGCGGCGTCGGTCCGCGTGCACCCTGAGCGGCGCGCGGACCGGCTGCCATTTCTTCCGCGCCTGCGTACATTCGGGTGAATTGCGCACCTCAAGTTCCCGCCAAACGGCGGTGCCAACCAAACAGCCTCGTAACGTCGGTGGAAATTACGGTGGTTCGGAATCCCGTACACCATCGACACCTCACTCTTCCACGAGATGTGACACAGTGAAACGTAGGCGATTGTTGGTGGTGCTCACCGGTGCGGCCGCACTTTCCACCGGAATGATGTCTTGGGCATTGAATTCTGCAATGACTCCGGAATCCGAGGCCACCCAGCCGGCGGTGAACCGGCCGCTCCAGGATGCCGATTCCATTTTGCAGGCCGGAATTCTACAACAAGAGAACCACGACCTGAAAGGGGCCGCCCGCACCTACCAGCGCGTACTGAGGCTGGATCCGCAGAACAAGTTCGCCTGGTACAACCTGGGCGTCATCGCCCACAATGACGGCCGGACGGACGATGCCCGCGAGGCCTACGAAAAGTCCCTGAAGATCGATCCAGCGTTTATGTCGGCCCTCTTCAACGAGGGGATTCTGCTGAAGTCGAGCGACCCCGACCGCGCCATGGGACTTCTCGAACGCGCCCTTGGCGTCGATCCTCAGGCAGCCTCGGTGCATCTCCACCTCGGGGAAATCTGGGCGATGAAGAACCGCGACCAGGTAGCCGCGGATGAGTTCCGCAGTGCGGTCGCAGCCGATCCCTCGCTCCGTTCCCAAGTGCCGGAATCCTTCCGGGATTCCGTGAGCCTCTCACCCCGATCGAGCACCGCAGGGAGCACGAGATGACGTCGACCCCGACACCCAGGTTCTCCGTCTTCACCCCCAGCCACCGGCCCCGTTTCCTCGACGAGTGCCTGGCGACCCTGCAGGCCCAGACCTGTCCGGACTGGGAGTGGATCGTCCTGCTCAACAACGGCGCCCGATGGCGGCCGGAGCATCCCGACGACAGGGTCCGGTTGCAGATCGCCGACGACGCAGTCGGTGTCGGAGCGGCGAAACGCAGGGCCTGTGAGCTGGCGCGCGGCGAGATCCTGGTGGAACTCGACCACGACGACCTGCTGGCGAAGGCGTGCCTGGCGGAACTCGGCAAGGCCTTCGACGACAACCCCGACGCCGTTTTCGTCTACAGCAACACCGCGCAGATCACCGCGGACGGCAAGCGGGACGACAGCCGTTTCAACGAGACGCACGGCTGGCACTACGAGAACGTGCGCGTCGACGGACGCAAGCTGCTCCAGGTCAGGTCCATGGCTCCGACTCCGCACAACGTCGCCTACATCTGGTACGCGCCCAACCACGTGCGGGCGTTCCGCAAGATCGCCTACGACAAGGCCGGGGGGTACGACGACACCCGCACGGTCCTGGACGACCAGGACCTGATGTGCCGCCTGTACCACGTCGGCGACTTCCACCACATCCCCCGCTGTCTGTACCTCCAGCGGATGCATCCCGAGAACACCCAGCGCGACCCGGAGATCAACGCGCACATCCAGCGCGAGACGGTCGCCCTGTACGACAAGTACATCGAGGCCAACGCCCTCGCCTGGACCTACCGGAGGGGACTCGTCGCGCTGGACCTCGGCGCGGCCCGCCGCAAGCCGCCGGGCTACGTGGGCGTGGACAAGTACCCGGCGGAGGGCGTCGACATCGTCGCGACCCTGCCCGGCAAGGTGGATCTGCCCGACGACTCCGTGGGCCTGATGCGGGCCGTGAACTTCCTCGAGCACGTGCCCGCGAAGGTGCCGCTGATCAACGAGCTGTACCGGCTGCTGGCACCGGGCGGCATGCTCCTCACGATGACCCCCAGCTCCGACGGCCGGGGCGCGCACCAGGACCCGAATCACGTCGCGTACTACAACGAGAACTCGTTCTGGTACTACACGGACGACCAGTACCGCGCCTTCGTACCCGACCTCGAGGCCCGGTTCCAGAGTTCGCGGCTGGCCACCTGTTTCCCGTCCGAGTGGCACTCCGAGAAGAACATCTCGTACGTGATCGCCAACCTCATCGCGATGAAGGACGGGGCGGAGCGGTGCGGGGGGCCGCTGCTGGTCTAGCGGGAGCCCGCTGCTGGTCCAGGGGTGGCGACCAGCAGCGGGTCGGTTCGACGTGCCACCACGCGAGCGGTGCCCCCGTGCCGTGGTTTCGGCACGAGGGGCACCGCTCAAAGTGGGTTACGGGGCCACGGTTGCACAGACCACGTAGGCGGTGACGGGGGTGACCGGAAGGAGGGCGGTGCCCTGCCACCCAGTGGGAGGCGTCACCGCGGAACCACCGATCGGGAAGCTCCCGGTAAGGCCCACGGCCAGAGCTCCACCGCCGGTGGCGACGTCGCCGGCGTTGCAGTTGGCCGTCGCGAGTCCCCCAGAGGTGCTGGTGATGACGTAGGAACTGCCGATCGTGCCCTGGGCACCCTGCGCTCCCTGGGCACCCTGCGCGCCTTGAGCACCCTGAGCTCCCTGGGCACCCTGAGCACCCTGCGCGCCTTGAGCACCCTGAGCTCCCTGAGCACCCTGCGCGCCTTGAGCACCCTGAGCTCCCTGAGCTCCCTGGGCACCCTGAGCACCCTGAGCACCCTGAGCACCCTGAGCACCCTGGGCTCCCTGAGCACCCTGAGCACCCTGAGCACCCTGGGCTCCCTGGGCACCCTGGGCACCCTGCGGCCCCTGCTTGCCCGGCTTGCCCTGCGGGCCGCGAGGGCCCTGGGGACCGCGGTCGTGACCCTTCTGGCCGCGGTCGTGGTCGTGGTTGTCCTGGCCATACTCCCGGTCGGCCCCACCCGCACGCACCATCGCGTGCCCATCGGAGCCAGCCCGGCGGATCGCGTCGGCGATGGCCCCGGTGGGGGCGTTGTTCGCACGCAGGTGCGACATGGAGCGGTCGGAGCCCGCGTGCATCGCGTCGGCGGTCGCCATCGCACTCGGGACGACGCTGAGCGCAACGGCGACCGCGCCGACCGACACCATCGTTGCTGACCTCAGGCGCGAGATTCGAATCGTTCTACGGTTCAAGAGAACCTTCCTCACGGAAGAGGGATCAGACAGCACATACGCATGTCATGCGCTTCATTTCGCTTGCGTGCCTCATCCCCTACGGACACAGACGAGGCAGACATTCCCTCTTCGTGAAAGAATGATTATCTATTAACCCGCTTTGTGGACAAGGATCACCCGGGCGGCGTCGCTCTCTTCGGCGCCCATTCGCCACACCGCCAAAAGAGTGACATTGACCGAAGGGCCGACCCTCTCCGGGGCAACTCTGAACCGCCTCCCAAGTCCCCGGAAGCCGACGCGGATATCGACCACCGCCTCGAGTACCTCACCGCTGCCGCAGGTGACGCACTTCGCCTGCCGGGCACGGTGTACCGAGACCTGGACAGGGCCCGGTCCTCCTCGCTGGACACCGCCTGGGCCCAGTTCGGCGACTCAATTCACCAGGGCTCGCGGCATTCGCCATAACATTCGGGCATTTCAGACATACTGTTCGGCGCGCCGCCCGGTGGCGCGATGGAGCGCGACCTGAACGGAGCCCGCAATGCCCGACACAGCCGCCGAGGACCCCCGCCGGCGCACGGTCGATCCGACGGTGCTGGCGCTGACCGCCTACACCGCGGTGATGACGGCCCTCTCGGTCCGCGCCTTTCTGATGCCCGGAGAGTCGCTGGACTACCTCACCTTTCTCGGTCCCTGGTACCGGCACATCGCGAGCCACGGCGGATTCCACGCCCTCGCCGACCCCGGCTTCTCGGACTACAACGTTCCCTACCTCTACCTGCTGAGCGCTCTGACCTATCTGCCTCTGCCGGCGCTGGCGGGCATCAAGTGGATCTCGATCCTGTTCGACCTGGCGCTGGCGTACTACGTCTTCCGGATCGTGTCCCGGCTCCGGCCCACCCAGCCCTGGGCCGCCTTCGGCGCGGCCGCGGTGGTGCTCTTCCTGCCCACCGTCGTCACCAACAGCGGCTGGTGGGGACAGTGCGACGTCCTCTACACGGCCTTCCTGGTCGGCGGGATCCACTACGTGCTGAGCCACCGGCCATGGTGGGCGTGCACGTTCTTCGGGATCGCGCTGGCGTTCAAGTTCCAGGCTGTTTTCCTCTTCCCCTTCCTGCTCGTCCTGGTGCTGGTGGGACGGGTGCCGTGGCGGAGTCTGCTCGCCGTTCCCGCGGCGTACCTCGTCCTCGACGTCCCGGCCCTCATGCTCGGCGCCGACCCGTGGCGGCTGCTGACGGTCTACGCCCGGCAGACGGACACGTACCGCCTGCTGTCCGTCAACGCGCCGTCCGTCTACGAGTTCGTGTCGGCGCCGGGCGACACGAGCGTCGTGCGCGGCGTGGGTGTGGTGATCGCGGGGACGCTCGTGTCACTGCTGACCGGACTGACCGTGTGGTCCCTGCGGCGCGGCCGGCGCGACGTGCCGGACTCCGGCCCCGGCGTACCGGGACTCACGGACACCCGGATCGTGCTGCTGGCCGCTTGCTCCTCGATCGTGGTGCCGTTCCTGCTGCCCTCGATGCACGAGCGGTACTTCTACGTCGCGGACGTGCTCACCGTACTGGCCGCGTTCGCACTGCCCAGGCAGCTCTGGTACGTGCCGGTACTGGTGCAGATCGCCTCGTTCGGCAGCTACCTGAAGTGCAACTCCGCCGACCTGGCTCCGTATCTGTCGATGCCCGCGCACAGTGCGCTGATGCTGCTGGCGCTGGTGGCCCTGGTCCGGACGACCGGCCACGAGCTTCTCCGCGGCCCGCGGTCGGCGTCCTACGGACGTGCCCCCGCCGCCGAAGGGACCAGGTCGCCGGCGTCGCCGGTGTCGTCGTCGGCGTCACCGGTGTCGTAGGCGTCGTCAGCGACGTAGTAGGTCGGGCGTTGCTGGACGGCGGTGTAGATGCGCCCGATGTACTCGCCGACCACTCCCAGGCAGATCAGCTGGACTGCGCCGATGAAGAGTACGGCGATGATCAGGGAGGCCCAGCCGGGAGTGGTGTCGCCCGCCGCGTACACGGACAGCGTGTACACGAACATGGCGAGGCAGACGCAGAAGGCAAGGGCGCCGAGCCAGATGGCCAGCCGCAGCGGGGCGACGGAGAAACTGATGATGCTGTCGACCGCCAGCAGCACCATCTTGCGCAGGGGGTACTTGGTCTCACCGGCGACGCGCGGGTCGCGGCGGTAGGTCACCTCTCCGCTGGGGAAGCCGAACCAGGGCACAAGGAGTCGGTACACCTGCGGCTGGTCGGGCAGGGCCTTGAGGGCTTCGAGGGCGTTGCGGGACAGCAGGCGGAAGTCGCCGGCCTGGGCGCAGACATGGGCGCCGACCATACGGCGCATGAGCCAGTAGTACGCGGCGGCGGTGCGTCGCTTGAAGCTGGTGTCGCTGGAGCGGTTGGCGCGTACGCCGTAGACGATGTCCAGGCGCCGGGAGCGGGCCAAGGCGAGCATCTCGAGGATCTTCTCCGGGGGGTCCTGGAGGTCGGCGTCGAGGCTCGTGGCGTAGTAACCGCGGGCGTGGTGCAGACCGGCGGTCAACGCGGCCTGGTGTCCGCTGTTGCGTCGCAGTCTCACCACCCGCAGCTGCGGCCAGCCGGCCCGCAGGTGCGCGAGTTGTCCAGCTGTCCCGTCCGTGGAGCCGTCGTCCACCGCGACGACCTCGTACGCCTCCCCGGTCCCGTCCAGCACCGGCCGCAGCCGCTTCGCCAGCGCCGGCAGGGCCTCTTCCTCGTTGAACATCGGAATCACGACCGACAGCTCAACCGACGACTCGATCATTCGGCGATCCCTGTGCATCCTCTGGAGCGGGCGGGAGCAGCGAGACGCGCCCGATTTGCTCACTATCAGTAGCATTTGCTCACTTATCGTACAGTGCGGGAATGGCTCAGCGCGTCCAGACACACGCACCCCGCACCGCAGGGGTCGCACGGCAGCTCCCGGTCTTCGCGGTCATCGGTGTGCTGTCCACCGCCGCCCATCTCGGCCTTTTCGCGGTGCTCCGGTCGGCGCTCGACGCCCAGCTCGCCAACCTGGTCGCACTGCTGGTCACCGCGGTGGCGAACACCGCCGCCAACCGCCGGTTCACCTTCGGGGTGCGCGGCGCGGAGGGGGCCGCCCGGCATCAGCTCCAGGGGCTGGCGGCCTTCCTCGCCGGACTCGCGCTCAGCAGTGGCGCCCTCGCCCTGGTGCACCGGACCCTGCCGGACGCGCCGTACGTGGAGATCGGCGCACTGATCGTGGCCAACGGCGCCGCGACGGTCCTTCGCTTCACGCTGCTGCGGCGGTGGGTGTTCGCGCAGGCCTGAACGGGCGAAGGCCCGCCGTCACCTCCCGTCGGGGCGGACGGGGACGTGACGACGGGCCCAGGGCTCACACAGCCGTGCGGAACCTAGCCGGTCTGCGGTGCCGTGCGGTGCTGTCACCGCGGCCGGCCGTGACGATGTAGCTGGTCAGGGCACGATCGGAGCCGGCCGCGGCGTCTATGGGGGCGGTCAGCCCAGGCGCTTCACCAGCGCGTGGTATTCGTCCCACAGCTCCTTGGGCGTGTGGTCGCCGAAGGTGTTGAGGTGATCGGGGACCAGGGCGGCCTCCTCGCGCCAGATCTCCTTGTCGACGGTGAGGAGGAAATCGAGGTCCTTCTCGTCCAGCTCGAGACCGTTGGTGTCGAGGGCCTCCTTGGTCGGCAGAATGCCGATCGGGGTCTCGACGCCCTCGGCCTTGCCCTCCAGGCGCTCCACTATCCACTTGAGGACCCGGGAGTTCTCGCCGAAGCCGGGCCAGACGAACTTGCCCTCGTCGTTCTTGCGGAACCAGTTGACGTAGTAGATCTTGGGGAGCTTCGCCTGGTCCCTGCCGTTGGCGACATCGACCCAGTGGCCCATGTAGTCGCCCATGTTGTAGCCGCAGAACGGCAGCATGGCGAACGGGTCGCGGCGCAGCTCGCCGACCTTGCCCTCGGCGGCGGCGGTCTTCTCGGAGGCCACGTTGGCGCCGAGGAAGACGCCGTGGTTCCAGTCGAAGGACTCCGTGACCAGCGGAACGGCGCTGGCGCGGCGCCCGCCGAAGAGGATCGCCGAGATCGGCACGCCCCTGGGGTCCTCCCACTCGGGCGCGATGATCGGGCACTGCGCGGCGGGGGTGGTGAAGCGGGCGTTGGGGTGGGCGGCGGGAGTCTCCGAGGACGGAGTCCAGTCGTTGCCCTTCCAGTCCGTGAGGTGGGCCGGAGTCTCCTCCGTCATGCCCTCCCACCAGATGTCGTTGTCGTCGGTGAGCGCGACGTTGGTGAAGACGGAGTTGCCCCACAGCGTCTTCATCGCGTTGGCGTTGGTGTGCTCACCGGTGCCGGGCGCGACGCCGAAGAAGCCGGCCTCGGGGTTGATGGCGTAGAGGCGGCCGTCCGCACCGAAGCGCATCCAGGCGATGTCGTCGCCGATCGTCTCGACCGTCCAGCCCGAGATGGTGGGCTCCAGCATGGCGAGGTTCGTCTTGCCGCAGGCGCTCGGGAAGGCCGCCGCGACGTACTTGGACTCACCCTGCGGCGGGGTCAGCTTGAGGATGAGCATGTGCTCGGCCAGCCAGCCCTCGTCGCGGGCCATCACCGACGCGATGCGCAGGGCGTAGCACTTCTTGCCGAGCAGGGCGTTGCCGCCGTACCCGGAGCCGTAGGACCAGATCTCGCGGGACTCCGGGAAGTGCGAGATGTACTTGGTGCTGTTGCACGGCCACGGAACGTCGTCCTCGCCCTCCGCGAGCGGGGCGCCGAGGGTGTGGACGGCCTTCACGAAGAAGCCGTCGGAGCCGAGCTCGTCCAGGACGGGCTGCCCCATGCGGGTCATGGTGCGCATGGACACGGCGACGTAGGCGGAGTCGGTGATCTCGACGCCGATCGCGGAGAGGTCGGAGCCGAGCGGGCCCATGCAGAACGGGACGACGTACATCGTCCGGCCCTTCATCGAGCCGCGGAAGACACCGCCCTCGCCGTTCTCGCCCTGGAAGATCTCGCGCATCTCCGCGGGAGCCTTCCAGTGGTTGGTCGGGCCCGCGTCCTCTTCCTTCTCCGCACAGATGAAGGTGCGGTCCTCGACCCGGGCGACGTCGGTCGGGTCGGAGGCCGCGTAGTAGGAGTTGGGGCGCTTGATCGGATCGAGCCGTTTGAATGTGCCCTTGGCCACGAGCTCCTCGCACAGTCGCTCGTACTCGGCCTCTGATCCGTCACACCAGACCACGCTGTCCGGCTGCGTCAGTTCTGCGATCTCGTTCACCCACGAGATCAGTTCTTTGTGGGTGGTGGGGATGACGGGGAGAGCCGCGATGTCACGCGCCACGATCGCTCCTAAAATGAGGGATTTTGTCCTTGCTGCCCCGTGGGGGCCTCGACCCGGATGCTTCGCAACGTCGATTCCCTCTGGCGCTCATCCGGTGCCGACCGCACTCATTTGATCATCCGACGAGTGCGCCCATCTGTCCATAGGAGCGCCCAGGTGAGCAGAGTGAGGATCGCCACGTGTAGAACGCCCGCTTTGCGTCCACATGGGGTTCAGATGGAGGTTCCTTGGCGAGACGCCCGAAGGACCCCGCGCGGCCCGGTGAGACGCTGGCCACTCTTCGTCGCCCAACGGGTCACACCGATCCGTTACTTACGGTTCCGTCGGTACGATGCCGCGTATGACTGCGTCCGTCCCCGACGCGCCCACGGACGACCCGGCCGCCGCCGGCCGCGGTCCCGTCGCGCTCTCCCTGCCGCATCCGGTCAAGCCCAAACTCCGCGGCTGGTTGCATCTCGGAATGTTTCCGGTCGTACTCATCGCGGGCCTGGTGCTCACCGCCCTCGCCGACACCGCCAGAGCCCGTCTGGCCTGCGGAATCTTCGCCCTGACCGCCTGCCTGCTGTTCGGCGTCAGCGCGCTCTACCACCGGGGCGACTGGAGCCCCCGCATGGACGGGATCCTGCGACGGCTGGATCACGCCAACATCTTCCTGATCATCGCCGGCACCTACACCCCGCTGACCCTGCTGCTCCTGCCGGGCTCCAAGGGGCAGTGGCTGCTGTGGAGCATCTGGGCGGCGGCCGCGGCGGGCATCGCCTTCCGCGTCTTCTGGGTCGGCGCCCCACGCTGGCTCTACACGCCCTGCTACATCGCGATGGGCTGGGCGGCCGTCTTCTTCCTGCCCGACTTCATGCGCACCGGCGGCATCGCCGTGCTGGTACTGGTGATCGTGGGCGGCGTGCTCTACAGCGCGGGCGGAGTGATCTACGGCATAAAGCGCCCGAACCCGTCACCACGCTGGTTCGGCTTCCACGAGGTGTTCCACTCCCTCACGCTGGCGGCGTTCATCACGCACTACGTCGGGATCTCGCTGGTCGCGTACCAGCACGCGTAGTCCCTGCCGCGCTCATGGCGCCCAGCTCACGCCGGGCGCCATGATCCTCAGCGGCGTGCGACGTCACCCTTCCCGCAGGCGGTGCCGTCCTTGTTCCGGTCGAGCCCCAGCGGGTCGTCCTTGCCGTTGGTCTTCAGGCGGCCGTAGTCGTGCGCCTTCAGCCAGGTGCAGCGGGCGGCCGTCGTCCTGTTCACCTCGTCGGGGAAAACGGTCGGCACGCAGACGTTGATCGAGCCGTAGTGCCGGTCGCAGCCGGACACCGTAGGGCTCACCTTCTGCAAGGTCTTCTTCTTCGCGGGCCTGCTGACCGTGCCCTCCAGCGAGTCGGCGAAGGAGTGGACGTGCGCCGACGCGTCGGTGGCGCTCAGCGCCGACGGGCCCTGCAGATGGACCCACGTGGCCACCGACGGCACCCCGTTCGCGTCGACCGCGAAGAGCATGTACCAGCCGGGCGGGGCCAGGTTGGGGTTGCTGGTCACGTTCAGGTCGACGTTGCCGCCGTCCACCGACAGCGGCAGGTCCACGAACCGCTGGTTCGGGTCCGATGAGTGGGTGACGGCGGCCGGTCGGATCAGCTCGGCCTTGGCGATGGGCCGGTCGACGGTGATCCGCTGGGTGTCGCCGTAGGTCCACTCGGTGTCGATCACCGAAGTGATCGACGGGCGCGGGCCCTTGAGCAGATACGGCGGGGTGTAGATCGACACGTTGTGGTTCCACGAGCCGTTGCCCGGGTTGTCGCCGGTCGACATCACCCGGCCGTCGGGCAGCAGGAACGACGACGAGTGGTAGCCGCGTGCCTGCGGGTCGGCGGCCACCGGGTCGAAGGTGTTCGACGCCGGATCGTAGACCGACGACTCGAAGACCGGGTCGGCCCGGTTGTGCAGCGCGCCGCCGGTCTCCAGCACCTTGCCGTCGGGCAGCAGTACGGCGGAGACGTACATCTTGCCCTGGTCGCCGGTCTCGGGCACCTTGCCGTTGCCGAGGTCGACCGTGCCCTGCGGCAGCGGCGGACCGGCGACGTACCCCGGGTTCGCGGCCTTGAGGTCGATGACGTCGGTCAGCCGGCCCGCGTCCGGGTTGGAGTCGATGTTGCCGCCGCCGAGGGTGAGGACCCGCTGGTCCTGCGCCGGGGGCAGCAGCACGCTCGCCGACTGGTCGCGCTCGTCCTTCTTCCGCAGGCCCGGGATCTGCGTGACCGTGTTGGCGTCGTAGTCGTAGATCGCCGATCCGGTGCCGGGGATGTTGTTGCCGAAGACATGGCTGCCCGAGTAGAAGAGGCGGCCGTCCTGCATCAGGATCATCGACGGGTACAGACCCCAGTACGACCAGGTCTGGTTGACCTTCCACAGCGGCTGCCACTGCTGCTCGGCGTCCGACCAGTACTCGGTGGTCACCGACCCGGTGGAGTCCTCGCGCAGGCCGCCGAAGGAGATCACGTCACCGTTGCCGAGGGCGGTCGCCGACGGGTACCAGTGGCCGTCGTTCATGTCGTTGGTCTTGCTGTACGTCTCGGTCCTCGGGTCGAAGACGTACGAGTCCTTGTACCCCTCGTAGCCGTGTCCGCCCGCCACCGGGTACGCCTTGTTGCCGCTCATCACCAGCACCCGGCCGTCCTGGAGCTGGACGTGCCCGGAGCAGAACATGTCCTTCGGTGTGGGGATGACCTTGTAGGTGCCCTTCACCGGGTCGTACACCGCGGAGGTGAAGGTGCCCGCCTCGAACTGCTCCTCGCTGTTCCCGGACCCCGCGATGAGCAGCACCTTGCCGTTGTTGAGGACGACGGAGTGCATGGAACGCACCGGGTTCTGCGTGGGCAGCACGTCCCATCTGCCGTTGGCGCACTGCTCGGCGGTCCCCGTGCACACCGGGTCGGGCACCGGGTCGGCGACCTGTTCCATGGAGTAGTCGTCGGTGGTCGCCGAGCCCGTGCCGTACACCGAGACGCCCCAGGTGATGCGGTCGGTGCCGGCCGGGACCGCGGGGGTGCGGACAGTCGCCCGGGACCACGCCGCGGACATCTCCAGCGTCTTCAGGTCGGTCCAGTACTGCCACCCCGCGGTGGCGTCGTGCCGGAAGAGGGTGAGCGAGGTGTCCGGGGTGGTCGACTTGTACCAGAGACCGAGGTCGTACTGCCTGCCCACGGTCACGACCGGCGCGCAGGCGGTGGACTCGGTGATCAGCGCCTTGCGATCACCGTCGACCCGGCGGGTGAGCGACACCTTCATGGCCTTGGCACCGCTGTGCGCGTCGTTCACGGTCGAGAAGGTGAAGTCGTTGTCGCCCCAGCCGGACTTCTCCCAGCAGGACGGCATGTCACCGGTGCCGGCGGTCTCGAAGCCGGGGTTCCTGACGAGGTTGGCGGCGGACGCGGGCTGAGGTGAGGCCAGCAGCAGGCCCCCGGTGAGGCCGGCCACGGCCAGCAGCGCGGAACTCCTACGGCGTCTTCTCATGGGCACTCCTCGCGGTACGGCCGCCCTCGGGACCCCCGCGGCCCCTGCGCGGCAGATACACCAACGCCTCGGTCCCCGCGAAGCGCAGGACGAAGGTCGTCACCAGGGCGAGCGCGGTCGCGGACAGCGCTCCCATCCCGAACCGGTGGACGAACAGCGCGATCAGCGGGATGCGCAGCACCAGGTCGGCGTTGGCGAGCAGCGCGAACCGTCCGGCGCGGTCCCACCAGCGCCGGTGCCGCCGCCGGTCGCGGAACAGCAGATGCTCGATGAGGACGAAGTTCCAGGCCACGCCGAACTGGTTGGCGAGGATCTCGGCCGGGACGTAGTGCATGCCGGCCAGGGTCAGCGCCCACAGCCCGAGCAGGTTCGGCACGAAGCCGGTCGCGCCGATCAGGCCGAAGCCGACCATGCGGGCCACCGGTGACGCGGCACGCAGACCCGCCAGGTGGCGCAGGAACCGTAAGCCCTCCTGCGCGCTGGACTTGGACTCGCCCGCGAACCGGTCCTGGAAGACGAACGGGACCTCGGTGACCTGCCGGGGGCGGTTGCGTACGGCGAGCTCCAGCAGAATCTTGTAGCCGAGGGGCTGGAGCACGTCGGCGGTGACCGCGCTGCGGCGGATCGCGAAGAAGCCGCTCATCGGGTCGCTGATGCCGCGCAGCTTGCGCGGGAAGAGCGACTTGGTCAGCCAGGTCGCGCCGCGCGAGACGGCGACCCGGTAGCTGCCCGCGAGTCCGGCCCGGCTGCCGCCCTTGATGTAGCGGGAGGCCACGACCAGACCGGCGTTGGCCCGCTCCCCGGTGGCCACCAACTCCGGTACCAGGGACGGCGGGTGCTGGCAGTCGCCGTCCATCACGACGATCCAGTCGGAGGACGCCGCCCGGATGCCCTCGACGACCGCGCCGCCGAGTCCGCCCACGGGCTCGTCCCGGTGCAGGACGGTCACCGGGAAGGGGCAGTCCTGGGCCGCCTCGTGGATGACCTCGGGGGTGTCGTCGGTGGAGTCGTCCACGAAGACCACCTCGCAGGGCAGCCGGGCGGGCACCGATTCGGTGATCAGGTGCAGCAGCTCGCGGACGTTGGCGGACTCGTTGAAGGTCGGGACGACGATGGTGACGGCACCGGGCTCGGCCACCTCCGCCGCCTGTACGGCGGGGTCGCCGAGTTCCGAGGGGACTATGGATTCCTGGCTCATCGGGCGCCTCCCGCGGCAGTGCCGGTTGTCTGGACCTGCCGGATCTCGATCCGGTCCGCACCGGTGCCGAAGGTGGCGACCGGGGTCGAGTGCTGGATGGCCGCCTTGACGTTGGGCAGGTCGACCGCGTCCCGCCGCACCGTCGGTGAGGCGACCACGTAGTCGATGTCCTTCCAGCCGCGCGGCATCGTCTTCGTCACCGCGGGGTCGAGGTCGGCCTTGTAGAACCAGATCACGCCGAGTCCCGGCCGGTATCCGGCGTGCACCAGATCCAGCCAGAGCGCGTCGTCGACGAGCACCCGGGTGGAACGTGGCTCCTCCACCTCGCTGCTCAGCCACTTGGAGGCGGCCTTGTAGGGGGCGTTGGCGTCGAGGGTGACGGCGGTGCGGTCACCCTCGTACCAGCGCGGTACGACATAGGCGCCGGCGGCGACGGCGAGGACGGCCGCGAGGGCGTAACGCCCGCCGGTGAGCAACCGTTTCTCCCCTTCGCTCCGCCATCTGCGCAGCACGCCGTGCACCACCGAGGCGGTGCCTCCGGCGAGCACCAGGGCGAGGTACGGCAGCGCCTGGATGACGTACATCGCGGGCAGGTAGCCGCCGGGCCGCAGGGCCAGGGCGGCGAGGACCGCCACCGTCAACGCCGGTCCGGCCAGGGCGCGGGCGGTGACCGACCAGCGCCAGGTGACCAGCAGCAGCAGCGCGCCCGCGAGGCCGCCGAGCGGCAGGATCCGGTCGTAGTACAGCCAGGACTCGAGGACGCCGTGGGAACCGGAGCCCGCGTCGAGGATGAATCCCGAACCGGGCCTGGTCATCTGGTACTTGACGCCGTCCCAAAGGGACACATGGCCGCCGCCGGGCAGCAACTCGCCCTTCAGAAGGGCGAACAGCGGGTACGACATGCCGATCAGCAGGCAGGCCGTGACTGCGCCGGTGACCGCGAACTTCCGGGTGTCGCGGTGGCTGTGCCGCCACATCGTCACCAGGACCGCGGGCAGGACGATGAGGATCGTCTCCTTGGTCAGGACGGCGGTGGCGGCGGCGATACCCGCCCCGAAGTGGTGCCACAGGTGGCGGCTCGGGGAGGCCGCGAGGGTGAACGCGAGCAGCATCCACATCACCGCGAGGTTGTCGAGGAAGATCTCCCGCTGGAGGACCACGGACAGCGGCGAGAGCCCGAACAGGAGCATGCCGAACCCGGCGGCCCAGCGGGGCAGGGAGAGGCGACGGCCCAGGACGTAGACCAGGATCGCGCTGATGGCGCTGACGACCAGCATCATCACCCGCATCGAGCCGACGGTCATCGAGTCGGGGCTGATCATCGAGGGGATCCAGGTCAGCAGGGCGATCTGGATCCAGCCGAACGGCGGGTGGTCGTACCAGTAGGTGTAGTGGGCGAGGCCCTTGCCCTCCTGGACCGCCCAGGCCTGGGCGAGGTAGGTGCCCTCGTCGTCGCTGAGCGTCGGGTAGTCGGCGATGTTCCAGCCCTGTACGACCAGGATCGCCACCAGCAGCAGGCCGCATAACAGCAGGTCGGAGCGGGAGGAACGCAGTCGGCTCGGCGGGGCGGTCGGGCCGGCCTCGGCGGACGCGGGCAGCGGTGTGCCCTGCGCGGGGACCGTGGTGGTCGCCGCGGGAAGAGTGGAAGTCACGCGGGGACGTCCTCTCGGATCACTTCGGAGGGTGTGAGGTGCGCGCCTACGTGTGAGGTCAACTCCCAGTCGGTGCGGCCGCGTTGCTCACGCCACACGGCGCGGATGGCGGCGCCGGCGAGGAGCACCTGGTAGAAGGGGCCGCCCACGACGAGCTTGAGGTAGTGGCCGAGGCGGACCCGAAGGCCGTACTGCCTGCCGAAGTCGTGCAGCCCGACGAGCTCGAAGACGAAGGTCACCATGGCGGTGACGAGCGGCAGGAAGGTGACGAAGGCGATGCCCACGGGCACGTCGAGGAAGAGCGCGATCGCCACGTTCAGCGGGATGACGACACCGGTGAAGGCCTGCATGAACGGCGTCATGAGGGTGTAGCGGGCGAGCAACCGCTGTCCGAGTCCCGGCAGTTGCTGCCAGTCCTTCTTCCGGTACACCTGGAGGAAGCCCTGGTTCCAGCGGGTGCGCTGCTTCAGCAGCGACATCAGCGAACCGGGGGTCTCCTCCTTGGTCACCATGTCGGAGTCGTAGGCGACGACGACCTTCCTGCCGACGCTGGACAGCCGCACGCCCAGGTCACAGTCCTCGGCGAGGCACTCGGGGTCCCAGCCGCCGGCTTCCCGCAGGACGTCCGTGCGAACGAAGACGGTGTTGCCGCCGAGCGGGATGAACCCTTTCTGCGCGTGCAGATGCAGTCGGGACCGGAACCAGAAGAAGTACTCCAGGCAGTTGCGCAGGCTGTACCAGCTGGAGTGGAAGTTGATGAGCTGCACCCCGCCCTGGACGACGTCGGCGCCGGTGGAGCGGAAGGCGTGGTCGACGTGGGCGAGAAGCTCCGGATGGACCTGGTCCTCCGCGTCGAAGACTCCGACGACATCACCGCGGCAGTGCGGCAGCGCCGTGTTCATGGCCTTCGGCTTGTTCTTCTTCGGGTGCGTGTCGACGACGACCCGCACCCGCCGGTCGCGCTCCGCGGCGTCGCAGGCGACCGCCGTGGTCTCCGGGTCGTCGTGCCCGACGATCACGATGATCTCGAAGTCGGCGTGGCTCGACTCCAGCAGCCGCTGGATGGTGTGGTCCAGCACGGCCTGCTCGTGGCGGGCCGGAAGCAGCAGCGAGAAGGACAGGTGTTCACCCCCGTCCGGACTGTTGAAGCGGGTGGAGGCGAGCACTTCGGGCGTACGCCACGCGTGCATCTGCCACCACAGGGTGAAGGCCGCCATCCAGAATAAGGCAAGCGAAACGGCAGCGATAAGGACAGACGTAAGCAAAAGATCCCCCCAGATCCCCAAATCCCCCTGCCGCTACGGCCGGTCACCTCGATGTGCCACAGCCGCGCGTCACTGTGCCGAGATTAGGGGGGAACCATGACGTGCGGGAGGTGTTCCGATAAAGAGTGTGTATCCGAACGGAGTATCGGCTACTGGGAGGTATACGCATACCTGGCCCATTTGGGTAGCCTGAACGAACTCCTCCGTTCCGGATGTTCTCCGCTCAGAACACCGTCCCGCGCGGCCGTCAGCCGCTCAGTTGCGTGCTCAGACGGTCCGGATCGGTTGTCGGGGCGTCACAGGTGAAGTTGCGGCAGACGTACGCCGTCGGCTCACCGTCGCGCAGCGGCCGGTCCGCGAGCAACGGGAACTCGCCACTTCCCTCGCTACCGAGCGCGACGACCGCACCCGGCGCGGTACCCAGAAGTGCCGTGTGGTGCAAGGCCTTTGTGGCGTCGTCGTCGAGATCCGGACCGACGACCGCGACCTCGCGCGGCCCGTCCAGCAGAGCCTCACCGACGGCGAGCCCCCAGCCCACGAAGCGGGGGACGCGCGGGCCGAGGGCCTTGACGACGCCGAGCGCCTTCTCGGCGGCGGTGCGGTGCGGCTCCGAGCCGGTGTGGGCGGCGTAACTCAGCAGGGCGCCCGCCGCGGCGCTCCAGCCGGACGGGGTGGCGTTGTCGGTGGGGTCCTGCGGTCGGCGGATCAGCTTCTCGGCGTCGGCGGCGGTGTCGTAGAGGCTGCCGGACGCGTCGGTGAACTGGTCCAGGACGTGGTCCAGGAGGAAACCGGCGAACTCCAGCCAGACCCCCTCGCCGGTCACGGACGCGAGCGCGAGGAAGCCCTCGGCCACGTCCGCGTAGTCCTCCAGCACCCCCGCGTTGGCGCCGACCTGGCCGTCCTTGCTGGTGCGGGCGAGGCGGGCGTGGTCGTCGAGGTGCAGCCGGACCAGGAGGTCGGCGGCGCCGATCGCGGCCTCGACCAGGTCGGGACGGTCGAAGTAGGCGCCCGTCTCGGCGAGCGCGGCGATCGCGAGGCCGTTCCAGGCGGCGACGACCTTGTCGTCACGGCCGGGAGCGGGCCGCCGGGACCGGGCTTCCAGCAGCCTCCGCTTCACGGAGTCGACGCGTTCGGCGTCGAACTCGACGTCCTGTCGCGGGAGTTGGAGGACGGACGCCCCCGCCTCGAAGGTGCCCTCCGCGGTGACGCCGAAGTAGTGCGCGGCTAGCTCGGCGTCCGCGCCCAGCACCTCGTCGAGCTGCTCGGGCGTCCACACGTAGTAGGCGCCCTCGACGTGCTTGCCGGTCCCGTCGTCACTGTCGGCGTCGAGCGCCGACGCGAACCCGCCCTCGGCGGTGCGCAGTTCCCGCACCATGAAGTCGGCGGTCTCCAGGGCGACCCGGCGGGCGAGCTCGCGGTGTTCGTCGGCGGCCTGGTCGTGGGCGGTGGACCGCCACAGGTGGGCGTAGGCCCGGCACAGCAGGGCGTTGTCGTAGAGCATCTTCTCGAAGTGCGGCACGGTCCAGTCGCGGTCGACGGAGTAGCGGGCGAAGCCGCCGCCGAGCTGGTCGTAGATCCCGCCGCGGGCCATCCGCTCACAGGTGTCCCGGGCCATCTGGAGCGCGCCCTCGGCCCCGGTCCGGGCGTGGTGGCGCAGCAGGAACTCGATGACCATGGACGGCGGGAACTTGGGCGCCCCGCCGAATCCGCCGCGCTGCGGGTCGTAGTCCCGGGTCAGCCCGAGCAGTGCCTGGGCGAGCTCCTCCTCGCCGGGTGCCTGGCTGTCGCCGTAGGAGATCTCCCGTCCGGCCAGGTCCCGCACGATCTTCCCGGCCACCTCGGTGACCTCGTCCCGGCGCTCGGACCAGGCCTGCTGGACCCCCTGGAGGACCTGGCGGAAGGAGGGCATGCCCTGGCGCGGGGCGGGCGGGAAGTAGGTGCCGAAGTAGAAGGGCTCGGCGTCCGGGGTGAGGAATACGGTCATGGGCCAGCCGCCCTGGCCGGTGGCCGCCTGCACGGCCTCCATGTAGACGGCGTCGACGTCGGGACGCTCCTCGCGGTCGACCTTGACGCTGACGAAGTGCGCGTTGAGGTAGTCGGCGGTCTCCTGGTCCTCGAAGGACTCGTGGGCCATGACGTGACACCAGTGACAGCTGCTGTAGCCGACGCTCAGCAGGACCGGAACGTTCCGGTTCCGGGCCTCCTCGAAGGCGCCGTCCGACCAGGGCCACCAGTCGACGGGGTTGTCGGCGTGCTGGAGGAGGTAGGGGGACGTCTCATGGGCCAGTCGGTTCGGCATGGGTCCATCCTGCCGCAGGACCCCGCCCGTCAGTCGGCAGGCGTGTCCCGGACGGGGCCGGAGTCTTGGAGGGGCGTGCGTCGACGCAACCGCCGCGTCCCCTTCCGTTTCCGTGATCAGGGGGTTGGGCAGGACATCCCCTTGCACCAACGCCGGTGTGCCGCAAGGCGGTCGGAGGTCGACCGCCCCCTCGCAACGACGCGCCGTCCGCAGCACACTTGACCAAGAAACGACCGGAAAGCGTTGCCGCCGGAGGGGGACGTGACATGCGGGACAGTCATCGCGCTGAGGCCGAACGGCTGTTGGCGCGGGCCGTGGAGGAGGAGGTGCGGCGCTCCGGCGGACGTACCGACGGCGGCGTACTGCTGTCACGGGCGCGTGGCTCGCTGGACGCCATGGCCCAGACGGCCGCCGAGGAGTACGAGGCCTACACCCGCGCCCTGGAGGAGTCGGAGGCCGGTCAGCTCACCTTCGGACAGCGCTACGCACGCGAGGGCGGCACAACTCCGTTGCTGGTCGCGGGCGTCGCGGCGGTCACGGCCACCGTCGCCGACCTGGCCCTGGGGACCGGCGCGGGCACGGCGCTGGGTGTCGGGGCCACGGTGGGGGTGCTGGGCGCGGCGACGACGGTGGTGAAGGTGGCCGGGTCCCATCTGCCCGCGGCGCATCACCGCGCGGGCGCCATGGGGCAGCCCGGCGGCCCCGAACAGCTGAGGTTGCAGTGGCTGACGGCGTTGGAGGTACGCGGCATCCGCCCGTTCCTGGACCAGCAGCGGGTGCTGAGCGCGTCCACCGGGCCGAAGAAGGTGGGCCCGCGGCTGAAGGGCACGGACAAGAGCGCGGCGGCCCGCGGGCGCAGCGTGCTGCAGCAGTCGTTCGGTCAGCTCCCGGAGCCGGCCGGCCCGTTCGCGGGACGGCGTCAGGAGATGGCACGGATCCGGCAGTGGGTGCAGGCCTCCCGGGCGAGCACCGAGACGCTGCCGACGGTGGTGGTGCTGCACGGGACTCCCGGCAGCGGCCGTACGACGCTCGCGGTGCGCGCCGCCCACGACCTGAAGGACTACTTCCGCGGCGCCTGCGTGGTGGACCTGCGCGGCGGCAGCCCGCAGGAGCAGCCGCTGTCCACCCGGGACGCGCTGCTGCACCTGCTGAACCGGCTCGGCGCACCTCGCGAGCAGCTGCTGTTCAGAGAGCGTTCCTCCGCCGACCAGCAGGTCAGACGGCTGAGTGAGCTGTACCACCAGCATCTGAGCGGGCTGCCGGTCACCATCGTCCTGGACGACGCCTGTGACCCCGAGCAGGTCCGCACGCTGGTGCCCGAGCGCTCCGACAGCCTGGTCCTGGTCACCGCCCGCGAACCCCTCGATCTGCCCGCCGACCTCGCCGCCCGGGTGCACCGGCTGCCCGTCCAGACCCTGGACGGGCCCGGCGCGGAGGAGCTGCTGACTGCGGCCGCCCAGGACGACACCGGGCCCTACGACGCCGAGTCCGCCGACCGGATCAGAGAACTCTGCGGTGGTCTGCCGTTGGCGCTGCGCGTCGCGGGCTCGTCACTGGGGCCGCGCTCACCCCGCCAACTCGCCGCCGACCTCGGCGCGTACGGCCCGGTCGAACCCGCCGAGCGGGTGCTGTGGCTGCGCTACACCGACCAGTCCGACACGGCACGCCGGCTGCTGCGCCGGCTCGCCCTGGCGGGCCGCGCCTCGCTCGGCGCCGCCGCGGCCGCCTCGCTGCTGGCCACGGACGAGACGGAGGCGAACAGGCATCTGGAGGCACTGGCCCGGGCAGGCCTGATCGACCATGTCCGCGGCAGCCGCTACCGCCTGCACGACGTGGTACGGACCTTCGCGCAGGCCCGCCTCCTCGACGAGGAGGAACCCGCCGAACGTACGGCGGCGCAGGAACGGCTGATCGTGAACTACGCCGACCTCGCGGACTCGGTGCTGCGCCTGGTCGACGGCAACATGTCGACCCGCTCGGACCGCTTCAGCCCGCACGGTTTCCACTCCCTGGACGAGGCGCTGCGCTGGCTGGACGACGAGTCGAGCTTCATCACGGCGGCGCTGCGGCACGCGGAGGGCGTGAACCAGGCGGCCGTGCTCAATCTCCTGGGCGCCCTGTGCGACTACTGCCTGCTGCGCGGCGACCTCTACCGCCTGGGTGAGATCAGCGAGCTGGCGCAGGCGGTGGACCAGGGGCTGCTGGTCCGCTCGGTGCAGTGGCGCACGGGTATCGCGGCGCGGCAGCTCGGCGAGCTGGACAAGGCGCGCACCACCCTGACGTCGGTGGTGGACCTGTACATGGAGGCCAACCACGACGCGGGCGCCGCCCGGGCCCTGTGCTCGCTCGGCATCACACTCCACCACCAGGGCAACCTGACCGAGGCAGCGGCGCGGCTGCGTGAGGCCATGGACCTCCAGGCCGCCCCCGAACTGGCCACCGACCGCGCCTGGACGATGCACGCGCTGGCGGCGGTCGAACGGGACCGGGCTCGGCTCGCGGAGGCCCTGGACCTGCTCACCGAGTCCCTGGTCCTGCACCGGGCCGGCGAGTCCGTGCACGGCGAGGCCTGGGCCCACTTCCAGCTCGGCCAGCTGGGCCTCAGGATGGGCGACGTGCCGCGCGCGGAACGGGAACTGCGCACCGCCCTCGATCTGTACGGCCGCACCCGCGACGCCCGTGGCGAGGCGTGGGCCCTGACCCAGCTGGCGCGGGCCCGGCTGGTCGACGGCGATTCCACGACCGCGCTGGACGCCCTGCGCCAGGCCGCCGCCCGGCACCGCGACAACGAGGACGCGCGGGGCGAGGCCTGGACGGTGTACTACCTGGGCCAGGCCCTGGAGGAGACGGGCGACCTCGACCAGGCGGTCCGCGAACTGGAACGCTCCCGCACGATGTTCTCCCGTATGCGCGACGTCTACGGCCTGGCCTGCGCCCGCCACCACTCGGCCCGGGCCACCCGCGACCAGCGCGCCGCGCAGACGGGGTCGCTGCGCAACTCGGGCTTCGCCCGCCAACTGCTGGTCGACGCCCGGGCCGACTTCCAGCGGATCGGCGTCGCGCACGGCGAGGCGTGGACGTGCCTGGAACTGGTGGTGGTGGACGCGGGCAACGCACGCACCCAGCAGGCCCTGGCCCTGTGCGACGAGGCCGTGGGCCTGTTCACCTCCTACGGCGACCGCCGCGGCGAGGACTGGGCCCGCTTCCTGCGCTGCACCCTGCTCCCGTACGCCGCCCCGGGCGGCGTGGAGATCGGCACGGCGGTCGCGCAGGAGGAACTCACCCAGCTGTCCCGGGCCTCCCACCCGGCCCGCGACGAGAAACTGGACGACTACGTCCAGGCGTACCAGCTGCTCCTGGAGCGTGGCATCAACCTGGAGGCAGGCTGGCAGGCCTGGCAGCTCGGCATGGTGCCGGGACGGCACGCGCGGGAGGTCATGGGGGTGACGGTGGCCGCGGCGCGGTAGGTACCACGCCGCCGCCGGTCTCCGCGGGCGGCCGGGTGCCGCTGCCCGCGTCCACACCCGCGCTCACCCCGCTCACCCGCGCTCCGCACCGCCCCCCGCCGCTTCCCCTCGCCGATCCGGGCGATGACGAAGCCGCGACGGGCGGTTCACGGAGAGGGGCAGCGGGTCAGCCCTGCTTGGCCCTCGGTCCCGCCGGGGCGTCCTCGGGCTGTGCCTCCGCGTCCGGGGACTCCTTGAAGTCGACCTTGTTCATGTGGCGGCTCATCGACCTCATCAGGCCCCACACCGCCAGGGCCATCACCGCGAAGACGATGAAGCCGAGGACGCCGGGGGTCACCTTGTCCTCGTCCACCTCCTTGGCGAGGGTGGCGAGGTGCGTCATTGCCAGGCTTGCGCTTGCGCTCATGTCAAGCATTGTCGCGGATGCCCGCAAAGAGGTCGTCCTCGGGGAGGGAGCTGTCGACGAGGGACTTCGCCAGCTCGTACTCCTCGGTCGGCCAGACCTCCTTCTGGATCTCCATCGGGACGCGGAACCAGCCGCCGTCGGGATCGATCTGGGTGGCGTGCGCGATCAGCGCCTTGTCGCGGATCTCGAAGAAGTCGGCGCACGGGACATGCGTGGTGAGCGTGCGCTCGGCACGCTGGATCTCCTTCCAGCGCTCCAGCCATTCCCCGTACGGCGACTCCAGCCCGCGGTCGAGCAGCGCCTTGTGCAGCGCCTCGGTACGGGGGCGGTTGAAGCCCTGGTTGTAGTAGAGCTTCCGCGGCTGGTACGCCGGTCCGAACTCCGCCTCCGGGTACTTCTCGGTGTCCGCCGCGCCCTCGAACGCCACCATCGAGATCTTGTGGGTCATGATGTGGTCGGGGTGCGGGTAGCCGCCGTTCTCGTCGTAGGTGGTGATCACCTGCGGGCGGAACGAGCGGATCTTCCGCACCAGCTCCCCGGCCGCGACGTCGACGTCCTCCAGGGCGAAGCAGCCCTCCGGCAGGGGCGGCAGCGGGTCGCCCTCGGGCAGGCCGGAGTCGACGAAGCCGAGCCACTCCTGCTTGACGCCCAGGATCTCGCGGGCCTCGTCCATCTCCTTCTTGCGTACCTCGTGGATGTGCTCCTCGATGTACGCGTCACCCTGCAGCTTCGGGTTGAGGATGGACCCGCGCTCCCCGCCCGTGCAGGTCACGACCAGCACGTCCACCCCCTCGGACACGTACTTCGCCATGGTGGCCGCGCCCTTGCTCGACTCGTCGTCGGGGTGGGCGTGTACGGCCATCAGTCGCAACTGATCAGTCAAGACTCAATCCTCGTAAGTCGGCGCCCGGTGTGAACGGGTGCAATTCGATAGGTGCCGTCCCGCAGGAACGTCGTTGAGGGGTGCAGTCGGGCGGCGGGCGGGAGGCTTCTATAGTGACCGAATCCGGGGACCAATAATTCCGGGGCCCGGCCTTGCCGAGAGGATGATCATGAGTACGGCGAGCACGCGACTGCCCGAGGGCCGCTACGGCCACTCCTCGGACGAGCGCGCCGACCACAAACTCAAGATCGCCGCAGCCGTCCTCGCGACCCTGCTGCTCGCCGTCATCGGCTACTTCGCGTACCACTACGTCGCCCAGAACAAGATCAGCGCCGAGGTGATCACGTTCGAGCCCGGCAAGAACGCCGTCCAGGTCCATCTGGAGGTCCGCAAGGACGCCGGCGCGAGCGGCTACTGCACCGTGCGTTCCCAGGCGGCGGACGGTGCCGTGGTGGGCCGCGCCGACTTCCGCTTCACCGGGGACGCCACCCGCATCGACAAGGTGGTCACGCTGCGCACGACGTCTCCGGGCACCACGGCCGAGCTCCTGGGCTGTCAGGCCGACTGACGGCCCCGCCAATACGTGGGCGATGACCTGCCCCGATGTGATTCTGATGGCTTATGTCCTCCCCCTGGCGCCCTTGAATTGTTAGGCTCGTGGTTTCGCCCTTCCATGAAGGAACATTCTTCTGGGTAGGGCGATGCTTTGTATTCCCAGTACCTACGAGGAGCACCTGTGACCCAGACCAGCGAGAACGTCACCTGGCTTACCCAGGAGGCGTACAACCAGCTCAGGGCCGAGCTGGAGCACCTGTCTGGTCCCGCGCGCACGGAGATCGCCGCCAAGATCGCCGCCGCGCGCGAGGAGGGCGACCTGCGCGAGAACGGCGGGTACCACGCTGCCAAGGAGGAGCAGGGCAAGCAGGAGCTCCGTGTGCGCCAGCTGACCCAGCTCCTGGAGAACGCCAAGGTCGGCGAGGCACCTACGTCCACCGACGGCGCGGTGGCGCCCGGCATGGTGGTGACGATCGCGTTCGACGGCGACGAGGACGACACGCTCACCTTCCTGCTCGCCTCGCGTGAGTACGCCAGTTCCGACATCGAGACCTACTCGCCGCAGTCCCCGCTGGGCTCCGGCGTGATCGGCCACAAGGTCGGCGAGGACGCGAACTACGAACTGCCCAACGGCAAGAAGGCCTCGGTGAAGATCCTGAAGGCCGAGCCGTACAACGGCTGAGCACGACCGCCCCGGTGTGGACCCACCCCCGGCGTCTCGCTGACGCCGGGGGCATTGTCACGCGGTCGCGGATCTGTACTTGCGGACCGCCAGGGTCCTGAACACCAGGATGATCAGGACCGAGTAGATCAACGAGGCCCAGACCGGGTGCTGCATGGGCCAGGCGTCGGACTGCGACTGCCCCGGGTTGGCGAACAGGACACGGCAGGCCTGGACCGTGGCGCTGAAGGGGTTCCACTCGGCGATGTGACGCAGCCAGGGCGTCATGTTGGACGTGTCCACGAACGCGCTCGAGATGAACGTCACCGGGAAGAGCCAGATCAGCCCGCCGGACGTGGCCGCCTCGGGTGTCCGCACGGACAGGCCGATCAGGGCCCCGATCCAGGTGAAGGCATAGCCGAGCAGGAGCAGCAGTCCGAAGGCGCCGAGGACCTTGCCGGCGTTGGTGTCGCCGAACGATCCCACCCGCCAGCCGACCAGGAGGGCGACCACGGCGAGGACCAGCAGTGTGAGCGCCGTCTGCACCAGGTCCGCGAGGGTGCGCCCGGTCAGAACCGCGCCGCGCGCCATGGGCAGCGAGCGGAAGCGGTCGATGAGGCCCTTGTGCATGTCGTCGGCGATCCCGGCGCCCGCGCCCGCGGTGGCGAAGGTGACGGTCTGCGCGAAGATGCCCGCCATCAGGAAGTTCTTGTAGTCGGCTGGGCTGGTGCTGCCGCCGACCTGCATGGAGCCGCCGAACACGTAGCTGAACAGCACCACGAACATGATCGGCTGGATGAGTCCGAAGATCACCATCTCCGGGATCCGGGACATCCGGATCAGGTTGCGCTTGGCCACGACCAGGGAGTCGCGCACCGACTGGCCGAAGGGGTTGGTGGGTGCCGCGGTCCGTGCGGCATCGGTCACGGCACTCACTCGGAGGCCTCCTTCTGCTGCTTGGCGTCCGCCGTCGCGCCGCTGTCCTCGGCCCCGGCCTCGGCCACATGGCCGGTCAGGGACAGGAAGACGTCGTCCAGGGTGGGGCGGCGCAGGCCGATGTCGTCTATCTCGATGCCTCGGACGTCGAGTTCCCGGATGACCTCGGCGAGGAGCTTCGCACCGCCGGAGACCGGCACGGTGATCCTGCGCATGTGGTCCTCGACGGTGGCCTCGCCCTTGCCGAAGCCGACCAGCACCTCCCGGGCGATCGCGATGTGCTCGCGTTCGTGCACCACCAGCTCGACCCGCTCGCCGCCGGTGCGGGCCTTGAGCTGGTCGGAGGTGCCGCGCGCGATGACGTGGCCTTGGTCGACCACGGCGATGTCGTGCGCGAGGTGATCGGCCTCCTCCAGGTACTGGGTGGTCAGCAGCAGCGTCGTACCGCCGGAGACCAGCTGTTTGATGACCTCCCACAGCTGCTGCCGGTTGCGCGGGTCGAGACCGGTCGTCGGTTCGTCCATGAACATCACGGGCGGTGAGACGACCAGGGCGGCGGCCAGGTCGAGCCGGCGGCGCATACCGCCGGAGTAGGTCTTCGCGGGCCGGTCGGCGGCGTCCGCGAGGTGGAACTGGTCGAGCAGCTCACCGGCCCGGACCTTCGCGGCCCTGGCCTTCATCTGGTACAGCTGGCCGACCATCTGGAGGTTCTCGCGGCCGGTCAGGTATTCGTCGACGGCGGCGAACTGGCCGGACAGGCCGATCGAGCGCCGTACCTCGTTCGGTTGCTTGAGCACGTCGAGGCCGGCGACGACGGCCCTTCCGCTGTCGGGGCGCAGCAGGGTCGTCAGGCAGCGGACCGCGGTCGTCTTGCCCGCGCCGTTCGGTCCGAGCAGGCCGAGGACCGTGCCCTCGGGGACATCGAGGTCGACGCCGTCCAGAGCCTTTACGTCACCGAAGGTCTTGACCAGACCTTCGGCATAGATGGCGCCTGGCATATGAGTCTCCACGTCTTCGGGAATTCTTGGGAAAGCTGTGATTCATGCCTGTTTCTTCCGCCCCATGGGCGAGTGAGCGGTACCACGACACACACCATAACGCGATGTATCGCGTCTCTCCAGGGAATTTGCCCGTTCGGGTGACAAAGGGTCCTGAGCTGGGGTTCTGCGGCGCGAGAGGCCTCAGTCGATGACCGTGTAGCCCGCGTCGCGGAGGGCCCTGCCGACTTCCACGCAGTGCGCCGGCCCCTTCGTCTCCAGGTGCAGCTCGACCTCCGCCTCCGTGAGCCCGAGCCGTGGGTCGGTCCGTACGTGGCTCACATCGAGGACATTAGCGTCCACCACTGACAACACACCCAGAAGTGTCGCGAGGGCGCCGGGCCGGTCCGTCAGCCTGAGACGTACGGCCAGGTAGCGGCCCTGCGCGGACATGCCGTGCCGCAGGATGCGCTGGAGCAGCAGCGGGTCGACGTTGCCGCCGGACAGCAGCGCCACCACCGGTCCCTCGAAGGAACCGGGGTCGCTCAGCAGCGCCGCGACCGGGCTCGCGCCGGCCGGCTCGACCACCAGCTTGGCCCGCTCCAGGCACAGCAGCACAGCGGCGGACAGCTCGTCCTCCGTCACCGTGCGGACCTCGTCGACCAGCTCGCCGATGATGCCGAACGGCACGTCGCCCGGCCGCCCGACCTTCATGCCGTCGGCCATCGTCGCGGGGTTCTCGATGGAGACCGGGCGCCCGGCCGCCAGCGAGGGCGGGTACGCGGCCGCGCCCGCCGCCTGCACGCCCACGATCCGCACGTCCGGCCTCAGTGCCTTCACCGCGATCGCCACACCGGCCGCGAGACCGCCGCCGCCGATGCCGACGACGATCGTGCGCACCTCCGGGCACTGCTCCAGGATCTCCAGGCCGACCGTGCCCTGACCGGCGATGATGTCGGGATGGTCGAAGGGGTGGATGAACACGGCGCCCGTCTCGTGCGCGTACTCCCGCGCGGCGGCCAGCGTCTCGTCGACCACCTGGCCGTGCAGCCGCACCTCAGCGCCGTACTCCTTCGTGGCGCTGATCTTCGGCAGCGGGGCGCCCTTCGGCATGAACACCGTGGAACCCACGCCGAGCAGCGAGGACGCGAGGGCCACGCCCTGCGCGTGGTTGCCGGCGCTGGCCGCGACCACACCGGCCGCCCGCTCCTCGGGCAGCAGACCGGCGATCCGGACGTAGGCGCCGCGCAGCTTGAAGGAGCCCGTCCGCTGGAGGTTCTCGCACTTGAAGAGGACCGGCGCCCCCACCAGCTGGGTCAGGTGCCGGCTGCCCTCCATCGCGGTCACCCGCGACACGCCCGAGAGCATCTTCCGGGCTCCGCGCACGTCATCGAGCGTGACCGGCGACACGGACTGGGTCTCGCGGTAGTTCATAGACCCCAGTCTCGCAGTTCACACTTGGAAGCAGCCGCTGTGACCAACCTCCGAGACCGGTTTCCACACCGTCGGTACGGCCCGCCTTCCGGCCGCGTACCCTGTCCCCCAACCCAGCACCCCTTTCATGAAGTGAGCCTCCGGCCATGCCCACAACACCTGAAATGTCGATGGACATGACGACACTCGGTGACACCGGTCTCCTCGACACGCTGCAGCACGAGGTGGCGGTGTTCGCCCGCCGTGCCGAACAGACCCGGCTCGGCGGGGTGGGGCAGGTCCGCAACTCCATGGACCGGGCCGCGTACCTGCTGCTCAACCGGCTCGACAAGGAAGGCCCGATGGGCGTCAAGGCGCTCGCCGCGAGCATGGGGATCGACTCGTCGACGGTCACCCGGCAGGTGGCGCCGCTCGTCGACACGGGCCTCGTCAAGCGAACCTCGCACCCCGAGGACGGGCGTGCGGTGGTGCTCCAGTTGTCGCCGCGCGGCCAATCGCGTCTGGACGAAGTGCGCTCGTCGAGGCGTCAGTTGATGGCCGAGCTGACACACGACTGGGCGCCGGAGGAGCGCGAGGCGTTCTGCACGCTCCTGACGCGCTTCAACAGCGCGCTGTCCTCCCGGATGGCCGCCCAGGGGGTACCGGGCGTACCGGGCGCGGAGCCGCCGTCGGCCTCCTGAACGACCCTCACGGACGCCTGACGGGCGTTCGCGGGGTTCGGTACCGACTCGGTTCCGGGCTCCGTTCCCCAGCTCCGTTCCCGGGCCTCGGGCGTGCTGGGCGGTGCGCGGCTCTTGACCGGATGGCCGGGTCTGCCCTCAGATGAGACGGGGACCTCAGTCGTACGCGGTCGCGTGGTCCGCACACATGTGCCCACGCGATGTCCGTACGCGACCGAGTCCCGGACCTCGACAGGATTCTCCCCCCAGGCGCGGGAGGTGCGGTGCGAGAACGGCATGCGGCTCAGGACGCCCGCCGGGCCCGGGAGTTCGAAGCGTTCGTCGCGGGCGCGGCCGGGCGGCTGCTGCACGCCGCCACGCTCCTCACGGCAGAAGACCCGCGCGACAACCCGCACGCTCGGCGCCTTCTGACATCGGCCCTCGCCCACACGTACGCGTGCTGGGACAACACACGCGGCGACGACCCCTACGACCACGCACGCCAGTACCTGGCCGCCCGGTTCGCCCACGGGGCATGGCACCACCACGGCGCCCTCCGCCGGTCCCGCCCGCGCCGCCCCGGCGCACTGGCCCGGCTCAGCCCGCAGGAACGCCTGATCCTGGTCCTGCGCCTGTACGAGGGGGTCGCCGAGGAACAGGTGGCGGCGCTGCTCGGGCTCTCCCCAGAACGCGTCCGCGCGATCTGCGACCGCGCGATCACGACCCTCCTCCACCCGCCCCGGGTCCCGGCCGCCAGGACGGTCGGCGCGAAGGTGGTCCCGTCATGAACCAGCGGGGGCGGGAGTCGGCCGTGCGGCAGATGCTGGAAGCGCCGACGGCGCAGGTGTCACCGGAGCTGTACGCGGACGTCCTGCGGCGCGGCGGGCGGATGCTGCGCCGCAGGCGGGCCATCCGCCGTCTGCTGTGGCTGCTGCTGCTCGCCGGGACCGTGGCGTTCGTCGTGTGGGCGCTCACGGTCCAGCCCTGGGTGGAGCCGCCCTCCGAGACGACCCCACCCCTCACGGGCTGGTGAGCAACCGCGACGCACCGCACGCGGCGCACGGCACACGGCTCACGGCACGCGACTTTCTAGCCGAGCGCCTGACGCAGGTCCTCCAGGAGGTCCTCGACGTTCTCGATGCCGACGGACAGGCGTACGAGATCGGCGGGCACCTCAAGGGCCGAGCCGACCACGGAGGCGTGCGTCATGCGTCCGGGGTGCTCGATCAGCGACTCGACGCCACCCAGGGACTCGCCGAGCGTGAACACCTTGGCGCGGTTGCAGACCTGGACGGCCGCCTCCTCGCCGCCCTCGACCTGGAAGGAGACCATGCCGCCGAACGCACGCATCTGCTTGGCGGCGACCTCGTGGCCGGGGTGCTCCGGAAGGCCCGGGTAGAGAACCTTCGACACGCGCGGGTGCCGGGTCAGCATGTCGGCGACCTTCGTGGCGTTCTCGCTGTGCCGGTCCATCCGTACCGACAGCGTCTTCGTGCCGCGCAGCACCAGCCAGGAGTCGAAGGGCCCGGCGACCGCGCCCATCGCGTTCTGGTGGTACGCCAGTTCCTCCCCCAGTTCCGGGTCACTGACGATCAGGGCGCCGCCGACGACGTCCGAGTGGCCGCCCATGTACTTGGTCAGGGAGTGCACGACGACGTCCGCGCCGAGCGACAGCGGCTGCTGAAGGTACGGCGTGGCGAAGGTGTTGTCGACGACCAGCCGGGCGCCGGCGTCGTGCGCGACCTGCGCGACGGCGGCGATGTCGGTGATGCCGAGCAGCGGGTTGGAGGGGGTCTCCACCCACACGGCCTTCGTCTTCGGGGTGATCGCGGCCCGTACGGAGGCCGGATCGGCGGAGTCGGCGACGGACCACTCCACGCCCCACCGGGAGACGACCTTCGCGAACAGGCGGAACGTGCCGCCGTACGCGTCGTTGGGGATGACCACGTGATCGCCGGGCTCGAGGAGCGTACGCAGCAGGCAGTCCTCGGCCGCCAGCCCGGACGCGAACGCGAGGCCTCGGCGCCCGCCCTCCAGGGCGGCGAGGTTCTCCTCCAGGGCGGTGCGCGTCGGGTTGGCGCTGCGGCTGTACTCGTAGCCGCCGCGCAGACCGCCGACGCCGTCCTGCTTGTAGGTCGAGACCTGGTAGATCGGCGGGACGACCGCGCCGGTGAGGGGATCCGCGGTGTTGCCCGCGTGGATCGCGAGGGTCTCGAAGTGCTGACTGGTGTGGCTGTCGCTCATGGGCACCGAGGGTAATGCGCCGCGGAGCCGATGACCGACCGCGGGACGGCGGAGGACCCCGCCACGGTCGGCCGACGGAGGTTTTCCACAGGCCGCCGACCGCGGTGGCCAATTGTCCGAGGCGTCTGGAACCCTTGAGGCATGGAAATTCTCTGGGTCCTGATGGCACTGGTCATGTTCGGCTTCGTGCTGCTTCCCTTCCTGCGGCGCAGGCGCGGCGGCGCGATCGAGCAGGTCCACCCGGGTCACCCCGACGCCGCGGACCCCGCGAACTACGGGTTCGCGCAGCAGGAGGAGCTCGACATCCGGATGCCCGGCCCCGACCAGGACCTGGTGGACGTCCTGGAGGTGGTGCAGCGCAGCCAGGACCACCCCGCGGCCGCCCAGCTCCTGGCCGGCACCGAGACCGAGGGCGAACTGCGCTGGCAGCGTGTGCAGGCCTTCGCGGGCGCCGCGTCCCTGGAGCTGCGGCAGCGGCCCGGCGGGGTCAGTGAGACGCCGGGCGGGCAGTGGCTGCGGGTGTGGCGGACGCAGGCACCCAAGGACCCGGGCGGCGCGGCGGTGCACGCGGAGTTCCTGGTGCAGCAGGCGTGGCGGACGTCGACACCCGGCACGGACGAGTTCCGGATCATCATGGAGGAGGCCAGGGCCGCGTGCGGAGACGCGGCGCTGCTCGCCCCCGGTGACCCGATCCCGTACATCATCGAACTGTCCGTGGCGCGCGGACTGGCCTATTCCCAGGCGGAGTTCGAGCAGCTGTGGCTGAAGATCCTGGACCGCGCGCCGAACCACATGGGGGCGCATCTCGCGGCCCTGCACTACTGGTGCGAGAAGTGGCACGGCTCGCGCGAGCAGGCGTACGGCTTCGCCGAAGCGGCGGCCGCCCGTGCTCCCCGGGGCTCACTGCTGGCCGCCATGCCGCTCTTCGCGGTCTTCGAGCACCTGCCCGAGGTGAACCTGGTCAGCGGCTTCTACCAGAGCGAGGTCGTCACGAAGGCGGTCCACGGAGCGCTGCACGCCGTGCACTCGTCCCGCCCGGACGACCCGATGCTGGCGCACGTCCGCCATCTCCTGGTCTTCTTCCTGGTCCGCTCCGAACGCTGGGCCGAGGCGATGAGCCAGCTCATACACATCGACGGCCACGTCGGCGCCCTCCCCTGGACCCTGTCCGCCGACCCGGCCGCGGAGTTCGCGGTCTACCGGGCGCTGGCGGTCGCGGGCTACGAGGCGAACGGCGGCAGCCCGGCGACACTGCCCCACTGAGGGGCCGGCCCAGCACGTTCCGTCCCCGGCTCAGCTTGTCGCCGAGCCGGGTAGGGCGCCCTCGGCCGAGACCCGCGCGGTCGAAGCGGTCAGCCCCTCCGCGTGGTCAGCCCTCCGCGCGGGCGGGCAGCCGCCATCCCGGGCGGGGGAAGTGGCAGGTGTAGCCGTCCGGGTAGCGCTGCAGGTAGTCCTGGTGCTCGGGCTCGGCCTCCCAGAAGGGGCCGACCGGCTCCACCTCGGTGACGACCTTGCCGGGCCACAGTCCGGAAGCGTCCACGTCCGCGATGGTGTCCTCGGCGACGCGCTTCTGCTCGTCATCCACGTAGTAGATCGCCGAGCGGTAGCTGAGGCCGATGTCGTTGCCCTGGCGGTTCTTGGTGCTCGGGTCGTGGATCTGGAAGAAGAACTCCAGAAGCGCACGGAAATCTGTCTGCGCGGGGTCGAAAAGGATCTCGATGGCCTCCGCGTGCGTGCCGTGGTTCCGGTACGTCGCGTTCGGCACGTCACCCCCGGTGTATCCGACCCGGGTCCCCGTCACGCCCGGGAGTCGGCGGATCAGCTCCTCCATCCCCCAGAAGCATCCGCCGGCCAGCACGGCCCTCTGTGTCTGCGCCGCCATCACGACCCTCCAATGTCTGTCAGCTCGGTCATTCGGGCTGCTCGGCTCGCACACCACCGGCATCCCACGCCCACTGTCCTCAACGCGCGAGGGCTCCACGCGATTCCGCGCCCACCCAACCCGCGCCGGCGGCCCCACCCGCGGAGCCTCGAAAATCAGTGGCCGCCAGAACCGGCCGACCCCACGCTGTACGTCATGGAAGAACCGCAACGCAGGGTCCGTGCGGCGCACTCGGAATCCACGATCACCGTCTACCAGGCGTACACCCCGGACATCGGCCTGCCCGCCGTCCGCGACGGCCGTTTCCCCGCCGCCTGGAAGCGCGACCGGATGACATGGATCAAGCCGTCGTTCCTGTGGATGATGTACCGCTGCGGCTGGGGCACCAAGGTGGGGCAGGAGACCGTTCTCGCGGTCGACATCACCCGCGACGGCTTCGAGTGGGCGCTGCGCCACGCCTGTCTGTCGAGCTACGTCCACGGGGTGCACCCCGACCGGGCCACCTGGCAGCGTCAGTTGAAGCGCACGCCCACCCGTGTGCAGTGGGACCCGGAGCGGGACCTGCGCCTGAGCCCCCTGCCGTACCGGTCCCTGCAACTCGGCCTCTCCGGTGAGGCCCCACGACGGTACGCGGACGAGTGGACGGTCGCCATCCGCGACGTGACCCCGCTCGCCCACGAGATCCACGCCCTCGTCAGCAAGGGGGACCTGGACTCCGCCGCCCGACTGCTGCCCGAGGAACGCCCCTATCCGGCGGGAGACGAGCTGCTCGCCCACCTACGCGGATGACCGGGCTGCCACAGCGCCCCGGCCCGTGGGGGACAGGGCAGCTGGGAGCAGCGGTGCCGGTGTGATGTGCGTACCCATAGGGTGCATCCGTGACTGCCACTTTGAGTTCCACGCGAGCCCGCGCCGCGCTCCGTACGTCGGCGCGGGTCTCCGTCGAGTCGCTGCTCATAATCCTGATGCTCGCGGTGACCTTGTGGGTCCTGGGACGGATGTGGTCGGTCGTCTGGCCACTGGTGGTCGGCCTGCTGCTGACCACCCTGACCTGGCCACCGACCCGTTTCCTGCGTCGGCGCGGGTGGAGACCCGCTCTCGCCGCGTCGGTCGTGACGGTGCTGTTCCTCCTGGTCACCGTGGGCGTCGTGGCACTGATCGCGGTACCCGTGGCCTCCCAGTCCGGCCAGCTGACCGACGGCGTGGCCGAAGGGATCCAGAGGGTGCGCGAGTGGGCGGCCGGGCCACCGTTGAACATCGGTGACGCCCAGATCGACAAGGCCTTCGACACGGCGGTCTCCCGCGCGCAGGACGGTCTCGGCAGCATGGTCGGCACTGTCGTCACGGGAGTGACCACCGTGGTGAACGGCCTGGTCACCGGCGTTCTGGCCCTGTTCCTGATGTTCTTCTTCCTCAAGGACGGCCCGCGGTTCCTGCCGTGGCTCGCCCGTCAGCTGCCCGGGCGGCTCGCCACCGACGTCCCGACCGTGGCGGCACGCGGCTGGGACACCCTGGGAGCGTTCGTCCGCTCGCAGGCAGCGGTCGGCCTGCTCGACGCCGTCCTGATCGGCCTGGGTCTGTGGATCGTGGGGGTACCGCTGGTGCTCCCGCTGGCGGTGCTGACCTTCGTCTCCGCGTTCGTGCCGATCGTCGGTGCGCTGTTCGCCGGTTTCGTCGCGGTTCTCATCGCGCTGGTCTCCAACGGGCTGACGGACGCGCTGATCGTGCTGGCCGTCATCGTCGTGGTGCAGCAGCTCGAGGGCAACGTGTTCCAGCCCATGATCCAGAGCCGTGGGCTCGGTCTCCACGCGGCGGTGGTCCTGCTGGCGGTGACGCTGGGCGGCAATCTGGCCGGCATCGTGGGCAGCCTGCTCGCGGTACCGGTCGCCGCGCTGATCGCGGTGGTCTGGAACTACGTGCGCGAGCAACTCAGCGAACCCGCACAGGATCCGGGGACCGACGAGTCGGACGCCGGCGTCGCCGTGCCGTCCCAGGGCTGAGCGTCCGGGGCTCCTGCATCACGTGCCACGCGCGGGGAGCGTTATACGCGGGGAGTGTCACGGGCGGTCAGCGCGTGGCCGTGCCCGCGCCCGCGCCCGGCACTCGCACCATGTAGACGTCGACCGGGTCCTGGGCTTCCACGGTGAACCCGTGGCGCTCGTACAGCCGCCGGGCGGCGCTGCCCTGGAGGACGTTCAGGCGGACGGTCAGGCCGTCGGCGTCGGTCCGGTCCAGCAGGGTTCGCAGGACGGCCGAGCCGAGCCCTCGGCCCTGGACGTGCGGGGCGAGCATGAAGTGCTCCAGCCAGTGCCCGTCCTCGGCCGGCCGCAACGCGACGCAGCCGGCCGGCGTGCCGCCCGCCAGGACGACCGACGTGTGCTCCGGGGAGAAGGCGTCCCGCAGGCGCTGCCGGACCCGATGCTCGTCGAACCGGCCCAACCGCTCCAGGTCCGCACGCATCACGACGGCCCGGATCTCCACGAGCGCCTCGAGGTCCGCCGACTCCGCGGGACGCATGGCCCATTCCACGGCCCGGTCCGACGTCGTGGAGCGGGACTCCGCCCGCCCCGCCGGTATCTCGTCCGCCTTCGCACTCCCGTTCACGGCTGGATGGTATGACAGCGGGCACCCGCCCAGGCCGCTCCCTCCCTCCCCCCCCCGACGTTCACCGCGCGCCAAGCACCATGGTCACGTAGGGTCGCGGTGTCACTACGGCAGGACGGGCGACGCGGCGTGGCCCGGGCGTCCCGCACTCGGGCGCGAGGCGGTTCCCCCTCGCGATCCGGCGGACGCCCGCGGAGGGTGGCGCGCGGGCGCGTCGTGGCTCGCACCCTCAGGAGGGCCCATGTCAGGACAGTTCGAAGCGACGGTCGAGGTCGACCGGCCCGTCGAGGAGGTGTTCGCCTACCTCGCCGACGGACGCAACGATCCGCAGTTCAGCCCCCGGGTGCTCAGGATCGAGCGGGTCCCCGACGCCCCGACCACCGAGGGCACGGTCTTCCGGAGCACGGTCAAGGACGCCGGGATGAAGACCGCCAGGGAGTTCCGGATCACCACCCTCGAAGCGCCGACGAAGATCCGCTGGGCCGAGGTGTCGAAGAACAGCGTGACGGCACGCGAAGGCGGCTACGACGTGGAGCCGCTGCCCGACGGACGTAGCCGGGTCCGTATCTTCAACGTGCTGGAGGGCCACGGGCTCGGCAAGCTCCTCGTCGGCCTGGCACTCGCCGCCGCCCGCAAGGACGCCGCCGGCTTCGGCGCCCGCATCAAGGCGGCAGCGGAGGCGGCGATCGATCCCCGCTGACGCCACGCGGACCGACGGGCGGGAAGGCGGTCGGGCAGCCGGTCGGCGGCGACTGCCGTTCGGATCACCCGGGGCGGCCCTTCAGGTGATTGCCGGACGCACCGTGAGCCACACAGCCGCCGCGGGGGTACGACGTCTCAGCAGACGTCCAAGACCAAGCAGATGTCTCAGCAGACGTCCAAGCAGACGTCCGAGCAGACGACGACCCAGAACGCCGTGAGGAGCGTGGGGATGTACGCAGCAGTCCGGCGGTACGAAGGGGTGACCGATACGGCCGAGGCGGCACGTCTCGTGAACGAGGGGTTCGTGCCGCTCATGCGCCAGGTCTCCGGATTCGTGGCCTACTTCTGGATCGACGCCGGGGACGGAGTGATGGTCTCGACCAGCGTCTTCCAGGACCAGGCCGGTGCCGATGAATCGATCCTGAGGGCGGCGGACTTCGTGCGGGACCACCTCACGCCACTGCTTCCCAACCCTCCCGAGGTCATGAACGGCGAGGTGGTGGCTTCCGCCTGACGCTCCTGACGTCGGCGGGGCCACGGCGATGACGACGGCGCACAGCACGCGGGTTCACGACGAAGAGCCGTACCCGGAATCCGCGCGGGCCGCCGTCCGGAGCCTCTATCGTCGGAACGTGATGGACGCACCACGGCGGAACGCCGGACGTGGGGGTGGGTGGCCGAGAGGGAGTTTCCTCGGCAGGCTGGCCGACGCGGCGCTCCAGGACCTGTTGGCGCTGGGACGCCCCCGGGTCTTCGAGGCGAAGGAGGTCCTGGTCCGCCAAGGAGACGTCGACCGCCACGCGCTCCTGCTGCTGTCCGGCTTCACCAAGGTCACGGCCACCGTGGAGAACGGCCGGGAGTCCCTGCTGGCCATCCGGCTCGGCGGGGACATCGTCGGCGAGATGGCAGCGATCGCGGACATGCCGCGTACGGCGACCGTCACCGCGTGCGGCAGGGTGCGGACCCGGGCCGTGTCCCACGAGGCGTTGCGCGCGTTCCTGCTGCGCTGCCCGGACGCGGCGGTGGTGATGACGGGCATCCTCTCCGAGCGGCTGCGCTGGGCCAACAACCGTCGGCTCGAGTTCCGCGGCTACAACGTCAAGGAGCGGCTCGCGAGGATCCTGGTCGACCTCGCGTCGATCCACGGCGTGCAGGGGCGCGAGGGCGTGGAGCTCGGATTCAGCCTGACCCAGCCGGAGATGGCGGCCCTGACGGGCGCCGCCGAGCCGACCGTGCACAAGGCGCTCAAGGACTTGCGTGACGCGAAGCTGATCGGCACCGGATACCGGACCACGACGATCCGGGACCTCGACCGGCTGCGCGTCGAGGCGCGGCTCCCCGCACCGGACACCTGGTGAGGCCTCACCCGGGGAACGCCCTCAGCAGCAGGCACAGGCCCGCCGCCGCGGCCATCACGGCGGTGCAGACGACGGCGACCGTCGCGTAGCGGCACTTGGTCACCGTGACGGCGGCCAGGAACCGGCACGCCTCCCACATCTCCGCCCGTGCGCGCGCCGCGGGGTCCTCGCCCGGCGCACCCTGCGGGACGGCACTCGCGGCGCTGGACAGCACGTGGACGCTGTACCTGTTGAAGGACACCGGACGCCACAGCCGCGGCCGGAGCACCAGAGCCAGGCAGGTCACCCCCGACAGGAACGCCACGGCGAACAGGACGACCAGCGTGTCCAGCAGCACCACACCGAACGCCGCGTGCGCCCAGGTGTCCCGCGCGGAACGCACCCAGGACCCGAAGGAGACGACCAGCGCCGCCTGGACGCCGGCGAGGACACCCGCCTTGCCGTCGGCGAGTTGATGGGTCGTTTGCAGCGAGGCCAGCATCGCGGCCGGGTCACCTGACTGGTCGGGCCGCGGAGATCCGCCGCCGTCCGGCTCGTGTGCCATACCGACTCCTTCACCACCTGGGACGGCCCCTCGGGCCGGATGTCACCCAGTAACGCTCCGCCGGTGCCGGACGACCACCTACTTCTACGGTTTCCCGGAAAGGCGTGAATCCCGTATTTCCATGGGTTTCCGCTCGGCCGGGGTCTGATACGACAGTCCCCCGCGCTGTGTGAAAGTCAAGAGCCCGAGGCCTTCCTGTCTCATTTTCGCAACAGCGGCACACGGCGGTCCTCCCGCCTGTGATGCTGCTTTTCCCTCCTCGATCACCGTGCACAACACCAGGGATTCGGCCACGATTTCGAAGGAATAGAACGTGAATCGAATGAAAGGTTTTTCCCGCCGTCCGCTCCTGGCAGTGGACGCTCAGGGATACGGGCGGAGCAGCCCACGCCGTCAGCACTGGATCCAGCAGTCGGTGCCCCACGTCCTCGACGAGGCGGCCGAAGAAGTGGGCTTCGTGAGAGGCGCCTGGCAGACGCAGGTCGCCGGGGACTCCGCGCTGTCCGTACTCCCCGTCGAGGAGTCGGAGCCCCTGCTCGTGGACGACTTCATGCGCCATCTGGACAACGCGCTGCAGGCCGTGAACGACGGCCGGGAGCCCGACGCCTGGCTGAAGCTGCGCGCCGCGGTGCACCACGGACCGGCCGTTCCCGCGGCCAGCGGCTTCTCCGACAGCGGGCCGGTGGAGGTGTCGAGGATCCTCAACTGCACGCAGTTGAAGGAGGCCCTGCGTCTCAGCGCAGGGGCGCGGCTGGCGGTGGCGGTGTCCCGCGAGGTGTTCAACACCGTCGTGGTCCGCGACTACACGACGCTGCGCACCAGCGAGTTCCGTGAGATACGGGTCCGGGAGAAGGAGTTCGACGACGCGGTCTGGATCAGGGTGCTGGGCGGCGACATCCACGGACTGGGCGACCTGGGGGGAGACACCCCGCCGCCCGAGGACTCCCCGGCGCCGCCCTCCGGCCCCGCGCCGGCCGGTCCCGCACCCTCCGCCCCCGCGGCGGCCGGCCTGCCCGGTCAGCACTCCCTCCAGGTGTTCGAGGCCCCGGTGCACGGATCCGTCATCGGATTCGTGAACAACAACCGCCTATGAACGGCGAGAAGTCACACCCCGAGAACCCACAGCACGCGGTGGCACCCGAGAACACACAAAACCCTCCGGGCCCACTCGTCCCAGGGGAAGGAAACCAGGAACCGGTGCAGTCGGGTCTGGACCAACAATCGGCGGACGCAATTCCCGGGACGCATGAGACCGGTGAGGTGAAACCGCACCGGAAAACACCCGAACCTGAGAAGCCGGGAGATCCCGAGCCGGAAAAGGGAAAGGCATCGCAACCCGCGAGCGGAAATGCACCCGACGGGGAAACAGCCCCGCCCGACACGAGGGATCCGTCCCCCCGCGCGAACACGAAGCCCGGCGCCGCCGAGGCCAGCGAGCAGGTGTCCGCCGTCCACACCACGTACACGACGGTCCACCAGAACCTGTACGGCCCCGTGGGCCCGGGCGGAGTCACGGGTGTCGCCGGGGCCGCCCCTCTCCCCCAGGGCGCGGCGACCGGCCCCGTGCGGGAGGAGGAGATCGACCTCTTGGTGCGGCGCTACGCGGAACCCGACGCGTTCGCCCAGGCCCTCGAAGCGCTGCGGGCCGACAAGGTGGTGACCCTGATCGGCGAACCCGGGACGGGCAAGCGGTCGGGAGCCGTCGCCCTGCTCAAGAACGCGATACGCGGCGAGGGCCGCATGATCGTGCTGTCCCCGGACATCACCCTGGAACAGCTCGCGGAGCGGGTCTTCGACAGCGGCAACGGCTACGTCGTCCTCGACCGGGTCGACGACGGTGTCACCGGGATCGAGCAGGCGGACTTCGCCTGGCGACGCGTGCAGGAACGGGTCCACAAGTGCAGGGCCCACCTCGTCGTCACCACGCGCCCGCGCATGGAACGCACGCTCCCCACCGCGGTCCGCCACTTCTGCTGGGAGGCCCCCGCCACCGAGAATCTGCTGCGCCTGAGGCTCAAGCTGGGCGGCTGCTCCGACGACACGATCCACCAGGCGATCGAGCTGATCCGGCCCAACTGCCCCGTGAGCAAGGCGGTCGAGATCGCCGACAGCATCTGTGAGGGACGCGAGCCGGAGCAGGTCTGGAAGGAGTACGACACCAACACCTACGAGACCGTCCAGCGCTGGTTCAACGCCCCCGGCCGCACCATGCGGGAGATCCTCCAGGTGACCACCGTGGCCTTCGCCGCCGGCAACGGCATCAGGTCCTGCGAGCAGTTGTTCGCCTCGCTCGACCACCATGTGAGCCGCGCGTACGCGGGCGGAACCAACACACCGGGCAGGGGCAACGCCCTCTCCTCCTCCCTCACCGCGTCGGCCGCCGTTCCCGTCACGGCGAGCAAGGACAAGAACGTCCCGGGGAAACGAACCGGTGGCGTGGAGGCGTCCCTGTTCGACCACCGGCGGGCCATGCTCGACATCGACCTGCTGACCACCAAGCGGATCCCGATGGGCTCCGTCACCCGCGAGGTCGTGGTCTTCGGTACGCCTTCGCACCGGCGCTGGGTCTTCACCGAGCTGTGCGCGCGCTTCGGCATGGAGTTCTGGGACGCGGTGCAGCAGTGGCTGACCACCGTACTGAGCGACCCGGACGCGCCGTGTCCGTCCGGCACGGTCTCCGGCGACGAGTTCGAGGTCTCGATGGCCGCCGGGCTCGCCATGCTGGCCGTCACCGACTTCGAGGAGGTCGTGCGCAACTACCTGGTGCCGTGGGCCACGGGCCAGGCCGGCCGGCGGGGCCAGGCCATGGCCGTCTACGTGCTGTGGGACATGTGCCACAGCGGCCTGGGCCTCGACACCGCCGCCCTCGCCATAGCCCGGGACTGGGCCAGGTCCGGTTCGGCGGAACTGCGCGGCACCGCGGCGCTGGCGTTCAGCGGATGGCTCGGGGTGCGCTTCCCGTCCGACGCCGTGAAGTGGCTGTGGCACCTGATCGCGTCCGAGCACGGCCAGGGGATGGGGACGGCGGCACTGGCCAGGTTCTTCGCGCTGCTCGTCTACCACGACGAGGACCCCTCACGGGTCCTGGGGCTGCTGACCTACCGGCTGGGCAAGCACGCCTCGACGGTCGGCCGGACCCCGTTGAAATCGCTGACCTTCGCGGTGGTGGTGACGATCCTCTGCATCCGGGACGCCTCCGGCAGACCGGTCGCCCTGCGCTACTTCGTCCTCCACCCCGACCGCGGTGACGCGCTCCTGGAACTGTGGGCCACCGCCTTCCGCTACCGGCCGATGCGCCAGATCGCGTTGCAGACCTTCGCCGAACACCTCACGGCGCTGCCGGTCCTCACCAAGGAGACCGTGAAGGCGGGCCGGGCCCTCGGCAAGGGCCTGCGCGCGCAGACGCACACCGAGACCGAGAGGAACGCGCTCCGTGCCGCCCTGGTGCGGCTGACCCGTGGCAAGGGCCCGGCGGAGGCGATCCGTGCCCTGCTCGACGAACTGTGAAAGGTGTACCGATGCGCGATGATTCACACCCCTCCTACCCCGTCGTGTCGAGCCGGCCGCTCGAACCCCCGGTCGCCCGCGGGTGGCGCGCCATCGGCTCGCCCCGACGTGAGCCGTCGGACCTGCCCCGGCTCGGCACCCACCAGGTCGCCGTGTACCGGGTCGGCGAGATGTGGGTCGAGAACCACGGAAGCCTCGACCTCCGATCGGACACGGCGGTCTCGGCCACCTCGGTGACCGTCGTGGACAAGCGGAGGAACGTCCCGGTCGAGGCCATGGTGACGGTGCCCTCCGCCGACTCCTCCGACTTCGCCGTACGGGTCCGCTTCCGGTGCACGGTGGACGACAGCGTCGCCCTGGTGCGTGAGGGGCCGGCGGACGCGGTCTCGGCCCTCACCTCCTACCTGCACGCCTGCCCCGGGCTGGTCGAGGAGGGCCTGGACCACGGCGTCGCCCAGGTCACCGAGGTGCGCAAGTGGCTGTCCGCCCGCGTCTCCGCCTTCTCCGTCACGCACCCGCCACGGCTGCCCGGGATGACGGCCGAGCTGGTCAGCGTGGACGTCCTCACGCCGTCCGAACTGCGCGAATTCCAGGCCAAGTTGGAGGAACTGGAGCGTCGCCGCAGGCAGGACGAGGTGGAGCAGGCGGTCGAGCAGGACCGCAAGGTGCGGGAACGCGAGTACCAGAATCAACTGGAGCTGCTGGACAAGCAGCACCAGGAGGAACTCCAACGACGCGAACTGGACGTCAGGCTCCAACTCGAAGAACAGCAGGCCGCGTACGAGCGTGAGCAGGAGGAGCTCGACGCCGGTCAGACGGCGAAGCTGGGCTCGCGCTGGGCCCTGCTGCGGGCCTATCGCCGGAAGGAACTGACGGCCGAGCAGCTGGCGGAACGCCTCGGGGTGGCCGAACGGGAGGCGCGGGAGGCCGCGGAGCGCCGGGACGAGACCGAACGGGCCCTGGTGGAGCGGCTGTCCACCCTGTGGCGTGAGGACCTGGTGCGCGACACCGAACGGGCCGACCGCCGCTGGGAGCTGAGGTGGCAGGAGAAGACCCGGATGCTGAACGCCAGGCGTGAGGAACTCCTGACCAAGGGCCAGGAGGAGCGCGAGGACCGTCTGCGGCGCGAACAGCACCAGCGCGAGGACTCACTGCGCAGGGAGCGCGACGAGCGGACGCGGGGCGATCGGCAGCAGGAGATGTACTACGAGCTGTACAAGCAGCTCATCCGCGAGGGCTACACCGACATGACTCCCGTGGACATTCGTGCGCTGCTGGACCGCATCATCGGCGCCAACCTCGACCCCGGCGCCCAGAGCCCGGACAAGCAGCTGGAGTCCGTACCGCCGCACGGCGAGGCGCAGCCGCCGACCGCGCCGGACGCGCCGGGCGACGGCACCCGCGCGGACCGGACCACGGAGGACGGCGAGGACGACGCCGCGTTCGGCGAGGACGACGAGAGCGACACCTTCGACATCGGCGACGTGGGCAGGGAAGAGCATGGGTACTGAACGACGCACACCCCCGGCCGGCGCGGGAGCCGAGAGCACCGACCGCGACGCCGCGCCCCCGCGTCGCGGACCGGGACGTCTGCTGCGGGGGCAGATCGGCGTGCACGAGCCGATCCTGGACCGGGTGCCGTCCGAGCGCGTCCTCTACAGCCGCTACGGCGGGATCGTCCTCGCGACGGCCCTGATGGGCGGGGTGTCGGTGTGTCTGGCCCTGGACTCCCTGCTCGGCGGGGCGCCGGTCTGGGCGCTGCTGGTGACCGGGACGATCTGGACGGTGTTCGTCTTCCTCGTCGACAGCTGGCTGGTCTCCGGCACGCACGGCAAGGTCACCGGCAACAGGCGCCGTGCCCTGCTGCCCCGCTTCCTGCTGTCGCTCCTGCTGGGGCTGGCCCTGGCCGAGCCGCTGCTGTTCCAGGTGTTCGCCCCGGAGATGGACAAGTACCTGGCCCAGGAGCGGGAGGAGACGGCGCAGGTCTACTACCGGAACCTGCTGCGCTGCAATCCCGCCGACGGCACCTCGACCGAGGACCGACCGGACTGCGCGAAGGCCCAGCTGGGGGTCCATGGCTCACCCGCGACGCTGCGGACCCAGATCTCCGCGGTCGAGGAGCAGCTGGCGAAGCTGAGCGGGCACATCGACGCGGTCGACAAGCAGCAGGCGAAGCTGGAGGCCACGTCCAACGAGCTGTGCAGCCGGAAGAACTACATCTACGTCAACGGCGGCCGGGACATCACCCAGCAGTGCCGGATCGCCCGCGCGGACGCCCAGACCTATCGGGACGGGAACAACGTCGACAAGGACCGGACGGCCGCCACCAGCCTGCGGTCCCGGATCGACACACTGACCAGCGGGGTGAAGCCGGCCACGGAGGAGTACCGGGCCAAGGTCCTGGACGCGGCGCAGGCCAAACGCGAGGCCAAGGAACGGGAACTGCGCGCGACCGGCCTGCTCGACCGGGCGGAGGCCCTGTGGGCGGTCATGACCAGCGCCTTCTACCCGTGCTTCCTCGGCGTCGTGCTGCACCTGCTGCTGCTCGTGCTGGACTCCCTGCCGGTCCTGGCGAAGCTGATGGGCGGCGTCACCCGCTACGACCGCCTGCTGCACCGCCACCTGGAGAGCGTGGAGCGCATGTACGAGGTGGAGCGACGCTCGGTCGAGGACCGGCACCGTGCGGGTCTGGAGCACCGGCTGGCCGTGGAGCGAGCTCGCAACGCCGAGGACCGGGAGGCGGTCGAACACGAACTGGCGCAGGCCCGGGCCCGCCGTGAGTCCGAGCGTCGCGCCCTGATCGACAGCCTGACCGCGCAACTGGTCGGTGAGGACATCACCATGGCCCCGACGATCCCCGCCCCTGGTTTCGCCGGACGATGACGCGGCCGAGCCGAGGCCGACCACCTGGTCGGGGGCGCTGCGGCAGCGTAGGGCGGCACGCTGAAGGCCCCGGCACACCGCCGGGGCCCATCAGTCGGGGTACGGCTCAGATGGTCGCCGTGTCGATCACGAAGCGGTACCGCACGTCGCTCGCCAGGACCCGCTCGTACGCCTCGTTGATCTCGGACGCGGCGATCAGCTCGATCTCGGCGCCGATGCCGTGCTCGGCGCAGAAGTCCAGCATCTCCTGGGTCTCGGCGATGCCGCCGATCATCGAACCGGCGAGGGTCTTGTTGCCGCCGATGAGGGAGAACAGGTTGAGGGCGACGGGCTCCTCCGGGGCGCCCACGTTCACCAGGGCACCGCCCGTCTTGAGCAGGCTCAGGTAGGCGCCGAAGTCCAGGGGCGCCGAGACCGTGGAGACGATGAGGTCGAAGGAGCCGGCGAGCTCCTTGAAGGTGTTCTCGTCGCTGGTCGCGTAGTAGTGGTCGGCGCCCAGCTTCAGGCCGTCGTCCTTCTTGCGCAGGGTCTGGGACAGGACGGTCACCTCGGCGCCCAGCGCGTGCGCGATCTTGACGCCCATGTGGCCGAGGCCGCCCAGGCCGATCACGGCGACCTTCTTGCCGGGGCCCGCACCCCACTGCTTCAGCGGGGAGTACGTGGTGATGCCGGCGCACAGGAGCGGGGCGGCCTCGTCGAGGGCCAGGCCCTCGGGAATGCGGACGACGAAGTTCTCGGCGACGACGACCTTCTCCGAGTAGCCGCCGTAGGTGGGCTCGCCGTCCTTGCCGATGCCGTTGTACGTGGGGACGTTGCCCTGCGTGCAGTGCTGCTCGACGCCGGCCTTGCAGTTCTCGCACTCGCCGCAGGAGTCGACCATGCAGCCGACGCCCACGCGGTCGCCGACCTTGAACTTGGTCACACCGGGGCCGACCTCGGACACGATGCCCGCGATCTCGTGGCCCGGGACCATCGGGAAGATCGCCTCACCCCAGCCCTCCCTGGCCTGGTGGATGTCGGAGTGACATATACCGGCGAACTTGATGTCGATCAGTACATCGAACTCGCGGACCGCGCGGCGCTCGATGGTGGTGCGCTCCAGCGGAGCCTTGGCGGCCGGGACGGCGTACGCAGCAACAGTGGTCATGCCGGGTTTCTCTCCTTGCTAGGGGTCCGTGCCCGGCTGCCTTTCCGGCCGGGCACGACGTCCAGCGTGCCCGATCGCGCGATGTTCACCCAGGCCTCCGCTTTGCGTACGTCCAGTGGTCCTACTACTGACGGGGTCAGGCTGGTGTGCGTACGACCGGGAATACTTGAGGCATGGACAAACACCCCGACCCCGTTCCGGAGCCCGTGGGCGGGACGCCCGGCGGGGCGCTGGACCGTCGTGCCGAGCTCAGCGAGTTCCTGCGTACCCGGCGGGCCCGGCTGAAGCCGCAGGACGTGGGGCTGCCGGACTTCGGGCGCCACCGGCGGGTGCCGGGGCTGCGCCGGGAGGAGCTGGCGCAGCTGGCCGGCGTGTCCGTGGCGTATTACACACGCCTGGAGCAGGGCAACGGACAAAACGTTTCGGCGGAGGTTCTCGACGCCATCGCCCGGGCGCTGCGGCTCACCGACGCCGAGCACGCGCACCTCACGCATCTGGCGAAGCCGAAGCCGTCCAAGAAGAAGCCGGCCGCCCGTACCCAGCAGGTCCGGGGGACGCTGCGGACGCTGCTTGACTCGATGGACGGCGTTCCGGCGTACATCGTGGGACGGCACTCGGACATCCTGGTCTGGAACCGGATGGCCGCGGCCGTGTTCGGCGACTGGGCGGAGCTGCCGCCGCAGGAGCGGAACTGGGCGCGGCTGGTGTTCCTGCGGCCCGAGTACCGCGATCTGTTCGAGGACAGCGAGCAGAAGGCGATCGACATCGTCTGCGGGCTGCGCATGGAAGCCGGCCGTTATCCGGATGATCCCCGGCTGTCCGCGCTGGTGGGCGAGCTCTCCGTGAAGAGCGAGGAGTTCCGGCGGCTGTGGGCCACCCACGACGTCAAGGAGAAGAGCCACGGCGTCAAGCGACTGCGTCATCCGCTCGTCGGAAACCTCGATCTCAACTTCGAGTCGTTCCGCCTGACCGACGACCAGGAGCAGGGTCTGGTGACGTACCACGCCGAGCCGGGCTCCCCGTCGGCGGAGGCGCTACGGCTCCTCGCGAGCTGGGGCGCGGACGCGACGCGCGCGGGGACGGGGTCGTCGGCACCGTCCGCCTGAGGGCGCGGCGCCCCCGTCACCAGGCGCCGCGACCGTGCCGGCCCGGTCCCGGCGGTCCGCGTCAGCCCTGGTACGGCGGCGCCGCCCCCCAGTTCCACTTCGGTACCGGCTGTTCGGCCGGCGGCTTGGCGTCCGGGCCGGAGAAGTGCACCGCGAGCCGGGTGCCCCACTCCACATAGGCCAGGAAGGCGGAGCGGAACTCGGCGTCGGTCGGCAGGTCCGCCTCGTCCGCCGCGTCCTGGATCAGGTTCACCCAGCGGCGGCGCTGGGCCTCGGTGATGCCCCGGCCCATGTGTGTGGCGACCATGTGGCCGTGGCCGCCCTGCGTCTCGGAGTAGCCGGGCGGGCCGCCGAAGACCTCGGCGAGCCACAGGGCCACATGCTGGGCGTGCTCAGGGGCGAGGCCCTCGAACATCGGCGCGAGGAGTTCGTCGTGCCGGACCTTGTCGTAGAAGACCGTGGTCAGGCGGGCGAAGGCGTCCGGGCCGCCCGCCCAGGCGTAGAGGGTGGGGACCGCGGAGCCGGTGCCGCGGACCGTGGTGGGGGTGTAGTGGCGCATCTCCTGGATGTTCGGGATGTACGGGCGGATCTCGGCAAGGAAGTCGGCAAACAGTTCGGACTCGCGGAAACCCTTGAGGTGGTCCTCGGTGGAGGTCCAGGTGATGCGCAGGACGAAGTGCTCGAAGTCCTCCTCGCAGCGCGCCAGTTCGTAGTCGACGCATTGGGGCGCCGCCGCCAGCAGGGCCGCGGCGCGGGTGTAGGCGGACAGGAACTCCGCCGACTGCTCTTCGGGGATGCGGTACCGGATGTACTCGACCGTCTGAGTCGTCATGCGCCCACAGAAACACGAGAGGCCCGCCGGAGGCTGCACCTCCGGCGGGCCTTTCGCTCAGCGCTCAACGAGCCCGCGAGCTACTTTCCGTAGTACGAGATCTACTTCCCGTAGTACGCGTTGTAGATCGAGATCGTCGCCTTGTTGCCCTTCTTGTCCGCGATCTTGGCGTGGAAGGAGATGGCCTTCCCCGCCGCCGGGTTCTTCGCGGTGATCTTGCCGTGCTTGACCTCGACCTTCTTCCAGGTCTGGCCGTAGTCGTACGACACGTACACCGCCAGGGACTTAAGGTTGGAGCCCTTGGCCGCGCCGACGACGCTGACCGGGATCGTCATCGTCTGGCCGGCCTTGACCCTGCTGTCCAGCCCCGTCTTGGCGTTGAAGCGGGCCGTGGAGACCGGCAGCTTGGTGATGTCGTTGCCGGACGGCTTCTTCGAGCGGAAGGTCCAGCTCGCGTCGATCCGGGTGGAGGCGGCGGCGACCTTGACGCTCCGCTTGACCGAGGAGGTCAGCTTGTACTCGGCGTCACCGGCCGGGACAGTGAAGCCCGTGCCGGTCAGCGGGTCGTCGTTGGTGCCGACCTTGGTGCCGTTGCGGTACAGGGACGTGGCCGCCGAGGTGAAGACCGAGGCGCCGTCGTGCCCGGCCCCGTCGGCGAACAGCGACAGCGCGCCGTAGATGGTGTTGCCCTCGCGGTAGACCCCGTTGTCCGCGTTGATCGTCGGACCGAAGACCGCCGTGTTGAAGGTCTTGGTGTACTTCTGGGCCTTCTTGAAGGTCTGCGGGTCGCCCAGCGTGTAGTACGCGTCGGTGATCGGGAAGCCGTCCGCGTCCTTGCCCGCGTACTGCTGGAAGTCGAAGCCCCACTGGATCTTGTCGGCGGTCGAGACGTGCACGGTGCGCGACCCCGGCAGCTTCTGCTCCACCGGCATACCGATGACCGCATCCTCGGGGAACAGCCCCCAGGGGGCGACCGCTCCGGTCTTGCCGGAGGCAGCGGCGCCCAGGTTGTTCTTCACCGTGGCGAGCTCGCTCGCCTTGAAGTGACGGACCTTGTCACCCTGGATCTTCTTGACCTTGGCGGTGGTGGCCACGTCGTACTCGGTGTTCGCGCCCTTGGTCCACTGGCCGTTCCAGGTCTGCGACAGACCGGTGGCCTCCGCGCCCAGGTGGGCCATGCGCAGGTTGGCGAAGGTGTCGAGGCCGACGGCGATGCCGACGCCCGAGGGCTCGTGGAAGTAGTCGGCCATCGCGCTGATCTGCTTGGCCTGCGCGTCCGGCACCGTGATGTCGGCCGACTTGGTCTTGCGGGCGTCGAACGTCACCGAGGTGTTCTTGGTGAGGTTCAGCTTCGGCTGGACCAGCCAGTCGAGGCCGCCCTTGAAGTCCACGAAGTCCTTCGCGATCCAGGCGTCCATCAGGTAGGTGCCCTTGGGCAGCCGCAGCGTGGTGGTGCCGGAGGCGTCCACCGGGGTCTGGTAGCTGCGGCCGTTGGCGAGGCCCGAGTAGGCGAAGAATACGGTGTCGTAGCTGTCCGTCGGCTTGCCGTCCCGGCCGATGTGCTTGACCTTGACGTCGTACGACTCCACCTCACGGTTGACCGCAGCGGCCGTACGGATGCTCTGGCCGTCTCCGGTCGCCGTCACGTACGCGGAGTACGCGCCGTCGAGCGTGCCGCCCAGCTTGGTGTTGACGGTGACGTTCACGGACGCCGTGCCGCCCGCCGGGACGGTCACCTTGGTCGCGCCGAGCTTGAAGAAGCCCGCCGGAGCCGCCTGGCCCTTGGGGTTGGTGGCGGTCACGCCGAGGGTGAGCGTGACGTCCTTGGTGCCGAGGTTGCGGTACGTCAGCGGCTTGGTGTCCGGCTTGTCGTCGGTGTGCGGCCACTGCTGCGTGCCGAAGCCCACCGACACCGGGTCGGCGATCACGGTCTGCTTGATGGCCTTGTCGACCTGGATCCGGCCCGAACCCTGCTGGAAGGGGGTGTACTTGCCGCCCTTGGTGGACGCGGTCAGCGCGCCCTTCAGTTCGGCGTACTTCCAGTCCGGGTGCTGCTGCTTGAGGATCGCCGCGGCGCCCGCGACATGCGGGGTCGCCATCGACGTACCGGAGATGGTCAGGTAGCCGGCCGGCTTCTCGCCGACCTCCTGCTCGATCACGCTGCCCTTGGCGGACGCGGCCGTGATGTCCACGCCCGGCGCGGTGACGTCCGGCTTGATCGCGCCGTCGCCGACCCGCGGGCCCGTCGAGGAGAAGTCGGCCAGCTTGTCCTTGTCGTCGACCGCGCCGACGGTGAGCGCGGCGTCCGCGCTGCCCGGCGAACCGACCGATTCGGGGCCGGAGTTGCCGGCCGCGATCGCGAAGAGGATCCCCTTCTCGGCGGACAGCTTGTTGACCTCCGCCTCCAGCGGGTCGATCTCCGGCGTGTCCCCGCCGCCGAGGCTGAGGTTGACGACGTCGGCGCCCTGCGCGGCCGCCCACTCCATGCCGGCCAGGATGCCGGAGTCGTCGCCGGAGCCGGTGTCGTCGAGGACCTTGCCGCTGAGGATCCGCGCGCCGGGCGCGACACCCTTGTACTTGCCGCCGGACTTGGCTCCGGTGCCCGCCGCGATGGACGCGACATGGGTGCCGTGGCCGAAGTGGTCCTTGGCGTCGGCGGCCGTGGAGAAGTTCTTGGACTCGATCACCTGGGACTTCAGGTCCGGGTGGGTCGCGTCGACACCCGTGTCCAGGACGGCGATCTTGACGCCCTTGCCGTCGTAACCGGCCGCCCACGCCTTGGGGGCGCCGATCTGCGGCACGGACTTGTCGAGGGAGGCCTTGCGGACTCCGTCGAGCCAGACGTGCGCGACACCGGAGGCCGTCTTGTCGCCGTTGGTGACCGCGTCCCACAGTTCGGGCGTGTCCTGCTGCGGCGTCTGCACGGCGTCCGCGTTCAGGGACTTCAGGGTCCGGCGCAAGGTGCCCGCGTCCCGCACCTCGGCCTTGGTGGCGGTCGCGGCTCCCCGGTAGCCGACGATGACCTTCAGGCCGTTCTTCTGGGAAGTACGGGTCGCCGACTTGTTGAGCTCGGTGATGTCGAAGAGCCGCTGGTCGAGCTTGCCGGTCGCGATCAGCCGGGCCGCGTCGGCCGGTATCACGAGCGTGTGCCCGAACGCCTTGCGGATCTGGACGGGTATGTGGCCGCGCCCCTTCGCCCGCTCCAGGCCGACCACGCGGCCCTTGGAGTCGACGGAGACACGGTCACCCGTGATGAGGGTGATGCGGTGGTGGGACGAGAGCGAGGCAGCGCCGGTCGCGCGCTGCTCGGGCTCCGCCGACGCCGGGCTGGTCATGCCCGCGGCGAGAGCGATGGCCGCAGCCGTGGCGACCGAGGCCGCGCACGCTCTTTTCACTTGTCTGTGCAAGATTCCCCCTTGCAGAAGATCCGGGTGAATTCCCCGATTCACCCGGGCGGGGGAAACCTCGCACCCATGTGCGCACACCCCCCGGAACACGCAGTATGCCGGGGGGCGTTCAGATGGCTCAATACACAGGGAGCCGACAGGATGGCTCTGTTACACGATCGTCGGGGAAGCGCATGTCCTCGGCCACCACAAGCGCTCCTGTCCGAAATCCCCCTCAGGGAGCGGCGTTCTCCTTCACCGTGATCCGTCCCTTGCGGATCGTGGCCACGCGGGGGGCCTTCCTGGCGATCGCGGAGTCATGCGTGACCATGACAAAGGTCAGCCCGAGCTCCTTCCACATGCGTTCGAGTACGTCCATGATCTCGTCGCGCATCGACTCGTCGAGGTTGCCCGTGGGTTCGTCGGCGAGCAGCACCTTCGGCTGCTTGACCAACGCGCGGGCGATGGCGACCCGCTGCTGCTGGCCGCCGGACATCTCGCCGGGCAGATGCCCCAGCCGTTCGCCCAGCCCGACCGACCTGAGCGCCTCGGCGGCCTTCTCGCGCCGCTCCTTCGCCTTCACCCCCAGGGGTACGAGGGCGGTCTCGACGTTCTCCTGCGCGGTCAGCGTCGGGATCAGGTTGAAGCTCTGGAAGACGAAGCCGATGTTCTCGCTGCGGACCCTGGTCAGGCGGGTCTCGGAGAGCCTGGCCATGTCGGTGCCGTCGAGGACGACTTCGCCGGAGGTCGGCCGGTCCAGACCGCCGAGCATCTGCAGCAGGGTGGACTTGCCGCCGCCGGTGGGGCCCTGGATGACGAGACGGTCGCCGTCCGCGATGGTGAGGTCGACTCCGTCGAGGGCGACGACGGTCTCCTTGCCCCGGGTGTAGCGCTTGGTGACGCTTCTGAGTTCGTACATGGTGATGGCTCCTGGGTGGGATCGGGGGGTGGCGCGGGCTGCCGTACGACTGACGAGTGGTGAAGGCCGGTCGCGGCGTCGCACCTCGACAGCCCCCGCCCTTTCGGCGGGTGAGTGCCGCTACTCGACGCGTCGCAGAGCGTCCGCCGGGCGCAGCCGGGACGCGCGCCAGCCGCCGAACGCGCCCGCGATCAGGCCGCCCGCGACCGCCAGGGCCACCGCGATCACCACCGTGGTGGCGTTCACCGGCGCGGTCAGGGCCACGTCGAGGGTCTTCTGCGCCGCCCGGCCGGGGCCACCGAAGCCGCCCCCGCCGGTACCGCCTCCGCCGCCTCCGCCCAACTGCGCCTGCAACGTGGGGCTGATGGCCGTCACCACATACGCTCCCGCCAGGCCCAGCGCGATGCCCAGCGCGCCGCCCAGCAGCCCGTTGACCATCGCCTCACCGACGACCTGCCGGGTCACCCGGCCGGACTTCCAGCCCAGCGCCTTCAACGTGCCGAACTCCCGCACCCGGCGCGACACCGCCGAGGAGGTCAGCAGCCCGGCCACCAGGAACGCGGCGATGAGCACCGCGATCGACAGCCACTTGCCGACGCTGGTGGCGAGGGAGGACGCGGTCGACAGGGAGCCGGACACGGTGTCCGCGAGGTCCGCGGAGGTCGTCACCGTCGTACCCGAGACGTTCTTCTGGATCGCGGACTTGACGCTGTCGATCTGCTGCGAGTCGCTCGCCCGGACGTAGACCGTGGTGACCTTGTTCTTGGAGTCGCTGAGCGTCTGCGCCTGGGTGAGCGGGATGTAGAGGTTGGCGGCCGAGTCACCGCTGTCCGCCGTCGCGACTCCGATGACCTTGTACTTGACGCTCTTGATGGTGACCGTGCTGCCGACCTTGAGCTTCTTCTCCTTGGCGTACGCCGAGTCGACGACGGCGACCTTGGCGTCGGTCTCCGACGAAGTGAACGTACGACCGCTGGTGATTTTGGAGGAGGTCAGCGGGCCGAGGGCCGGCTCGGTGACGTCGGTGCCGTAGACGGAGTAGTTGTCGACGTCGAAGTTGGCGCCGCCGCCCTGCACTTCGCCCTGCGGCTGGCCCGTGCCGCCGCCCTGGCCGCCGGGAGCGCCCTGTTGGTCGCCGCCCTCGCCCTGCTGGACCTGGCCGCGGGTGAACTGGCCGTTGACCTTGATGACTTGCAGGCTCAGGCCGCCCACGGCGTCCGAGACGCCGGTCTGCCGGCCGACCTTGGTGACGGTCGCGGTGGAGAGCGTCTGGAAGCCCTGCACCACGACCCGGTCGGTGCTCTGTTCCGCGTCGGAGCCGTTGTCCTGGGCGTCGAACTGGAAGCGAGGCCGGTCCGAGGCACTGGCCTGCGGCTGGGCCGCCTTGGTGACGGTCATGTCGGTGCCCAGCCCGTAGAGGGACTGGAGAACTTTGTCCTGGGCCTTGCCCATGCCGGAGGACACGGAATTGACCACGATGACCAGCGCGATACCCAGCGCGAGTCCGGAGGCGACGACAAGGGCCGCTTTTCTCCGGCGGCGCAGCTCGCGCCTGAGGTAGGTGAAGAACATGGCCGCAAGCTAGGTACACCGCGTGATGACTGGATAAGGCGGACATAAGAGAAGGATGAGAAGTCTTGGGGCGGCCCCGGAAACACCGATGCCGCCCCTGGGGGCGGCATCGGAAAGCTGTGGACTCCGGGTCGGTCAGACCGCCGAACCGGCCTTCCAGTCGGCCCAGCTCATGTTCCAGCCGTTGAGGCCGTTGTCCGGGGCGACGGTCTTGTCGCCGGTGTTCTGCACGACCACGACGTCACCGAGGATCGAGTTGTTGTACATCCACGCGGCGGGCGTGTTCGGGTCGTTGGCACCCTTGGTGTCCGACAGGCCCACACAGCCGTGGCTGGTGTTGACGCTGCCGAAGATGGACTTCGCGCCCCAGTAGTTACCGTGCAGGAAGGTGCCGGAGCTCGTCAGCCGGATGGCGTGCGGCACGTCCTTGATGTCGTACTCGCCCTTGCCGTCGTCGTCGGTGAAGCCCACGGTCGCGCCGTTCATGCGCGTCTCCTTGAACTTCTCCGACATCACCATGATGCCTTCGTACGTCTTGTTGTCCGGCGAACCGGCCGAGATCGGGATGGTCTTGACGGTCTCGCCGTTGTGCGTGATCTTCATCTGCTTGGTCTTCGCGTCGACGTACGAGACCTGGTTACGGCCGATCTTGAAGGTGACCGTCTTCTGCTGGACGCCGTAGACACCGGAGGCGCCCTCGACACCGTCGAGCGCGAGCTTCAGGGTGACGGTGGAGTTCTCCTTCCAGTACTCGTCGGGCCGGCAGTCCATGCGCTGGGTGTTGAACCAGTGGCAGACGACTTCCTGGCCGCTGGTGGTGGAGACGGTGATGCCCTTCTGGACGGCCGCCTTGTTGGTGATCGCCTTGTCGAAGTTGATCGACACGGGCATACCGACACCGACGGTGGAGCCGTCGTCCGGGGTGAAGGTGCCGATGAAGCTGTTCTTCGGGGACACCGTGGTGAAGGAGGCGTTCTCGTGGGCGACGCGCCCGTCGGAGTCCTTCGCCTCCGCCGTCAGCTTGTAGGTGGTGGACCGCTCCAGCTGGACACTGGGCTTCCAGCTGGTCTTGTCCGCAGATATCTGGCCGCTGACCGCAGTGCCCTCGGAGGTCGTCATCGCCACGTCGGTGAGCGTGCCCTTGCTCACCTTGACGGCGGCGGAGTTGTTGATGGACGCGTTGTCCGAGCCGTCCTTGGGCGTGATGGTGATCTGGGCCTCGGAGGTCTTCTTGGCCGCCGCCTCATCGACCTTGGACTGCGAACTGTCGCTGCCGCCGTCGCTTCCCGAGGCGTCGTCGCCGCCACCGGAACACGCCGAGAGCACGAGCACTCCGCCGAGCAGTGCGGACGCCATCGTCAGGCCCCTGCGCCGCTTGCTGTCCGTCATCACACGCTTCTCCATCGCTGCCGAATCCCCTGAACCCCGAGAGTCCCCGTCAATCAAACTTCAACGCTACGACCGGTTCGTCCCGTTCCACATTCCTCCCAGGTGTGGGGCACACCACGTCTGCCGTGACATCTGGTGCGGGTGTCGGTCCGTGCGCCCCGTGAGACGAGAAAACCCCGGGCGGCGGTTGCCGCCCGGGGCCATGTTTCCCCAAGCGCGCTCAGCCTGTCGCCTCTTCGTCCTCGTCGCCATCATCCTCGTCGAGGTCCCAGTCCGGCGAATCCGGGTCGTAGTCGATCTCCTCGCTGGACCAGGAGGCCTGCGCGAGTTCCACCCCCGGCACCTCCTTGACCAGGTCGAACGGGTCCACGAGGTAGGCGAGGGCCTCCGCGGTGTCTTCCGTCACAGCGCTCTCGGCGTGCGCCCGCTCCTCGGCCGGCAAGTCCGGGTCGGCCGAGATCCGTCCCAGCGCGGCCCCGGTGACGGCGCCCGCGTCACCGACCTCGAGGACAAGTTCCACCTGAAGGCGTACAAACCGTGATGTCTCTGCAGTGCTCATGCCCGGAGAGTACGACTCAATCCTCCCGTGACTTTCCCGTGACCCGCGAATTTCACTAACATCGCTCCACACGGCCAATTCGCCAGCACCACAAGGGGATCGATATTCCGTGTCATCCGTTCGCCGTCCGTTGCTGACCGCCACCGCCGCGGGGACCCTGCTGGGTGCCCTCTGGTTCGTCCCGTCCGCCAACGCGACAGACGACCTCCCGGCCAGAACGGAGCCCTCGGCCACCCCGAGCTCCCAGGTCACCACCCAGGCGCGAGCGGCCACCGAGGCCTCGTCGACAACCGTCGAGGGCGCCCGGCTCGCCGACACCGGCAGCTTCGACACCACGCCCTACGTCATCGGGGGCACGGCCTCCCTCGCCCTGGGCGCCGGGTTCGTGGTGTATTCGGTACGTCGGGAACGTCTCGACCTTTGACAGTGGCTTGACGTGTTCTTGACGAGGCCTTCATAGTCCGCCCATGAAGAGATCATCGAGGGCGCGCTTAGGCGCCACAGCGGCCGTGTGCGCGCTGTCCATCGCCCTCATCACCGGTTGCGGCGGGGGTTCGGACGACTCGGACGCGTCCGAGAGCTCGAACAAGCCCTCCTCCTCGCCCGCGAAGACCGCGGAGACCGCGAAGACGCTCACCTCGGCCGAACTGAAGAAGCTGATCGTCACGAAGGCCGACCTCGAAGGCTACGACGTCGACTCCGCCGACACCGGGGGCCGGTTCGCCGAGTCCAAGGACGAGGTGACGGTGGCGGACGCCCGGTGCGAGCCGATCGCGTACGTACTCACCGGGTTCGCGCCGGGTGAGGAGAGCGCGTTCGTCAGCCGGATGGCCAGCCCCGCGGCCCAGGTGATCACGAGCAAGCCGGAAGCGGAATCCACCGACCCGCTCGAGGACGCGCTGGGCGCCACGATGACCATCGTCTCCCTCTCCTCCTACGAAGGTGACGGCGCCGAGCGGACCATGAGGGCCCTCGGCGATGCCGTCGCCGGCTGCACGGGCGGCTTCACCGCGTCGGCAAAGGGCCAGGACACCGAGAAGTTCACCAAGGTCAGCACGGAGAAGTCCGCCGCGACCAGTGGCGAGTCGATGGCGTTCGCGGTGACCGGCGCGACCGAGGGCGGCGGCGAGCCGACCGTGCACGCGCAGGTCGTGCGCCACGGCTCCACCATCGCCACGTACTACTCGATCAACCTGGCCGCTCTGGGCGGCGGCAAGCAGACGAAGTACAGCGTCCCCGCCGCGATCGTGAAGGCCCAGGCGGCCAAGCTCGCGTGACCCGCCGGGGCCCCGTCGCAGGTCCGACGGGGCCCCGCACGTCCTGTCGCCCTCCCGCCTACCGCAGCGGTCCGGTGACCGTCTCCGCCGCCGCGACCAGCAGCCCGTCCCGCACGAAGGCGTCGACCGCGGCCAGGTCGGGCGCCAGGAACCGGTCGGGGCCGGCACCTCGCACCCCCGCCTTCCGTACGGCGTCGATGACCGCCCGGGAGGCGGGCGCCGGGGCCAGTCCGTCGCGCAGCTCCACGGCGCGGGTGGCGGCGTACAGCTCCACGGCGACGACCCGGGTGAGGTTGTCGACGGCGGTGCGCAGCTTGCGGGCGGCCGACCAGCCCATGGAGACGTGGTCCTCCTGCATCGCGGAGGACGGGATGGAGTCCGCCGACGCCGGTACGGCCAGCCGCTTCAGCTCGCTGACCAGCGCGGCCTGCGTGTACTGGGCGATCATCAGCCCGGAGTCCACACCCGGGTCGTCGGCGAGGAACGGCGGCAGACCGTGGCTGCGGTTCTTGTCGAGCAGCCGGTCGGTACGGCGCTCGGCGATGGAGGCGAGGTCGGCGGCCGCGATGGCGAGGAAGTCGAGGACGTAGGCCACCGGGGCGCCATGGAAGTTGCCGTTGGACTCCACCCGGCCGTCGGGCAGCACCACCGGGTTGTCCACCGCCGACGCCAGCTCGCGCTCGGCGACCAGGCGGGCGTGGGCCAGGGTGTCCCGTCCGGCGCCGGCGACCTGCGGGGCGCAGCGCACGGAGTAGGCGTCCTGGACGCGGGGGGCGTCGTCCTGGTGGTGGCCGGTGAGCTCCGAACCCTCCAGTACGGCCAGCATGTTGGCGGCGGCGGCGGCCTGTCCGGGGTGCGGGCGGATGGCGTGCAGCTCGGGGGCGAGGACCTTGTCGGTGCCGAGCAGGGCCTCCAGCGACAGCGCCGCGGTGATGTCGGCGGACTTGTAGAGCGTGTCCAGGTCCGCGAGGGCCATGACCAGCATGCCGAGCATGCCGTCGGTGCCGTTGAGGAGGGCGAGGCCCTCCTTCTCGCGCAGTTCGACGGGGGCGATGCCGTGCTCGGCGAGCAGCTCACCGGCGGGGCGCACGACACCGTCCGGGCCCTCGGCGTCCCCCTCGCCCAGCAGGGTCAGGGCGCAGTGGGACAGCGGGGCCAGGTCGCCGGAGCAGCCGAGGGAGCCGTACTCGTGGACGACCGGGGTGATGCCGGCGTTGAGGACGTCGGCCATGGTCTGGGCGACCTCGGGGCGGACGCCGGTGTGTCCGGAGCAGACGGTTTTCAGCCGCAGGAACATCAGGGCGCGCACGACCTCGCGCTCGACCCGCGGCCCCATCCCGGCGGCGTGCGAGCGGACGATGTTGCGCTGCAGCTGGGCCCGCAGGTCCCGGCTGATGTGCCGGGTCGCCAGCGCGCCGAAGCCGGTGCTCACGCCGTAGACGGGGTCGGGCTTGGCCGCGAGCTGGTCCACGATCCCGCGAGCGGCGGCGAGGGCCAGGACCGCCTCCTCGGAGAGCTCGATCCGGGCATCGGCTCGCGCCACGGCGAGAACGTCGGACGCGGTGACCCCGGACGTCCCCACCACCACAGTGTGCATATCCATATTCAGGAGCGTACGCAGTGAATTCCAGGATGTCACCAGTGGGGGCGGGGTTCACCCCTTACCAATACGTCACACCCGCAGACCACACCCACGCCCACGGACCCCGAGACAGCCGCGTCAGGGCCGCCCCCGGAACCGGCGGCGTTCGACGGTCCGTTCGGCGGCGGGCTGGTCGGCCAGCCGTACGACCGGATCGTCGGCACCCCCGCGCCCGGCGACCACCGGCCGGGTGGCCCGGTCCGCCTTGGCCCGGTACTGGGCGGCGTCGGCGAGCCTGAACAGCCGGCGGGCGGACAGCACGGGCCCGATGGGGTCCTCGGTGGACGCGACTCCGCAGGACACCCCCTCGCCCAGCTCCAACTCGGCGGCCCGGCGGCAGAGTTCCCTGGCGGCCATGACCACCTCGTCGGCGGGCGACCCGACCGCGAGCAGACAGAACTCGTCCCCGCCCAGGCGCGCGGCGAGGGCCCCGGGCAGCATGGCGCCGCACAGCGACAGCACGGACCCGAAGCGTTCGAGGAGCCGGTCCCCGACGGCGTGCCCGCGAGTGTCGTTGACGCGCTTGAGCCCGTTCAGATCACAGACGACGAGACTGACGACGATCCCTTCCGTACGGTGCCGCTCCACCACCTCCTCCAGCCGGACGTCGACCGCGCGCCGGTTGGCGAGGCCGGTGAGGGCGTCGGTGAACGCCAGCCGCCGCACCTCCTCCAGCCGCTCGGTCTGGGCGATGCCCGCGGCGACGACGGCGGCCAGGACGGTGGCGAAGTCCGCGTCGCCGCGGTCGAAGACGGGAGCGCCGACCGGGCGGGCCACATACAGCTCGCCCCACGCCAGCCCGTGCAGCACGATCGGCGCCACGACGCAGCAGCCGCGCCCCCGGTGGCGCAGGGCGGCGACGCGCTGATGGACGTAACCGGGCCGGCGCCCGGCGGCGGGCCCCTGCGCGGTCTCCACCCAGGCGTGGGGCTCACCGCCCCCCGCCCACCGCTCGTGCAGGAACTCGGTGATCTCGGCGAACTGATGCACCGGGTAGGCCTCGGTCTCCGGGAACTCCTCCTCCCCCGCGGCCCGCTCCCCGACGTTCACCAGCACCCGCAGCCGTCCGAGCTCCCGCTCCCACACCGACAGCGCGGCGAAACTCCCGCCGAGCGCGCGGCGCCCGCCGTTCGCGGCGGCCCGCCACACCTCCCGCGAGGTGTGCGCCGCGGCCATGCCCTGCGCCAGCGCGACGACACCCGCGAGCCGACTGTCCTCACCCATCACTCCAGGCTAAGGAGGTTCGGGACGAACAGGACAGTTGACGCGGCGGTGGGGTGAGCGGGGCCCGGCGGGCACCGCGGGGCGGACCACCACTCCCCCGGCCCCCGCGGCCCCGCCTCTCGTCGAGGCGGGGGCGGCCGCCCGTCACTCCCCCGGCCATTCCGGCTTGCGCTTCTCGTTGAACGCCGCCACGCCCTCGGCCCGGTCCCCCGAGAACGCCACCGACCGCCAAGCCGCGTCCTCCACCTCCAGGCCCGCCCGAAGATCCAGCCCGTGCCCCAGCCGCAGCGCCCGCTTCGCCGCCCGCAGCCCCACCGGGGAGTTCGCCGCGATCCGCGCCGCCGTCGCCAGCGCTTCCTCGCGGTCCCGCCCCGTCTCCACCAGCTGGTCCACCAGCCCCAACGCGTGCGCCTCCGCGGCCTCCACCCGCCTGGCCGTGAAGATCAGCTCGGCCGCCCGGGCCGCCCCCACCCGCCGCGGCAGCAGCTGGGTGCCGCCGCCGCCCGGAATGACCCCGACCGACACCTCCGGCAGCCCCACCACGGCCGTACGGTCCGCCACGATCAGGTCGCACGCCAGGGCCATCTCGAAGCCGCCGCCCAGCGCGAACCCGTGCACCGCCGCGATCACCGGCACCGGCAGCTGGAGCACGCCGGTGTACGCGCCCCGGGTCACCGGTCGCTGCCGCACCAGGTCGGCGTCGGAGAAGGAGTTGCGCTCCTTCAGGTCGGCGCCGACGCAGAACGCCCGCTCATGGGTCGAGCTCAGCACGACCACACGCACGTCCCGGTCCTCGGCCAGCGCCGTACAGGCCGCCGTGAGAGACCTGGCCATCCCGGTCGAGACCGCGTTCATGGCCTTGGGCCGGTCCAGGGCCAGCTCCGCGACATGCCCCTGCTCGTGCCGCCGCACCAGCACGAACTCCCCGAACCGTTCCTCGCCCATGACACCCTCCCGGTTAACGACGGTTAACATCACCTGCCCCGATCATCGCAGCCCGGCCCCCCGGGGGAAAGAGTGGGCGCGGCGGCAGGTTCCCGCGACCACGCCCGACACCCCGTTCGAGTGAACATCCCTCCCAACCCCCACCGCACCGCCCACACGAGCGCATAACGTGCGTCCGCCACTGCGCACCGGGGGCGCGAGCGCATGGGGAGGGAACGCGATGACGACGACGTACCGGCCGGCCGAGCCGAGAAGGACCACCGCGCCACGTGCGGCGACCGCGCCACAGGCCGCCACCGGGCCTCCCGAGCCGTACGGCACCGACGACCACACCCCCACCGCAACGGGTACAGGTACCGGCCCCGGACCCCGGCTCTGGGCGCCTCGGGGCCGTCACCGCAGGCCCCGCCCCCGCAAGGTGCTGCTTGCCGCGGGAGGCATGGCGTTGGCCGCCGGTGTGCTGGGTCTCGTACGGATGACGCCCGAGTCGGGGGTCGCCAGTCTCGGCACCGCGGAGGCCGAACCCCGCCCGGACAGCCCGGCCGCCGCCACCGGCACGGACCGGGCGACCACGACCGCCGCGACCGTCCCCGAGGCCAGTCCGTCGGCGACCGCCGTCCTGGGCGGGGCGAGCGCCACCCCGTTACGGACCGTGCGCCTGGCGCCCACGTCGTCCACGACCACCGCACCACCGACCCCCGCGCCGGGCACCACGACCGTCCCGGACACCACCGGCATCCCGGACGCCCCGAACCCGCCCGGATCCCCCGCACCCGCCGACACTCCCCGGTGGTCGGCCCCCGCCGACACCACCACCCCACGACCGGCCCGGACCCCGTCCCTGAAACCGACCCCGGCCCCGCGCCCGAGCCACACCCCGGCCGCGCCGACCCCGGAGCCCCGGCAGCCCGGCCAGGGGCATCCCCACCGGCCGGGCCTGTGCATGCCGATCATCGGCGTGTGCGTCGACCCGCTGAACCACTGAGCCGGCCCCACAGGCCCCGCAGACCCCACAGCCCCCGCAGACCGCTGAAGCGCGCGGTCAGGCGGCGTCTAGCGGCGTCCCCGCCCGCTCAGGGCGTCGTCCCGTCCCGGCGCGTGAGCAGCCACGGCTCGACCACCCCGAGCCCTCGCACCGGCCGCTGCCACATCGGCTGCAGCGCGAAGCGGTACGTCGGCGGCTCCTCGCCCTCCTTCTCGGCGGTCGCCGCGGCCTCGGCCGCCTCCGCCTCCGAGGCCGGGGCCTCGGCGGTACGGATCAGCTCCTCCGCGAGGGCGCTGTCGACGAGGACGGCGTCACGCGGAGCTATCGACGTCAACCGGGAGGCGAGGTTCACCGTCGTACCGAAGACATCGCCCATTCGGGTGGTCACGGTGCCGAAGGCGATGCCGACCCGCAGCTCGGGCATGGTCTCGTCGTTCGCCATGGTCTCGATCAGGCGCAGCGCGATCTCGGCGGCCACGCCCGCGTCGTCGGCGGCGTACAGCACCTCGTCGCCGAGCGTCTTGATGAGCCGTCCGCCGTTCGCCGCGACCAGGTCGGCGGCGGTGGTCTCGAAGGCCTCGACGAGTTCGCCGAGTTCCTCCTCCTCCATCCGCCGGGTCAGCCGCGTGAACCCGACGAGGTCGGCGAAGCCGACGGCGAGACGCCGGTCGACCATCTCCTCGTCGTCGGCGGCCTGGACGACCCGGCCGGCCGAGGCGGCGAGCTGGCGGCGCCAGACGTAGACGAGGAACTCCTCCAGCTCGGGCAGGAGCAGCTCGACGATGGGGTACGTCACCTCGGTGCGCGTCATCCCCGGCTCGGGCGGCTCGGTCAGCCCCTCCAGGAAGGAGTCCATCTGCCACTCGGCGAGCCGGGCCGTGGTCTGGCCGGTGGACCTGGCCACCTGCACGGCCATCGCCTCGCTCAGCAGTCCGGCCTCGACGAGACCCGCGAGCCGGCGCAGCGCCAGCACGTCCGCCTCGGTGAGCGCCTTGGCCTGGCCAATGTCGGCGAAGCCCATCGCCCGCCAGAAACGCGAGGCCAGCTCCATGGAGACACCCGCGCTGCGGGCCGCCTGGAAGGGGGTGTAGCGCCGCTCGGCGCCGAGAATCAGATGTTCGAGGCGCAGGGCGAGCGGGTTTCCGCCGGGGTCGGGGGCGTCGGGGTCTCCCCGCTCGAACGAATTCGCGTGCGGGGGAGGGTCCACCGGGCCGTCCGCGTCCGCGCCGGAGCCCGTGTCGTCGACGGTCACGCCTGTTGCCCTTCCGATCTGCCACGGTCAGGTATCGACCGGCCTTCACTTTACGGTAGGTGTGCCGCAGCTCACTCCGTCAGGTTGGATGACGGTTCAACCGGCCGTCCGGTACCTGGCCGGTCGGGCCGTATGTCCCTAGTGGGCCTTACGCCGGCCGCAGGTGCACGATGTCTCCCGCCCCCACCGGCTGCTGCACGCCCTCCCCGGTCGCGATCACGAGTCTGCCGTCCCCGTCGACCGCGACCGCCTCGCCCACGATCGACCGGTCCCCCGGCAGCTGGGCCCGTACCGTCCGGCCGAGCGTCGCGCAGCCCGCCACGTAGGCCTCCTGCAAGCCGCTGAGGCCCGGGTCCCCGCCCGCCTCCCGCCACTTCCCGTACCACTGCTCCAGGGAACGGAGCACGCCCCGCAGCAGTGGATCCCGGTCCGTGCTCACCGCGTCCGCCAGCACCAGGGACCCGGCCTGCGGCACCGGCAGTTCCTCCGCGCGCAGGGTCACGTTGATGCCGACGCCGACGACGACGCCGTCGTCCGCGGCCCGCTCCGCGAGGATCCCACCGGCCTTGCGTTCCTCACCGCCCACGGTGACCAGCAGGTCGTTGGGCCATTTCAGGGACGTGTCCACCCCGGCCGCCCGCGCCAGCCCGGTCGCCACCGCCACCCCGGTCAGCAGCGGCAGCCAGCCCCAGCGGGGCACCGGCACCTCGCTCGGCCTCAGCAGCACGGAGAAGAACAGGCCCGAGCGGGCCGGCGCCGTCCACTGCCGGTCCAGGCGGCCCCGCCCGGCCGACTGCTCCTCCGCGACCAGGACCGCGCCCTCGCTCGCCTCGCCCGCCGCCGCGCGGGCCACCAGGTCGGAGTTGGTGGAGCCGGTCCGCTCCACCACGTCCACCGACGACCACAGCCCGCCCTCCCGCACCAGCCCGCGCCGCAGCGCGGCACCATTGAGGGGCGGCCGGTCCAGGTCCGCCCACCGGCTGTCGTTCGCGTCAGAACCATCTCGCGGCGTCATGCAACCCACCCTAGGTGTGGGAAACGCCGCACTGCCGAACGAGGGGCACCCCACTACTCTACGGATGAGTAACCGTCCCCCCTTTTGAGCAGGCAGGGAGCGCCATCCCGATGTCCGAGCCGGCAGAGCGTCAAGAGATCCCAGGGATCGACATCCACACCACCGCGGGCAAGCTCGCGGATCTCCAGCGCCGTATCGAGGAAGCGACGCACGCCGGCTCCGCACGCGCCGTCGAGAAACAGCACGCCAAGGGCAAGTTGACCGCTCGCGAGCGGATCGACCTGCTGCTCGACGAGGGATCGTTCGTCGAACTCGACGAGTTCGCCCGGCACCGCTCCACCAACTTCGGCCTGGACGCCAACCGCCCGTACGGGGACGGCGTCGTCACCGGGTACGGCACCGTCGACGGCCGTCCGGTCGCCGTGTTCTCCCAGGACTTCACCGTCTTCGGCGGCGCGCTCGGCGAGGTCTACGGCCAGAAGATCGTCAAGGTGATGGACTTCGCGCTGAAGACCGGCTGTCCCGTCATCGGCATCAACGACTCCGGCGGTGCCCGCATCCAGGAGGGCGTGGCCTCGCTCGGCGCGTACGGCGAGATCTTCCGCCGCAACACCCACGCCTCCGGGGTGATCCCGCAGATCAGCCTGGTCGTCGGCCCGTGCGCGGGCGGCGCGGTCTACTCGCCCGCGATCACCGACTTCACGGTCATGGTCGACCAGACCTCGCACATGTTCATCACCGGCCCGGACGTCATCAAGACGGTCACCGGCGAGGACGTCGGGATGGAGGAGCTCGGCGGCGCCCGTACCCACAACTCCACCTCCGGCGTGGCCCACCACATGGCCGGGGACGAGAAGGACGCCGTCGAGTACATCAAGCAGCTGCTGTCGTACCTGCCGTCCAACAACCTCTCCGAGGCCCCGGCCTTCCCGGAGGAGGCGGACCTCACCGTCACCGACGAGGACCGCGAACTGGACACGATCGTCCCGGACAGCGCGAACCAGCCGTACGACATGCACACGGTGATCGAGCACGTCCTGGACGACACCGAGTTCTTCGAGACCCAGGCGCTGTACGCGCCGAACATCATCACCGGGTACGGGCGGGTCGAGGGCCACCCGGTCGGCATCGTCGCCAACCAGCCGATGCAGTTCGCGGGCTGCCTCGACATCAAGGCCAGCGAGAAGGCGGCCCGCTTCGTGCGGACCTGCGACGCCTTCAACATCCCGGTGATCACCTTCGTGGACGTGCCCGGCTTCCTGCCCGGTGTCGACCAGGAGCACGACGGCATCATCCGGCGCGGCGCCAAGCTCATCTACGCCTACGCCGAGGCCACCGTCCCGCTCATCACGGTCATCACCCGCAAGGCCTTCGGCGGCGCCTACGACGTCATGGGCTCCAAGCACCTGGGCGCCGACCTCAACGTCGCCTGGCCCACCGCCCAGATCGCCGTGATGGGCGCCCAGGGCTCGGTCAACATCCTGCACCGCCGCACGATCGCCGAGGCGACGGCCGCGGGCGAGCTGGAGGCGACCCGGGCCCGGCTCATCCAGGAGTACGAGGACGCCCTCCTCAACCCCTACATCGCGGCCGAGCGCGGTTACGTCGACGCCGTCATCATGCCGTCGGACACCCGCCGGCACGTCGTACGGGGTCTGCGTCAGCTGCGTACCAAGCGCGAGTCGCTGCCGCCCAAGAAGCACGGCAACATCCCCCTCTAGGACGACAGGGAGCCGTCATGAACATCAAGGTCGTACGGGGCAACCCGACCCCCGAGGAGCTGGCCGCCGCCCTGGCGGTGGTCCGAGCCCGCGCCGCGGCCGCGGCCTCGGTGCCGCCGCGCGCGGCGCGGGACCGGGACTCCTGGTCGGACCCGGCCAGGATCGCGTCCCACCGCCTGCCTCAGCCGGGGACGACGTCCTGGGCCCGTACCTACTGGCCGGGCTGAGCCAGGGCGTGTTGCGGCCGTGACCGGCGCACGGCCCCACCGGCCCGCGGCCGCATCACCACGACCGCGGGCACCAACTTGAGTACGCGTACTCAGGCGCCCGGCGAGCGAGCACCGCACGCTGGTAACCATGCTGTGGTCCGACCCCGAGAACGAACCGCCCGAGGAACTGCGTGACACGCAGGCCATGCTCCGTCGGCTGGGCGTTCTCGTGGCACTCGCCATGGTGCTGGCGATGATCGTCATCGGACTGCGCTGAGATCCCGGCCCGGCGCGCCGGGCCGCCGATACGCTGACCGCATGAATGCTCAGCCACGCCGCCGACTCGTGCTCGCCTCCCAGTCCCCCGCCCGGCTCGGACTGCTGCGTCAGGCCGGACTCGACCCCGAGGTGATCGTCAGCGGTGTCGACGAGGACGCCGTCACCGCGCCGACCCCCGCCGAGCTGGCGCTCGCCCTGGCCGAGGCGAAGGCCTCCGTGGTCGCGGCGAAGCCCGAGGTACGGGGCGCCCTGGTGATCGGCTGCGACTCGGTGCTCGACCTGGACGGTCAGGCGCTCGGCAAACCGGCGGACGCCGAGGAGGCCACCGCCCGCTGGAAGGCGATGCGCGGACGCGCCGGGACCCTCCAGACCGGCCACTGCGTCTACGACACCAGCACCGGCCGGTATGTCTCCGCCACCGCCTCCACCGTGGTCCGCTTCGGCGAGCCGACCGACGACGAGGTCGCCGCGTACGTCGCCTCGGGCGAACCGCTGTACGTCGCCGGGGCGTTCACCCTGGACGGCCGCTCGGCCCCGTTCATCGACGGTATCGAGGGCGACCACGGCAACGTGATCGGCCTCAGCCTGCCGCTCGTCCGCCGGCTGCTGGCCGAACTGGGCGTCGGGATCACGCAGCTGTGGACACCGCCGGAGAAGTGACCGGCGCCGCGGGGCGGGTGGGGGACGCCCTCAGGACGTGCTGGGCGCCGGGGGCGGGGTGATCGGGGAACCCCCGTCGCCCTTGGACCCGTTCGGGGTACCACCGGCGGGCTGCGTGTCGGCGGGCGCGCCGGGGCTGTCGTACGTCATCAGCAGCAGCACGACCAGGCCCAGCATCAGGACCATGAACAGGAACTCGGGCCAGCCCATCAGCCCCCACGCGAACGCGCCGAGCAGCCCGTGCACCACCGCCACGCTGATCAGCAGGACGCGTCCGAGGCCGGCGGGCGCACGGTCGCGCAGGGCCACCAGCAGCGCGACCAGGCCGCAGAAGGCGAAGTAGAGACCGAAGACGATCCCGCCGATCTTCGACGACGTGGACATCGCGTCGGGGTCGAGACCGGCCAGGGACATGTCCTGGCGGTCGACGACGATCCCGAGAAACCAGTTCAACGCGGCGACACCGAGCGCCTCCACGAAGAGCACGACCGCCACGACCCACGCCACCGGCCTGCGCACCACCACCGGTCCACCCACCTTCGACTGCGACCCGAGCACGGCTGCTGTGGCCTGAAGTACGTTCGAGACATCATGAACGCTACTAACCGGTAAACGTGGGGACAAGAGTCCGTCGGCGGGCAAAGAATCATTGGGCCATTCGTAGGGACTCGACAAAGAAACGTAGTGGGCCGCAGCACGCCACCACAGAGACCTTGACCACATGGGAGGGCTAGGGTTTCCGGGAGGAGTCCCGCGTACCAAGGTGTGACAAGGGATTTCGTCGGTCGAGCAAGCCTCGTATAACGCTCCGTGTGGGCAAGCTCACCAAAGGGGACGGGTCGAAGTGTCGTGTCGGCAGTCCCTAAACTCGGCTTGTTTCAAGGAGGGAGCCTCAATCGTGCGCAAGGTGCTCATCGCCAACCGTGGCGAAATCGCTGTCCGCGTGGCCCGGGCCTGCCGGGATGCCGGTATCGCGAGCGTGGCCGTATACGCCGACCCGGACCGGGACGCTCTGCATGTCCGCGCCGCGGATGAGGCGTTCGCTCTGGGCGGTGACACTCCCGCGACCAGTTACCTCGACATCGAGAAGGTGCTGAATGCCGCGCGCGAGTCCGGCGCCGACGCCATCCACCCCGGATACGGCTTCCTCTCGGAGAACGCCGAGTTCGCGCAGGCGGTCCTGGACGCGGACCTGATCTGGATCGGCCCGCCGCCGCAGGCCATCCGTGACCTCGGTGACAAGGTCGCCGCCCGGCACATCGCCCAGCGGGCCGGCGCGCCCCTGGTCGCCGGCACGCCCGACCCGGTGTCCGGTTCCGAGGAGGTCGTCGCCTTCGCCCAGGAGCACGGCCTGCCCATCGCGATCAAGGCCGCCTTCGGCGGTGGCGGACGCGGCCTGAAGGTCGCCCGCACCCTCGAGGAAGTCCCCGAGCTCTACGACTCCGCCGTCCGCGAGGCGGTCGCCGCCTTCGGCCGGGGCGAGTGCTTCGTCGAGCGGTACCTGGACAAGCCCCGGCACGTGGAGACCCAGTGCCTGGCCGACCAGCACGGCAACGTGGTCGTCGTCTCCACCCGTGACTGCTCCCTCCAGCGTCGCCACCAGAAGCTGGTCGAGGAGGCCCCGGCGCCGTTCCTCTCCGAGGCTCAGGTCGCCGAGCTGTACTCCTCCTCGAAGGCGATCCTGAAGGAGGCCGGCTACGTCGGCGCCGGCACCGTCGAGTTCCTGGTCGGCCTCGACGGCACGATCTCCTTCCTGGAGGTCAACACCCGCCTCCAGGTGGAGCACCCGGTCACCGAGGAAGTCGCCGGCATCGACCTGGTCCGCGAGATGTTCCGTATCGCGGACGGCGAGGAGCTGGGCTACGGCGATCCCGAGCTGCGCGGCCACTCCTTCGAGTTCCGCATCAACGGCGAGGACCCCGGCCGCGGCTTCCTCCCGGCCCCCGGCACGGTCACCACGTTCGCGGCGCCCTCCGGCCCGGGCGTGCGCCTGGACGCGGGTGTCGAGTCCGGCTCGGTCATCGGCCCCGCCTGGGACTCCCTGCTCGCCAAGCTGGTCGTCACCGGCGCCACCCGCGCGCAGGCCCTCCAGCGTGCCGCGCGCGCCCTGGAGGAGTTCCAGGTCGAGGGCATGGCCACCGCCATCCCGTTCCACCGCGCGGTCGTCAAGGACCCGGCGTTCGCCCCCGAACTGACCGGCTCGACTGACCCGTTCACGGTCCACACCCGCTGGATCGAGACCGAGTTCGTCAACGAGATCAAGCCCTTCGCCGCTCCCGCCGACGCGGACACGGACGAGGAGCCGGGCCGCGAGACGGTCGTCGTCGAAGTCGGCGGCAAGCGCCTCGAGGTCTCCCTGCCGGTCTCGCTCGGCATGTCGCTGGCCCGCACCGGCCTCGCCGCCGGCGCCAAGCCCAAGCGCCGCGCGGCCAAGAAGTCCGGCCCCGCAGCCTCCGGCGACACCCTCGCCTCCCCGATGCAGGGCACCATCGTCAAGGTCGCCGTCGAGGAGGGCCAGGAGGTCAAGGAAGGCGACCTGATCGTCGTCCTCGAAGCGATGAAGATGGAACAGCCCCTCAACGCCCACAAGTCAGGCACCATCAAGGGCCTGTCCGCGGACGTCGGCGCGTCCCTCACGTCCGGCGCGCCCATCTGCGAGATCAAGGACTGACCCCGGCTGTATCGACGCGCCCGGCGGACTGACTTCCTCAGTCCGCCGGGCGCGTTCGTGTGCGGCCGCCCCGTCAGCGGCGGCGGAGGTCCGCGACCCGAGCCCGTTCCGCGCCGGCGGCCTGCTCTCCGAGGGCCGTGGCCGTGCCGGCCGTACGCAACCCCGGTCCGCCGCCGGGAACCTGACCTCGGCGCGGGCCCGGGACGGGCACGTCCCGACGCTGCCCGCGGCGCGCCGGGGCCTGGTCACCCCCCGGGTTCTCCGACGCCCCGGCCACGGCGATCTGCACCCCCTGGTCGGCGAGGGCCTGGAGTTCGGTGGCCGCACGGTCGTCGTGGGCGGGCGGTTCGTCCGTGACGAGGCGGGTGATGAAATCGGTCGGCACGGTCTGGAACATGGTGTCGGTGCCGAGCTTGGTGTGGTCGGCGAGGACGACGACCTCGGCGGCGGCCTGCACCAGCGCCCGGTCCACGGACGCCGACAGCATGTTGGACGTGGACAGCCCACGCTCGGCGGTCAGCCCGCTCCCGGACAGGAAGGCCCGGGAGACTCTGAGCCCCTGCAGGGACTGCTCGGCACCGCTGCCGACGAGGGCGTAGTTGGAGCCACGCAGGGTGCCGCCGGTCATCACGACTTCCACCCGGTTGGCATGGGCCAGCGCCTGGGCCACCAGCAGTGAGTTGGTGACGACGGTCAGCCCGGGCACCCGTGCGAGCCGGCGGGCCAGCTCCTGCGTGGTGGTACCCGCCCCGACCACGATGGCCTCGCCCTCTTCGACGAAGCTCGCGGCGAGATCGGCGATGGCCGTCTTCTCGGCGGTCGCGAGATGAGATTTCTGCGGAAAGCCGGACTCCCGCGTGAACCCGCCCGGCAATACCGCACCGCCATGCCGGCGGTCGAGGAGTCCTTCTGCCTCCAGTGCGCGCACGTCCCGCCGTACGGTCACTTCGGAGGTCTGGACGACGCGGGCGAGTTCACGGAGCGACACGGCCCCGTTCGCTCGCACCATTTCGAGGATCAATTGGCGACGTTCTGCAGCGAACACGAAACTGACAGTAACCCCAACGACCGTCTGGTTTCAGCAGTTTGCGCCGGATAACCGAAGTTGTTCGTACAGCAGGACGGCAAGTGGTATAGGGCCCATTCCACCCGCCTATGCCGCACGCATGCTCGACAACTCGCTGTGACCAGCGAGGAAACGCTTTCGGCCGTCAGCCTCCGTCGTCCGCCTTACGGGTGTGCAACTGCCGGGCGACCTCGGCGATCGAGCCCGAAAGGGAGGGATAGACAGTGAAGGCGTTCGCGATCTGCTCGACGGTCAGATTGTTGTCGACCGCGAGCGAGATGGGGTGGATCAGTTCCGAGGCGCGGGGCGCCACGACGACACCGCCCACCACGATCCCGGTCCCGGGACGGCAGAAGATCTTGACGAAGCCGTCCCGGATGCCCTGCATCTTCGCCCGCGGGTTGCGCAGCAGCGGCAGCTTCACGACCCGGGCGTCGATCTTCCCGCCGTCGACGTCGGCCTGGCTGTAGCCGACGGTGGCGATCTCCGGGTCGGTGAAGACGTTGGACGAGACGGTCTTCAGGTTCAGCGGGGCCACCGCGTCGCCCAGGAAGTGGTACATGGCGATACGCCCCTGCATGGCCGCCACCGAGGCGAGCGCGAACACCCCGGTCACGTCACCGGCCGCGTACACTCCCGGAGCAGTGGTCCGGGAGACCTTGTCGGTCCAGATGTGACCGGACTCCCGCAGCCTGACCCCGGCCTCCTCCAGCCCCATCCCGGCACTGTTCGGAATGGCGCCGACGGCCATCAGGCAGTGCGAGCCGCTGATGACCCGGCCGTCCGCCAGGGTGACCTCGACCCGGTCCCCCACCCGCTTCGCGGACTGGGCCCGGGAGCGCGCCATGACGTTCATGCCCCGGCGCCGGAAGACGTCCTCCAGCACGGCCGCGGCGTCCGGGTCCTCCCCCGGGAGCACACGGTCCCGCGACGACACCAGCGTGACCTTCGACCCCAGCGCCTGGTAGGCACCGGCGAACTCGGCACCGGTGACACCGGAGCCGACCACTATGAGCTCCTCGGGCAGCTCGGTCAGGTCGTACACCTGGGTCCAGTTCAGGATCCGCTCGCCGTCGGGCTGGGCGTCGGGCAGCTCACGGGGGTGCCCGCCGGTGGCGACCAGCACCGCGTCCGCGGTGAGCGTCTCCTCGCTCCCGTCGGCGGCCCGCACGATCACCTTGCGCGACCCGTCGAGGGCCTGCATGCCCTCCAGCCGTCCGCGCCCCCGCAGCACCCGGGCGCCGGCCCGGGTCACGGACGCGGTGATGTCGTGCGACTGGGCCAGCGCGAGCCGCTTCACACGCCGGTTGACCTTCCCCAGATCGACCCCCACCACCCGAGCGGCCTGCTCCATGGGCGGGGTGTCGTCGGCGACGATGATCCCCAGTTCCTCGTACGACGAGTCGAAGGTGGTCATCACCTCGGCCGTGGCGATCAGGGTCTTCGACGGCACGCAGTCCGTGAGGACCGACGCCCCGCCCAGGCCGTCGCAGTCGACGACGGTCACCTCCGCGCCGAGCTGAGCGGCCACCAGGGCCGCTTCGTATCCGCCGGGTCCGCCACCGATGATCACGATCCGAGTCACATGCCCCATTGTCCCGCACGCCCCACCACGCCACCGCCCCGGGGCCCCCGAGGAACCGCACCCCATGATGAGCACCGCAACGTATGAGACGGCTGAGGCGCCCGAGCCCACCTGCCGTACCCTCGACCCATGTCGCTCTACGCCGCGTACGCCAGCAACCTCGACGCGCGGCTCATGACGCGCCGTGCCCCGCACTCCCCCCTGCGCGCGACGGGCTGGCTGAACGACTGGCGGCTGACCTTCGGCGGCGAACACATGGGCTGGGAGGGGGCGCTGGCGACGATCGTGGAGGCCCCCGGCGCCCAGGTCTTCGTCGCGCTGTACGACCTCGCGCCCCTCGACGAGGACTCCATGGACCGCTGGGAGGGCGTGGGCCTGGACATCTACCGCCGGATGCGGATGCGCGTGCACACCCTGGAGGGCGAGGAACCCGCCTGGGTCTACGTCCTCAACGGCTACGAGGGCGGCCTGCCCTCGGCCCGCTACCTCGGTGAGATCGCCGACGCCGCCGAGTCGGCGGGAGCCCCCCACGACTACGTCATGGAGCTCCGCAAGCGCCCCTGCTGACCGCCGGACCCCGCTGAAATCGGAAACGACAAGGCAACGATCGCCCCCTGACGACCTCAGTCATCTACGCGCGTAGGCCCAGACCGGCTACCCTCAGGCGCGTGAACGCATCTCTTCTTCCGGACGACATCCAGGGCGACCCGCACGCCGCCGCCGACGCCGCCGCCGCGCACCTGCGCGCACTGACCGGCGCCGAGACCCACGACGTCACCCTCGTGATGGGCTCCGGCTGGGCACCGGCCGTGGACGCCCTCGGTGCTCCCGATGCCGAGTTCCCGGTCACCGAGCTGCCTGGGTTCCCGCCGCCGGCGGTGGAGGGCCACGGAGGCAAGATCCGCTCGTACACGATCGGCGACAAGCGCGCCCTGGTCTTCCTGGGCCGTACGCACTTCTACGAGGGCAGGGGCGTGGCCGCCGTGGCGCACGGCGTCCGCACCGCCGTCGCCGCCGGCAGCAAGACGATCATCCTGACCAACGGCTGCGGCGGCCTCCGCGAGGGCATGCGCCCCGGCCAGCCCGTCCTGATCAGCGACCACATCAACCTGACGGCCACCAGCCCCATCGTCGGCGCCAACTTCGTCGACCTCACCGACCTCTACTCCCCCCGCCTGCGCGCCCTGTGCAAGGAGGTCGACCCGACACTGGAGGAGGGCGTCTACGCCCAGTTCCCCGGCCCGCACTACGAGACCCCGGCCGAGATCCGCATGGCCCGCGTCATCGGCGCGGACCTGGTCGGCATGTCGACGGTCCTGGAGGCCATCGCCGCACGCGAGGCAGGTGCCGAGGTACTGGGCATCTCCCTGGTGACCAACCTCGCCGCAGGCATGACAGGCGAACCCCTCAACCACGAGGAGGTCCTCCAGGCCGGCCGAGACAGCGCCACCCGCATGGGTTCCCTACTGGCCCAGCTACTGAACCGCCTGTAGGCCCCCCCCAACGGGCCGGGCCCCGCGTACGACACAAAGAGGATGGGACCCGCACCCGCGCACGGCGAGAAGGGGACGGTCCGTGGGCGTCCGCACCCGCGCACGGCGAGAAGGGGACGGGTCGGGGGTGTCCGCCCGCAGCGGTTGTCGCGTCAACACCGCCCACCCCCCAACAAACCGATTCCGCGACGTTCCGAGGACGGACACCCCCGCGCCCCCCCCCCCCCCCCCCCCCCCCCCCCACCCCCGCCCCCCCCCCCCCCCCCCCCCCCCCCCCCCCCCCCCCCCCCCCCGACCCACCCCCAAACCGCAGGCGCCACACGCACCCCCCCCCAACCCCGCACAGGCGCCGCATGCCCCCCGTACGACCGACAACGAGAGGTTGACCGAACGTGCCGCACGACGATCTCATCGCACGAGCCAAGGCATGGCTGGCCGAGGACCCCGACACGGAAACCCGTGACGAACTCGCCAAGCTCATCGACACCGAGGACGTCACAGAGCTCACCGCACGCTTCTCCGGCACCCTCCAGTTCGGCACCGCGGGCCTACGCGGCGAACTCGGCGCGGGCCCGATGCGGATGAACCGCTCGGTCGTCATCCGAGCCGCCGCCGGCCTCGCCGCGTACCTCAACGCCAAGGGCCACACCGGCGGCCTCGTCGTCATCGGCTACGACGCCCGCCACAAGTCCGCGGACTTCGCCCAGGACACCGCCGCCGTCATGACCGGCGCCGGCCTCCGCGCGGCAGTACTCCCCCGCCCCCTCCCGACCCCCGTCCTCGCCTTCGCCATAAGGCACCTCGGCGCGGTCGCCGGCGTGGAGGTCACCGCCAGCCACAACCCGCCCCGCGACAACGGCTACAAGGTCTACCTCGGCGACGGCTCCCAGATCGTCCCCCCGGCCGACGCCGAGATCGCCGCCCAGATCGCCGCCGTCACCACGCTCACCACGGTCCCCCGCCCCACCTCCGGCTGGGACACCCTCGACGACGCCGTCCTCGACGCCTACCTCACCCGCACGGACGCCGTCCTGGCCGCCGACTCCCCCCGCACCGCCCGCACGGTGTACACAGCGATGCACGGCGTAGGCAGGGATACCCTCCTCGCCGCCTTCGCCCGCGCCGGCTTCCCGACCCCCGACCTCGTCACCGAACAGGCCGATCCGGACCCGGACTTCCCCACCGTCGCCTTCCCCAACCCGGAAGAGCCCGGCGCCATGGACCTCGCCTTCGCGAAGGCCCGCGAGACCGACCCGGACCTGATCATCGCCAACGACCCGGACGCGGACCGCTGCGCCGTGGCCGTCAAGAGCGACACCTGGCGCATGCTCCGAGGCGACGAGGTGGGCGCCCTGCTCGCCACCCACCTGGTCCACCGCGGAGTCCAGGGCACCTTCGCCGAGTCCATCGTGTCCTCCTCCCTGCTGGGCCGGATCGCGCAGAAGGCGGGCCTCCCCTACGAGGAGACCCTCACCGGCTTCAAGTGGATCGCCCGCGTGGAGGGCCTGCGGTACGGCTACGAGGAGGCCCTCGGATACTGCGTGGACCCCGACGGCGTACGGGACAAGGACGGCATCACGGCCGCCCTGCTGATCACGGAGCTCGCCTCCGTCCTCAAGGAGCAGGGCCGCACCCTCCTCGACCTCCTGGACGACATCGCGGTCGAGCACGGCCTGCACGCCACCGACCAGCTCTCGGTCCGCGTCGACGACCTCTCCCTCATCGCCGACGCGATGGGGCGCCTGCGCGAGCATCCCCCGACGGAGCTGGCGGGCCTGCCGATCACCCGCACCGACGACCTCACCCGGGGCACCGACCGACTTCCGCCCACCGACGGCCTGCGCTACATCCTCGACGGCGCCCGGGTGATCGTCCGCCCCAGCGGTACGGAACCGAAGCTGAAGTGCTACCTGGAGGTGGTCGTCCCGGTAGGGACGCACGCCGACCTCCCCGCCGCCCACGCAAGGGCGACGGACCTCCTGACAACGATCAAGCGAGACCTGTCCGCAGCGGCAGGCATCTGAGTGCCCGGGGTGCTTAGCGGCACCCCACCAAACTCCCGCGCCCGCCCCGCCTCAGCCGACCACGACCAGAATCACCAGCAGCACGGCCCCCGCCACCGCCGGCCCCATGACCTCGTAGGCCCACCGCACGGTCACCTCACCCTGCGCCGACCGAACCGTCGCCCGCTGCTCCAGCAGCTCGCGCAGGTCGTCCATGACCTGGTCGCTCTCCGCCCGCACGGGCCCGTCCGACCCCGCCCCGCGCCCCCCGGACAAGCCACGCGATCCACCGAGCCCACCGCCGAGAGCACCGCCGAGCCGGCCGCCGCCCCCGGTTCCCATCGGCCCGCCGTCCTGCGCGGTCCGCCGGGCCTCCCGCCGCGCCGCCTTGTTGCGGGCCCGCAGCGAGACGGGAACCGCCCACAGCTGGAACTTGCCGCCGGTCTTGACGAAGACCTCGTTCGAGTAGCCGGAGCGCAGCGCCTCGATCTGCCCCCAGGGGAGCACGATGATCCGGAACGGGTTGCGGACACGCAGCCGGTCGTCACCCACGTAGACGGCGGGCCGCAGCGTGAAGGCGATGATCAGCGGCACCACGAGCAGCAGGGCGGCGAGCGCCCGCCAGGGTGTGCTGCCCTCCCCGGCGACGATCGCGTCGATCCCGAGCCAGCAGGCGATGCCGAGCAGCAGGACACCACCGGCGATGCCCCCGCCGGACCGGTGCACCCGGTCCTCGTACTTCGGCGATGTCTGCGGGTCCGGAGTCGTCATGGCCCCGATTCTGCCCGACGCACTCAAAGCCCTGCCAACCCCCGCACCACAAGCAGCCGCCCCCACCCACCCACACCCCACCCCCCACACCCCACCCCGACGACCTGATGAGTGCACCCGCCCGGCTGTACAGCCGCTACGCGCGTAGATATGCTCGTCTGGTGACCATGCCCACTGCTGCACCTCACGCTCTCTCAGACGTCACCGCGTCCGACAGCACGCTGCGCCGCTTCCTCCATGGGCTGCCCGGCGTCGACGCGGTCGGACTGGAGGCGCGCGCCTCCTCGCTCGGTACCCGTTCCATCAAGACGACCGCGAAGGCGTACGCCATCGACCTCGCCATCTCGATGGTCGACCTGACGACGCTGGAAGGCGCGGACACCCCGGGCAAGGTCCGGGCGCTCGGCGCCAAGGCGGTCCGCCCCGACCCGACCGACCGGACGGCCCCCGCGGTCGCGGCCGTCTGCGTCTACCCCGACATGGTGGCCACCGCCAAGGCGGCGGTCGCCGGCTCCGGCGTCAAGGTCGCCTCGGTGGCCACCGCCTTCCCGGCGGGCCGCGTCCCGATCGCCGTGAAGCTCGCGGACGTCCGGGAGGCCGTCGCGGCGGGTGCCGACGAGATCGACATGGTCATCGACCGCGGCGCGTTCCTCGCGGGCGACTACCTGACGGTGTACGACCAGATCGTCGCCGTGCGGGAGGCCTGCGGGACGGACGCCCGCCTCAAGGTCATCTTCGAGACGGGCGAGCTGTCGACGTACGACAACATCCGCCGCGCGAGCTGGCTCGGCATGCTGGCCGGGGCGGACTTCATCAAGACCTCGACCGGCAAGGTCGCGGTGAACGCCACCCCCGCGAACACCCTGCTCATGCTGGAGGCCGTCCGCGACTTCCGGGCGCAGACTGGGGTACAGGTGGGCGTGAAGCCGGCCGGCGGGATCCGCACCTCCAAGGACGCGATCAAGTTCCTCGTCCTGGTCAACGAGACCGTGGGCGACGACTGGCTGGACAACCACTGGTTCCGCTTCGGCGCCTCCTCGCTCCTCAACGACCTGCTGATGCAGCGCCAGAAGCTGGCCACCGGCCGCTACTCCGGCCCCGACTACGTGACGGTGGACTGATCACCATGACCACGGACAAGACCACGGACACCACGAGCAAGCGGTCATCCGCGTTCGAGTACGCCCCGGCGCCGGAGTCCCGCGCGATCGTCGACATCGCGCCCTCCTACGGCCTGTTCATCAACGGCGAGTTCACCGAGGCCGCAGACGGCAAGGTCTTCAAGACGGTCAGCCCCGCCAGCGAGGAGGTCCTCGCCGAGGTCGCCCAGGCGGGCGCCGAGGACGTCGACCGCGCGGTCGAGGCGGCCCGCAAGGCCTTCGAGAAGTGGTCGGCGCTGCCGGGTTCCGAGCGGGCCAAGTACCTGTTCCGTATCGCCCGGATCATCCAGGAACGCAGCCGCGAGCTCGCCGTCCTGGAGACCCTCGACAACGGCAAGCCCATCAAGGAGACCCGCGACGCCGACCTCCCCCTGGTCGCCGCGCACTTCTTCTACTACGCGGGCTGGGCCGACAAGCTCGACCACGCCGGCTTCGGCGCGAACCCCCGGCCCCTCGGCGTCGCGGGCCAGGTCATCCCCTGGAACTTCCCCCTCCTGATGCTGGCGTGGAAGATCGCCCCGGCGCTCGCGACCGGCAACACGGTGGTGCTGAAGCCCGCCGAGACGACCCCTCTGTCCGCTCTCTTCTTCGCGGACATCTGCCGCCAGGCCGGCCTCCCGAAGGGCGTCGTCAACATCCTTCCGGGATACGGCGACACGGGCGCCGCGCTGGTCGCGCACCCGGGCGTCGACAAGGTCGCCTTCACCGGCTCCACCGCCGTCGGCAAGCAGATCGCGCGCACCGTCGCGGGCACCCGCAAGAAGCTCACGCTCGAACTCGGCGGCAAGGGCGCCAACATCGTCTTCGACGACGCGCCGATCGACCAGGCCGTCGAGGGCATCGTGAACGGCATCTTCTTCAACCAGGGCCAGGTCTGCTGCGCGGGCAGCCGGCTGCTGGTCCAGGAGTCCATCCAGGACGAGCTCCTCGACTCCCTCAAGCGCCGCCTGTCCACGCTGCGCCTGGGCGACCCGCTGGACAAGAACACCGACATCGGCGCGATCAACTCCGCGGAGCAGCTGTCCCGGATCACCACGCTGGTCGAGCAGGGCGAGGCGGAGGGCGCCGAGCGCTGGTCGCCGGCCTGTGAACTCCCCTCCTCCGGTTACTGGTTCGCCCCGACCCTGTTCACGAACGTCACCCAGGCGCACACCGTCGCCCGTGACGAGATCTTCGGCCCGGTGCTGTCCGTCCTCACCTTCCGTACCCCGGACGAGGCCGTCGCCAAGGCCAACAACACCCCGTACGGCCTGTCGGCGGGCATCTGGTCGGAGAAGGGCTCGCGCATCCTGGCGGTGGCGAGCAAGCTCCGCGCGGGCGTGATCTGGTCCAACACGTTCAACAAGTTCGACCCGACGTCGCCGTTCGGCGGTTACAAGGAGTCGGGCTTCGGCCGCGAGGGCGGTCGCCACGGCCTGGAGGCGTACCTCGATGTCTGAGCACGTATCGATCAGCGGCTCCGCCGCGCGGCGTCTGAGCGTCTTCAAGACCTACAAGCTGTACGTCGGCGGGAAGTTCCCGCGTTCCGAGAGCGGCCGGGTGTACGAGGTGACCGACGCAAAGGGCAAGTGGCTGGCGAACGCGCCGCTCTCCTCCCGCAAGGACGCCCGCGACGCGGTCGTGGCCGCCCGCAAGGCCTTCGGGGGCTGGTCCGGCGCGACCGCGTACAACAGGGGCCAGGTCCTCTACCGCGTCGCGGAGATGCTGGAGGGCCGCAGGGCGCAGTTCGTCCACGAGGTGGCCGACGCGGAGGGCCTGTCGAAGTCGAAGGCCGCCGAGCAGGTGGACGCGACGATCGACCGCTGGGTCTGGTACGCGGGCTGGACCGACAAGATCGCCCAGGTGGTGGGCGGCGGCAACCCGGTGGCGGGCCCGTACTTCAACCTGTCGTCCCCCGAGCCGACGGGCGTGGTCGCCGTCCTGGCCCCGCAGGAGTCGTCGTTCCTCGGCCTGGTCTCGGTCGTCGCCCCGGTGATCGCGACGGGCAACACCGCGGTCGTGGTGGCTTCCGAGAGGTCCCCGCTCCCCGCCCTCTCCCTGGGCGAGGTACTGGCCACCTCCGACCTGCCCGGCGGCGTCGTCAACGTCCTCTCCGGCCGTACGGCGGAGATCGCGGCGCCCCTGGCCGCGCACCAGGACGTCAACGCGATCGACCTGGCGGGCGCCGCCGCCGACGACGGCCTGGCGAAGGAACTGGAGATCGCGGCCGCCGACAACCTGAAGCGCGTCCTGCGTCCACACGCTGTGGACAATGCCGACTGGTCGGCGACCCCCGGCATCGACCGCATGACGGCGTTCCTGGAGACCAAGACGGTCTGGCACCCGACGGGTTCGCTGGGCGCGTCCGGCTCGGCGTACTGAGACCCGACACGGCCGAACAGCCGCTCCTTCCCACTGTCAGGGGGAAGGAGCGGCTCTTCGCCGTGCGCCCGTTCCTCAGCGACCCAGCAGCCCCACCGCCTGCCCCGCCACCGGCAGCCTGTCGACCGACTCCGCCTGCGCCACCGGCCCGGTCAGCGCCCGCGAGCTGAGCGGCTTGAAGTCGGCGACCTGGGTGCCCACGCCGTTGTCGAGCGGGTCGACGCCGGTGCCGGCGAGCGGGTTGGGCTTGAGGCCGGCGACCGGGCCGGTGACGTGGCCGACCGTGCCGGTGGGGGGCTGGAGGCCGGCCTGCGGGTCGGTGTGACCGAGCGAGGCGGGCTCGGAGTGGGTGATGTCGGTGGCCGCGGACGCCGTCGCCGCGCCCGCCCCCAGGGCCACACCCGCGGTCGCGAGGGCGGCCAGGGCGCGCCGGGCGGTCGGATTCTGCGAGGACGCGTGTCGAGCCATCGGTTCTGCCACCTTCTGGAGCACAGGGTAACTAGGTCACCACGAAGGGTAGTTGATGTGTGACGCGCGCTTCAAAGCCGGCCCGCGGGGTCGGCAGGGCGTACGGGATGCGTCAAACTGGTGTCCCGTGAGCATCCTTCCCCCGTCATCCGCCCGTGTCGTGCTGCTCTGCGGCCCCTCGGGCTCGGGCAAGTCCCTGGTCGGCGCCCGCTCCGGGCTTCCCGTGCTGCGTCTCGACGACTTCTACAAAGAGGGCGACGACCCGACGCTGCCCCTGGTGAGCGGAAGCTCCGACATCGACTGGGACCACCCGGACTCGTGGGACTCGGACGCCGCGATCGCCGCGATCCTGGACCTGTGCCGCACCGGCCGTACCAAGGTCCCGCTCTACGACATCTCGCTGAGCGCCCGCACCGGCGAGGAGTCCGTCGATGTGGGGCGGACCCCGCTGTTCATAGCGGAGGGCATCTTCGCCGCCGAGATCATCACGCGCTGCCGGGAACTCGGCGTGCTGGCCGACGCGTTGTGCCTGAACCGCGGCCCGGTGAAGACCTTCCGCCGGCGCTTCCTGCGGGACCTGAGGGAGGGCCGCAAGTCGGTGCCGTTCCTGCTGCGCCGCGGCTGGCGGCTGATGCGCGCCGAACGCTCCATCGTGGCCCGCCAGACGGCACTGGGCGCGTACGCCTGCGACCGGGACGAGGCCCTCGGCCGCCTCGCCGCCGCCGCGGTCGGCCGCCGCCCGGCGGCCACTGCGGCGGGCTGAGACAGGAAAGCGGGACTGGACGGACCCCCCGGCCCTCCAGCCCCGCTCCTGATGCACCCCCGTGCTTCCCCCGTTGGTCCCCCAGTTACCGCTCCCCCGTTGTTACCGCTCCCCCGTTACTTGCTCCCCCCGAACCCTCAGGCGACGAGCTCCCCGAAGGCGTTCTCCTCGTCACGGCCGAAGCTGAGGACCTCGTCCTCGCGCAGCCGGCGGAGCGACCGCCAGATGCTGGACTTCACCGTGCCGACACTGATGTCGAGGATCTCCGCGATCTCCGGGTCGGTGCGGCCCTCGTAGTAACGAAGGACCAGCATCGTGCGCTGGAGTTCGGGGAGCCGGGCGAGCGCCTGCCACAGGACCGCGCGCAGTTCGGTGCCGCGCATCGCGTCCGTGTCGCCGGGCGTCTCCGGCAGTTCCTCGGTCGGGTACTCGTTCAGCTTGCGGCGGCGCCACGCGCTGATGTGCAGGTTGGTCATGGTGCGGCGGAGATATCCGCCGACCGCCGCCTTGTCACTGATCCGGTCCCACGCCCGGTACGTCGAGAACAGCGCGCTCTGCAGCAGGTCCTCGGCCTCGAAGCGGTCACCGGTCAGGTGGTAGGCGGTTGCGTACAGGGAGGCGCGGCGCTCCTGGACGTAGGCGGTGAACTCCACCTCCGACAGCGAACGACGCTCCCCCGAGTCCTCCCCGTACGCGGCTCCCCCGTGAGCTTCCCCCGTGCGGGCGTCAACCACCGACATGTAGGTGGTGTGCTGACGCCCGGTGCCGCGGGCGAAACTCCGCCCGCCCCCTCGCTCGAACCCGTTCGAGCGGGAGGGACCCCCGTCGGCACCGGCCTTCTCCGAACCCCGGCCCCCGTTCACGTCGTGCAGACGCGTGATCACCGCGCTGGTGCTGTTGCCGTACAGCGTGTTCATCTCGCGCCCCCCGTCGTGGACTTCCGGTGTTCGCCGTGCTTCCTTGCCTGTGCCGAGAAGCTTGCCGGGGTCACTTCATGGCCGTGTCCGCCGACTGTCACAGAGCTGTCACAGGGGCCCTGCTCGGATGTCGCTCCCAGGTGTCACCCAGGATCCGCACAGACCGGAGCGCTACGGGCACGCAGGGATACGGGTGGCGGCCGGTGCGGGGACAGGTGTCGCAGCCCCACCCCGCCATGGGCCAGAATGAGCCTCGTGCCTTCCCTGTTGCTGATCGAGGACGACGACGCCATCCGTACGGCCCTGGAGCTGTCCCTGACGCGCCAGGGCCACCGGGTTGCCACCGCTGCCACCGGCGAGGACGGCCTGAAGCTGCTGCGGGAGCAGCGGCCCGACCTGATCGTGCTGGATGTGATGCTGCCGGGCATCGACGGGTTCGAGGTGTGCCGGCGCATCCGGCGCACGGACCAGCTGCCGATCATCCTGCTGACCGCGCGCAGCGACGACATCGACGTGGTCGTCGGGCTGGAGTCCGGTGCCGACGACTATGTGGTCAAGCCGGTGCAGGGGCGGGTGCTGGACGCCCGGATCCGGGCCGTGCTGCGGCGCGGGGAGCGGGAGGCGAACGACGCGGCGTCGTTCGGTTCGCTGGTGATCGACCGCGCGGCGATGACCGTGACGAAGAACGGCGAGGACCTCCAGCTCACCCCGACCGAGCTGCGGCTGCTGCTCGAACTGAGCCGGCGGCCGGGCCAGGCACTGTCCCGGCAGCAGTTGCTGCGGCTGGTGTGGGAGCACGACTATCTGGGCGACTCGCGGCTGGTGGACGCCTGTGTGCAGCGGCTGCGCGCCAAGGTCGAGGACGTGCCGTCCTCGCCGACGCTGATCCGTACGGTCCGTGGTGTCGGCTACCGGCTGGACAGTCCTCAGTGACCCAAGCGCACGGGGGGATCCGCGGTTGGACCGCGGATCGCAAGGGAGTGTGGTCGCGGCTGCGGCTCACCAGTCTGCGGCTGCGGCTCGTGGTCGTGTTCGCTCTGGTGGCGCTGACCGCCGCGGTGTCCGCGTCCGGGATCGCGTACTGGCTCAACCGGGAGGCGGTGCTCACCCGCACCCAGGACGCGGTGCTGCGCGACTTCGAGCAGGAGATGCAGAACCGGGCGGGCGCGCTGCCCGCGAACCCCTCACAGGACGAGCTGCAGCACACCGCGGGCCAGATGGCCAACAGCAGCCAGCGTTTCAGTGTGGTGCTGGTCGCCGAGGACGCGAGCGGCAAGACGGTGTACGGCAACTCCGGTGCCCTGAACGGCTTCACGGTGCAGGACGTGCCGTCGTCGCTGCGCGCGGCGGTGAGCAGGCGGCAGCCGGTCACCGCCGCCAACAAGTACCCGTACCACCTCTACTGGCAGCGGGTGACCATCCACGGGTCGCCCTGTCTGGTGGCCGGCACGAAGGTGATCGGTGGCGGGCCGACCGGCTACATGCTCAAGTCGCTGGAGCCGGAGGCGAAGGACCTCAACTCGCTGGCCTGGTCGCTCGGGATCGCCACCGGGCTCGGCCTGGTCGGCTCCGCGCTGCTCGCGCAGGCCGCGGCGACGACCGTGCTGAAGCCGGTGCAGCGGCTCGGGGTGGCCGCGCGCCGGCTCGGCGAGGGCAGGCTGGACACCCGGCTGCGGGTGTCGGGGACGGACGAACTCGCCGATCTCTCCCGGACGTTCAACAACGCCGCCGAGGCGCTGGAGAAACGGGTGGCCGAGATGGCCGCGCGTGACGACGCCTCCCGCCGGTTCGTGGCCGACATGTCCCATGAACTGCGGACGCCGCTGACCGCCATCACCGCCGTGACGGAGGTGCTGGAGGACGAGCTGGAGATGGGGTCCGGCAGCGTCGATCCGATGATCGAGCCCGCGGTACGGCTCGTCGTGAGCGAGACGCGGCGGCTGAACGACCTCGTCGAGAACCTCATGGAGGTCACCCGCTTCGACGCGGGCACCGCGCGGCTGGTGGTGGACGACGTGGACGTCGTCGACCAGCTCACCGCCTGCATCGACGCAAGGGCCTGGCTGGACGCGGTGGATCTGGACGCCGAGCGCGGCATCCACGCCCGGCTCGACCCGCGCCGCCTGGACGTGATCATGGCCAACCTCATCGGCAACGCGCTCAAGCACGGGGGTTCGCCGGTGCGGGTCGCGGTACGGAACACCGCCGACGCGGTGGTCATCGAGGTCCGGGACCACGGGCCCGGCATCCCCGAGGACGTCCTGCCGCACGTCTTCGACCGTTTCTACAAGGCGAGCGCCTCCCGGCCACGCTCCGAGGGCAGCGGCCTGGGCCTGTCGATCGCCCTGGAGAACGCCCACATCCACGGCGGTGAGATCACCGCGGCCAACTCCGCGGAGGGCGGCGCGGTGTTCACGCTGCGGCTGCCGCAGGACTCGTCGCCGCTCACCGAGGACGCCGACGACGCCGAGGACGGGGACGGCGGGAAGGCCGAGGGGGACGCCTGATGAACGTACGCCTGACGAGCGTGGGCCGAGTGCTGGCGCTCCCGGTGCTGGCCGCGCTGCTCACCGGGTGCGGGATCCGGGCCACCGAGGTGCCGACCGAGTTCGGGCCCGCGCCGTCCCGGGTGCGGTGTTCGCTCTCCGAGCCGGACCTCTCGACGCAGGCCTCGCGCGGGCTGCCGGTGCAGGCGTTCCTGCTGTGCGGTTCGTCGCTGGTGGCGGTCGACCGGACCGTGCGCGTCCCGGACGGTACGGCGGACACCGAGCGCCGGGTGCTGGTGGCGCAGGGGCTGCTGGACGAGCTCGCGGCGACCCCCTCGGCCGCGGAGAAGGAGGCCGGGTACACCACCGACGTACGCGGCGGTATGACGGTGCGGGGCCCGGGGCCCCGGGACCCGGCGGACGCGCTCCGGCTGAGCACCCGGCCCGGGGACCTCACCTCGTACGCCCTCGCCCAGGTGGTCTGCACGTTCTCCGACTCGGCCGCGGCGGAGGGAGACGGCTCGGTCGTCCTCGGCGGCCCGGCCTCCGAGCCGCTGCGCCGCTACGAGTGCACGGACAAGGTCCGCTCCCGCCCCGGCAGCACGGAGCCGCCGTCGAGCGAGGTGGCCGGAGGCTGACGCGGGCGCGTCCCGGGTCACGGGGTTGTGGCGCATGCCTCATCCACGTACCCGTGGGTATCCCGGAACCGATCGTGCCGGAGGCCGCGTCTTGGGATGCGTGCAGCGTGAAGGCTCCATCGGCGGCAGCGCCGCGATCAACGTCCGTGTGGCAGGGGGTGTCGTCCTTGTCGCACACCTCGCGTTCGTCGCCTGGCTCACGCTGCGTCCACTGGATGTCCCCTGGGTGATGCCCGCCAATCTGCATCCGCTGGCCAGCATCCGCTCCGATCTGGCCCTGGGCTGGCAGGAGGCGACCCGGCGCATCCTGGGCGGGCTCGGGCTACTGGCCCCGCTGGGAGTGCTGTTCCCGCTGGTCAACGGCAGGATCACCGTCTCGCCGCTCGCCTCCCTGCTGCGTACGACCGCTGCCGGCGCCCTGATCTCGCTGGGCATCGAGCTGCTGCAGACCGGGGTGCCCGGGCAGCGCGTGGACATCGACTCGCTGCTCCTGAACACGGCGGGCGTGGCTCTCGCGCACGCGCTCCTGGTGCCGGCGGCCCGCTCCCGGCTCCGTCGCAGGGACGAGCGCGCCCACCCGCGCTCCGTCCCGCAGGAGGACCCCCCTCAGGGTCTGACCCCGACGATTCCCAGGGTCGGGATCGCACCGTAGAGCGATGTTTCGTCCCCTTCGTCTGCGTAGCTTTGAAGTCAGACGAGGCGGTCACCCGGACAGCCTCCGACAGACGCTCACGAAGGAGCCGCAATGTCCCGCCTCGCCCGCCCCACCAACGGCCGCATGATCGGCGGAGTGTGTGCCGCGCTGGCACGGCGCTTCGGCACCTCCGCGACGACGATGCGCGTCATCTTCGTACTCTCCTGCCTGCTGCCGGGCCCGCAGTTCCTGCTCTACATCGCACTGTGGATCCTCTTCCCGTCCGAGGACAGGACCACCAGCACGGCCTGGTGACCGCGCGTACGCGGATACGCCGGTGGGGCGCACCCCGTCCGAGGGTGCGCCCCACCGGCGCGTTCGTGTGCGGTGCTGCTCAGCCCAGCGGGACGCCGGGCAGGCCGCCCTTGACGGGCAGGCCGCCCTTGACGGGCAGGCCCTTGCCGGAGGTCAGACCGCCGACCAGGGAGGTGAGCTGGTCGGTGGGGTCGTCGGCGAGCGCCTTCTGGGTGACCGGCTTCGCCGCGGGGAGCGTCGACTGCGCCTGGCCCAGCACCTCACCGGCGGCCGGCAGCTGGTGGGCGACGTTCTCCGCCGGCAGCGTCCGGGAGACGCCGTTCAGCGCCTGGGTGGCGTCCTGGGCGACCGGCGCGGCGCTCGCGGCGCCCGCGGCGGTGGCGGCGAAGGCGGCACCGAGAGCGGCGACACCGAGGATCTTGACAGCAGACTGCTTCATGAAATGCATCCTCGAAATGGAGTTGCGGGGAGGTCAGCGTCCATGACCGTAAACATGTCGAGGTACCCACCGCAAACATCGAAACGCGGGCGAATGGCGAATGCCCGTCCGGGTTCCGCGCCTCCGTTTTCGTTGAATCAGCCCTCCGTGTCCACGGAGTCGCTGGTGGAAGCGGTCTGCTGGAACAGCCATTCGGACTTCAGCTCGGCATATCCGGGCTTGATGACGTCATTGATCATGGCGAGTCGTTCATCGAAAGGAATGAAACTTGATTTCATCGCATTGACGGAGAACCATTGCACGTCATCGAGTGTGTAGCCGAACACCTCGACAAGGTGCTCGAATTCCTGGCTCATGCTGGTGCCGGACATCAGGCGATTGTCGGTGTTCACGGTGGCGCGGAAGTGCAGCCGGCGCAGCAGCCCGATCGGGTGCTCGGCGTAGGAGGCCGCGGCGCCCGTCTGGAGGTTGGAGCTGGGGCACAGCTCCAGCGGGATCCGCTTGTCCCGTACGTACGAGGCCAGCCGGCCCAGCTTCACCGTGCCGTCCTCGTGGACCTGGATGTCGTCGATGATCCGCACGCCGTGGCCGAGCCGGTCGGCACCGCACCACTGGAGGGCCTGCCAGATGGACGGCAGCCCGAAGGCCTCTCCGGCGTGGATGGTGAAGTGGTTGTTCTCGCGCTTGAGGTACTCGAAGGCGTCGAGGTGCCGGGTGGGCGGGTACCCCGCCTCCGCGCCCGCGATGTCGAAGCCGACGACGCCCAGGTCGCGGTACCGGTTGGCGAGTTCGGCGATCTCCAGGGCGCGGGCCGCGTGCCGCATCGCCGTGAGCAGGGCGCCGACCCGGATCCGGTGGCCGTTCGCGCGAGCGAGCCGCTCCCCTTCCCGGAAGCCCTCGTTGACGGCCTCGACGACCTCTTCGAGGCTGAGCCCGCCGTCCAGGTGCTGCTCGGGGGCGTAGCGCACCTCGGCGTACACCACCCCGTCCTCGGCGAGGTCCTCGGCGCACTCGGCGGCGACCCGGACCAGCGCCTGACGGGTCTGCATCACGCCGACGGTGTGCGAGAAGGTCTCCAAGTACCGCTCCAGGGAACCGGAGTCGGCGGCCTCGCGGAACCAGACGCCGAGCTTGTCCGGGTCGGTCTCCGGGAGGTGCGGGTACCCGCTGTCCCGCGCGAGGTCGACGACGGTGCCGGGGCGCAGCCCGCCGTCGAGGTGGTCGTGCAGCAGCACCTTGGGCGCTCGGCGGATCTGGTCCGAGCTCGGGGTGGTCCCCATCCGGGCAGTCTGGCTCGTCATTTCCGCACTCTAACTCCTACGCGCGTAGATCGTCTGGTTTACGAATTCGTCGATACGTAACGGTGACCGCACGGACCAGTGTCGTACACCCGCGCTTCTGACACTGTTCTGTCATGGGACAGCAAGCGACACCGGTTCGCCCGCCCCGGCTGGGGCGGACGCTGGGGCCGGAGCCGACAGCGGTGAGTGGAGTGGTGCTGCTGCTCCCCGGAGGCGATGAGGTCTCCCATCGCAGACCCTCTCCGGTGTGGGCGGCCGCGTCCGTACGCGTCCTGGGCCGCCGTCTCGCCGGCGCGGGCCGCGCCGCGGGGCTGGCGACCCATGTGGTCCACTACCGCTACCGCGGCTGGAACGGCAGCGCGGCACATCTGGCGCAGGACGCGACCTGGGCGACCGAGGAGGCCGTACGACGGTACGGCGATGTCCCGGTGTGCCTCGCCGGGGTCGACATGGGTGGCCGGGCGGCGCTGCACGCGGCCGGGCACGAGGCCGTCAACTCCGTGGTGGCACTGGCCCCTTGGCTGCCGGAGGAGGACGTGGCCGCGTCCCCCGAACCGGTGCGGCAGCTGGCCGGGCGGCGGGTGCTGATCGTGCACGGCACGAATGACGAGCGCACCGATCCGGAGTTGTCGTTCCGGCTGGCGGAGCGGGCGAAGAAGGCGAACCGGGAGGTGTGCCGCTTCGAAGTGCACTCCGACGGACACGGGTTGCACCAGCACCGGGACGAAGTGCACGCGCTGGCCGCGGACTTCGTGATGGGGGCGTTGTTCGGGCGGGCGTTGTCGCGACCGGTGCGGGACGCGTTGGCCGCACCGCCGCCGCTGGGGTTGCGGATGCCGCTGGCCTCCGGATTCGGGCGCGGCAGGCGGTAGGCCTCAGGCGTGTTCGCAAGGGGGGGCGGCGGCCCGCGCCCCCTCAGGTCGGCAGCAGGTTGCCGCGTCGGGAGAGCAGGAACCTCTTGAAGGCGGCCACCGGGGGTGTGTCCGGGTGGCCGTCGAGCCACGCCACGCCGATCTCGCGGACCGCTCGCGGGGCGGTGACCGTCAGCTCGACGACGCCGGGGCGCGGGAAGGCCGGGGGCGGCAGCAGGGCCACGCCCAGACCGGCCGCCACCAGCCCCCGCAGGGTTTCCGCCTCCTCGCCCTCGAAGGCCACACGGGGCCGGAACCCGGCTTCCTGACACAGGTCGTCGGTGATGCGGCGCAGGCCGTAGCCAGGTTCCAGGGTGACGAACATTTCCTCGGCGGCCTCGGCGAGGCGGATCCGGCGGCGGGCGGCGAGGCGGTGGTCGGCCGGGACGACCAGGCGGAGTTTCTGTTCGTCGAGCCGGCGGGCGACCAGGTCGGGGGCGTCCGGGACCGGGGAGGTCAGACAGAGGTCCAGTTCGCCCGCGCGCAGGCGCTCGATCATCGCCTCGCCGTAGTTCTGGACGAGGCTGAAGCGGACGCGCGGGTGATCGGCGCGGAAGGCGTGCAGGAGACCCGGCACGGTCTCGGCGCCCATGGTGTGCAGGAAGCCGAAGGCGACCTTGCCGGTGGCCGGGTCGGCGTCGGCGCGGACCTCCTCGGCGGCGCGCTCGATCTCGGCGAGGGCGCGCTCGACGGAGGTGAGGAAGGTGCGGCCGGCCGGGGTGAGGGACACGGTGCGGCCGTGACGGGCGAACAGGTCGACGCCCAGATCCTGCTCGAGCCGGACCATGGCCCGGGACAGGGTCGACTGAGGGACCTGCATCTCCTGGGCGGCCCGGGTGACGTGTTCGGTACGGGCGACACCGGCGAAGTGGGCGAGGCGGGGGGCGAGCAGCCTCGACATGTCCGCCGTGTCTTCTGTGTCACTGGACGGTGACAGGCGACCCTGTGACCTCTGCTGATGCTCCATGGGAACGATTATGACGATTCCATGCATTGGACGGATGACCGGGAGCGTCCGTAGTTTCGAAGCATGTCTCCCGCCAGTACCGGGGCGTCCACCGTCGTGGCCGCCGCACCCTCTGCTCCTGTCGTCGACTCCCGGATGGCCCCGGGCGGCCCCGGCTACCGCCGGATGAGCTTCGCCCTCTTCCTCGCCGGTGTCGCGACGTTCGCCCTCCTCTACTCCACTCAGGCGCTGCTGCCGCTGATCTCCGGCGAGTTCGGGGTGGCGGCCAGCGAGGCTAGCTGGACCGTGGCGGCCGCGACCGGCGGGCTGGCGCTGTTCGTCCTGCCGATGAGCGCCCTGTCGGAGCGTTTCGGACGCCGTACGGTGATGACGGCCTCGCTCGCGGTCGCGGTGACCGTCGGGCTGCTCGTGCCCTTCGCGCCGTCGCTGACCGCGCTGGTCGTGCTGCGGGCCGTGCAGGGTGCGGCGCTGGCCGGTCTGCCCGCCTCCGCGACGGCCTACCTCGCGGAGGAGGTCACACCGAAGGCGCTGGTCACCGCGATCGGACTGTTCGTCGCCGGCAACAGCGTCGGCGGGATGAGCGGCCGGGTCATCACCGGCTGGGTCGCGCAGGAGTGGGGCTGGCGGGTCGCGGTCGGGGTGATCGGTGCGATCGCCGTGGCCTGCGCGGTGGCCTTCCGGGCGTTGCTGCCCGCGCCGAAGCACTTCGCGACGGGCTCACTGCGGCCCCGGGTGCTGGCCCGCACGGTCCGCGACCACCTGGCCAACCCGCTGCTGCGTCGCCTGTACGCGATCGGCGCGCTGTTCATGACGGTGTTCGGCGGCGTGTACACGGTCATCGGCTACCGCCTGACCGAGGCGCCCTTCGGCCTCCCCCAGGGCATCGTCGGCTCGATCTTCCTGGTCTACCTGGTGGGCACGGTGTCCGCGTCGACGTCCGGCCGGCTGGTGGGCCGCCTGGGCCGCCGGGGCGCGCTGTACGCGGCGGGCGGTACGACGGCGACAGGTCTGCTGCTGTCCCTGGCCGACTCCCTCCCCCTGGTCCTGGTCGGCCTGGTCCTGATCACCGGTGGTTTCTTCGCGGGGCACGCGGCCGCGTCCTCGGCGGTCAGCAAGACCGCGACCCGGGGGCGGGCGCAGGCGTCGGCGCTCTACCAGTCGGCGTACTACATCGGCTCCAGCGTGGGCAGCTCGGTGGGCGCCATGGCCTTCCACGCGGGCGGCTGGTCCGGGACGGTGACCGTCGGTCTGCTGGCGGTGCTGGGCGTCGTCACGATCACGGTGTTCGGTACCCGGGCGGCGCGGGTCGCCGCGCGGCGGGAGCCGGTGGCGGCGTAGGGTCCCCGTTCCCCTGGCACCGACCCTCGCGCGACTTGGCCCTGACCTGCACGTTTCCCCACTCGCCAGGCCGTTGTCAGACCCCTGCGGTAGCTTCCAAGTGCTGGGCGCAAAGCGGCGCCCGGCATGGAACGGCCACAGGGGTGGGTGGACGATGGGCGGCACAACGGCGACGGACCTCGACGTCAGACTGGAGAAGCACCGGACCGAGCTGACCGGGTACTGCTATCGCATGCTCGGCTCCTCCTTCGAGGCCGAGGACGCGGTGCAGGACACCATGGTCCGGGCGTGGCGCAGCTACGAGAAGTTCGAGGGCCGCTCCAGCCTCCGCTCGTGGCTGTACCGCATCGCGACCAACGTCTGCCTGGACATGTTGACCGCCGGCAACAAGCGCGCCCGGCCGATGGACCTCACGGAGTCCACGCCCCTCGCGCAGGCCGCCCTCTCCCCGCGCCCGGACCACACCTGGCTGGAGCCCATGCCGGACGGGCGGGTGCTGCCGACGACCGAGGACCCGGCGGAGCGGGCCGTCGCCAAGGAGTCCGTGCGGCTCGCCTTCATGGCGGCCCTGCAGCAGCTGCCGCCCAAGCAGCGCGCGGTGCTGATCCTGCGCGAGGTGCTGGCCTGGAAGGCGAGCGAGGTCGCGGAGCTGCTCGGTACGTCCGTCGCGTCGGTCAACAGCGCGCTGCAGCGGGCCCGCGCGACACTCGCCGAACGGGAGCAGCACGGCGCCGACGCGGCCGTGTCCGACCCGCTGGACGAGGAACAGCAAAAGCTCCTGGACCGCTATGTGGCGGCGTTCGAGGGCTACGACATGACGGCGCTGACGGCCCTGCTGCACGAGGACGCCATCATGACGATGCCGCCGTTCGACCTGTGGCTCACCGGCCACGACGACATCACGGGCTTCATGACGACGCTCGGCGCGGCCTGCGCGGGCTCCCGCCTGCTGCCGGTCCAGGTCAACGGCCTGCCCGGGTTCGCCCAGTACAAGCCGGACCCGGACCAGGGCGGCTTCGCCCCGTGGGCGGTCCAGGTCCTCGAGATCTCAGACGGCCGGATCACCGGGTTCCACTGCTTCCTCGACACCCAGCGCTGGTTCCCGCTGTTCGGGCTGCCCCTCCACCTCGAAGCGGAGGCCGACCAGGTCGAGCAGAGCGTGTAGGGCGGGGGTGGGGTCGCGCAGCCGGATCCGGCCCCCGGCCCGTCTGGCGGTGAGATCCAGGCGGGCCAGCAGGTCGACGGCGCCCAGCCCCGGTGGTCCCAGCCCCGCGACATCGCACACCACCGTCCGGGCGCCGGTGGTGTCCAGCAGCCTGCGCACGTCGTCGCACAGGCCGGTCACCTCGTCTCGGGCGACGGGGCCGACCAGCGTGAGTACAGCGGGTGTCATGGCGTCCACGATCGGTAGACCGGGCAGGCGGGCGTAACTCATCGCGGCCCGCGACCCCGGCCGCGGCAGTGGGCTGCCCACCGACCGAGATCACATTGACCTGCGGCTCTCCTTCCCCGGATGGTTAGCTGTATGTCCCACACATCAGCACCGCCCTGGATACCGCACGCTCTCCTCCCGGTCGCGGAGGTCCCGTGCAGGGGGTGCTGACCGGGTTCGCGGTCATCGCGGTGGTGATCGGCGTCGGCTATGTCATCGGGCGCGGCGGCCACCTCGGTGAGCACGGCCGCGAGGTACTGAGCAAGCTGGCCTTCCATGTGGCGTCCCCGGCCCTGCTGTTCACCACGCTCGCCCGTGCCGACCTGTCGGTGATCTTCTCCAGCCGGCTGCTGGTGACCGCGCTGAGCACGGCAGCGGCGGCGGGGCTGTTCGTCGCGGCGGGTGTCGTACGCGGCTGGGGTGTGGGCCGCACCACGATCGGCGCGCTGTGCTCCAGTTACGTCAACTCGGGCAACCTCGGCATCCCGATCGCCGTGTACGTCCTGGGCGACGCCTCACTGGTGGCGCCGGTGCTGCTGTTCCAGCTGCTGCTGGTCACCCCGGTCGCCCTGACGATCCTGGACCTGTCGGGCATGGACGGCGAGGAGGGTCCCCTGTGGCAACGGCTGCTCACCCCTCTGCGCAACCCGATCGCGCTGGGCTCGCTGGCCGGGGTCGCGGTCTCGGCGTCCGGCCTGCGCGTGCCGGCGGCCGTCATGGACCCGGTGACCCTGATCGGCAACATGTCCGTCCCGGCGGTCCTGCTCGCCTTCGGCATCTCCCTGTGCGGGAGCACGATGCCGGGCCGGGGCCCCGACCGGCACCTCGTGCTGCTGTCGGTCGCGTTGAAGTCGGTGGGCCAGCCGGCGGTGGCCTGGGCGCTGGCGGCGGGGGTGTTCGGTCTGCACGGGGCCCTGCTCCTGGACGTCGTGGTGACGTCGGCCCTCCCGGCCGCGCAGAACCTGTACACGTACGCGTCGCGTTACGGCGTGGGCGAGCGGTTGGCCCGGGACTCGATCCTGGTGTCGACGGTGCTGGCGGTGCCGGTGCTGGTGGTGGTGGCGACGCTGCTCGGGTGAGTCAGTTCCCGGGGAACTCGCTGGTGTCGATGACGAGGCCGAAGGGCGCGGGGAGAGCCCACCACGGCGAACGGGACCGGCGGCGGTCCACCGATCCCGTTCACCTGTACGAGGAAACCGCAGCTCAGGCGATACGTTCCAGCACCACCGGCGACGCCGTGAACGCCGTCCCCGGGGCCGCGACGTCGTAGGAACCCTCGACCGCCTGGAGGGCGTACTCGAAGCGCTCGGGGGTGTCGGTGTGCAGGGTCAGCAGGGGCTGGCCCTCGGTCACCGTGTCGCCGGGCTTGGCGTGGAGTTCCACGCCCGCGCCCGCCTGCACCGCGTCCTCCTTGCGGGCGCGTCCCGCGCCCAGGCGCCAGGCGGCGACGCCGATGCCGTAGGCGTCCAGGCGGGTCAGGACGCCGGAGGCACCCGCCTTGATGACGTGCTGTTCGCGTGCCACCGGCAGCTCCGCGTCCGGGTCGCCGCCCTGGGCCGCGATCATGCGGCGCCACACGTCCATCGCGGAGCCGTCGGCCAGGGCCTTCGCCGGGTCGGCGTCCTTCAGGCCGGCCGCGTCCAGCATCTCGCGGGCCAGGGCCAGCGTCAGCTCGACCACGTCCGACGGGCCGCCGCCCGCCAGGACCTCCACGGACTCGCGGACCTCCAGCGCGTTGCCGGCGGTGAGGCCGAGCGGGGTCGACATGTCGGTGAGCAGGGCGACCGTCTTCACGCCGTGGTCGGTGCCCAGGCCCACCATCGTCGAGGCCAGCTCGCGGGCGTCCTCGATGGTCTTCATGAAGGCGCCGGTGCCGACCTTCACGTCCAGGACCAGCGAACCCGTCCCCTCGGCGATCTTCTTCGACATGATCGACGAGGCGATGAGGGGGATCGCCTCGACCGTTCCCGTGACGTCCCGCAGCGCGTACAGCTTCTTGTCCGCCGGGGCCAGACCGTCACCGGCCGCGCAGATCACCGCGCCCGAGCCGTGCAGCACGGACAGCATCTCCTCGTTGGAGAGCAGTGCCCGCCAGCCCGGGATCGACTCCAGCTTGTCGAGGGTGCCGCCGGTGTGGCCGAGGCCGCGGCCCGACAGCTGCGGGACCGCCGCGCCGCACGCGGCGACGAGGGGCGCCAGCGGCAGCGTGATCTTGTCGCCGACGCCGCCCGTGGAGTGCTTGTCGGCCGTCGGACGGGACAGGGACGAGAAGTCCATGCGCTCACCGGAGGCGATCATCGCGGCCGTCCAGCGGGCGATCTCCCGGCGGTTCATGCCGTTGAGCAGGATGGCCATCGCGAGCGCGGACATCTGCTCGTCGGCGACCACCCCGCGGGTGTACGCGTCTATGACCCAGTCGATCTGCTCGTCGCTGAGCTCACCGCGGTCCCGCTTGGTGCGGATGACCGAGATGACATCCATCGACAACAGCGTCATGGCTTTCCTTCCGGACGTTCACGTGCGCGGCCCCCCTGAGATGCAACTCAGAGGGGCCGCACGGGAGTTACTTGGCGAGATGGTCCGGCCCGAAGGCCTGCGGCAGCATCTCGGAGAGCGGCAGTACGCCCGCCGGGGTCTCCAGCAGCAGGCCGGGCCCGCCGAACTCGTACAGCAGTTGGCGGCACCGGCCGCACGGGACCAGGACCTCGCCCCGGCCGTCCACACAGGTGAAGTGCGTGAGGCGACCGCCGCCCGTGTTCTGCAGCTGGGAGACCAGCCCGCACTCGGCGCACAGGCCGAGACCGTACGAGGCGTTCTCGACGTTGCAGCCGGTGACCGTACGCCCGTCGTCGACCAGGGCCGCCACGCCGACCGGGTAGCCGGAGTACGGGGCGTAGGCCCGCGCCATGGCGGACCGGGCGTCCGCACGCAGCTGGTCCCAGTCGACGTCGGTCACTTGCCCTGTCCCTTCCGGTACCGCATTCCGTCCGCCTTGGGCATGCGCAGGCGCTGCGCCGACAGCGACAGCACCAGCAGCGTGACCACGTACGGGGTGGCGCCCACGAAGTCGCTCGGCACCTCGTCGGTGAACAGGTACCACAGCAGGACGAGCGCGCCGACGAAGAGGCTGATCCCGGCCTGCCAGTGCGCCTTGCGGTACAGCTTCCAGCCGGCCAGCCCCACGAGGAGCACGACCAGCAGGAGCAGCAGCGCGTGGACGGTCTCGCCGCCGTTGCGCAGCTGCAGCGCGTCGGAGTAGCCGAACAGGCCCGCGCCCATGGCGAGTCCGCCGGGGCGCCAGTTGCCGAAGATCATGGCCGCGAGGCCGATGTAGCCACGCCCGCCGGTCTGGTTCTCCAGGTAGGTGTGCGAGGTGACCAGCGCGAGGAAGGCGCCGCCGAGGCCGGCCAGGCCGCCGGAGACGGCCACCGCCGCGTACTTGTAGGTGTAGACGTTGACGCCGAGGGACTCCGCGGCGGTCGGGTTCTCACCGCAGGAGCGCAGCCGGAGGCCGAACGCGGTGCGCCACAGCAGCCACCAGCTGCCGACGAAGAGCAGGATGGCGAAGAGCGTCACCACGGACAGGTCGGTGACCAGGCCGCCGAGGATGCCCGCGATGTCGGAGACCAGGAACCAGTGGTGGTTCTCCAGGGACTTCAGGCCGTCCGAGAGACCGGGCACGTCGATGGTGGGCAGCGAGTCCACCGGCGGTGACTGCTTGGGGTTGCCGCCCGCGTCGGCCGCCGCGCCCTCCGAGAAGAAGATCTTGGCGAGGTACTGGGTGGTGCCCAGCGCGAGCAGGTTGACCGCGACACCGGAGACGATGTGGTCGACGCCGAAGGTGATGGTCGCGACCGCGTGCACCAGGCCGCCGAGGACACCGAAGCCGATGCCGCACAGCAGTCCGAGCCAGGGGTTGGACTGCCAGCCGATCCAGCCGGCGCCGAAGGTGCCGAGGATCATCATGCCCTCGAGGCCGATGTTGACCACGCCGGACCGCTCGGACCACAGGCCGGCCAGACCGGCGAGGCCGATGGGCACCGCGAGGCCGAGGGCGGCGGAGACCTGGCCCTCGGAGGTGAGCTGGTTGGAGCCGGTGATGACGCGGACCGCGGCGACGAGCAGCAGCGCGCCCGCGACGATCATGAGGATCTGGCCGGTCGAGCGGCTCGAACGGCCGTTTTTGGTGTCCGCCTTGGGAGCCGCGGGGGGCGGCGTGTCGATCATCGTGGCAGTCATCACGCCACCTCCTGCTTCAGGGTCGGGGCGGCGGCCTGGGCGGCGAGCTCGGCGCCGACGCGTTGCTGCTGGCGCTTCAGACCGTAGCGGCGTACGACCTCGTAGGCGATCACGACGCACAGGACGATGACGCCCTGGATGACGCCGAGGATCTCCTTGTCGTAGCCCTCGAACTCCAGGTGGTTGGTGGTGCGCTCCAGGAAGCCCCACAGGAGCGCGCCGAGCGCGATGCCGACCGGGTTGTTGCGGCCGAGGAGGGCGATCGCGATGCCGGTGAAGCCGATGCCCGAGGGGAAGTCGTTGCTGAACTGGTGGCTGTCGTTGAGCAGGGTCGGCATGCCGATCAGTCCGGCCACCGCGCCCGAGATGACCATGCTGGTGGCGACCATCTTCTTCACGGAGACACCGCTCGCGGTGGCCGCGCTCTCGGACTGGCCGACGGTGCGCAGGTCGAAGCCGAACTTGGTGCGGCCGAGCACGAACCAGTACGCGACCCCGACGAGCACGGCGATGACGATGAAGCCCCACAGCACGCCGGCCGGGCCGGTGTCGATGCTGAAGAAGTACGAGGACTTCGGCAGCGGCGTGGTGGAGATGACCGTGCCGCCGCTCTGGAGTTCGGCGAGCTTCCCCGGCTGCAGCAGGAAGGCGATGATCGCGGTGGCGATCGAGTTCAGCATGATCGTCGAGATGACCTCGCTGACGCCGCGGGTCACCTTCAGGATGCCCGCGATGGCCGCCCACAGGGCGCCGGTCGCCATGGCGCACAGGATGATCAGCGGGATGGCGATCCAGCCGGGGACGGTCAGCGCGCCGCCGAGCACGGCGGCGAAGAACGCGGCGATCCGGTACTGGCCGTCGACGCCGATGTTGAACAGGTTCATACGGAAGCCGATGGCCACCGCGACACCCGCCAGGTAGTACGTCGTCGCCTTGTTCAGGATGTAGACCTGGCTGTCGCTGGCGGAGCCGTAGGTCAGCATGTCGCTGAAGGCGGAGCCCGGGTTCTTGCCGGTGGCGAGGATGACCAGGGCGGTGACGACGAGCGCGGCGACGATCGCCAGCAGCGGCGCCGCGATGCCGAGGAGCAGCCGCTCCCTGTCGATGCGTTGGGTCAGCTTCTTCATCGGTCGTCGTCCTCTGTGTGCTCCAGGTGGCCGGTTGCCGCACCCGTCATGGCGGAGCCCAGCTCCTCGGGGGTGATCGTGGCGGGGTCGGCGTCGGCGACCAGGCGGCCGCGGTACATCACCCGCAGGGTGTCGGAGAGCCCGATGAGCTCGTCCAGGTCGGCGGAGATCAGCAGCACCGCCAGGCCCTCGCGGCGGGCCTCGCGGATGTGATCCCAGATCGCGGCCTGCGCGCCGACGTCCACACCGCGGGTGGGGTGGGCGGCTATCAGGAGCTTGGGCGCGTGACTCATCTCGCGGCCGACGATCAGTTTCTGCTGGTTGCCGCCGGACAGCGAGGCGGCGGTCACGTCGATACCGGGCGTGCGGACGTCGTACGCCTTGATGATGCGCTCGGTGTCGCTGCGGGCGGCCTTGATGTCGAGCAGCTGACCGCGGGAGTTGGGCCGCTCGCTGACGTGGCCGAGGACGCGGTTCTCCCACAGCGGCGCTTCGAGGAGCAGGCCGTGGCGGTGGCGGTCCTCGGGGATGTATCCGACGCCGGCCTCGCGGCGGTGGCGGGTGGGGGCGTGCGAGATGTCCTTGCCGTCGAGGGTGATGGCGCCGGCGTCGGGGTCGCGGATGCCCATGATCGCCTCGACCAGTTCGGACTGGCCGTTGCCCTCCACACCGGCGATGCCGAGGACCTCGCCCCGGTGGATGGTGAAGGAGATCGCGTCGAGGATGATCCGCTCGACGCCGTCGAGGTCCGTCTGGCTCAGGTGCAGCTTGTCCACCGTGAGCAGCGGGACGTCGGTGACGGTGGACTCCTCGGTCTCCGGCGTGGGCAGTTCGCTGCCGACCATCAGCTCGGCGAGCTGCCTGGAGGTGGTGCCGGCCGGCTCGACCGTGCCGACGGTGGTGCCGCGCCGGATGACGGTGATCTCGTCGGCCACCGACAGGACTTCGCCCAGCTTGTGGGAGATGAAGATGACGGTGAGCCCCTCGGCCTTCAGCTCACGCAGGTTGTCGAAGAGGGCCTCGACCTCCTGCGGCACCAGGACGGCGGTGGGCTCGTCCAGGATGAGGGTCTTGGCGCCCCGGTAGAGGACCTTGAGGATCTCCACGCGCTGGCGGTCGGCGACGCCGAGTTCCTCCAGGAGGACGTCGGGCCGGACGTTCAGCCCGTACGCGTCGGAGATCTCCTTGATCCTCGCGCGTGCTCTCGCGCCGATGCCGTGCAGTTTCTCCGCGCCCAGGACGACGTTCTCCAGGACGGTGAGGTTGTCGGCGAGCATGAAGTGCTGGTGCACCATCCCGATGCCGCGCGCGATGGCGTCGGCGGGGTTGTGGAAGGTGACCCGCTCGCCGTTCACGGTGATGGTGCCCTCGTCCGGCTGCTGCATGCCGTAGAGGATCTTCATCAGGGTGGACTTGCCGGCGCCGTTCTCACCGCACAGGGCATGGACGGTGCCCGTGCGGACGGTGATGTCGATGTCACGGTTGGCGACGACGCCGGGGAATCGCTTGGTGATGCCGCGCAGTTCGACGGCAGCGGGAGGGCTGGACGCGTTGATGGCGCACTCTCCTGAGGGAAGGGGCTGCGTAGGGGAGGGCAGGCGTCGGCGACGCTAGCGCGGCAACTCCATGCTACACGCGTAGAGTTGACACATTGTTATGGCCCGGCGCGGGGGCTGCGGTACACCCCCTCGCCGGGCCACGGTCCGGCGAACCGTCAGGTCACGGGGTGGTCTTGACCTTGATGGAGCCGTCGACGATCTTCTTCTTGGCCTCGTCCAGCTTGGACTGGATGTCGTCGATGAAACCACCGCTGGTGGCCAGCGAGACACCGCCCTTGGCGAGCGAGTAGTTGTTCTGGCCCGACAGCGGCTTGCCGTCGTGGACGGACTTGACGAAGTCGTAGACGCCGACGTCGACGTTCTTGACCATCGAGGTCAGGATCGAGTTCTTGTACTTGGCCAGACCGGGGATGTTGTACTGGTCCGAGTCCACGCCGATCGCCCAGGTGCCCTTGGCGCCCGCGACGGCCTCGATCGCGCCGTTGCCGGAGGAGCCGGCCGCCGTGTAGACGACGTCGGCGCCGTTGTCGAGCATGCCGGACGCGGCCTCCTTGCCCTTGTCGGGGCTGGAGAAGCCGGAGAGGTCGGAGCCGTGGGTCAGGTACTGGACGTCGACCTTGACCTTCGGCTTGGTGTCCTTGACGCCCTGGACGTAACCCGCCTCGAACTTCTTGATCAGCGGGGTGTCGACGCCGCCGACGAAGCCGACGTGGTCCTTCTTGGTCTTCAGCGCGGCGGCCACACCGGCCAGGTAGGAGCCCTGCTCCTCGGTGAAGGTGATGCTGTCGACGTTCTTGGCCTCGACCACCGAGTCGACGATGCCGAAGCTGACCTTCGGGTACTTCGCGGCTATCTTGCCCATCGAGGTGGCGTACGAGAAGCCGACACCGATGATCGGGTTGTAGCCCGCGTCGGCCAGGTCCGAGAGGCGCTGCTCGCGGTCGGCCTCGGTGTCGGAGGTCTTGGCGGTCAGCTCCTTGATCGAGCCGCCGAACTCGGACTTGGCCTTGTCGGCCCCGCGCCCGGCGGAGTCGTTGAAGGAACGGTCACCACGGCCGCCGACGTCGAAGGCGAGGCCGATCTTGATGCCGTCGCCGCCGGAGGAGGCCGAGGAACCCTTGTCCTCGGACTTCTCGGAGGAGGTGCTGCCACAGGCAGTGGCAGTCAGTGCGAGTGCTGCGGTTGCGATACACGCAGCGGAAAGCTTTGCTACCCGGCGCACGGGAGGCTCCTTCACCTGACCTGAGCGCCGGCTTCGGCGCTTCATGTGAGCACCTTGGTGAGTGCTCGGGCCCGGACGCCCCTGCGGCGTCGGCTTCGCGGCATCGTAACGCGCGTAGATGTCAGAAAAAGACCTACTCCAAAGCCGTTATCGATTCGAGGCAAACGGCATCTGAACTCAGCGTCTTGTCGCTTCGCGCCGCTTGTTGCGGGCAGTTCACGATTGGCTCACAACCGTGTTGCGCCCAGGCGCTGTTCGCGGCTAACGGCGAGACGGCTTCAGCGGCGAAACGGCCTTGTGAGGGCCGTTTCGCCGGCCGTCTCCTCGTCAGCGCTCGGCCGCGTCCAGCAGCGCCGCCGCCGTGAACAGCTCCACACCCACCGTGATCGCCGACTCGTCGGCGTCGAAGTCGCCCTGGTGGAGGTCGCGCACGGTGCGCTCGCCCGGGGTGCGGACGCCGAGGCGGGCCATCGCGCCGGGGACGTGCTGGAGGTACCAGGAGAAGTCCTCGCCGCCGAGGCTCTGCTCGGTGCCCTCGACGGAGTCGGGACCCCGGCGGGCCGTCATGGCGTCGCGCAGGAGCGCGGTCGCCCCGGAGTCGTTGACCACGGGCGGGACGCCTCGGATGTAGTTGATCTCCGACTTGGCCCGGTGCAGATTGGCGACCTCGTCGATCGCGGCGACCACGATGTCGGGGGCCTGCCGCCAGGCGTCGATGTCCAGGCAGCGCACGGTCGCGGAGAGTTCGGCGTGCTGCGGGATGACGTTCGGGGCGTGGCCCGACTCGATCCGGCCCCAGGTGACGGCGAGTCCGGCGCGGGTGTCGACGCGACGGCCGACCAGCGCGGGCACGTCGGTGACGACCCGGGCGGCGGCGGTGACGAGGTCGGTCGTCAGATGGGGGCGGGCGGTGTGGCCGCCGGGGCCGTCGAGGGCGACCTCCAGCCGGTCGCAGGCGGAGGTGATGGCACCCTCGCGCAGCCCGATCCGCCCGGCGTCGACGCGGGGGTCGCAGTGCACCGCGATCATCCGCCCGACGCCTTCCAGCACCCCGCAGTCGATGGCGTCGGCGGCGCCGCCGGGCAGCACCTCTTCGGCGGGCTGGAAGATCAGCCGCACCGGCCGGGGCAGCAGGCCCTGCCGGTTCAGCTCGGCGAGCACCAGGCCGGCGCCGAGCACCACGGTGGTGTGCACGTCGTGGCCGCAGGCGTGCGCGCGGTCCGGCACGGTGGAGCGGTACGCGCACTCCGTCTTGGTGTCCGGGATGGGCAGGCCGTCGATGTCGGCGCGGAGGGCGAGCACGGGCGTGCCCCCGTCCGGCTCGCCGATGTCACACACGAGCCCGGTGCCGACGGCGAGTACCCGCGGTTCCAGTCCGGCCCTCTCGAGCCGTTCCTTGATCGCCGCGGTCGTGCGGAACTCCTGGTTGCCGAGCTCGGGATGCATGTGCAGGTCGCGCCGGAACGCGACGAGCTCGGCACGGAGCGCCTCGGGAAGTGCTCCGGGAAGCAGGGCTTCCCCCGGAAGATCGACCTCGGACTCTAGCGGCATCAATTGCTTCACCCTCTGAAGGGTAGGACGCCCGACCGGTCTACTGACCCTCGATCAACAAAGTTCAGCCCCTTAGGGGAAGAAAATCTGATCGCCGGACGCATATGTACCGTTCGGGATGGGTACACTCGCCGGATTTCCGGCCGAGTGGCTGCCGTACGGCATCCATCCCTCTCTTCACGGATACCACGCCTGACGGAAATGAGACCGGTCTGTTCATCTGTCGGACGGTTGGGGACGGACGCCCCGAAGGGCCCGTACCACGCGTTTCGCCCCGGAAAACACCAGGTCAACCTCCCAGATGAGGCGGTCGCGGCGGCTCGGCCGACCGAGGGGCGGTGTGGAGGAGCCCACACTGCGCCGGTACTCCGGCGAAGAGACGGGTGGCGCTGGCGGCGCGGCGCTAGGGTGCGGCAGCGTGAGTGCTGATGATCCGGAGTTCATAGCGGCCGCACGACGCTCCTACGACGCCATCGCCGGCGCCTACCGCGAGCGTCATCCCGACGGTCTGGGCGACAGACCCCTGGAGCGCGGGCTGCTCACGGCGTTCGCCGAGCTGGTGCGGGCCCAGGGAAGCGCGCCGGTGGCGGACCTCGGCAGCGGGCCCGGGCAGGTGACCGCCCGGCTGCACGCCCTGGGTGTACCGGTCTTCGGGGTCGACGTGTCGCCGCGGACCGTGGAACTGGCCCGCCGGGCCCACCCCGGGCTCCGGTTCCACGTGGGGTCCCTGACGTCCCTGGATCTGCCGGACGCCTCCCTCGGCGGGATCGTCGCCCTCTACTCGATCATCCACGTTCCCGACGAGTACCTCACGGAGACGTTCGCCGGGTTCCACCGGGTCCTGGAGCCCGGCGGGCACGTCCTGCTCGCGTTCCAGTCGGGGGACGAGGACGACCGGTCACGGCTCACCGAGCGCTTCGGCCAGGCGGTCTCGCTCGACTACCACTGGCGTACCCCCGAGACCGTGACCGGCCACCTCACCAAGGCCGGCCTGCGCCTGAAGGCCCGCGTGCTGCGGGAGCCGGAGGACGACGAGACCCGGCCGCGCGCCTTCCTGCTGGCGAGGAAACCGGCGTAGGAGCCGCAGGCGGCCCAGCTTCGGGGAGACGGCGGAGGCAAGCGGCTGCGGAGCCCCAGGGGCGGCCCTCAGACCGCGGTGACCGCCGACAGCCTGGTCACGTCCCGGGCCGTGCCCGTGACCCCGGACAGGAATCCCTGGGCCCGCGGTGAGGCGTTCTCGGTGAGCCAGGCGGGGTCGATGTCGCAGACCGCGACCCGTACCTCCGTGCCGGACAGGGCCAGCGGGAGGGTGTGGACGACGGTCGAGGGGAAGCTGAGGATGGTCCGGCCGACCGGGCCGCGGCGGGCGATCAGCTCCAGCGGGAGGTCCGGGCGGACGATCTCCAGGCCCGTCTCCACGGCCAGCCGGTGGAGCTTGTCGGTGCTCTCGCGGCGGTGGGCGAAGTAGCGGGTCGCCCCGTGGGCCTTGGCCAGGGTCTGCACCGCCGTCAGGTACCGGTCCGCGTCGACGACTCCCGTCTCCACCAGGGAGGTGCCGACCATGTCCGCGCCCTTGGTGATGCGGGGCGGGCCGAAGCGGGCGCGGGTCCAGGCGAAGGTGTTCGCGGTGACCGTGACACCGGCCGGGGGGTCCGTCATGGGCATGGAGGAGAAGATCTCCACCCGGCGCCGCTCGCTCGGCGTCAGCCGCCTGCGGGCCACCGAGGACACCGGCGCGAACACCAGGTCCCGGGGGCCGGGGCGGCCGCCCTTGCGGTGCCAGCGCACCAGGCGCTCGCCGCTGGCCAGCTGGGCGACGAACTCCATGGTCGCCGTGCCGTCGTCGACCACGACCAGGTCGCGGGCCCGGGTGATGGTCAGCAGCAGCTGTACGTAACGGGAGAACGGGTCCCCCAGGACGATCCGGTCGGCCCGCCGGAGCATCCCGGTCAGGCCGCCGACCGTCTGGAACGGGGCCAGCGGGCCGCCCCGTGCCTCCTCCCAGCGGACCTCGTGGCCGCACTCGCGGGCGAGCTCGGCCATGCGGCGCAGCTGGCCGCGGGTCATGGGGTCCATCGGGGACAGGACGACGAGGGTGAGCCCTGCGCCGGGCGCGCGCTGGTCTTCCCGCGCGAGCGCGTGCTCGTGCGCCCACTCCAGCACGTTCAGCAGCTGTACCGGACTCTCCACGAAGGCGAGAGTGCGGGGGCCGGCGGACCCGGCGCGGGGGCTCATCTACGGACGACCGTCCCGTCGTGAGTGATTCTCTGGGGGGTTGTTCTTCGGGGGTGGTGCTTTGGAGGTGATGCTCCGGAGGCGGGGTCGGCCCCGGTCCTCCGGAGGTGGTGCTCCGGAGGCGGGGTCGATCCCTGTCCTCCGGAGGTGGTGCTCCGGAGCTGCGGGTCAGACCGAGACCGGCTCGCCCGCGGCCGCGGCGATCTCCGCCTCGGCGACGACACCGGAGACGCGGCGCAGCTTCTTCATCGGGCCGAGCTCGGACTCGTAGACCTTCTTCACGCCGTCACCGAGGGAGGCCTCGATGGTGCGGATGTCGCGCACCAGGCGGGTGAGGCCCTGCGGCTCGACGGAGGCGGCCTGGTCGGAGCCCCACATCGCGCGGTCCAGGGTGATGTGACGCTCGACGAAGGTGGCGCCGAGGGCGACCGCCGCGAGGGTGGTCTGCAGGCCCGTCTCGTGGCCGGAGTAGCCGATCGGGACGTTCGGGTACTCGGCCTGCAGGGTGTTGATCACGCGGAGGTTGAGCTCCTCGGCCTTGGCCGGGTAGGTCGACGTGGCGTGGCAGAGCAGGATGTTGTCGCTGCCGAGGACCTCGACGGCGTGGCGGATCTGCTTCGGCGTCGACATGCCGGTGGAGAGGATCACGGTGCGGCCGGTGGCGCGCAGCTCGCGCAGCAGCTCGTCGTCGGTCAGCGAGGCGGAGGCGACCTTGTGGGCGGGCACGTCGAACTTCTCCAGGAAGGCGACGGCCTCGGTGTCCCACGGGGAGGCGAACCAGGCGATGTTCTTGCTCTTGGAGTACTCGTCGATCTGGCGGTACTCGTCCTCGCCGAACTCGACCCGGTGGCGGTAGTCGATGTAGGTCATGCGGCCCCAGGGGGTGTCGCGCTCGATGTCCCACTGGTCGCGCGGGGTGCAGATCTCCGGGGTGCGCTTCTGGAACTTGACGGCGTCGCAGCCGGCGTCCGCGGCGGCGTCGATCAGCTTGAAGGCGTTCTCGAGCTCACCGTTGTGGTTGATGCCGATCTCGCCGACCACGTAGACGGGGTGGCCGGGGCCGGCGGTCTTCGAACCGAAGGTGCGCAGACGGGAGTTGGTGCTCATGGCAGGACGTTCCTTACTTGTTGAGGGAGTCGAGAGAGGGGCCGAGGATCCAGCTGGCGATCTCTCGGATCGCGCCGTCGCCACCGGGGACGGTGGTGACCGCGCGTGCGGCGCCGCGCACGACGTCGTGGGCGCTCGCGACCGCCACGGGCCAGCCCACGAGGGCGAAGCACGGGAGGTCGTTGACGTCGTTGCCGACGTAGAGCACGCGCTCAGGCGCGATGCCCTGCTCCTCGCACCACTGCTTCAGTGCGAGGTCCTTGCGGTCGATGCCGTGCAGGACCGGGATCTTGAGTTTCCGGGCCCGGGCGGCGACGACCGGGTTCTGCTCCGTGGAGAGGATCAGCATGTTCAGGCCGCTCCTGCGCAGGGCGGCGATGCCGAGGCCGTCCCCGCGGTGCACGGAGACGAACTCCTTTCCATCGGCGTCGATCAGCACCCGGTCATCGGTCTGGGTGCCGTCGAAGTCCAGTACGACCGCGTCGATGTCGTCGGCGGTCGGCAGCGAACCGGGGCGGTTCGCGTCGAAGAAGGGGGCCAGCGCGCGGGCGCGGGCCAGCTCGTGCGGGTCGTCGATCTCCAGGACGCGGGCCGGGTCCGTGCGGACGAGTTCCGTGTGACCGAAGAAGCGGTGCTGGTGCTTGCGGAAGCCCGTCGCCTCCATCGCGTAGGCGGCGCCGGTCTCCAGGAGGTCCTGGGGGCGGTCCTGGCGGCGGGGGCGGAAGGACTTGTCGTGGTTGACGCCGTAACCGCCGGTGTCGTCGGCCGAGTTGATGCCGTCTTCCGCGTCCCGCCAGATGAAGCCGTGGAAGGGCGCCACGGTCACCGCGGTGTCGGCGCCGTTCTCGACGACCGCGCCGGCCACGCCGTCGATGTCCTCGCGGAGGATGAAGGGGCTGGTGCACTGCACGAGCAGGACGACGTCGACGGGCGACCCGTGCAGGGCCTCGTGGGCGTCCATGGCGTGCAGGACGGCGGCCTCCGAGGTGGCCGTGTCACCGGCGATGGCGGCGGGCCGCAGCACGACCTCGGCGCCGGCCTGGCGGGCGGCGGCCGCGATGGCCTGGTCGTCGGTGGACACCACGACGTCCGTCACCAGCCGGGTGGCCCGGCACTCGCGCACCGCCCGCGCCACCAGCGGAACGCCGCCGACGGGGGCGAGGTTCTTCGCGGGCACGCCCTTGGAGCCGCCGCGCGCCGGGATGACCGCGAGCACCCGGCGGACCGAAGCGCCCGCGTGTGCCGGGGAGTCAGACATGGATTGCACTCCTTGCGCAGAGTTCGCAGAGTTCGCAGAGCTGGGGAGGGCGGCGGAGCCGCCCGACAGGGGCGCGGCACTTCCCGGGGCGCTCACAGCTCCCCCATCCGCCGAATGACGGGCGCCACCCGCTGCACCCCGTGCCGGTAGGCCCCCCGCGCGGCCCGGCGCACGATCTGCCGGACAGGCCCGGGCTCCTTGTCGGCCGAGGGTGCCCCCGGCAGAACGCTGCCGTCGGGGCCGAGGTGGTGGCGGGCGAGGATGCCGGGCAGGTAGCCGGGGGCGGTAGACGGTGTGTAGTACGGGGTCAGGGGCGCGAGGCCGCCGGGGCGGCCGAGCAGCTTGGCGATGCGTTCGCGGGCCGCGTCGAAGGCGGTGGCGTACGAGCCGTCCGTGGCGACGCCCTGCCGGGCCACCCACTCCTCGTCGGGCGTCGGCCGGTGTCCGGCGTCCAGCTGGTCCCAGGAGGCGAGGCACCCGGAGCCGACGAAGTGGTGGTTGCCGAGGACCTCGCGCACGCCCAGGTCGGTCAGGACGACCGTGGGGATGCGCCGGTGCAGGGACTCGAGCGCGGCCGTCGAGCTGACGGTGACCAGCAGGTCGGTCCGGTCGAGGACCTCGCCCATGTTCCCGTACACCAGGCGGAAGTTGGCCGGCGGGTCGAGCCGCTGGACCAGCTTCTGGTACGGCTCTTCCTCGATGTGCGTGGTGTGTTCGCCCGGCTTGGAGCGCAGCTTGAGCAGCACCTCGCGCTCGGGGTGCAGCCGGGCGTGCTGGATCAGCCGCTTCAGCAGATACGTACGGTCCTTGCGGCTGTCCGGCACGGACGGCTGCACCGCGAACACCACCGTGTAGGGGTCGTGTTCGCCCTCGTACGGGGCCCCGCCGAGGAACGGCAGCGCCACCTCGGTCACCGCGGAGGCGTCGGCGCCCACCCCCTCGTACACGGCACGGAACCGCTCCGCGTCCTGGCGGGAGTTGGCGAGGACCAGGTCCGCGCCGTGCCGCAGCAGCAGGCCGTCGGTGAGCTTCTCGTAGACGACGCCGACGTAGCCGGTGACGACGACGGGACGCTTCTCCCGGCCCTCCCACACCCGCTTGAGGCCGTGCAGCATCGCCTGCACCCCGCCGCCGACGAGGGCGAGCACGACGAGGTCGTACGACTCCTCCGCCATGGCGCGCAGGAACTCGACGGCCGTCACCTCCCGCAGGGACTCCGCGCGCACCCCCACTTCCTCCAGCTGGCGGGGGGTGGGCGTGGCCCGTCCGCGCAGCAGGAATCCGTCCAGCGCGGGACGGACTTGCGTGTCCTCGCGGGATGCGGCTTCCATGGACGGATCGGGAACGATGCGGTCCGCGGTCAGCGCACCCCATTTCCAGCGGGTGTCCGAGTCCGCGAGGACGGCGATTCGCGGGGGGTTCGTTGTACTTGACGGCACGACGACGACGCTAGGAAGCAATTTCTAGGTCCGGCCCAACCGTGACTCAACGAAAAGTTAACAACAGCCCACCGGAAGCCGAACTGGCCCGTCGCGGAGCGGAAAGTACACTGGATGCACCGTTCCGACACATTGAGTTCACCCTCTGTACGGGCACCGGAAAGTTGCGCAGCCGGGCAGCCTCCTAGGGTTTTGCAGGTGCCAAAGCTTTCCGTGATCGTGCCGTTCTACAACGTGCAGCAATTCGCCCCGGACACCCTCCGAAGCCTTCGCCTGAATGCCCGGCCGGACTTCGAGTTCGTGCTGGTCGACGACAAATCCAAGGACGAGACCCCGGCCATTCTCGAACGGGCGGCCGATGAGCTGTCGGACGTCGCGCAGGTGCGTCTGATCCGCCACGACGAGAACGGGGGGCTCGCCACCGCCCGCAACACCGGCCTGGACGCGGCCCAGGGCGAGTACCTGACGTTCCTGGACGGCGACGACTGGCTGGCCCCCGGCTACCTCTCCGAGCTGGTGGCGGCCATCGAGGAGCTGGACGTCGACTTCGTCCGCACCGACCATGTGCAGGCCACCGCCCGCGCCCGGACCGTGCACCGGGTCCCGGTCGGCCGCCGCCACGAGGTACTGAACCCGCGTGAGGCGATCCTGCCCGCCGACCGCACCACCTCCGTGGACTACGCCTACGCCTGGGCCGGCGCCTACCACCGCCGCCTGCTGGACCGGGGCCTGCTGCACTTCACCGACGGGCTGCGTACGGCCGAGGACCGGCCGTGGATCTGGAAGCTGCACCGTGAGGCGGAGTCGTTCGCGGTGGTGAGCCTGCTGGGCGTGTTCTACCGGCGCGGGGTCGCCTCCTCACTGACCCAGATCGGCGACGCCCGCCAGCTCGACTTCATCCGCGCCTTCGACCAGGTGATCGAGGAGACGGCCGGCGACCGGGACGCCGACCGGCTGCTGCCGAAGGCGGTGCGCACCTACTGCGCGATCATCGCCCACCATCTGTCCGACGAGTCCAAGTGGGAACCGGCCGTGGCCAAGCAGCTGCGGGCGATGAGCGCGGCGGCGATCCAGCGCATGCCGCAGGACGCGCTCGGTGACGTACTCGAGACCATGGACATCCGCCGTTCCGCCAAGCTCCGGCGGCTGCGGCGCCGGGTCACCACACCGAAGGCGGCCGCCTGATGCCCCTCCTCAGCCCTCGTGGCACCACCCAGATCCTCTGCGCCTCGACGCTGTACGGGGCCGCCACCCTGGCCGCCGCGATCGACTCCGACCTGTTCGCGGAGCCGGACCGCCGGGTGCTGCTGGTCTTCAACAACTCCGCCACCCCGGAGACCACCCCGGCCCTCGACACCATGCCGGGCTTCGAGCCGCTGCGCAGCCACTTCGACGAGGTGCTGTCGTGGAACGAGGCCATCCGCCCCTTCCACCCGGGGGCCTGGTCCCCGCGCCCCGACGACATCCCGCTGCTCGAGCGCTATCTGCGGCTGCTGTGGGGGCTGGGTGACGACCGGATCGAACTGGTCCTGGAGTCCATCCAGGTCACTCCGGCCCTCACGGTGGCCCAGCTGTTCACCGACGCCCCCGTGGACGTCTACGCCGACGGCCTGATGAGCTACGGCCCGACCCGCAACAAGATCGACCCGCTGGTCGGCACCCGGGTGCGCCGGCTGCTGCACCTGGACCTGGTGCCGGGTCTGACGCCGATGCTGCTGACCGAGTTCGACGTGCCCGCGCACCTGGTGCCGACCGACGCCTTCCTGAAGGTGATGGGTGAACTCACGGCGTCCGTGGACGAGTTGCCCCGCCTGCCGGAGGACGCGGCGCTGCTGCTCGGCCAGTACCTGTCCGCGCTGGACATACTCTCCCCCGCCGAGGAGGAGGACCTCCATGTGCGGATGATGCGCGGGGCGGTGCGGCGCGGGCACCGGACTGTCGTCTTCAAGCCGCACCCCACCGCACCGGCCCGCTACAGCCGCGCCCTGGAGACCGAGGCCGAGAAGCTCGGGGTGGACCTCACCGTCCTGGACACGCCGGTGCTGGCCGAGGTGCTGTTCGAGAAGGTCCGGCCCGCGCTGGCCGTCGGCTGCTTCTCCACCGCGCTGTTCACCGCGTCCACGTTCTACGACCTGCCGGTCGCCCGCATCGGCACCGAGCCGCTGCTGGAACGGCTCGCGCCCTACCAGAACAGCAACCGGGTGCCCGCCGTGCTGGCCGACGCCGTCCTGCCGGACCTGGAGGACGGGGCGGGCGAGGACGCGGTCCCGGCCGACGAACTGGGCGACCTGGTCACCGCGGTCGGTTTCAGCATGCAGCCGCAGATCTACCCGTCCCTGCGGCCGGCCGCGGAACGCTATCTCGCGAAGCGCTTCCGGGCACGCACCCGGCGCTATTTCAAGCGCAAGCGGCTCACCGCGCTGGGGCTGCCGGGCGGCATCCCGCAGCGGCTGGCGTTCCTGCCCCGCAACTCCACGGCACGTCGGGTGGTGCGGCGGGCGCGGGCCCTGAAGAAGGCCGTACGCCGCTGAGCGAATCAACCTGATCTGCTGTACTCCGCTTGCCCACTTCTCGGAATAGATCCTTCCGTATAACACCGGGAGTGAAGAGAAACGGGGAAGTCGGCTTCCGGACGGAATCTGTTCGGCCGGGGTTCACGAAGGCTCCATAGCTTCCCCCAATGCGTCAGACAGTTTTCGGGTCAATCCCGTTCGATTCCTCGGCCGGGTCCACATGACCCAGCAGGACATACGATCGCCCGCCGCCCCGGCACCCGTCGTCCTCACGGCTGTGGAGCCGGGGCCCGCGCGGCGGCCGCTCATCTCGTACGTCCTGCCGGTCTACAACGAGCAGGACGGCATCGCGGCCTTCCACGCCGAGCTCACCGCCGCCCTGGCCGGCCGGCCGGACCTGGACGTGCAGTTGGTGTACGTCAACGACGGGTCCACCGACGGCTCGCTCCCGATCCTCAAGGACCTCGCGGAACACGATCCGCGGGTGCGGGTGGTCGACTTCGCCCGCAACTTCGGGCACCAGATCGCCATCACCGCGGGCCTCGACCACGCCGAGGGCGACGCGGTGATCGTGATGGACACCGACCTCCAGGATCCGCCGAAGGTCAGCCTGGAGCTGGTCGACGCCTGGCGCGAGGGCGCCGACATCGTGCACGCGCGCCGCCGCAGCCGGCAGGACAGCGCCTTCAAACGGGCCACCGCGCACGCCTACTACCGCGTCCTGCGCGCCTCCACCGACGTGGACATCCCGCTGGACACCGGGGACTTCAGGCTGCTGGACCGCAAGGTCGCCGACGAGCTGCGCAGGTACCGCGAGCGCAGTCGCTTCGTACGCGGCATCGTCGCCTCGATGGGCTACCGGCAGCGGGAGGTGTCCTTCGACCGCGACGAACGGTTCGCGGGCGAGACCAAGTACCCGCTGCGCAAGATGGCCCGGCTCGCGGTCGACGGTGTCACCAGCTTCTCCACCGCTCCCCTGAAGATGATCACCCGGCTCGGTTTCGGGGTGCTCGCGCTGTCCCTGGTCGGCATCGTGTACGCGCTGGCCATGAAGTTCTTCCGGCCCGAGATCACGGTGTCCGGCTGGACGATGCTGATGTGTGTCGTGCTGTTCCTTGGCGGCACGCAGATGCTGTCCCTGGGTGTCATCGGCGCGTACATAGGGCGTATCTACAGCGAGGCCCAGGGGCGCCCGCTGTACCTGGTGCGCGAGGTGCTCGGCACCGCCGACGGGGACGAGCGGGGCGGTGACGGTGACCGCTGAGACCACGGCCCCGCCGGCCCCCGCGCCCACCTCGCGGACCCTGCGCCAACTGGTCCGGTACACCCTGATCGGCGGCAGCGGGGTCGCCCTCGACCTCGTGGTGTTCCTGCTGCTGCACAACCTCGCCGGGATGGACGAGCAGCTCGCCAACGTGATCAGCACGACCCTCGGCATCGCCAACAACTTCGTCCTGAACGCGCGGTTCACCTTCGACCGGCGCGACCGGATGGTCCTGCGCTTCCTGCGCTTCTACGCCGTGGGCCTGACCGGCATCGCCCTGACGTATCTGCTCTTCCTCGTCTTCACCGACGGGCTGGGGATCGACGCGAACCTGGTCAAGGCGGGTTCGCTGCCGCTGGTCCTGGCGCTCCAGTTCGTGCTCAACAGAAAATGGAGCTTCGCATGAACCTCGGCATCATCGGCGCGGGTGCCACCGGCCTGACCGCCGCCTGGGACGCCGTACGGGCGGGCCACCAGGTGACCCTGCTTGAGGCGGCCGCCGAACTGGGCGGTCTGGCGGCCTCGTTGGAGGTGGGCGGGGTACCGCTGGAGCGCTACTACCACCACATCTTCCGCAGCGACAAGGCGATGATCGCCCTGATCGAGGAGCTGGGGCTCGGCGACGCGCTGCGCTTCCACCGGCCGACCACGGGCATCTACCGGGGCGGCCGGCTCATCGACTTCACCACCCCGTTCGACATGCTGCGCTTCCCGGAGTTCTCCCCGGTGGACGCGGTCCGCTTCGCCGGTTCCTCGGCGCTGCTGAAGGCGGTCCGGAACGGAGAGCGCTTCAACGACCTGACCGCGCTCGCCTGGCTGCGCCGCTGGGCCGGCAAGAAGGCCACCGCGGCGATCTGGGAGCCGCTGCTGCGGGGCAAGTTCGGCGACCGCGCCGAGCGGGTGTCGATGGCCTGGCTGTGGGCCCGGATCCACTGCCGCACCTTCGAACTCGGCTATGTGGACGGCGGTTTCGAGCGGGTGTACGCCGCACTGAGGGACGGGATCGAGGAGCGCGGCGGCAAGGTCGAGTTCGGCAAGGCGGTGGAGTCGATCCGGCAGTCCGTCGACGACGCTGCCGCGCCTGCCGTGGTGACCTGCGCGGACGGCTCGACGTACGAGTTCGAGCGGCTGATCGTCACCACCCCGCAGCCCGCCTTCGCCAAGGCGGCGGGGCTGCCCGCCGACCACGCGGTGTGGAAGAACCAGTACCTGGGCGCGACCTGCTTCGTGCTGGAGTTGGACCGCAGCGTGATCCCGTACTACTGGCTCAACATCAACGAGCCCGACTTCCCGTTCCTCGCGGTGGTCGAGCACACGAAGATGATCGACCCGTCCGTGTACGGCGGCCGGCACATCCTCTACGTCGGCAACTACGTCGAACGCGAGGACTGGCGCTTCACCACCGAACCGGCCGAACTGCTGGCCAGGTTCACGCCCTACCTGCGCCGCGTCAACCCGGACTTCGACGAGTCCTGGATCAAGGACTGGCACTTCTCCAAGGCCGGTTTCGCCCAGCCGGTGGTGACCCCCGAGTACCGCGCCCTGATCCCGCCCCACGAGACCCCGATGAGCCGCGTCACGCTGGTGACGATGGCCCAGATCTACCCCCAGGACCGGGGGCAGAGCTACTCGGTGGCGCTGGCTCGGGAGGTCACCGCGTCACTGGGGCTGCGCTGAGGGCCTGCGGGTGCACAGCACCGTCGTGGGGCCGCCCGTCGAGCGCGGGCAGTCGTACACGGCGGTGACGCGTCGCCACAGTTCCTTGTCGACCCGGGCGGGGCGGAACCAGGCGCGGTCCAGGATGGCGTAGGGGGCCGGGTCGTGGTCGACGCAGTTCTCGTTCTCGCGGAAGGACTTCAGTTCGGTGACGTCCGGGAGGTAGCGGGTGCGCTGGAGGAACGTGGCGATCGGGTAGCGGCACCGCGCGGGGTGGTCGACGTAGTACGTGGTGTCGCCGAAGGCCAGGTAGAGGACCGGGGCGCCGTCGGGCATCCGGGCGCGGAGCCGGTCGGCCTCCGCCTCGGTGTCGCGCATCCCGGCCAGGTATCCGGCGTTGGTCATCCTGACCTTGCCGTACTGCACCAGGTGCGGGGAGCCGGGCCACATGCTCGCGGCCAGGCAGACGACTCCGGTGAGGGTGACGGCGGCCAGGGCGGCGGGCCGGACGCCGCGCGCGGGGCGGGGTTCCGTCTCCTGGTCCCGGACCCGGACGCGGGAGCGGGCCTCCAGCATCACGTCCAGCACCGCCGCGATCAGGGCGAGGAACCCCAACGCCCAGACCAGGTACGGCCGTTGCAGTGCCCCGTCCGCGCCGGCGTACAGCACCGGCAGCGCGCCGTACAGCAGGGACACGGCGCCGAAGCACCACGGCGAGCGGCGGGCGCCGCCCACGGCGATGCCCCACAGGGCGGCGGCGAGCACCGGCATCTGGGCACCGTGGTACAGGAACCAGTTGCCCTGCACGACGACGACCGCCTGTGCGCCCAGGCCGATGGTGAACGCCACCAGGGCCAGTTCGATCCGCCGGCCCCGCCCGGGCACCCGGGCCAGCACCAGCAGCAGCGCCCCCGGGAGCAGGAGCAGCACCGGGCTCTGCACCGCCCGGTCGGCCAGGAAGTCCGCCGTGCGGTCCAGGATGAAGCCGGGGTGGATGCCGGTGCGGCTGAGCGCCGACTGGTTGATCTGCGGCATGTCCTCGGTCCACTGCCACTCGTGGGACCCGCCGAGCACGCTCAGCCCGAACAGGGCCACCGCCGCGGGCACCCCGACCAGCGCGAGCCGTACGGCCCGGCCCCGGTCGACGGCGTACACGAGGAGCACGCCGATGGCGGCGGTCGCGGCGGTGGAGTACTTCATCATCACGGCGAGGCCGAGCGGCAGCGCGGCGAGCAGGGCCGCGGGCCACGGCCGGGACGGGCCGAGTCCGGCGGCGACGCCGAACACCGTCAGCACCACCGCCGCCCACTCCGGCTGGAGGAAGTCGTTGCGGGGCGCCAGGATCAGGGCGAGGCCGGTGGCGCCCGCCGTGAGGGCCGCCTCGCGTCCGGTGACCCGGCGGGTCAGCGCCAGGTGCAGGGCGTAGGCCGACGCGGCGGCGAGCAGGATGCCCGTCGCCCCGATCACGGCCTCGCGGACGGCCGGCGTACCGCCGAAGGAGACCCGGTCGAGGCCGGCGACGAACCACCGGTAGAAGTACGGCCGGTGGGTGAAGACCTCCGACGGCGAGTAACCGGCCTTCGCGCCGGTGCGCAGGGCACCGAGGACGTAGTGCAGGTCACCGGTGAGGCGGCGGGTGGCCGCGGTGTACACCACGGCCGCCACGGCGGGCAGGGCGACCACCGGCCACCAGGACGGTGACCGGCGGTCGTCCGCACGCGACCGTGCCTCGGCGGGGGTGTCGTCGGCCAGGGCGGTCGCCATCGGTCAGCCGCCCAGGATGACCCGGAGGTCGGCCGCGTTCGCCTCGGTGACCTTCCACAGCTCCTGCTGTCGGCCGTGCACGTCCGCGACCGTCCTGTCGTGGTCGGCGAGCAGGTCCCTCGACCGTTCCACCAGGCGCGCGGCGAGGTTCCGGTCGTGCACCGAGACGCCCCACTCCGGGCGCTCGATGTCCCGCAGGAAGTACGCCATCTTCGGGTGCGAGATCAGGCTGATGATGGGCGTGCCGCAGCCGAACGGGATCATGCCCGCGTGGCCGCGCATGCCGATCACCAGCTTGGTGCGCGCGTACAGGTCGGTGATCTGGTCGTTCTCGAAGTCGTACATCGGGATGACCGGCAGCGAGATGCCGTGCTCGCGGCGCAGGTCGAAGACGATCTTCTCGTCGTCGAGGGAGTGCGCCACGCACCGCACCTCGGCCAGCTCGCCCAGGTCCCGTACGGCGCGCGCCATCTGGTCCAGGAAGTAGCCGTAGTCGTGGCCGAAGCGCAGGCCCGCCCGGTCGTAGGCGGCGTTGATCAGGATGGTGTCGTCGCGCTTCACCGGGTCCTGCCAGCCCGGCACGAGGTGGCGGGTGACCGTCGTCGGACACGGCTGGAAGCGCACCTTGTCGTGCAGGTGGGCCGGGATCATGGCCCGCACCTTCTCGATCGAGCCGTGGTTGCGCAGCCCGAAGAAGGAGGACTGCTCGACGAGTTGACGCAGTGACTCCCGGAACCGGTTCGCCCGGTAGGACTGGCCGTCGAAGGCGTTGAAGCCGACCGCGAAGACCGCTATGGGGACGTCGATGCGGTTGAGCAGCTCGTCCGGGACGTTCCACTGCCAGGCGCTGTTGCCGTTCGGCATGGTGTCCGGGATGAACAGCCCGCCACCGCCGATGACCAGGCCCCGGCGGCGGTTGACCCGCTGCAGGGCGGCCTCGTCGAAGAGCCGGTGGGCGTGCACGGAGTGCCAGCGGCGGGAGGTGGTGTCCGGCCCGAAGGCGGAGCGGACGCTCTCCGGCAGCAGCTTGTCGCCCGCGTTGCCCTGGCGGTCCATGTAGAAGGCGACGTGCGCGAGCTGGTCCTCGGCGGCGCCCAGTTCCTGGGCCGGTACGGAGGCCGCGCGCTGTGCCCACAGCCGGTTGGAGCGGTGGGTGGGGTCGACGGACAGGCCGGCCGTGGCGTACCGGAGGGCCTCGTTGTTGTCGCCGTGCACCCAGGCCATCTGGGCGAGGCGGGCGTAGGCGGTGGCGGCCCGGTTGGGGGCCGCGGTGGCCAGCAGCAGCTGCGTCCTGGCCTCCTCGTAGCGGGAGACGCTCATCAGGGCGTGCCCGTACACCTCGTGCGGCCAGGCCTCGTCGAGCGGGATCCGGACGCTGCCGAGGATGTCGACGGCGTCCTGGTAGTCGCCGGTGGAGATGTGCGCGGCGGCGACCTTGCGGGCCACTTCCACGTCGGCGGTGCGGGCGACGTGCGGGGTGCCGTAGTGGACCAGCAGGTCGTGGTGGAGGCCGCCGCCCTTGGCGAGGTAGGCGGCGTGGAAGTCGGCGTCGGACAGGTCGAACTCGCGCCAGCGGGCCTCGGCCTGGCTGTAGCCGGCCTCGCCGCCCTGCCAGGGCTTGTGGCGGCCGGTGAAGTGCAGGATCGCCGTGTCGTCGGGGACCGGCAGGTCGCCGGACAGCCGTCGCTTGACGAAGTTGTAGCGCGGGTCGAGGCGGACGAAGTCGCCGTCCAGGACGGCGTTGAGGATGCCCTGGTCGTGCTTGTCGAGTTCGTAGTCGCCGCTGCGGCCGGTCGCGTCGAGCTTGGCGCAGAACGCGTCGGACAGGTACTCGCGCTGGATGACCAGCAGACCCGAGTTGAGCTTGTGCTGGCCGTAGAAGAACTGCGAGACGGCCGCCAGTCCCTCGCGCAGTTGAAGCAGTTCGCTCAGGTCACCGAGGACGACCATGTCGGTGTCGAGCGTGATGATCGTGTCGTACTCGCGCAGCCGGAAGACGTCGAGGATGAAGTACGCCTTGCGGACCAGGTAGTTGTCCTGGTCGCCCTTCTTGTACGAGTCGTAGTGGGTGTCGTTCACCCGGCGCAGCACGATCCGCGGGTGCAGGTCGCGGATCTTGGCGATCGAGCCGGGGCGCAGGTCGTCGTAGAGGACGACGAAGTCCTCGCACACGCCCGGGTTGGACAGGGCGAGGCTGCGCAGCAGCACGAGGAAGCCGGGGAGGTAGTTCTCGTCGACGTAGCTGGCGAAGGCGATGCGGCGTTTGCCGGTGAGCGCGTGCGCGTCGGTCGCCGGGGCCTGGGGGGCGGCCGTGGCCTGGGAGGTCATGGTCATCGCAGGGATATCCTCACGTCGGTCACGCTCTGGGCCCGCTGCATGACCCAGTCCTTCTCGCTGGTGTATTCGTGCACGGACGTGATGGCCAGCTTCATGGCCTCCGGGACGCGGTAGGCGCCGCTCTCGTAGAAGTCGAAGCCGATCAGGTCCAGGGTGGGGCTGACGTCCAGGAAGTCCAGCAGCCACAGCATGTTGAAGCCGGTGGTCGGGATGCCCGACCAGACGTCGCTGCCGAGCCTGCCGATGTTGCGTACGGGCCAGCGCAGCGACTCGTCGCCGAGGTGGGTCTGGGCGCCGGGCACCAGGCGGTTGCGCAGCGAGTACTTCCAGTCGCCGGACACGCCGCCGAAGACGAGCCGGGTGGTGACGTGCTGGTCCCAGTTGAAGCCGTGCTTGTGGATGGTGGCGTGGATGTCGGTGCGGCTGCCGGTGTGCCGGGGGTCGATCCGGTAGGAGTTGAAGCGCACCACCAGGTCGTAGGCGTCGATCTGGGCGCCCATCGAACTGGCGCCGACCCGGCCGGAGTTGGCGATCAGGCAGATCGACTTGCCGGCGATCTGGTTGCGGAACTCGCCCAGGGTGATCCACCGCACCCCGCCGACGGTCGGGTCGGCGACGGGTCCGCGCATCCGGCTGCGGCGCTGGTCGGCGTAGAGGGCGACGGCCTCGGTGAGCGCGGGCAGGTCGACGCCGGGGACGGCGGTGCGCAGGTCGAGGTACTGGCTGAGCAGCTCCTGGCGGTCCTGTACCGGGGCGTTCTCGGCGGCCAGTGAGAGGAGCGCTCCCACGAGACGGGGTTCGGCCTCGGTCCAGTCGCCCACGGCGTGCGCGGCGAGACCCTCGGCCCAGACGTCGGTGGCGGGGCGGCGCGTGAAGTCCTGGGCGCGCGGCACCTGGCGGCGCAGGAGGGCGATCAGCTCCCGTTCCTTGTCGGCGGCGATCTTCAGGCCGTCGATCCGGGCGCGGACGCCGAAGCCGTCGTCGTCGGTGAGGGCGAGGTAGCGCTCGTACGCCTCCAGCGCCTCGGTCTCCTCGCCGAGGCCCTCCAGGAGACGGGCGCGCAGCCGCCAGCCGGCGCGGGAGTTCTTGCGCTGGGCCAGGACGGTGTCACTGATGACCAGGGCGAGGTTCAACTCGTCGTCGTAGCCGCACTCCAGGGCTTTGTTGGCGACGGCCAGCAGGGCGTCCAGCAGGTCGTTGCCGATGTTCACCGAGGGGGTGGCGGGGCCCTTGACGGCCCGCTTGAGCAGCGCGGTGGCCCCGGCGGCCGGGGCGGGCGCGGGGGCGGCGACAGAGGTCGTGCCCCACACGACCAGCAGCTTGCGAAGCTGTTCGGCGAGTTCGACGCGGCGGCGGTCGATGCTGCCGACGAGTTTCCCGCTGTGTGCGGCACAGGCACGCAAGCAGTCGTCCAGCTCCCCTCCACGCGCACGTGCACGTCTGTTCTGGACCGTGGTCATGGCACTCCTGTGTTCTTTTTACCCAGCATTAGCTGTGTTCTTGGGTTTACCGCTGCGTGGGGGGATTCTGGGGAAACTTAGGAAGCCAAAACGACATCCAGGTGAACTCACCGGGACCAGGCGGCTAATCGTTGACCGGTCGGTACGGGCCGCTCTGTGATGCGGACTAACGTGTCGGCAAACACCCGAAGGAACGCCCGTCGAGGGGAATTTCGTGACCAGCATGACCGTCCGGCCGGTGCCCGACGCGTCCGCGCCCGCGCTGCCCCCGGCGGAGCGGACGGGCGCCCGGCGGGAGCCCCGGCTGCGCGCCCTCGACGGACTGCGGCTCGTCGCCGCGCTGATGGTGGCCGCCTATCACTACGGCGGCCGGGGCGGGGAGATCACCCACGCGTGGGGAAGTTCGCCGGACAGGCAGTTCCCCACGCTGCACACCTATTTCGCGTACGGCTGTCTCGGCGTCCAGGTCTTTTTCGTGATCAGCGGATTCGTGATCTGCATGAGCGGCTGGGGCCGGCCGCTGAAGTCGTTCTTCGCCTCCCGCGCCTCCCGGCTGCTGCCCGCCTACTGGGCGGCGGTCCTGCTGGTGACGGCGGTGTTCGCGCTGCCGATGGTCACCTACAAGGCACTGTCGCCGAGCGACACCCTGGTGAACCTGACGATGCTGCAGTACCCGCTGGGCGTGGACCGGGTGCTGGGTGTGTGCTGGACGCTGTGGGCGGAGGTCCGCTTCTACGCCCTGTTCGCGCTGTGTGTCGTGCTGCCCGGGGCGTCACGCCGACGCGTGATCATGTTCTGCGCGGGCTGGACCCTCGCGGCGGCGATCACCCAGGGCGCGCACCAGCCGCTGCTCGACATCGTGTTCATGCCGGAGTACGCCCCGTTCTTCATCGGCGGCGTCGGCCTCTACCTCGTGCACCGCGACCGCAAGGACGTCTACGCCTGGGGCATCGTGGCCGTGAGCTTCCTCATCGGGCAGCACTACGCGGTGCGCAGCCTGTGGAACGCCGCGGACCCGAACGCCTTCGCCCACCGCACCTCGCTGGGGATCGTCCTCGTGGTCGCCTTCGGTTTCGTCGCGGTCGCGGCCATCGCGCTCGGCTGGTTCGGCTGGGCCAACTGGCGCTGGCTGACCGTGGCCGGGGCGCTGACGTACCCGTTCTACCTGGTCCACGAGCACCTCGGCTGGGTGGTGGTGCGCACCCTGCACGTCGGCCTGGGCCTGCCGTCGGCGGTGACCTTCGTCCTGACGGTCCTGTCGATGCTGCTGCTGGCCTGGCTGCTGAACCGGTACGTCGAGAAGCCGCTGACGCCGAGGCTGCGGGCGGCGCTGGCGAAGGTGCGCTGACGGCCCGCTCGGGCCTCCGTGCTCCTACGCGATCCCGTACGTCGCCCCGATCCCCGCGATCACCAGCGCCAGTCCCTCCTCGAAGTGCTGGTCGTAGTCCTGGAACAGCTCCGCGCCCGCCTGGGCCGACAGCGGGTAGTCGGCCATGAGGCGGGCGCGTTCCTCGATGTCGTAGCCCTCGCGGCGCTCGCCGGGCAGCGGCTGGACGCCCTGCTCCTCGGTGACGAAACCGAGCGTGTAGAGATACGTCGTCCCGGTCGCGCGCACGGCCTGCGCGAGGCTGAAGCCGGCGGCCGTGAACAGGCGCAGATCGCCCTCCAGCTGCTCGGCGTGCACGATGCCGGTGAAACGTGAGCCGCTGAAGACCTTCGCGCCGTCCCGGTAGCCGAGCAGCGCGGCACGCAGTCCGCGGTTGGACGTCAGCAACCGCTCCCGCCAGCTGTCGCCGGGGGCCGGCGGCGTCCCCGCGACCATCCGGCGGTACATCTCCGTCGCCATCTCGTCCAGCAGGGCCTGCTTGTCCTTGAAGTGCCAGTACAGGGCGGGCGCCTTCACGTCCAGCTCCTTGGCGATGGCACGCAGGGTCAGTCCGTCCAGACCCACCTCGTTCAGGAGCGTCAGGGCGGCGTCCGCGACCCGGCGGCGGTCGAGGGGGGCTCGTCGTTCCGTGTTCACACTTGACAGCTTAACGCCGTTAAGGGCATGGTCGCGGCAGACAGCACTTAACAACGTTAAGGAGAGTGGTCGTATGGACACGGACGTCCTGATCGTGGGCGCGGGCCCGACCGGGCTCGCCCTGGGGATCGACCTGGCCCGGCGGGGCGTGGCCGCGCTGGTGGTGGAGCGGGCGGACACGCTGTTCCCCGGCTCGCGCGGCAAGGGCATCCAGCCGCGCACGCTGGAGGTCTTCGACGATCTCGGCGTGCTGGACGCGATCCGCGAGGCCGGGGGCGACTACCCGGTCCAGATGATCTGGCGGGACGGACAGCGGGTGGGCGAGCACCGGCTGTTCGACCCGGCGGAGCCGAGCGAGGGCTCGCCGTACGCCGGGCCGTGGATGGTGCCGCAGTGGCGCACCCAGGAGATCCTGTTCGCCCGGCTGACGGAGCTCGGCGGGCGGGTCGCCTTCGGCCGGGAGGTCGTCGGGCTCGACCAGGACGAGGACGGCGTGACCGTGCGGTTCGCGGCCGGGGGCAGCCTTCGCGCGCGGTACGTGGTCGCCGCCGACGGCGGCCGCTCGACCGTACGCCGCACCCTGGGCGTCGGCATGACCGGGGAGACCGTCGACCCGAACCCGTTGCTCGTGGCGGACCTCCGGATCGCCGGCCTGGACCGCGACCACTGGCACGTCTTCCCGCCGGGCGGGGAGGCCGGGGGCTACCTCGCGATCTGCCCGCTGGCAGGCACCGATGATTTCCAGGTGGTCGCCCAATTCCCGGAGGGGACGTCGGTGGACCTCTCGCTCGACGGCATCCGCAAGGTCCTGGCGACCCGCTCCCACCTGGCCCCCGAGGACGTCACCGAGGTGGGCTGGGCCTCGGACTTCCGGCCCCGGGCGGCTCTCGCGGACCGCTTCCGCGCCGGGCGGGTCTTCCTCGCCGGGGACGCGGCCCACGTCCACTCCCCCGCCGGCGGCCAGGGCCTCAACACCAGCGTCCAGGACACCTACAACCTGGGCTGGAAGCTTGGCGCGGTGCTGCGGGACGGAGCACCGGCGGCCCTGCTGGACACCTACGAGGAGGAGCGGCGCCCCGTCGCCGCGGACATGCTCGGGCTGTCGACGAGCGTCCACCGCGGCGAGACCCGGCGGGGCGAGGCAACCCAGCAACTCGGCCTGGGATACCGGGAGTCGACGCTCACCGCGGAGACCCGGGCCACGGTGGACGGGATCAGGGCCGGTGACCGCGCCCCGGACGCCACGGTCGCCGGCGCACGCCTCTTCGACGTCTTCCGGGGACCGCACTGGACCCTGCTGGCCCTGGGCACGAAGACGCCGGAGACCCCTCGGACACCGACGTCGGTGCGGATCGTGGAGGGCCCGTCACCCGAGGCGTACGGCACCGGCCTGTTCCTGGTCCGTCCGGACGGTTACGTGGGCTGGGCGGGGGCCACGCCGGAGGGCCTGACGGAGTATGTCGAGCGGGTCCTGGGTGATCCCCCAGCTCAGAACCCGTCCGACGCCACATAGGTCCCCCACACCCCCCGCAACGCGTCGCACACCTCCCCCACGGTCGCCCTGGCCCGCAGCGCGTCCTTCATCGGGTAGAGGACGTTGTCCTCGCCCCCGGCCGCCTTCTTCAGGGCGTCCAGGGCGACGTCCACCGCCGCCTGGTCCCGCTCGGCCCGCAGCTTGGCGAGACGCTCCGCCTGCTGGGCCTCGATGGCCGGATCCACCCGGAGCGGCTCGTACGGTTCCTCCGTGTCGAGCTGGTAGCGGTTGACGCCCACGACGACCCGCTCGCCGGAGTCGGTCTCCTGGGCGATGCGGTACGCCGAGTGCTCGATCTCGCTCTTCTGGAAGCCGTGCTCGATCGCCTCGACCGCGCCGCCGAGTTCCTCGATCCGCGTCATCAGCCCGACCGCCGCCGCCTCGACATCGTCGGTCATCCTCTCCATGACGTAGGAGCCGGCGAAGGGGTCGACGGTCGCGGTCACGTCCGTCTCGTGGGCGAGCACCTGCTGGGTGCGCAGGGCCAGCCGCGCGGACTTGTCCGTCGGCAGCGCGATCGCCTCGTCGAAGGAGTTGGTGTGCAGGGACTGGGTGCCGCCGAGGACCGCGGCCAGGCCCTGCACCGCCACCCGGACCAGGTTCACCTCGGGCTGCTGGGCGGTCAGCTGGACGCCCGCCGTCTGCGTGTGGAAGCGCAGCATCAGCGACTTGGGGTCCTTCGCGCCGAACTCCTCCTTCATCACCCGCGCCCAGATCCGGCGGGCGGCACGGAACTTCGCGACCTCCTCCAGGAGTGTCGTACGGGCCACGAAGAAGAACGACAGGCGCGGGGCGAAGTCGTCGACGTCCATGCCGGCCGCGACCGCCGTCCGGACGTACTCGATGCCGTCCGCGAGGGTGAACGCGACCTCCTGCGCGGGCGAGGCACCCGCCTCCGCCATGTGGTAGCCGGAGATCGAGATCGTGTTCCACTTCGGGATCTCGGCCCGGCAGTACTGGAAGATGTCCGCGGTCAGCCGCAGCGACGGCTTGGGCGGGAAGATGTACGTCCCGCGCGCGATGTACTCCTTCAGTACGTCGTTCTGGATCGTGCCGGTGAGCTGGTCGGCGCTCACGCCCTGCTCCTCGGCGACCAGTTGGTACAGGAGCAGCAGCAGGGCGGCCGGGGCGTTGATCGTCATCGAGGTGGAGACCTGGTCCAGGGGGATCTGGTCGAACAGCACCCGCATGTCGTCCACCGAGTCGATCGCCACGCCCACCTTGCCGACCTCGCCGTGCGCGATCGGCGCGTCCGAGTCGTGGCCCATCTGGGTGGGCAGGTCGAAGGCGACGGACAGGCCCGTCGTGCCGTGGGCGATCAGCTGCCGGTAGCGGGCGTTGGACTCCGTCGCCGTGCCGAAACCGGCGTACTGCCGCATGGTCCAGGGGCGGCCGGTGTACATCGACGGGTAGACCCCCCGGGTGAACGGGTACGACCCCGGTTCGCCCAGTTTCTCGGCCGGGTCCCATCCGGCCAGGTCCGCAGGCCCGTAGACCGGCTCGATGGGTACTCCGGACTCCGACTCGCGTGTCATGGTCTGTTGCCTCCGTCCGAGCAGCCGCCCGCCAGGCATGCGCCAGTTTCCTGAAACCACCATGCCGTGCCGTTCGCGAGCCGTCATTCGGGGGGAACATCTTCGGTGGTTGCTTCGACGGACGTTCGGTGGCTGGTTCGGCCATGCGGGGCAGGTCGGTGAGACGACAGGGGTGGGGATGCGCACTACGGGCGTGGGGAGAACGATCGTCGCGTTGCTGGCGCTGGCCACGGTCTGCGGCTGCACGGTTCAGCCCACCGACGACAACGGGAAGCCCCGCTCGCCGGTGCAAGTCGACGTCCCCGGCGGCACCTCTCCCAAGGCCTCCGCCGACCCGGACGCCGGTGAGGACGCGAAGGGCGGCGAGCCGAGCGCGGCGCCCGCCTCGCCCGCGCCCGTCGTCCTGTGGTCGCGGGGCGACAGCGGAGGGGACGTCCGCGAGCTCCAGGCACGGCTGCGGCAGGTCGCCTGGCTGTACGACGGGCCGACGGGGACGTACGACGACCTGACCGAGCAGGCGGTGGAGGGCTTCCAGGGCAAGCGCGGGCTGCCGAGGACGGGACGGACGGACACCGTCACCTGGCAGCGGCTGCTCGGGATGACGCACGAGCCGGGCAAGTGGGAGCTGTACCTGATGGGCGGGCAGCCTGCCGCCGCGCCGGACCCGCGCTGCCTGACCGGCCGGGTGCTGTGCATCAGCAAGTCCAGCCGCACCCTGCGCTGGATGGTCGACGGCCGCACCCTCATGACGCTGCCGGTCCGCTTCGGCTCGCAGTACACCCCCACCCGCGAAGGTGTGTTCAGCGTCTACTGGAAGTCCCGACACCATGTGTCGACGCTCTACGACTCACCGATGCCGTACGCCATGTTCTTCAGCGGTGGCCAGGCCGTGCACTACTCGTACGACTTCGCCGCCCGCGGCTACTCCGGCGGCTCGCACGGCTGCGTCAACGTACGGGACGAGGCGGCGATCGCGGACCTGTTCGCGCGGGTGCGCGACGGCGACAAGGTCGTCGTGTACTGGTGAGACCCTCGACGCGGCCCGAGCGGGAGGCGGGGGCGCCGGGCGGGAGACGTATGGGGCGCGGGCGGGACCGGGGGAACGTGTCCCACCCGCGCCGGGTGCACGAGCCGTGAGTACGGGGGGAACCCCGGCTCTGTGCGACGGCCGATGACCAGTCGGCACACTCATTACTGCGCCCCGGCTCCCAGAAACGTCACACCCTGCCCGCGGAAATTTTTGACATACGGGAAACCGCAGGTCAGGAGGGGTGTTTCGGTTCAGACGGCGCGGGAGCCGGTGCCGCCGTCGGGACGGTGGAGGTTGCCGCCGTCGCGGTCGTGACGGCCACCGCCGTGGTGGTGCTCGCCGCCCCGGTTTCCGGTTCCGCCCGCGCTCCTGCCACGGTGGCTCCCGCCGTCACGGTGACGGTCGTCGTCCTGGTCGCCCCCGCGGCCCTTGTCCGTGCGCTCCTCGCGGCCCTTCTTGCCCTTGCCGCGGTCGTTGCCCGCGGACACGCCGTCGGCCAGCATCACCTTGCAGTACTTCTTCACGCGCGACGCGCCGCCCGCCGCGCCCTCCAGGGCGTGTCTGCGGTCGGCGGCCAGACCCTTGCCGTCACGCAGGTCACGGCAGGCCCACAGGGAGTCGCGCGAGGTGTTCCACGGGCGTCCGGCCCCTGCGTCGGGGCCGGCGCCCGGGGTGGCGCCCTGCCGTCCGGTGCCCTGTGAGGAGCCGGGAGAGGGACCCAGGCCGCCGGTGGCGCCGCCGGGCGACGGCTCGCTCCGGGAGGCCCCGGGCGACGGCGGGACGAGCGGGCGATCCGGTGTCACCGGGGCCGAGGCCGACACGCCGGGGCCCGGTTCGGCCTCGCCGAACACCGCCGGCAGGACTCCGGTTTTGACCGCGGCGGCGACCGAGCCGACCATGCCGACGGCCAGCGCGGCGGCCAGCCCCAGGCGGATCGTACGGCCCCGGCGGGGGCGCGGGACGTCCTGGCCAGGGCCGCCGACGCGGACGAGTCCGATGTCGGGGGCGCCGGCACGGGCACGCTCCCGCGATGCGGTCCGCCCGCCGGTCCGCCCAGGGGACACCCTCCCGGCAGGGCCGTCGGCCAGGCTGTCCACGCGGGTCGCGCGGGTCGCGCGCACCGCGCGGAACGCGGCCAACGCGGCGTCCTCACCGGGGAGTTCGCGGCCGGTGGGCGCGGTCTCCACGGACAGCGCGTCCAGGGTCTTGGCGAGCCTCTCGGCCCGGTCGCGGTCGGTCACGTCGACGCCTTCGAGGGACTCTCCGCTCAGCAAACGCTCCGCCGTTTCGCGGTCCAGCCACGTGTACTGCTCGTCGGCCATCACATGTCCCTCTGCGTCCGCGCACGTGTATGCGTCACACCCGCGGACGTCACCGCACCCGAGCGCGGTTCTCGTGGAGGCGGCAGGGCGTCGAGCACCCCGGCCGATTCCGGATCCTCGTCGAGGAGCTCGGCGAGCCGCTTCAGACCGCGGTGCGCGGCCGTCCGTACGGCGCCCGGGCGCTTGCCGAGCGTCTCCGCCGCGCTCTTCGCGTCGAGGCCCACGACCACGCGCAGCACCACGGCCTCGGCCTGGTCCTGCGGCAGCCGGGCGATGAGGGACAGCGTGGTGTCGGTGGCCAGGGCCTCGATGGCCTCGCCCGCGGTGTCGGACTCGGCGGGCTTGCCGGTCAGCTCGGTCTCGTCGCCGACCGTCGCGGGGCGGCGCCCGCGCATGCGGATGTGGTCCAGGGCGCGATTGCGGGCTATCCGGGCGGCCCAGCCGCGGAACCGGTCCCCGTCGCCGCTGAACCGCTCCAGGTCACGGGCTATCTGCAGCCAGGCCTCGGACGTCACGTCCTCCGCGTCCGGGTCTCCGACCAGTGTCCGGACGTACCCGAGCAGCCGCGGGTGCACGGCGCGGTACACAGTCCGGAACGCGGTCTCGTCCCCGCCCTGCGCCGCGAGCACCGCGACGGTCAGCTCCGCGTCGTCCCCCAGCACCCGTGCTTACCTCAAGAGATGGTCGAGTCGATGGTCGCTTCGAACCGGCTTCCGGCCGACTTCACGGCCGGCCTCGCGCCGGCTCCGAGCCGTCGGTTGCGGTGATCATGCAACTTCCACGTCCGGCGCGAAAGGCACGTTACGACCTTAAACAGCTGTTCGTCCACGGCCGTCCACGATGCAACTACCTCGTGACGCGGAGAGCGGTACGGCGGGCCGGGGGCGGTGTGACACAAAACGCAGTCGTGGCGCTGTAGGAAGTACGGGCCGCCGCGCGACCCGTGCCGCGCGACGGCCGGGGCCTCTCCTGTGGGGGGTGGCGGCCCCGGCCGTCTCCGGCGCACACCGTTCTGACGTGGGCCGCCGCGGGCCGAGACCGGCCGCGGGAACCAACCGGTCAGGCGCCTCACGCGAGGCTCTTCCCGTCGATGCGCCGAGTGGCGCCCGCGCCTGTCAGCTGCGGGCGCCCTCGAAGCGGCGCTCTCCGCGCTCATCAATGCCGGTCAGTGCCGGTCCATGCCGGTCAATGTCGGTCAACGGCGTGGTCAGATGAGTGCTGTCTCACATCCTGTCGATCCCGGGCCGCGCGCGGGACGGTGTCACGCCGCTGTGCGCTGGCTGCGGGCGAGGGCCTCGGCGGCCGAGCGGCGGCGCTTGTCGTGGACGTCCACGAGGACGCCGGCGCCCTCGCCGGCGGTCGCCTCACCGACGCGGAGGCGTTCGGCGACGGCTGCCAGGCGGGTGTCGTCGGGGCCGACGGCGAGATAGAAGAGGGCCTCGTCGACGGCGCTGTCGTCACCGCCCCAGCGGACCACGCCGTCGAGTTCGGCGAGAATGTCGCGGACGACCGCGAGTTCCAGGGGGAAGTAGCCGCCCTTGGTGCCGGGCGGGTAGTGGCCGGGCCGGATGCGGACGGCGGTGCCGGAGGCCAGGTTGCGGGCGGCCCCCCGCAGCCCCTTCGGAGCGGTCCAGCCGACGGCCTCGCCGGGCTGGAGCTCGGCGACCTCGTAGTGGAAGCGGCGGACGAGGTGGACCAGGACGGTCTCCGGAGCGCCGAGCCGGACCTGGAGGTCAGTCACCGGGGTGCCCGGCACGGGCCGGGTGGCGATGGACCCGCCCTGGTCGGCGGCGGTCTCCATGTCCCACCCGTTGGCCGAGCGGGCTCCGGCGAGGAGCCGCTCGTTACGGGCCTCGGCCCGCGCGACGCCCTCACGGACGGCCTTGGGGAAGGTGTAGTCCTGCGGCTCGGCGGCGTACGCCGGGGAGGCCAGCGCCTGCGAGTGCGGAAGCGCCGCCGCGACGGCGGTGACGGCGGCGGCACGCAGCAGGAAGCCTCTGCGGGACAGCTTGGGGGCGGGAGTGGCGCTCACGTGGTCCTCTTCTCGGGATGCTCGGGATGCTCGGGTGTGGCGGTTCGGCGGTGTTCGGCGACGGCGATCAGGGCGAGCGTCACCGCGATCACCGCACAGCCCGTCATCACGGGCGTGAGGAAGCCGGGGACGGCCGCCGAGTAGGACCCACCTGACGACATACGGCAGTCGAGGGCGGGCGGCAGGTAGGACACGCTGTAGCCGCTCACCTGCCCGTACAGGGAGGGGTTCGCGTCCTGGCACGCCTGGGCGGTGCCGCTCTCGTCGAGGAAGAGCGACACCAGACCCCAGATGTAGGCGACCGCGGCGAGGGCCCCGGCGAGCGCGGCGCCGCCGCGTGCCACGGCCCCCCGGCCGATCGCCGGGAAGCCGTATCCGAGGAGAGCGAAGGCGGCCACCCCGGCGACGACGATGCCGAGCAGCAGGGGCAGGGTGGCGGGGTACGAGGAGGTCATGGCGACCACCTCACCCGCCGGCGAGCTGACGGACAAGGTTGTTGTACTTCTCGAAGATCTGATAGAGCCCCATCCGCTTGGCGGCGTCGGCCTCGGCCTGGTCGCCCCAGCCCTGGTAGCGGCGGATGATCTCGAAGATCTCGCCCTCGGTGTAGTTCAGGCTCATGGCCCGCAGGGTGGTCTCGCCGGCCGGCGGGTTTTTGCCGCCGGGCTTGCCCGCGACGCCCCACAGGTGGATCAGGGGCACGGTCCGCATGGCGAAGGCGTTGTCCTTGTTGACCTTCTGCCACATCGCCCAGATGTCGGCGTCCTTGGTCGGGTCGGTGCGGGTGCCGGTGACGATGCCCTTGTCGATGCAGTGGTTCCAGGCCCGGATGCCGACCTCGCCGCTGATCTGCCCGATGCCGGTCGAGGAGTCCTTGACGATGCCGATGCCGTTGAGGTGGTACGAGGCGACCTGGTGGTCCACGCCCTGGTCGATCAGGTCGTAGTGCCGCATCTCCCAGTACGCGGAGGTCTGGATCATCGCCTTGCGCATGTTGTACGCGAGGGACAGCTGGGTGGTCTGTGCGTCGTGCGACATGATCGTCTCGAAGCACTGGGTGTGGGTGAACAGGCGGGCGTCGGCGCCGGTTCCGCCGTCGTCCTCATAACCGATGCTGCGCATGTAGCGGCTGAGATCCGCGTGCAGCGCGTTGAGGAAGGACCCGTCGAAGCCGACGTCGGGGCGCGGCGGCCGGGGCGCGTTGAAGGAGGCCTGGCCGGTGTCGCGGCCGGAGGCGATGTTGACGTCGATCTCGATGGATCCGGTGCCGGAGCCCACGGTGCGGGTGACGATCTGGTCGTACGCCCAGTCGGCGGGCAGCGGGTAGCCGAAGTTCCCGGAGAAGCCGGAGGACATGTCGGAGACGAACGAGGCGGTGGAGTGCCCGGCCTCGCCGACCCGGGTGCAGACGTTGCGCGGCCCGTACACACCGACCGCGAACCCCGCGCCGTCGGCCTCCAGCGCGTCCACGATGCCCTTGAAGTGCGGCAGCACGTTCGACGTGACCTCGTGGTCGAGGGCGTCGAAGTCGACGGCGAAGAAGATCCGGGTGCCGGGCTTGAAGCCGTGGTCGAGGGCGGCGTTGGCAGCGGCCTGGCCGGCGGCCCGTCCGGCGGCGTAGTTGAAGCCGTCGGCGTCCCGGCCGTACGTCTGGTAGATCGGGAAGCAGCGCAGGCCGTTCGCGGCGATGGTGGCCAACTCGCCGGACTGGATGGCCTTCTCGGGGAGCGAGGTGGCGCTGGGGTTGGTGAGGTAGCGGCCTATGTACTTCACGCCGGCCGCCTTGAGGGCGGCCGCGCGCGCATCAGTGATCTTGGTGACGCCGTCGCACGCCTCGCCGTTGCGGCTCTGGTCTCCGTAGGAGACGAGGAGGGAGGCCCAGGTGGAGAAGTCGCCGTTGCCGGTGACCGGGAGTTTCGCGAAGGACTGGAAGCTCTGGACGGCGCTGGAGACCGCGCTGGTGAAGTCACCGAAGGCGACCGGCCGCTGGTTGAGGATCATCGCGCCGGTGAAGATCCGTGCCCAGTTGCCGGAGCTGCCGACCGACAGGGTGTGCGACTTGAGGCCGGACTGGGTGCCGGGGCCGAAGACACCGTTGGCGACGCCGTCCGCCATCCCGATCTCGTACTGGACGGCGAAGAGCAACGACTTGGCGACGTCACGCGAGTGGTAGCCGTCGCAGGGGATGACGTAGAAGTCCTTGCGCAGGATGTACTGGCCGTTGAGCCACCGCTGGAAGGAACTGATCGCGCTGGAGCCGCCGCTGACGGTGACGTACGCGTCCATGTTCAGCAGGCCCTTGATGACCTTCGGCCACAGGGCGCTGCCCGGGTAGACCGCGCTGAGGCCCATGTTGGCGTTGAGTTCGGTGACGGACTGCTGGACGCGGGAGCTGTAGGTACCGTCGATGCCGCCGCCGTCGTAGCCCTTGCAGTACAGGGCTGCCTGAAGGATCCGGCAGAAGTCCGCGGACGGCACGTTGGACGCGTCGATCTTGCCGTACTTCTCGGCGATGGCCGCCAGGGTGGTCGGGCCGAAGCTGTTCGACAGGTTGGTGATGCCCAACTCGTACTGGAGCGCCCGGGTCAGGGCGTACATGGTGTTCCAGCCGGTCTGCCCGTTCTCCTCGACCGTCATGCCGATCCGGCTGCCGTACGTGCGGTTGATGAAGACCTGAGCTTGACGCACCATCTCGTCGGCCATGAAGAGCCCTCTCAGCGGGTGAATGGCGCTTTACCATTTCATGACCCGAGCGTCGGAGATCTTGGACCGATCCCAGCAATAGCACCCAGACCGGACCCGGCGAGCGATTGTTTGTGATGAACTCGTGGCCCAGATGACACCAAAGGCGCACACAACCTTTTGCCCGCTCATGCGTCGCAACTGCGCTGCCGCATACGGAATGTGGCGGGCCGTCACGAGGACGGGACGCACCATCAGGCAGGGCCGTACGCCCGCTGCTGCTACTTCTTCTCGGCCTTGGGGCCGGCGTTGGATCCGGCCGTCGGTCGGGCCTTTGGTTGAGCCTTAGGTTCGGCCTTGGAATCCGACTGGGAATTCGCCTTGGATTCGGCCTCGCCCTTGGGGTTCACCTTGTCCTTGCCATCGGTCTCGGTCTTGACCTTGCCGTCGGTCTTGCCCTTGCCGTCGGTCTTGGTCGTCGCCCCCGCCACTCGCTCCGCGCAGTAGGCGCGGACGTTCGCCTCGCTGCCCGCGGCCGTGACGAGCCGCTGCCAGGCCGTCGAGTCGAGCGCCTTGCCCTGGGACTCGACCTTTGCGTACGCCCGGCAGTGGGCCAGGGTGTCCTTCGCGGTGACCGGCCGGTCCGAGGGCTCGGTGACGGCGCTGGAGCCCGGGTGCGTGGGAGAGGGCACAGCGCTCGGCCGGACCGCGGCGCTCGCCGCCGGGTGCGGACGGCCGCTCTCGTCCTGCGCGCCGTGCGTGTCGCCGCCCGCCGTGCCGATCGCCGCGAACGCGACGCCGCCCAGCGTGAGGCTCGCGAGCACCACGGAGAGCGTCGCCCGCACCGACCGGGCACCCCACCGCCGCTCCCGGGGACGCCAGTCGTCCCGGCGCCGGGTACGCGCCCGGTGCGCGCCGGTGTCGCGCGCGACCCGGAAGGCGGCCACGGCCCGCGACTCGGCCTCGTCGTCGATCCGGCCGCGCAGGGCGGCGCCGAGCAGGTCCTCCAGTTCCAGGGTGGAGGCGGAGCCGGGCCCGGTGTCGGAGCCGGGGCGCACACGCTGACGGCCCGGTGTCCGGTTGCCGTTCTGTCGCTCACCCATGCCGTGTCCGCCCTGTCCTTCTCTGTCCGTCGCTGTCCGTCCCCGTTCGTCCCGCCTCGGCCGGTCGTCCGACCGGACGGCCCCGCCGGTCGGCGTCCGGGCCGTCGCCGGTCACGTCGACTCCCCCGGCGTCCGGGTGCCGTCCTCCGTCACGCCCTCACCGCCCAGTTGCTCGGCCAGCCGCTTCAGGCCCCGGTACGCGGCCGTCCGTACCGCGCCGGGCCGCTTGCCGAGGACGCGGGCGGCGGCGGGGCCGTCCAGGCCCACGACCACCCGCAGCAGCACCGCCTCCGCCTGGTCGCGGGGCAGACCCCGGACCAGGTCGAGCGCGTGCTCGGTGGAGATGGACTCCAGCGCCTGGTCGTGCGTGCTGCCGGGACCGGGCAGCTCCAGTACGTCCTGTTCGAGGGTCGTCGGCCGCGGCCGTACCTTCTGCCGGCGCAGATGGTCCAGCGCCCGGTGCCGGGCGATGGTCGCGCTCCAGCCACGGAACCCCGCGCCGTCGCCCTTGAACCGGCCCAGGTCCCGGGCGATCTCCAGCCAGGCGTCGGAGGCCACGTCCTCGGCGTCGTCGCCGACGATCCCGCGCAGATACCCGAGCAGTCCGGGCTGCACGATCCGGTAGGCGACCGCGAAGGCCGCCTCGTCACCCTGCTGTGCCCGCGCGACGGCCGCGCCCAGTTCCCCGTCGTACGCCTGCGCGCGGCGGGGCACTCCTCCCTGGCCCAAGAACTGTCCTCGTTCGTACCGAGTCCGTGGCGGTTCCGCGGCCCCCGGCACCGCCGCCGTCTGCCTCCGCCCCCACGGTGATCAGCGCCGAATCGCACAGAAGTGTCACAGTGTGCCCTCGGCCGACCCGGACACCGGCTCGAAAAGACGGTCGGGTTACGGCCGCGCCGCCTGGTGCGTCGCGTCCCGGCACAGCAGCCGCAGCGATCCGTCTCCGGTGAAGCAGCGGCGCGCCTCGTCGATCGGGTCCCACAGCTTGCCGTCCGGGGTGCGGATCCAGTGGTCGCCGCCGGTCGCCCACCACTCGGCGCCGGACTGGCGGGCGATCACCTCACCGGCGTACGCGCCGAAGCCGCGCAGCACGCTGTCCACGGCGTCGTAGGGCGTCTCCTCCCGGCGCAGTCCGTCGATCATGCGGTCGACGCGCCACAGACTCTGCGCCGAGTAGTCGAGGCGCAGCCGCGCCCCCTCGCGCATCGTCGCCACCGCGTCCGCCGCCCATCGCACGGGCTTCGCCGCTGCCGAAGGCCTGGTTTCCTGGTGTGTCGTCACATCCCGGAAAGCGCCACCACTCAGGGATTCGTCACCCGGATTTGAGGGGTCCCCGGGAACGGCGCAGGACCGACCCACCTCCACCGCACGACAGTCACAGGACTCGCCCAGCGTCGAGGTTTGCGCCGCTCAACCCCGTTTTCCCCGGGCCCGGCGCGACACCACCGCGCGCAGCACACGCCGGCCCTCCGTCGACACCTCCAGCGCCCGGCGCAGCCCGCCCGCACCGTGCTCGGAGAGCAGCTCCAGGACGGCGACCTGACGGCGCAGCTCGGCGGCGACAAGCGGCGACATGCCGTCCGTACGGCCCTCCCGGCGGGCACCGACCGAGGCGACGTCGGCCTCCTCCGGGGCCGCGCCTTCAAGGAGGCGGTGGATCCGGAGCGCGGCGACCGAGCAGGCGTCGGCCCACAACCGCACCTCGGCGGCGTCGGGCGCGGACGGGGTGGCGGCGAGCATCCGCCGGGCGAGCAGCACGGCCTCACCGGGGCTCGCCGGCGCGTGGCCGATACTGCCGCGCACCTGCTCCAGCCGTTCGCCCCAGGCAGCGGCGTCCGCGTCGTCCGCGAGCCCGGCCCACAGAGGCCGCAGGATCTCGTCGTCGGCGCCCAGCAGGGGCAGACACCGATCCAGACAGGCCAACCCGCTCGCGGCCAGGCCGCGCTCGTCGGCCTGAGCGATCAGTTCCACCAGGCTCATCCGCGTCTCCCACGCCGGGCGGTCATCCCTGACGGAACCCGCATTGCCCCTTACTGCGCGCGACGGACCGGGAGTGTCACAGGACCACCGCACCGAGCCGGTCGAGCAGCCGGAAGAACACGGGCACGCCCCCGCTCCTCCGGGCTCAGCCCAACTGGTCGGCGAGCGCCCTGAACTCCGTCCAGGACAGCTCCGGCGTGCCCGGGTCCCACAGCTTCTGCACGGTCGCCCGCAGCGGCATCCGGATCCCGGCCGCGACCTGCTCCTGGGTCTGGGAGTTCGCCAGGTCGCACCAGACCGCGAAGGACCCGCCGAGGATCTGGTCGTTGTACTTCGCGGGCACCGGCTGTGTGCCGCGCACGACGAGCGGGGTCCACTGCTCGTAGATCCGCTGTCCCGTCGGATACACGAAGGTCTGCGGCTCGCCGAGGACGTAGTACAGGAACTCGTCGTTGTAATTGATGATCTTCCGCCCCGCCCTCAGATACTCCAGCGGCTGCCGCGCCCCGATCTCCTTGCCCGTCCAGTAGGCCACCTGGATGTCCTTGTCGGGCTGCACGGACGTGCCCCGGAAGAAGCCGTCGTTCCAGGCGCGGGGGGTCTTGTCGTGGGCGCGGACCGTGTCGGCGCGGTCGTTGAGCCAGCCGGTGGTGAGGTCGGCGACGGTCGCGCCGGAGCCGTAGGCCTCGGTGGCGGCACCAGCCAGCTGCGGGTAGGAGGCCTGCGGGTCGGACACCGTCAGGGCCTGGTACTCGTCGCCGCCGAGATGCCACGGTGCGCCGGGGAACAGGCCGGCGTACTCGTTCAGCAGGTCGTCGACGATCTGCCCGGACTTCGGGTCGGAGATGTCGATCGCGCCCCGCGTCGGCACTCCCTGCGCGTCGCGCAGCTGGAGGTCCGGGTGCGCGTCGATCACGGCGCCCAGGTGCCCCGGCGAGTCGATCTCCGGCACGACCGTGATGTGCCGGCTGGCCGCCAGGTCGACGATCTTCTTGACCTGCGCCTTCGTCAGGTGCTGCCGGGACACGATCTCCGGGTGCGAGTCGGACTCGATCCGGAATCCCTGGTCGTCCGAGAAGTGCAGCCCCAGCTGGTTGAACTTGAGGTCGCCGAGCTCCCGGACGCGGTCCTCGATCCAGTCCGCGGTGAAGTTCTTGCGCGCGATGTCCAGCATGAACCCGCGCACCGGCTTGGCCGGCTCATCACGCACCACGCCCTCCGGCGCCGCGCCCCCGCCGTGCACCTCCTGCTTGAGGGTGCGGGTCCCGTAGAACACGCCGGCCTCCGCCGGCCCGCTGATGGTCACCCGCCCGCCGCGCACGGTCATGGCGTACGACTCGGGGTCCGCGCCCTCGTCGTCGTTCAGCGCCAGTCGTACGTCCCCGGGGCACACGTCGTCCCGCTCGCCCCCGTACGCCAGCCCCAGCTCACCGGCGACCAGCCGGCCCTCGTCGGCCAGCTCCCGGTCGCTCACCACGACCCGCAGTCCCTTCGCCGGCTTCCAGCCGGGGCCGCGCGCCGGGGTGTGCGCGCGGACTGCCGGGATGGTGCGCGGCGTCTTTGACAGCGGGTACGAGCTGCTGGGCTTGGGAGGCGTCTTCGACGCACCGTCGGCCGAGGGGCACGTGGAGGCTCTCTGGGAGGGCTGCCCCTGCGCCGACACCACGGGCCCGCTGTCGTCTCCGCCCCGGCCGGAGGCCCACATCCCTAGGCTCACGCCGGCCGCGACCGTCACGACGATCACCGCGACGATCAGCACCCACGTCTGGTTCAGCGCGTTCTTCGCCCGCGTCCGGCGCCTGTGCCCACTCACGGCGCCAACCTAGGCCCTGGGGACATCCCCATGTGTCCACCACACGTTCTGAAACTCTCCCGTTCGGATGAAATTCGGGCATTCGTCGGACACACGATGACCGCTCTCGATACCGTGGCGTCACATCTCTCACGCCACCTCACGCCATCATCTGCCGAAACACACGTGACGCCCACACACCTCCCTGGCCAAGTCGCCATACCCTCGCTGCCCTCGCTGCCCACGCAGACCCGGGACACACCCGGCCCGCGTTCCCCACTGGAGCAGTTCAACACCACCCCGGCCGACGAACTGGAGCCCGTCCTCGTCGGCTGCCTCCGCAGCCCCCGCTGGGCCCGTCGCATCAGCGCCCACCGCCCGTACCCGACGCTGGATGCCCTCCTTGCCGCGTCCGACGAGGCGGCGTACGACCTGACGCCGGGGGATCTGACCGAGGCCCTGGCCGGAGAATCGCTGCCGGCGCTGCCCGAGAGCGCGTACTCGGCCGCCCACATGGCACTGGAGGCGGCCCGCGCGGCCTACCAGATCCGATTCGGACAAGCGTTCGCCATCTGCCTCGACGGAGTCCCCCCGTCGGAGTTCGCCGACCACCTCCTGGCAGCCATCCGGTCACGATTGGCAAACGATGCGGACGAAGAACGGGTGGTCACAGGGGAGGAACTCCGGCGCCTTGCGAGAGGGCGGCTGGTGGCCCACCTCCAGGGGCGCGGGTGACCGCGCGACCAGCAAAGGCGGCGTCACACCAGGCAGATAACGGAACACACCACCCCATAACCAGCGGACTCTCACCCATACGCGTGCCACTTTGATCACACCGTCAGGCCCGGCGTAAGCCCAGCGGCAGCGCATCGCTACGATGCTGGGGGCCGGTGGACCGTACCCGGCCGGGCCCGACCGACACCAAAGCCGGCGCGGCCCCAATCCCCGCTCCCGGAGGGTTCTTCCGTGCCGGCTGGAACGCTGTACCGCGGCCGGGAAGGAATGTGGTCCTGGGTGGCTCATCGAGTCACCGGCGTCCTCATCTTCTTCTTCCTGTTCGTTCACGTCCTGGACACCGCGCTCGTCCGTGTGTCACCCGAGGACTACGACAAGGTCGTAGCCACGTACAAGACCCCGATCGTGGGACTGCTGGAGTACGGCCTCGTCGCCGCCATCCTGTTCCACGCGCTCAACGGCCTGCGCGTCATCGCCGTCGACTTCTGGTCGAAGGGCCCGCGCTACCAGAAGCAGATGCTCTGGACCGTCGTCGGCGTGTGGGTCGTGCTGATGCTCGGGGCGATCTACCCCGTCCTCGGCCACGCCGCTCGTGAACTGTTCGGGAGCTGACCCGCATGTCCACTACTGAGAAGACCGCGGCCGGTATCGGCCCCGTCGAGGGCGCTTCCCACTACAGCGTCGACAACCCCGCCCCGTTCATCGAGGCCCCGCGCAAGCGCACCAAGAAGACCCCGAAGTCCACGCGGGGCAACTTCGAGATGGCCGCCTGGCTGTTCATGCGCCTGTCCGGCATCGTGCTGGTCGTCCTGGTCATCGGCCACCTGCTGATCCAGCTCGTGCTCGACGGCGGCGTCTCCAAGATCGGCTTCGCGTTCGTGGCGGGCCGCTGGGCGTCCCCGTTCTGGCAGGTCTGGGACCTTTTGATGCTGTGGCTCGCGATGCTGCACGGCGCCAACGGCCTGCGAACGATCATCAACGACTACGCGGAGCGCGCGAACACCCGGCTGTGGCTGAAGGGCCTGCTCTACACGGCCACGGTGTTCACCATCCTGCTGGGCACGCTGGTGATCTTCACCTTCGACCCGAACATCCGCTAGGCACGGGGCTGCGAGAATCATGAAGATCCACAAGTACGACACCGTCATCGTCGGCGCCGGTGGTGCGGGCATGCGCGCGGCCATCGAGTCGACGAAGCGCAGCCGCACCGCGGTGCTCACCAAGCTCTATCCCACCCGCTCCCACACGGGCGCCGCGCAGGGCGGCATGGCCGCCGCGCTCGCCAACGTGGAGGAGGACAACTGGGAGTGGCACACCTTCGACACGGTCAAGGGCGGTGACTACCTGGTCGACCAGGACGCCGCCGAGATCCTGGCGAAGGAGGCCATCGACTCGGTCCTCGACCTGGAGAAGATGGGCCTGCCGTTCAACCGGACGCCCAACGGGACGATCGACCAGCGCCGCTTCGGCGGTCACTCCCGCAACCACGGCGAGGCCCCGGTCCGCCGGTCCTGCTACGCGGCCGACCGCACCGGCCACATGATCCTCCAGACGCTGTACCAGAACTGCGTCAAGGAGGGCGTGGAGTTCTTCAACGAGTTCTACGTCCTGGACCAGCTGATCACCGAGGTCGACGGCGTCAAGAAGTCGGCCGGTGTCGTGGCGTACGAACTCGCGACCGGCGAGATCCACGTCTTCCAGGCGAAGGCCGTGATCTACGCGTCCGGCGGCTGCGGCAAGTTCTTCAAGGTGACGTCCAACGCGCACACCCTGACCGGTGACGGCCAGGCCGCGGTCTACCGTCGCGGGCTGCCGCTGGAGGACATGGAGTTCTTCCAGTTCCACCCGACCGGCATCTGGCGCATGGGCATCCTGCTGACGGAGGGCGCCCGCGGTGAGGGCGGCATCCTCCGCAACAAGGACGGCGAGCGCTTCATGGAGAAGTACGCGCCGGTCATGAAGGACCTCGCGTCCCGTGACGTGGTGTCCCGCTCCATCTACACGGAGATCCGTGAGGGCCGCGGTTGTGGCCCCGAGGGCGACCACGTCTACCTCGACCTCACGCACCTCCCGCCGGAGCAGCTGGACGCCAAGCTCCCGGACATCACCGAGTTCGCGCGCACCTACCTCGGCATCGAGCCGTACACGGACCCGATCCCGATCCAGCCCACCGCGCACTACGCGATGGGCGGCATCCCGACCAACGTCGAGGGTGAGGTCCTGGCCGACAACACGACCGTGGTTCCCGGCCTGTACGCGGCCGGCGAGGTCGCCTGTGTGTCGGTGCACGGCGCGAACCGCCTGGGCACGAACTCCCTCCTGGACATCAACGTGTTCGGCAAGCGGGCGGGCATCGCCGCCGCCGAGTACTCCCAGAAGGCCGACTTCGTCGAGCTGCCGGAGAACCCCGCGGAGCAGGTGATCGCCCAGGTGGAGCGCCTGCGCGACGCCACCGGCACCGAGCGGATCTCGGTGCTGCGGCGCGAGCTGCAGGAGACCATGGACGCGAACGTCATGGTGTTCCGCACCGAGCAGACGATCAAGACCGCGGTCGAGAAGATCGGGGAGCTGCGCGAGCGCTACCTGAACGTCTCGATCCAGGACAAGGGCAAGCGGTTCAACACGGACCTGCTGGAGGCCGTCGAGCTGGGCAACCTGCTCGACCTGGCCGAGGTCATGGCGGTGTCCGCGCTGGCCCGCAAGGAGTCCCGCGGCGGTCACTACCGCGAGGACTACCCGAACCGGGACGACGTCAACTTCATGCGCCACACCATGGCGTACCGCGAGGTCGGCGACGACGGCACCGAGACCGTCCGCCTCGACTACAAGCCGGTCGTCCAGACCCGCTACCAGCCGATGGAGCGTAAGTACTGATGGCAACCCCGACCCTGGACAAGGCGGACGCGGCCGGCACGCCCGAGCCCGGCTTCGCCGACTCCCCCTACATCACCGCCACCTTCCGGGTGCGCCGCTTCAACCCGGAGGTCTCCGCCGAGGCGACCTGGGAAGACTTCCAGCTGGAGATCGACCCGAAGGAGCGTGTCCTCGACGCCCTCCACAAGATCAAGTGGGAACTGGACGGCACCCTGACCTTCCGCCGCTCCTGCGCCCACGGCATCTGCGGCTCCGACGCCATGCGGATCAACGGCAAGAACCGCCTCGCGTGCAAGACGCTGATCAAGGACATCAACCCCGAGAAGCCGATCACGGTCGAGGCCATAAAGGGCCTGACGGTCCTGAAGGACCTGGTCGTCGACATGGAGCCGTTCTTCCAGGCGTACCGCGACGTCATGCCCTTCCTCATCACGAAGGACACGAACGAGCCGACCCGGGAGCGCCTGCAGACCGCCGAGGACCGCGAGCGCTTCGACGACACCACGAAGTGCATCCTGTGCGCCGCGTGCACCTCGTCGTGCCCGGTGTTCTGGAACGACGGCCAGTACTTCGGCCCGGCGGCGATCGTGAACGCCCACCGCTTCATCTTCGACAGCCGTGACGAGGCGGGCGAACAGCGCCTGGAGATCCTCAACGACCGTGACGGTGTGTGGCGCTGCCGCACGACGTTCAACTGCACGGACGCGTGCCCGCGAGGCATCGAGGTCACGAAGGCGATCCAGGAGGTCAAGCGTGCGCTGATCACGCGCCGCTTCTGATCTGCCGCACGTACCTCACGCAACGCCTGAGGGCCCCGTTCCGGTCAGACCGGAACGGGGCCCTCAGGCGTTCGGAGCGGATTCCCGGGCACCGGGCGGCGATCACCCGTAGAGAGAGCGGGCTCCCGGGCTGTCGCCCTTGAAGCGCTGGCCCGTGGCGATCTCGTCGGCCACCACCCACCAGACGGTCTCGTCGTCCTGGAAGGGAAGCGGGTCGACGCTGCTCGTCTCCTCACGGATGCGGTCGACCTCGCCCTCCAGGCGCTCGAAGTCGGCTTCCTCCTGGTCCTCGTCGCCGCTGAAGGTGAACTCCTCAAGCAGGCGCTGGAGCCGGAGGGTGACCTGGACGAGGGAGGAGACGTCCGTGTGGAGTTCGACCACGGTCTCCTCGTCGGCGTCGACGGCGTGCACCGTGCCGGACACCGGGTCGAGGGCGAGGTGCGCGTTGAGCAGCCAGCCGATGACGGGCCATCCTGCCGCGCCCTCCGGGGTGTCCTCGAAGTCCTCGAGGTCGACGACGTCCTGGACCAGGGGCAACAGGCCGTCGTCCTCGTCGGGCCGGCGCAACAGGAGCGTCCCCGTGGGGACGCCGACGGTCCTCAGGAGGCGGGCTCCGTCGGTGTCCGCGGCGGCGGGCGGGAAGGCGGAGGCGGGCAGGGTCGCGATCCGGTCCTCGCCGAAGAGGTCGACGAGTTCGCCGCGGGTGACGTCGAAAAGCACTTCCGGAACTCCGAACTCGGTGGCGGCACGGGCGCCGTGGGATTCTTGGTGGAATTCCGCCCGGCCCGCTGACCCGCCCTCTTATGGAACGAACTTGTTGTCCGAGGGTGAGAGGTTCATGACTGTAGCAGTGCGTCCGCCAGTGGCACCCTGCTGGTCCCACTGGTCGTGCAGCCACTTGACGTAGGCGCGGTGCTCCCGGTCCTTCTTGTACTTGCTGAGCTCTTCGCCGTTCGGTCCCTTTTCCGACTGGTCGTATTTCGAGCTGTGGGTGACATCGAGATTGTCGGGGAATTCCCTCGCGAGATACTTGTCGCATTTGGGATTCTTCTGACAGGGCTCACGTTCCGTGTAGAGCTCGCTGACGTTGCCCTCGTGCCCCTTCTTGATCAGCGGGTGTCCGATGGAGCGTTCGGAGTGTGCCTCACCGCTGGCGCCGACCAGGATGAACCGGTTCCCCTTGCCGTCGTCGTGCAGCGCTGAGGCGTAGTTGCCGCCGGGGACGTAGGAACCGGGGCGTTCGGTGCGGTTGGCGTAGCGGCCGAGCTGGGCGGCGCGGGCCAGTTCGGTGGAGCCGGGCGCGACCTTCGTGGAGCTGACCGTGCCGCCCTTGTTGGGCTTGTTCTTGCGCTGCTTCTCGCCCTTGTTGTTCCACGGGTACCAGGCCTTGTCGCCGAGTACGTCGTTCACACCGGAGGAGTCGCCCTTGGGGACGGGGCTGGTGGTGCCGTCGTGGTGCAACTGACGTATCGAACCGTCGTCGCTGAGAAGGTACATGGGCGTGTCGCCGTCACGTTTGACCTTCTTGACGTCGACCCTGTCGGCGTCGTCGCCGACGTCGTGGTCCTTGCGCTTCTGGTGCTGGGAGGCGGCCTTCACCCGTTCCGGGATGGTGTAGGTGACGTGGTCGGCCACCTTCTTGGTGGCCCTCTCCATGCCGTCCAGGGCACCCTCGAGCATGCCCTCGAAGGGCTGGGTGAATGAGTCCTTGCCCTTGGTCTTGCCGAAGGAGTTCCTCGACTTGGTGAGGTGGATCTGGGACTGGCCGCCCATTTCGCCGCCGTGACCAGAGACCTTCCCGGCGCCGTCCTCGAACTCGAGATGGTCGATGACCGTCTTCTTGCCCCCGCCGCCGGAGCCTTCGCCGTCGCTGTCGCCCGCGGAGGCCAGTTGCATGCCGCCGGGCTTGTCACCGGGGTTGAAGGCGCCCTCGGCGAGGTCGAGGACCATGTCCGAGACGAGTTCCGCGAGTTTGCCGGTGACGGGCTCGGTGACCTTCGCGACGAGCGCGTCGACGATCTGGTCGACCGCCTCGTCGACGAGCCGCTTCACGATGGTGCGCATCAGCGCGATCTCACCGGCGGCGACCGCGGCGGAGATGCCCAGAGTCAGGGGCGCGGCCGCGAGTTCGGCGACGATGGTGCCGGCGAGCACACCGAGTTCGACGCCCGCCTTGACCTTCATGCCGCGGATGATCTGGCCGACACCGTCGCAGGCGTCCGCGAGCAGCCGTGCCACCTCGGGGATCTTCTCCAGGTGACCGGTCTTCACGTACGACCAGTGCTTCTGCATGGACTCGACGGCCCAGCCCTCGGAGGAGTCGAGGATGCGGGTCACGGCCTTGTCCGCGTCGCCGCCGTGGCCCTCGAACTTCTCGGCGAAGTCCCGCATGGACGTCGCCATCTCGAAGTAGTCGTCCTCGTCGACGTTGGGCCAGCTGACCCCGATGAGTTCGAGCGCCTCGTCGATGATGTCCGGCAGTACCAGCCCCATGACCGCGCGCTCCGTCCCCCGTCACCTACTGCATTACCTGGCAAAGGCTAACCGGGCTGGTTGTCAGGTGCACAAGAAGAAAGCGGTGCCGCACGGTTCTGTGACAAGAGTCCCATCCGACGGTGACGGCACCACAGTTGACCAGGCAATGGAGTCGACCCGCCCCGCACGGGAGGCGGTCACCGCCCCCGCAGCCGCACGAGTGCCTCGTCCGTCCCCACCACCAGATCCCCTTCCGCCGTGAAGGCAAGGGCGTGGGCCTGGCTGCCGGGGCGGAAGGTACGCAGCCGGTCGTCGTCCAGCGCTCGGTGTTCGACGAGGCCGTCGGCCCAGGCGATCGCGAGGACCAGCCCGGCGTCGGTCGCCGCCACCGCCACCGCGTTGACGGCGCAGTCGCGGACGGCCACCGGCTCGGCCATGGGGTCGGTGTGCGGTGCCCAGGCGCGTACGGTGCCGTCGGCCCCGCCCGTGTACAGCAGGACGACGGTGTCACCCTCCGCGGAGACGGTCAGGGCGGTCCCGGCGACCGCGGTGACGCGCCCCCGGTGCAGAGCGGCGGTACGCGGCTCGGCGTCGACGCTCACCACGTGCACGGTTCCGGCGGCGTCACCGAGGACGACACCGTCCCCCGCGCCGGTCAGCGCGGTGACCGTCTCCCGCTGACGCCGCGTGTACTCCCGTACCGCTTCGAGGAGTTGCTCCCGCGCGGAGGGGCCGTCGTCGAGGAGGGCGGCGAGCCCCTTGCGCGTCGCGGACTCGGCGGCGCGCTCGGTGTGCAGGAGCCCGTGCTCGTCGAGGACGCTGACGGTGCCGTCGCCGTGCTCGGCAACGGCGCGGGCGCCGGGCGCGGAATGCGGGAGGCGTCCGGTGGCGTGGGCGCCCTCCGCGTCGAGGACACGCACGGTGCCCTGCTGGTCGGCGACGACGAGCTGCCCGGCCAGCGGGCCGGTACCGGCCGCCAGGGAGCGGACCGGGCCGGGCCACGGTGGGGTGACGTCCCCGCGCACCCGGTGCCAGACGACACTCCAGGGGGCGTCTTCGGCAGCGGACTCGAGGATGGCGGGCAGCCGCGGGTCACCGGCGTCACCGAGGGCGGCGAGGAGGACCAGGGCGCGTTCGGCGGCCGGCTGCTCGCGGATCAGGGAGGCGCCGGCCCGCAGCCAGGCGGCGCGCAGTCCGCCGTGACTCTCCTCCGAGCGTTCGTACGCGGTGGTCACGCTCCAGGGGTCGGCGGCGCAGACCGAGGCGGGATCGTCCAGGTCGAACGGTTCCCCGGGCTCCGGGTCCGGCCCCGCGAGCCCGGCCGGGTCGTCGGGGTGGGCCGCGTCCCAGGACGCGCGGAGGGCCTCGTCGGTCCACTGGGGCTCGTCCAGGTCCATGCGGGCACAGGGTCCGGCGGTGAGCGTCTGCTCCCATTCCGTACCGGAGCGGACCTCGACGAGTACCCGGCAATGCTCCAACGAGGCGATGTCCAGGGCGAGTTCGACGAGGGGTCCGGGCTGCTCGGCCAGGTGCAGTTCGGGCAGGGCGATGACGGTGCGGCGCCGGTCGGCGGCCAGCGCGGCCAGCAGGTCGCCCGGGGAGCGGGCGGCGATCGACAGCTGTTCGCCGAGTATCCAGGCGGCCGTGGTCGCGGTCTGGCCGGACAGCGGTACGAAGCCGTGGACGCGGCGCTCGCTGACGGTGCCGGGCCGGGTGCCGTGGCCGATCAGCCAGGCGAGGAGCCGCGACTTGCCGCTGCCCTCGGCGCCGGTGATCACGGCGAGGCCGGGGGCGTGGGGGTCGCGGAGCCAGGACAGCAGGGCGGCCGCGGCGGGCTCGCGTCCGGAAGCGGGCCGGGACCAGCGCGCGGCGGGATCGGCGGTCACGGACCCACCTCCGTTCCCACGGCGCCGGGACGGCGCGTCACTGCCCGGCCTGCTGCGCGGCGTGGGTGATGAGTTCCTTGAGGCCTTCCTCGCGGGACTCCGCGGTGTCGCCGTAGTCGAAGCTGTGCGTGAACTCGGCGTGCGGGAGAACGGCCTGGAGCCAGGCGGAGCAGTAGTGGCCGGGCATCATGCACGGTTCGAGTTCGCAGTAGACCCGGCGGACCTGCTCGGGCTCCACCCCGGCGGAGGAGAGCTGCTGCCACAGCTGCTCCTCGGGATGCAGGCGGCCCGGGCCGGTCTGGGCGGTGACGATCTGCTTCGTGCCGTCCGCGTCGACGTACTCGAAGGCCGACGAGAAGGGGAAGTTGAGGGTGTGCCGGACGTCGTCGAGCACCCGTGACCACCAGTTCTCCCGGTCGGCGACGGCCGCCGGGTCGATCTGCCGGAACTCCTGGACCAGCGCGCCGAACGCCTCAGCGGCGGACTGGAGTCCGTCGGAGGCGGCGATCACCGGGAGGGTACGGTCCAGGACGGCGGCGCAGTGCGTGAAGGCCGCGATGTCCGCGTTGACGAACAGGGCGGGCTCGTCGCGGCCGAGGAAGAGGGCCTGCACGGAGCCGTCGGTGCGGACACACAGGTTCGCCAGCCGGTCGGTGCCGATGCGCACCCACTCCGCCCACTCACCCTGCAGGGCGACGCCGCGGTGGCCGGTGTACATCCCGAGGGTGGGCCCGTCGGTCTCGTCGGCCGCGATGAAGTACGGCCCGACGTGCAGCGGCACCCCGACCTGCGCGAGGTGGGTCCGGGCCGAGGCCGGCACGGTTCCGTACGACGCGGGCACACTGATGCGGCGCAGCCCCTGGGGGCCGAACTGTGCGACGGCGGGGTCCGAGGGGAACTCGGGCATCACAGACCTCTCACGGTGGCGGACTTACCGGATCCACCCTATGCGCAGGGCGGGCGGGGGCGTGCCGCCGTACCGACCTTGGCGGGAGGCCCCGGCCTCCCTCGGCCGCGTCGTCGCTGCCCCCGAAGAGTGACCTTGCCGCGCCCCACGGTCAGCCCCTGCGTGTTGGTCGGTGATTCGCACCTAATGTGACGACATGTCAGACAAGGAATCGTACGAGCTGCTCGGGTTCGACAACGTCCTGCTCCCCGTCGGAGACCTCGCCGATGCCGTCCGCTTCTACGAGCGGGCCGGGTTCGTGGTGGGGTTCCGGTTCGACGAGGGCGGGATCGCGTTGCTGAAGGTCGGGGGTGAGACGCCCGGGATCCTGTTGCGCCAGGAGGAGGGGCTCGGGCCGCGGCCACCGGCCTGGCCCGCCGCGCGCCTGTGGCTGGAGGTGCCGGACGCGCGGGTGGCGGCGCGGGAGCTGACCGGCGCCGGGATCGACCTGCTCGACGCGCCGTTCTCCGTGTCGACCGGGTGGACCGTCGAGATCGCCGACCCCTGGGGGAACGTCCTCGGCTTCACCGACTACAGCAAGCGGCCGGCGCTCGCGCGCGGGGCGTGACGCCCCGCGGGGTGGCCGCGACCAGGACTCACCGGCCGTGAGTACCCCCACCGGGCCGCGACAGCCGGTCCCGTCCACTCGTAGGGTTACGTCCCGTGCCTGCGAACCAAGACGGCCCCGACAAGGGCGGTACCCCGAGCAAGTCCGAGCAGACCCGCGCGCTGATCCTGGAGACGGCGATGCGGCTGTTCCAGGAGCGGGGCTACGACAAGACGACCATGCGGGCCATCGCCCAGGAGGCCGGGGTCTCCGTGGGCAACGCGTACTACTACTTCGCGGGCAAGGAGCACCTGATCCAGGGCTTCTACGACCGGATCGCGGCCGAGCAGCAGGCGGCGGTCCAGGAGGTCCTGGCCCGGGAGACCGGCCTGGAGGCCCGGCTCGCGGGTGTGCTGAAGGCGTGGCTGGACATCGCCACGCCGTACCACGAGTTCGCGGTGCAGTTCTTCAAGAACGCCGCCGATCCGGACAGTCCGCTCAGCCCCTTCTCCCCCGAGTCGGAACACGCGCGGGTGGCGGCGATCAGCGTCCATCGGCAGGTGCTGGCCGGCGCCACGAGGACGAAGGTTCCGGAGGAACTGCGGGACGTGCTCCCCGAGTTGATGTGGCTCGCCCAGATGGGGCTGGTGCTGTACTGGATCTTCGACCGGACCGAGGGGCGGGAGCGGAGCTACCGGCTCGCCGAGCGAGGGGCCCGGCTCACCGCCCGGGGTGTGGCGCTCGCCCGGTTCCGGGTGCTGCGGCCGCTGGTGCGTGAGGTGCACGAGCTGTTCACGGACTTCCTGCCCGGGATGACGAAGGCGCTCCCCGATCCGGCGGGGAAAGCGGCCCCCTCGGCGGATGAGCGGACGGACGACGAACGGACGGAAGACCGACGGGTGGAAGACCAACGGGTGGAAGACCAACGGGCGGAAGACGAACCGAGGTAGAACCGAGCTGGACGAAGGGCGCCCCACCCGCAGGGGCGCCCCGGCCGCAGCCGTCAGTTGACCGCGTCCACCTCCCCCTCCGCCAGCTCCACGTCATGCACCACCGGGCCGTCCGCGACGACCACCCGACGGGTCCGGGAGCCGTACGAGGCCGATGTCGTCGTCACCAGATACGTCCCCGGCGTCGGGACCGAGACGATGTACGAGCCGTCGGCCAGCGACACGGCCCGGTCCAGTTGGTGTCCGCCCTCGGTCACCAGGGTGACGGCCGCGCCCCCGACCGGGTCACCGTCGGCCGTACGGACGAAGCCGTGGACAGCCGAGGAGCGGCCGGCCGACGAAGGCGTCGCCGGGGAGTGCGTGGCCGGGGTCTCCTCCTTGGGCTCCACCGCCAGATGCGGCAGCCGCTTGTCCAGCCAGGCCGGCAGCCACCAGTTGGAGTTGCCGAGCAGGTGCATCGCGGCCGGTACCAGGGCCGTACGCAGGATGAACGCGTCCAGCGCCACCGCCGCGGCCAGGCCCACGCCCGCCATCGCCGCCCCCGAGTCGCCGCTGAGCACGAACGCCAGGAACACGCAGACCATGATCAGGGCGGCGGAGTTGATGACGCGGCTGGTCTCGGCCAGACCGACGCGTACCGCACGGGCGTTGTCCTTGGTGTGCACCCACTCCTCGTGCATGCGGCTGACCAGGAACACCTGGTAGTCCATCGAGAGGCCGAAGAGCAGGGACAGCATGATGACCGGCAGGAAGGCGTTGATCGGGCCCTCCTTGCCCAGGCCGAGGAAGTCGAGCCCCCAGCCCCACTGGAAGACCGCGACGAGGACGCCGAAGGAGGCGGCAGCCGCGATCAGGTTCATCAGGGCGGCCGTCAGCGGCACCACCACGGAGCGGAAGGCGACCAGCAGGAGCAGGAAGCCCAGGCCGATGATCGTGGCGATGAACAGCGGCAGGCGGTCTCCCGTCACCGTCGCGAAGTCCTTCGACACCGCAGTGACGCCGCCGACGTGGGCCCGCGCCCCCGCCTTCGGGATCACCTGGTCCCGCAGGGTGTCGATGAGCCGGTCCGTCTCCTCGGACTGCGGTGACGTGGTCGGGACGACCTGGATCACCGTCACGCCCCGCGCGGACGGCAGCGCGGCGACCTGGGCCACGCCCGCCGTATCCTTGATGCCCGTGACCAGCGTGGCGGTGTCGCCGCCGTCCGCGACCACCTGGAGCGGACCGTTGAAGCCGGGCCCGAAGCCCTCGGCGAGCAGGTCGTACGCCTGCCTCGTGGTCGTCGACGCGTCGTCGTTGCCCTGGTCGGTGGCGCCCAGGCGCAGCGACAGCACCGGCAGCGCGAGCACGGCCATGACGACGAGGGCGACCGCGGCGATCCTGCGGGGGCGTTTCTGCACGCCCGTCGACCAGCGGGCGGCGAGGCCGCTCGCCTTCTCGGGCTCCGGCCCGCTCGCGGCGAGCCTGCGCCGCTGCCGGCGGCTGAGCACCCGGGAGCCGAGGAAGCCGAGCAGGGCCGGCAGCAGTGTCGTGGCGGCCAGGACGCTCAGCACCACGGTCAGCGAGGTGCCGATGACGACACCGTCCAGGAAGCGCAGGTTCGTCACCAGCATCCCGGCGAGCGCGATGCACACCGTGCCGCCCGCGAACAGCACGGCCCGGCCGGAGGTGTTGAGGGCGGTGACCGCCGACTCCTCCGGGTCCATGCCGCGCAGGATGCCCTTGCGGTGGCGGGTGACGATGAACAGGGCGTAGTCGATGCCGACGCCGAGGCCGATCAGGGTGGCGAGCAGCGGGGCCAGGTCGGGGATGTCGGTGACATGGCTGAGCAGCTGTGTGGAGAACATGCCGGTGCCGACACCGAAGATCGCGACGGCGAGCGGCAGCAGCATCGCGAAGAGCGACCCGAAGGCCAGGAACAGGACCACGGCCGCCGCCAGGATGCCGATCATCTCGGCGAGGCCGGTGGGCGGTTCCTGCACCCGCTGGATCGCCTGGCCGCCCAACTCGACCCGCAGTCCGGCGCGTTCGGCGCCCTGTGCGGTGTCGACGACGTTCTCCACCAGCTCCTTGGGTACGGCGTTCGCCTGGTCGGCGAAGGTGATCTGGGCGTACGCGATCCGCCCGTCGCCGCTGATCTGGTGCGCGCCCGCCGCGTAGGGGCCGGTGACGCCGCCGACGCCCTTCATGCCGGCGATCTCGTCGAGCGCGGGCTGGATACGGGACCGGACGGACTGGTCCCTCACCGACCCCTCGTCGACCTTCCACACCACCGTGTCGGTGTCGCCCGCGCTCTGCGGGAAGGCCTTCTCCATCAGGTCGTACGCGCGCTTGGAGTCCGTGTTCGGGAGGGAGAAGACGTTCGCGTAGTCCGTTCCCGCCGTAGAGGCCGAAAAGCCCAGGCCGAACAACGCCCCCACCCACAGCAACAGGACCACCAGCCGGTGCCGATAGCACCACCGTGCCAATACCGCCACGCTCAACAGCTCCTCAGTCGATCAGTCGGTCCCCCAGGTCCTGCGCACCAGAATTGGCGGCGCCGCGCGCGCGTGGGGGTGACCGGCCATGACTCTCAAGGAACTCCAAAGCTCCGAACCCGCCCGGTTGTCAGTGGCCCCGCCGATACTGGGGGCATGACGACGGGTCCAGGCACCGTGCTGGTCGTGGAGGACGAGGAGAGCATCGCCGACGTGCTCGCCATCGCCCTGCGCTACCACCGCTTCGAGGTCATGACGGCAGGCACGGTCCGCGAGGCGCTCACGCTCGCCGAGCGCACCCTCCCCCACGCTCGAGCAGGCTCGCGCGGGGGGACCCCCATCGACGTGGCGCTGCTCGACGTGATGCTCCCGGACGGCGACGGCCGCGCCCTGGGCCGTCAGCTGCGCGCCGAGCGCCCCGACCTGGCGGTCGTCTTCCTCACCGCCCGCGACTCGCCCGCCGAGATCGTCGGCGCTCTCGGCTACGGCGACGACTACATCACCAAGCCGTTCAACATCGACGAGGTCGTCGCGCGGATCACGGCCGTGCTGCGCCGGACCCGGCCGGCCGATGTCCTCCCGCAGCGGCCACCCCTGCGCTACGGCGACCTGGAGCTGGACGACACGACGTACTCGGTGCACCGGGCGGGCCGCTCCGTCGAACTCACCCCCACCGAGTACGCGCTGCTGCGCTTCCTGGTGCGCAACGACGGCCGGATCGTGCCCAAGGAGCAGCTCCTGCGCCATGTCTGGCAGTACGAGCACATCCCGGCCGAGTCGACCGTCGTGGAGACGTACATCAGCTATCTGCGGCGCAAACTGGACACGCTGGGACCGCCGGTGATCACCACCCGGCGGGGCGTGGGATACGGGCTGGCTTGAAACCCCCGAAGGCGCGCGTGGGCCTTCCGAAGTGGCTGACGTCGGGAGTGGGTCCGCCGAGGTGGCCCGGGGCAGGCCGTATCCTCCTCGGGGCCCGCCGCAAACGCGGTACCCACTCCCTGCGCGGCAAGCTGACGCTGGCGAACGTGGCGTTGCTGGCGCTCGGGATCGTCGCGGCGACCGCCGTGAGCGTGATGGGCATGCGGTACTACCTGCTGGACCAGATCGACACGGAGCTCACCAAGACCCGTGACTCGCTGGGCGGCTCGCAGCTCACCCTGCGGCAGATCGACTCGCTGAGCGTGCTGGGTTTCGTCCGGAACCGGCTCGCCCCGCAGGCCACGGACGAGCAGCCGCGGCCGGACTCGATCTTCGCCGCCGTGGACAGCCGGGGCGAGCCCGTCGGCCTCCTCGGGTTCCGGCCGACCGAGGCCCAGCGCGGTCTGGTGGCCGCGGTCGACGACCCGGACCGGATCGTCGAGGATCCCGAGCCGCACGACGTCTCACTGCACGGAGCCCCCTACCGCGTGACCGGGATCCGGCTCGCCGACGGCACCCGGATCCTGCTCGGGACGTCCACCGACGCCCTCCACAAGGGCGTCGCCAAGGCCATCAAGCTCGACCTGACCATCGGCACCGTGCTGCTGGCGCTGCTGGCCTGTCTGACGATGCTCAGCGTCAGCAGACGGATGCGGCCGCTGGAGGACATGGTGGAGACCTCGTCGGCGATCGCCGAGGGGGACCTGACCCGGCGGGTGCCGTCCAGTCACCATCCGACGCAGGAGGTCGAGCAGCTCCGCCTCGCCCTCAACTCGATGCTCCACCAGGTGGAGTCGGCGTACCGCACCCGCGAGGACAGCGCCGCCCAGCTGCGTCGCTTCGTCGCCGACGCCTCGCACGAGCTGCGTACCCCGCTGTCCGCGATACGCGGCTACCTCCAGCTGTACGACCAGGGGATGCTGTCCGACCCGGACGAGCGCAAGCGGGCCTGGGGGCGGGTGATGGCGGAGGCCGATCGCATGGGCCGGCTCGTCGACGAGCTGCTCACCCTCGCCCGTCTCGACCAGCGGCCCGAACTGCGCTTCCGGAACGTGGACGTGAGCCGTCTGGTGCGGGACGCGGCCGAGGATCTCCGGGTGCAGCAGCCCGGCCGACCCATCATGGTCGACGCCGACGGCTCCCTGCTGGTGCGCGCCGACGAGTCCGGGCTGCGGCAGGTGCTCGGCAACCTGGTCGCCAACGTGCGCATCCACACGCCCGCGGACGTGCCGGTGCGGCTCGGCGTGGCGCGGGCGGACGGGGTCGTGCGGCTGTGGGTCACCGACAAGGGGCCGGGGCTCGGTCCGGAGGACTCGGCGCGGGTCTTCGACCGGTTCTTCCGGGCCGGCGGGGGCGCGGGCAGCGGTCTGGGCCTGGCGATCGTGCAGGGGGTGGTGCGGGCACACAGTGGCGAGGTGGCGGTGCGGACGGCGCCGGGCGAGGGGCTGACGGTGACGGTGACCCTGCCCTCGGGGACGCCGTAGGGGGTGTCACGCGGTGGTCTGCACCAGGGCCCAGACGGTTCTGCCGTGCCGGCCCCTGCTCCACACGCCCCAGGCGGCGGAGAGGTGCTCGACCAGGTGCGGGCCGAGGCCGGTCGCCGTCGACTCGCCGACCACCCGGAGGCGGGGCTCCGGCCGGCCCTCGTCGGAGACCTCGATGAGGGCCGAGCCGTCGCCCAGCGCGGTCACCGCCACCTCGAACTCCCGTTCCTGGGACGGCCCGTGGCGTATGACGTCGGTCGCCAGCTCGGACACCAGCAGCACCGCGTCGGCCAGCGCCCGGCCGTCGGGCCCGTGCCCCCAGTCGGTCAGATGGTCCCGGACCCGGCGTCGGGCCAGACCGACGGACGCCGGGTGCCGGGGCAGCCGGAACGCGTTGCGTCTCAACACCTCTGCTCCTCACCCCGCACACGTCACCGTCACATGGTGCTCGGTGGGGAGGCTGCCCGGCGCCACCGTGCGGATGTCCGTACGGCGAGATCGCGTCAGATCCAGTCGAGGCGCCAGAGCCGGAAGACCCCCGTGCCGTCCGACAGGTACTGCCCGCCGCCGACGGTCTCGGTGGTGACGACGTACTCCTTGGCCTGCCACAGCGGGATCACCGGCACGTCGTCCGCCACGGTCTGCTGGAGGTCGCGGAAGTCCGTGCTCGTCTCGCCGCGGTCCGCGTACCGTCGGCTGTCCTCGATCAGCCTGTCGACGGTCTTGCTGCGGTAGCCGGTGTTCATCGAGCCGTCGGAGCCGACGAGCGGGGCACCGAAGGTGTCCGGGTCGGGATAGTCGGCCACCCAGCCGACCGCGTACGCGTCGAGTTTGCCGCTCGCCCAGCGCTTCTGGAAGTCGGTCCACTCGTAGCCCTTGACGGTGACCTCGAACAGGCCGCTCGCCTCCAGCTCCCGCTTGATCTCCGCGGCCTCCTCGGCGGCGGCACCACGGCCGATGCCGTAGCCGTAGGTGAAGCGGACCGGCAGGGTCACCCCGGCCTGGGTGAGCAGTTTCCGGGCCTTCTTGGGGTCCTGCTTGGGGTAGCGGTCGAAGAACGAGGTGGTGTGGCCGGTGATGCCGGCCGGGATCAGCGAGTAGAGCGGGTCGACGGTGCCGTCGTACACGGTGGCGGCCAGCCGGTCGCGGTCGATCAGCCAGGCCATGGCCTGCCGGACCCGGGAGTCGTGCAGCGGTGAGCCGGAGCGGGTGTTGAGGTACAGGTTGCGGGTCTCGGAACTGTCGATCTCGGAGACGCGCTGAGTCGGGTCGCTGGCGTTCAGTCCGGCCAGGACCTTCGGCGGCAGCTGCCGGGTGGCGACATCGATCCGCTTCGCCTTCCAGGCGGCGTCGAGTTTCTCGCCGTCGGCGTAGTAGCGCAGCTCCACGGGCCGGCCGGTGCTCTTGAGGGCGCCCTTGTAGTGGCTGTTGGGCGCGAGGACCGCCTTCTTGCCCTTCGTGTACGCGGTCAGCCCGTACGGTCCGGTGCCGTCGACGTCGGTGCCGGTGCGCAGCCCGTCCGCCGGGTACTTGGTCGGGTCGACGATCGAGCCGGCCCCGGTGGCGACCTTGAAGGGGAAGGTGGCGTCGGGCGAGGACAGCTGGAAGGTGACGGTCCGGCCGCGCGCGCTCACCGACTTGAGGGTGTCGAGGAGGGAGGCGGGGCCGACCGGCGAGTTGATCCTCTTGACCCGGTCGAAGGAGTACTTCACGTCCGCGGCGGTCACCCCGCGGCCGCCGGGGAAGGTGAGGCCCTCGCGCAGTTCGCAGCGGTAGGTGCGCAGACCGCTGCCGACGAAGGCACAGTGGTCGGCCGCGTCCGGGACGGGTGCGGCGCCGCCGGGCTCGAAGGTCAGCAGCGACTGGAAGACGTTGCTGAACAAGGCCCAGGAGCCCGCGTCGTAGGCACCGGCCGGGTCGAGCGAGGTGACGGAGTCGCTGGTACCGACCAGGATGGTCCGGTTCTCACCGGAGTTGTCCGGCAGCAACTGCCAGCCGCCCACTCCGACCGCGGCCAGCACGAGCAGCGTCGCCAGGATCCGTATGCGAACCGATCGCATCGGTGTGTCCTCCCAAGGCCCTTCGCGGGCCCCTCGGCGGACCACAGCGCATACGCCGCTCCCCCGCGGCGCAGGTCACCTAACCACAGGAGTTTCATCCGGGGGAAGGGGGTTTTGTTCGAGTTGAGAAAGAACTTACGCAAGCGGGTTTCGACCAGGTTTCACAGCGCTCTCACAGGTCGCCCGGCGGTTCCCTCGTGTTCAGGCCTGCCGCGAGGCCAGTTCGATCACCGTGATGTCCGACTCCGCGCCGACCCGGGTCGGCGGGCCCCAGGCACCGGCGCCGCGGCTGACGTACAGCTGCGTGTCGCCATAGCGCTCCAGACCGGCGACGGTCGGGTTCGCGGCCGCCGCGATGAGGTTGCCGGGCCAGAGCTGGCCGCCGTGGGTGTGGCCGGAGAGCTGGAGATCGACGCCGTGCTCGACGGCGTCGTGGATCTGGACCGGCTGGTGGGCGAGGAGCACACAGGCGCGTGCCGTGTCCCGGTCGCCGAGCGCCTTGGCGAAGTCGGGCCCCTGGCCCTCGCTCTCGCCCGCCACGTCGTTGACGCCCGCGAGGTCGAAGTGGGCCAGTTCGGTCCGGTCGTTCTCCAGCGGGCGCAGGCCCAGCCGTCGGACCTCCTCGACCCACTGCTGGGCGCCGGAGAAGTACTCGTGGTTGCCGGTGACGAAGTAGGAACCGTGGCGGGCCTTCAGCTGGGCCAGCGGCGCCGCGGCCGGGCCCAGGTTCTTCACGCTGCCGTCCACCAGGTCGCCGACGACCGCGATCAGGTCGGGCTGGGTGCCGTTGATCGTGTCGACGACCCGCTGGGCGAAACCCCGGCCCAGGATCGGGCCCAGATGGATGTCGCTGACCACCGCGATCCGGTAACCGTGCGCCGCGCGCGGAAGCTTGGCCAGCGGCACGGTGACCCGCTTGACCGTGGGGCCGTTCAGGACGCCGTAGGTGCCGTAGCCGACGGTCCCCAGGGCGGCCGTGACGGCGGCGCCACCGACCACCCGGGAGACGAAGAGACGGCGGGAGGGGAGGGGCGGAGGCGGGGCCGACTCGCCGTTCCGCTCGGGACCTTTCCCACCGTCCCGCTCGGGGTCCTTCTCGCCGTCCCGCTCCGGCAGGGGCGTCGACCCCGCCGGGACCGACTGCGGCTCGGGGACCTGGTCGGGCTCCGGCTGTCGTACGGCCGTCCCGGCGCCCGCCCGCCGCTCCAGGAACCGTCGCAGCAGGGGCCGTACGGCCTCACCCACCGCCACCGCGAGCAGCAGGTAGATCGACAGCGCCATCCACAGGAAGCCCGGCCAGGCCAGGGTGCGCTGGAGCCAGAAGGGTGCGCCGGTGCGCTCGGCGACGAGGGCCGTGATCGCCAGCACCCAGCCGCCCGCGATCAGCACCGCGCCCGCGCGGCGCACCGGGCCGGGGGCCCTGGTCGTGTCGCGGAACAGGCGTCTCCACAGGTACCAGTTGGCCGTCACCAGCACGGCCAGGACGACCAGGACGAGCAGGACGAAAAGTATGACCACGGTCTTGTCCCCCGTAGTGGGCCTTGTGTCCCCGTAGTGGGCGGTCGGGCCGGTCGGCTATGACGTACGGCGCAGTGCGCGGACTCCGCGCAACCCGATGCCGCCGACGGCCGTCCCCAATACGAAGGAGACGACGGCCAGCGTCAGGTGCACCCAGAAGTACGCCGTGGGGTGGCCGTCGTCGAACGCGAGCCCGCTGCTGTCGTTGACCAGGTTTTTGACGAAAGTGACCCAGATGACCCAGCTCCACACCCCGAAGGCGAGCAGGAACCAGGAGACGGGGCGGCTGAGCTTCATGCGTCCAGTATCGCCGCCCGGTGTCCGGTTCCGTTCCCGGGGTGGGGAGGGCGGCGGGACTTCACGCCCCGTGCCATGTACGTTCCTCACCGTGTCCGCACCCAAGAAGACCGCCAGGCGATCCCTGCTGGTCACCACCGCAGTCCTGTCGTCCCTCGCGCTGACCGCGCCCCTGTCGTACGCGGCGCCCGACCCGTCCTCCAGTGGAAGCCCGTCCGGCAGAACGTCCGGCAGTCCCTCGAAGAGTCCGTCCGGCAGTCCGACGGCCACTCCCCCGGCGCGGATGTCGTCCGTCGGTGGCGAACGCCTCGGCCAGGCCGGGACACAGGTGAATCTGGCCAGTGGGGTCCCGGTCCTGCCCAAGGACCTCACCGCGCGCTCGTGGATCGTCTCCGACGCGGAATCCGGCCAGGTACTGGCCTCCCACAACGCGCACTGGCGGCTCCCCCCGGCGAGCACCCTGAAGATGCTGTTCGCGGACACGGTCCTGCCGAAGTTCCCGAGGACCGACAAGCACAAGGTCGCCCCCTCCGACCTGGCCGGTATCGGCGCCGGCTCCAGCATGGTCGGGATCAAGGAGAACGAGACCTACACGGTCCACGACCTGTGGCTCGGGGTCTTCCTGCGCTCCGGCAACGACGCCGTGCACGTGCTGTCGCAGATGAACGGCGGCATCGACACCACCGTCGAGCAGATGAACACGCACGCCGAGGAGCTCCAGGCCCTCGACACGCACGTGATGAGCCCCGACGGCTACGACGCCCCGGGGCAGGTCTCCTCCGCGTACGACCTGACCCTGTTCGCCCGCTCCGGACTGCAGAAGAAGGACTTCCGCGAGTACTGCTCGACGGTCACCGCGAAGTTCCCGGGCGAGACGACGAAGGTCAAGAAGGGCAAGGACAAGGGCAGGACGACCCGGGGGACCTTCGAGATCCAGAACACCAACCGGCTGCTGGCCGGCGACTCGGACGTCTCCGTCTACCCGGGTATCGCGGGCGTCAAGAACGGCAACACCACCAACGCGGGCGCCACCTTCACCGGAGTCGCCGAACGGGGCGGCAAGGTGCTGCTGGTCACGGTCATGAACCCGGAAAAGAACGAGCACAACGAGGTCTACAAGGAAACCGCCAAACTCTTCGACTGGGGCTTCAAGGCGGTCGGCAAGGTGCAGCCGGTGGGCGAGCTGGTGCCGCCGAAGGGCTCGGCAGGGGCGAGCACGCCGGGCACGGACGACTCCGGGCAGGCCGGGGGCTCCGACAACGGCGGTGCTTCGTCCAAGCCGTCCACGAAGCCGGTCGCGAGCGCCACGACCGGGGGCGGCTCCGGCGGCATGGGGATCGCGCTGGCGATCACCGGCGGGGTGCTGGTGCTGCTCGCGGGCGCCGCGTTCCTGGTCAACCGCCGGTGGCCACTGCCGGATCTGGTACGCCGTCGGGCTCGTCCGTGAGGTCGTCCTCCTTGCTCTGCGTCGCCGTCCACGCGGCGCAGAACAGCACCAGCTTCGACGTGAAGTTGATCCACAGCAGCAGGGCGACGGGAACCCCGAAGGCGCCGTACATGCTTTTCGCCGCCACGCCCTGCATATAGCCGCTCAGCAGCAGCTTCAGCAGCTCGAAGCCGACCGCGCCGGTCAGCGCGGCCACGAAGAGACGGCGCCGCCTCGGCTCGACGCCGGGCAGCAGCGTGAGGACGTAGAGGAGCAGCAGGAAGTCCGCGAGTACGGCGACCAGGAACGCGGCGATCCGCAGCAGGACGCTGCCCCAGCCGGCCCGGTCGACGCCCAGCAGGTCGGTGGTCCAGCCGATCATCGCGGAGGCGATGGTGGAGACGACGAGGGTGGCCAGCACGGCGCCGCCGAGCCCGAGGAGGATCCCGGTGTCCTTGACCGTGCGCAGGACCGGGTTCTCCTCCTCGTCCGGCAGTTCCCACACCGCCCGCAGACACTCACGCATCGAACCGGCCCAGCTGATGCCGGTGAACAGCAGGACGGCGCCCGCGATGAGGCCGACGGTGCCGGCGTTCTCCACCAGGCCGTCGAGGTTGAGCTGATCGGAGATGCCGGGGACCTGCTCGGCGATCTTGCGCTGGAGGTCGTTCTGCTGGGCCTCGCCGAAAGCGGCGGCGACGATGGCGGCGCCCACCGTGAGCAGCGGGAAGAGCGCGACGAAACTGGTGAAGGTCATCGCGGCGGCCAGCCGGGTCCACTTCACCCGGTCCAGGCGCTCGAACGACCGCCACGCGTGGGTGGTCATCAGGCGCGCCAGCGGCGGCCCGACGACGGGGAGCTTCTTCAGCCAGTCCATGATCCGACTCTGCCCTGGTCAGCTCACGATTCAACTCCCGCCCGGTCACGGAAGACAAGAGTTCTGATACCCCGGAAACACAGAACTGTGCACGCCTATCTCGCTGGAACTCCGGCAATATTGGGTGACATCCCACTAACCACCCATTTCGGGGAGGATGGGAATGTTTCCAAACTGATCGACCACAAAGGGGCGATACGGTCACGGTCATGCCTGCCGACACCGTCTCCGCCACCGGCTGGGGCCGCACCGCCCCCATCGCCGCCCGGCTGATCCGCCCCCGGACCTACGAGGAGGCCGCGGCCGCCGTCCGGGACTGCGGGGCCCGTGGCGGCATTCCGAGGGGCCTGGGGCGGGCGCACGGGGACGCGGCGCGGAACGCGGGCGGCGCGGTGTTCGACATGACGGGCCTGGACCGCGTCCATGTGATCGACGCGAGCGGCGGGATCGTGCTGTGCGACGCGGGCGTCCGCCTGCACCGGCTGATGGACCTCCTGCTGCCGCTCGGCTGGTTCGTGCCGGTGGCACCGGGCACCCGGTACGTCACCGTCGGCGGCGCGATCGGCGCGGACATCCACGGCAGGAACCAGCACGTCTCGGGCTCCTTCTCCCGGCACGTCCTGTCCCTGGAACTCCTCACCGCCGACGGCGAGGTCCGCACGGTCCGACGCGGCACGCCCCTGTTCGACGCGACCACCGGAGGCATGGGCCTGACCGGTGTGATCCTCACCGCGACCGTGCAACTCCAGCCGGTCGAGACCTCGTTGATGTCCGTCGACACCGAACGCGCACGGGACCTCGACGACCTGATGGCGCGTCTGACCGCCACCGACCACCGCTACCGCTACTCCGTCGCCTGGATCGACCTCATGGCGCGGGGCACGGCGACGGGCCGCGGGGTGCTGACCAGCGGCGACCACGCTCCCTTGGAGGCGCTGCCGAGAACGGCCCGTCGGCGGAGGCAGCCGCCGGCCTTCCGACCCGCCCGTCTTCTCCCGGCCTCCGCCCCCGTCTTCCTCCCCGAGGGCCTGCTCAGCGGGACGACCGTCGGCCTCTTCAACGAACTCCGGTACCGCACGGCCCCGCGCGCGCGTACCGGTGAACTCCAGAGCATCTCCGGCTTCTTCCACCCTCTCGGCGGGGTCCCGCACTGGAACCGGATCCACGGCGGCGGCGGTTGCGTGCAGTACCAGTTCGTCGTCGGCCGCGGCCAGGAGGACGCCGTACGCCGGATCGTGCGCCGTGTCTCGGAGCGCCGCTGCCCGTCCTTCCCCGCCGTCCTCAAGCGCTTCGGGGACGCCGATCCGGGCTGGCTGTCCTTTCCCGTGCCGGGCTGGACGCTGGCCCTGGACATCCCGGCGGGGCTGCCCGGCCTCGGCGCCTTCCTCGACGAACTCGACGAGGAGGTCGCCACGGCCGGCGGGCGGGTCTGTCTCGCCAAGGACTCCCGGCTGAGACCCGACCTGCTCACCGCGATGTACCCGCGACTGGACGATTTCCGGGCACTGCGCGCGGAGTTGGACCCGCGCGGGGTGTTCACCTCGGACCTGTCCCGGCGTCTCGCCCTCTAGCCCTCAGCCCTCCAGCCCTCCAGCCCTCCAGCCCGTCAGGCAATCTCTAGGAGCTGTCGTGAAGGACGCCTTCGGCATTCCCCAGTCCCTGCTCGTCCTGGGCGGTACGTCCCAGATCGCGCTGGCGACCGCGCGCCGGCTGATCGCCCGCCGCACCCGTACGGTGTGGCTGGCCGGGCGGCCGACGCCCGCGCTGGAGGCGGCCGCCTCGGAGCTGCGCGCGCTGGGAGCGGACGTGCACACCGTCGCCTTCGACGCGCTCGACCCCGAATCCCACGAGGTCGTGCTCGGCAAGGTGTTCGCCGAGGGCGACATCGACATGGCGCTGCTCGCCTTCGGGATCCTCGGTGACCAGGCCCACGACGAGCGCGATCCGTCCGGTGCGGTGCGGGTCGCGCAGACCAACTACACGGGCGCGGTGTCGGCGGGACTGGTCACCGCGAGCGCGTTGCAGGACCAGGGCCACGGATCGCTCGTGGTGCTGTCCTCCGTGGCCGGGGAGCGGGCCCGCCGCACCGACTTCATCTACGGCTCCAGCAAGGCCGGCCTGGACGCCTTCGCTCAGGGCCTGGGCGACGCGCTGCACGGCACGGGCGTGCACGTCATGGTCGTACGCCCCGGATTCGTCCGGACGAAGATGACCGCGGGGCTTCCCGAGACGCCGCTCGCCACGACCCCCGAGGCGGTCGCGGCCGCCGTCGAGCTGGGGCTGCGCCGGCGCTCGGAGACGGTGTGGGTGCCGGGCACCCTGCGGGTGGTGATGTCGGCGCTGCGGCACCTGCCGCGGACGGTGTTCAGGCGGCTGCCGCTGTAACCGTCGTCACAGCTGGCTGGTGGGCAGGGAGCCCCGCTCCGCACGGGCCGTCTGCGGGGGCACGACCGCGCCCCGGAAGACGAACTCGCGCAGCTTGCGCCACACGCCGTCGGCGCCCTGTTCGTAGAGCGCGAAGCCGGTGCAGGGCCACTGGGCCTCGTAGTCGGCCAGCTCCTCGAAGGCCCGGTCCATGGCCTCGTCGTCGATGCCGTGCGCCACCGTGACGTGCGGGTGGTACGGGAACAGCAGGTCACGCGCCACCGGACCGGAGGCGTCCCGGACCTGCTTCTGCAGCCAGGTGCAGGCCTCGGCGCCCTCGGCCACCTGGACGTAGACCACGGGCGACAGCGGCCGGAACGTGCCCGTGCCGGACAGCCGCATCGGGAAGGGGCGTCCGGCGGCCGCGACCTCGGCGAGGTGGGCCTCGATCGCGGGCAGCAGCGCGGCGTCCACCTCCGTCGGCGGCAGCAGGGTGACGTGCGTGGGAATGCCGTGAGCCGCGGCGTCGCCGAAGCCCGCACGCCGCTCCTGGAGCTGGCTGCCGTGAGGCTCCGGGACCGCGATCGACACGCCGATCGTTACGGTCCCCACGTCATCTCCTGTCGTCGTGTCGGCTTGGTCCTGTGCCGGTGTTGTTCTCAGCCGCCCGGCTATCGACTGTACGGCCACGGCTGTGGTGTGGGCAGGCGCAGTCACAGTGATGTGCAGCGCTCCGCCCAGTGAGACGCGTGCGCGCCGGCGCCTCAGTGCTTGGCGGGCAGGAATCCGACCCGCTCATAGGCCTGCGACAGCGTCTCCGCGGCGACGGCGCGCGCCTTCTCCGCACCCTTCGCCAGGATCGAGTCGAGCGTCTCCGGGTCGTCCAGGTACTGCTGGGTGCGCTCCCGGAAGGGCGTCACGAAGTCGACCATGACCTCGGCCAGATCCGTCTTCAGCGCACCGTAGCCCTTGCCGACGTACTTCTCCTCCAGTTCGGCGATACCCGTCCCGGTGAGCGTCGAGTAGATGCTGAGCAGGTTGCTCACACCCGGCTTGTCCTGGGCGTCGTAGCGGATCACGGTGTCGGTGTCGGTGACCGCGCTCTTGACCTTCTTGGCGGTGGCCTTGGGGTCGTCGAGGAGGTTGATGAGGCCCTTCGGCGTGGACGCCGACTTGCTCATCTTGATCGAGGGGTCCTGGAGGTCGTAGATCTTCGCCGTCTCCCTGAGGATGTACGGCTTCGGGACCGTGAAGGTCGCGCCGAAACGACCGTTGAAGCGCTCGGCGAGGTCGCGGGTGAGCTCGACGTGCTGGCGCTGGTCCTCGCCGACGGGGACCTCGTGGGCCTGGTACAGCAGGATGTCCGCGACCTGGAGGATCGGGTACGTGAACAGGCCGACGCTGGCGCGGTCGGCGCCCTGCTTGGCGGCCTTGTCCTTGAACTGGGTCATGCGGGACGCCTCGCCGAATCCGGTGAGGCAGTTCATGACCCAGGCCAGCTGGGCGTGCTCCGGGACGTGGCTCTGGACGAAGAGCGTGCAGCGATCCGGGTCGAGACCGGCCGCGAGGAGCTGGGCGGCGGCCAGCCGGGTGTTCGCGCGCAGGTCCGCGGGGTCCTGCGGCATCGTGATCGCGTGCAGGTCGACGACCATGTAGAACGCGTCGTGGGACTCCTGCAGGGCCACCCACTGGCGGACGGCGCCGAGGTAGTTGCCGAGGTGGAACGAGCCTGCGGTCGGCTGGATGCCGGAGAGCACTCGCGGACGACGATGCACGGCGGAGCCATTCCCCTGAGGGTGCTCGGCGACGGGTGGGCGATCAGAAGCCATGCTCACCATTCTCTCAGGTGTCGGGGGCCGATCCGGAACTGGTCGGAAACAGATGGGACACAGGTGGGATCCGATCCGCCGGGAGCGGTGTACCAATCAGGGGTGGACGTGGGAGGGGGACGGGGCGGATGACGGGGCGGATGACGGCTCGGGGCAGAGGCAGAGGGGTGCGTCTCGGGGTGTTGGTGCCGGTGGTCGCGGCGGTCGGCCTGTTCGGGGGGCCGGGGGCCGACGCCGCCCCGCGGGGACCGGGCCGGGACGTGCCGGACATGGCCGTGATCATCGCGGGCGGTTCGGGTCGGACGGCGACGGTGCGTTCCGGTGAGCCGGGTTTCGATCGCCTCTGGGCGCTGCTCCAGCCGACGTACACCGGGACGGAGCGGGTGCCGGAGGACTGGGCCGAGGGCAGGTATCCGCCGGTGCGGCTGACCGTGCTGTGGGGGCTGACCGGGGTCGGAGGCTGGCCGCAGACCGGTTCGGCGCCGGGCGGTGACGTGGCGATGGAGCGGCAGGACCAGCTGTTCCTGGCCGGGGACGGCACACCGTGGGTGCGTACGGATCCGGCACCGGACGTGCCCGACGACGACATCCGCTGGCACCGGGCCTCGCGTTCGGTCTTCGACCAGGTGAAGCGCGCGGGGCTGCCCGCCGGGGACGGGGACGGGGATGCCGGGCGGGCGGCGGGTGGGCGCGCCGGATGGTGGGCGGCCGACGATGCCCGGCCGGCGGTCGCCGGGCTGGCCGTGGGGGTCCTGGCCGGGGTCGGCGGCACGTTTCTGATACGCCGCGCGGCGGCCCGGCCGGGTGCCGGACCGCCGCGGGAGGAGCCACGCCAGGAACTGATCGATCTCTGAGCCCCCGGGGCGTCAGCCCAGGTCGATCTCCGGGTACAGGGGGAAGCCCGCGACCAGGTCCGTCGCCCGCTGGGAGATCTCGTCCGCCACCTTGGCGTCCAGGATGTGCGAGGCCTTGGACGGGGCGCCGGACTTCGTCGTGCCCGGCTCCGTGGTGGTGAGGACGCGGTCGATGAGACCGGCGACCTCGTCCATCTCGGCGGTGCCGAGACCGCGGGTGGTCAGGGCGGGGGTGCCGATGCGGATGCCGGAGGTGTACCAGGCGCCGTTGGGGTCGGCGGGGATGGCGTTGCGGTTGGTGACGATGCCCGAGTCGAGCAGGGCGGCCTCGGCCTGGCGGCCGGTGAGGCCGTAGGAGGAGGTGACGTCGATCAGGTTGAGGTGGTTGTCGGTGCCGCCGGTGACGAGGGTGGCGCCGCGGCGCGTCAGGCCCTCGGCGAGGGCGCGGGAGTTGTCGACGATGCGCTGGGCGTAGTCCTGGAAGGAGGGCTGCCGGGCCTCCGCCAGCGCCACCGCCTTCGCGGCCATGACGTGCGGGAGCGGGCCGCCGAGGACCATCGGGCAGCCGCGGTCGACCTGGTCCTTGAGGGAGTCGTCGCACAGGACCATGCCGCCGCGGGGGCCGCGCAGGGACTTGTGGGTGGTGGTGGTGACGATCTGGGCGTGCGGAACCGGGTCGAAGTCGCCGGTGAGGACCTTGCCGGCGACCAGACCGGCGAAGTGGGCCATGTCGACCATGAGCGTGGCGCCGACCTCGTCGGCGATCTCCCGCATGATCCGGAAGTTCACCAGGCGGGGGTAGGCCGAATAGCCCGCGACGATGATCAGCGGCTTGAACTCGCGGGCGGTGGCGCGCAGGGCCTCGTAGTCGAGGAGGCCGGTGGCGGGGTCGGTGCCGTAGGAGCGCTGGTCGAACATCTTGCCGGAGATGTTCGGGCGGAAGCCGTGGGTGAGGTGGCCACCGGCGTCCAGGGACATGCCGAGCATGCGCTGGTTGCCGAAGGCCTGACGGAGTTCGGCCCAGTCGGCGTCGGAGAGGTCGTTGACCTGGCGGGCGCCGGCCTTCTCCAGGGCGGGGACCTCCACCCGCGCGGCGAGCACGGACCAGAAGGCGACGAGGTTGGCGTCGATACCGGAGTGCGGCTGTACGTAGGCGTGCCGGGCGCCGAAGAGTTCCCGGGCGTGCTCGGCGGCGAGGGACTCGACGGTGTCGACGTTGCGACAGCCCGCGTAGAAGCGGCGGCCGACGGTGCCCTCGGCGTACTTGTCGCTGAACCAGTTGCCCATGGCCAGCAGGGTGGCCGGGGAGGCGTAGTTCTCGGAGGCGATCAGCTTGAGCATCTCGCGCTGGTCGGCCACTTCCTGGCCGATGGCGTCGGCCACGCGCGGCTCGACGGCGCGGATCACGTCGAGGGCCGCGCGGTAGGCGGTGGACTCGTTGGAGAGGGGCTGCTGCTCTGACATGGCGGCCTCCGGGCGGCGTGGCTTGAAGCGGTCACGGTTCACGGGTCGGCCCAGGCGCACGGCACTTGTCACTCTCGCAGGCCGCTCCCCGATGGTCCGTCCCATCCCAGCGCGCCAGTCACGGCCTGTCGGCCAGCCTACCGGGCGCGCCGGGGGGCGACGGTGCCACGTCCACCATGCGAGCGGTGAGATGACACGGAGGGTGGACGCGGAGTGCCGCCGTCATGGGGACCTGCCCGGGGTGGTCACGGGGCCGGTCCGGGCCCGGCAACGTGTTTTCGGACGGCCCTCAGCGGACGACGTGGGGCAGGAAGCGGGCGTACTCGTCCGTGACCAGGCCGGAGGACTCGCGGATGCCGAGGCCCGCGGACTCGCCCTCGACGACCCAGGCGCCGAGGACCACGTGGTTGCCGTCGAAGTCGGGCAGCGGGGCCAACTCCTGGTAGCAGCAGGCGTCTTCGCGTGGGGGCGGGGCGGGGGCGGCGGGGGCCGGCTGGTGGATCGTGACCCCGGCGCCCTCTCGGCCCAGCAGGGGCTTGGCCACGTAGCCGGTCGTCCGTGCCAGTTCCCGCGGTCCGTCCAGGTGGGCGGGGAGCAGGTTCGGGTGGCCCGGGTACAGCTCCCAGAGGATCGCCAGCAGTGCCTTGTTGCTCAGCAGCATCTTCCAGGCCGGTTCGATCCACAGGGTGCTGCCCGTGCCGCCGCCGTTGTCGAGGGTGTCCAGGACGTGGTCGGCGAACCGGTCGGTGGTGAGCCACTCCCAGGGGTAGAGCTTGAAGCAGCTGCGGATGAAGCGGAGTTGGTTGTCGACGAAGCGGCCGGACAGGGGGTCCCAGCCGATCTCCTCCATGGCGATCCAGTCGGTGTCCAGGCCGGCCTGCTCCGCGGTCTCCTTCAGGTAGGCGACCGTCATGAGGTCCTCGCCGAGTTCGTCGGCCGAGGAGTGCGCGAAGTAGAGGGGGCTGCCGGGCGGGAGGAGGGGGGCCTGCTTCTTCCAGGCCGCGATCAGACGTTCGTGGAGGGAGTTCCACTGGTCGGCGCCGGGGAAGCGTTCCTCCATCCAGAACCACTGGGGGGAGGCGGCCTCGACCAGGGAGGTGGGGGTGTCGGCGTTGTACTCCAGCAGTTTCGCCGGGCCCGTGCCGTCGTAACGGAGGTCGAACCGGCCGTAGACGGACGGGAGTTCCGCGCGGCGGCGCCAGGCCTCGGCGACCGTCTCGGTCACCCGCGGGTCGGTGATGCCGAGGTCGGCGAAACGGTTCTCGGCGACGATGTGCCCGGCCGCCGTCAGACACATGCGGTGGAGTTCCTCGACGACCTCCTCCAGCGCCTCGACCTCGGGGAGCGTGAAGGAGTAGTACGCGCTCTCGTCCCAGTAGGGGCGCAGGGAGTCGTCGGGGTAGCGGGTGAGCGGGTAGACGAGCCCCTGCTCCTCCACGGTCTGCTGCCAGCCGGGGCGGGGCTCGATGGTGTGGCGTTCCACGCGGGGCCTTCCGGGTGGCTTTCGGGTGAGTGGTGGCGAGGGTTGCGGACGGTCGTCAGCCGTCGCGGGTGCCTTTCGGACGCGTGGCGGAGTTACGGACGGCCGGTCAGCCGCCGGAGCCCTTGCCGCCGCTGCTGTCGCCGAAGCCGCCGCGGTCCACTCCGCCGCTGCCGCCCGACCCGCCCGACCCGGACTTCTTGCCTGGCTTGGTGAAGGAACCGCCCTTCACCCAGCCGCTCTTCTTCTTGCCGCCGTAGTAGTACATGCCGTTGACACGGGTGGAGGACTTGCAGTTCTTGTCGCTGACGACCTTGTAGCCCTTGGAGAGGGTGTAGCTGTCGCGGTCGACGCAGCGCTTGTCAGGGTCCGAGGAACAGGCCGTCAGGGCCATGGCGAGCAGGCCCACGCCGCCGAGCGCGACCGTTCCCGAGCGAAGTTGCCGTCGTGCGTCCGCCATGTTCGTGTCTCCCCCTTGTCGGGCCCGGTGCGCGGCCCGTGTCCGATGTCGCCGGACAGTTTAGAGAGCGGCGGGAGGGCGCGGCAGTGGGGGCCGCCGCTCGCGCCTCCCCTACAGTCCCTGTGTGCTCTTCGGAATGGTGTGCGCGCTCGGTGCCGCGGTCTGCTTCGGTACGGCGACGGTGTTGCAGGCGGTGGCGGCGCGGGCGGCGGACACCGCGGGGGGTGACGTCGGGGAGGCGACGCTGTTCCTGCGGGCGGTCAGGCAGTGGCGGTACCTGGCCGGCCTGGCGCTGGACGGCCTCGGGTTCCTGTTCCAGGTCGCCGCGCTGCGGTCGATCCCGATCTACGCCGTCGGGGCGGCACTGGCGTCCAGCCTCGCGGTGACGGCGGTGGTCGCGGCGCGGCTGCTGCGGGTGCGGCTGAGCGGACGTGAGTGGGGTGCGGTGGGCGTGGTGTGCGCGGGGCTGGCACTGCTGGGGATCGCGTCCGGCACGGAGGGCGACCGGGGCGGGCCCGCGGGGTTGGACTACGCCCTGCTCGGGACGGCCTTCGCGGTGCTGCTGCTCGGGCTGAACGGGGGGCGGCTGCCGGAGCGGGGGCGGGCCGCGGTGCTCGGCCTGGGTGCCGGGTTCGGGTTCGGGGTGGTCGAGGTGGCGGTACGGCTGATCGACACGCTCGCGGTCTCGGACCTGGTGCGGGATCCGGCGGTGTACGCGCTGCTGGTCGGGGGCGCGGCGGCGTTCCTGGCCCTGACGTCGGGGCTGCGCTCGGGCTCGGTCACGGCGGCCACGGCCGGCATGGTGATCGGCGAGACGGTCGGTCCGGCGGCCGTCGGGGTGATCTGGCTCGGGGATCGCACCCGGGAGGGCCTGGGGTGGGTCGCGGTGCTGGGCTTCCTCGTCGCGGTCGCCGGGGCGTTGGCGCTGGCCCGGTTCGGGGAGGCACCGTCGGCGGTCGACACGCGGGAGGCGGTGACGCCCTGAGGGGCCGGGGGGCCGGGGGCCGGGAGGCGGCGGGGAAGCCGGTGGAGCGTTCGCGTGCGTCACGCCACCGCGCCGGTCACCTCACCGCGTCGGTCACCTCACCCCGTCCGTCACCTCACCCCGTCCGTCACCCCACCCCGTCCGTCACCCCACCGCGTCCATCGCCTCCGTTATGCCGTCCCACAGCCGGGACCTGGCCTCCAGGGCGAGGGTCGCCGTCTCGGCGGCCTCCTGCCAGCGGGTGTCGTCCGTGCCGCAGAGGTCGGCCACCATCTGCAGGGCCATGGGGGTGTGCTCCTCGCCGTCGACCTCGACGTGGCGGGCGAGGTAGTCGCGGAAGAGCGGGAACCGGTCGGTGCCGTCCCCCTTGATCACCTGGTCGAACATGTCGGGGATGAGGTCCTCGCGGGAGAACGCGAAGGCGGCCGCCTGACAGTGCGGGGGCCGGTCGGTGATGATCGCGAAGGTGGTGCGGACGAACTCGGCGGCGGGCGCCGGCACTTGGGCGACCCGCAGCGCGGCGGACACGTCGTGCCCCTCAGCGATCAGGCCGATGAACGTGTCGATCCGGGTGGTGTCGGCCGACGCCTCGGTCATGGCCGCGCGGTACAGCTCGAAGTGGCTGGTGAAGCCGCCGTTCAGTTCGTCGCTCTCCTCGACCAGCACGATGTCGTTGATCAGCCGCCGGCCCACGGCCGAACCGCGCGGCACCCAGGGGACGTCGACACAGGTCAGCTCCCGTTGCAGGGAGGTGAGCAGGGACATGAAGTCCCACACCGCGAACACATGGTGCGCCATGAAGGTCGCCATGCGTTCCGGGCTGTCTATTCGCTGGTAAAGAGGATGGGCGGTGACTTCTTTTCGCGCGGGTTCGATCGCGGACCGGACACGTTCGATTCCCTCGTGGGTCATATTCCAGTGGTACCGGGACATGGATCTCCTTAGGTCTCGGACGGCGATCGTGCAGCCTTTCCCGACCGCCCGGCAAGCACTTCCCGATACTTGACAAAAGTTACCGCGAGTATCGATCGACACAAGACGTCAAGGCCGTCGAAAGCGTACGAAGAGCCGCGTTTCGGGCAGTCGAAAAACTTCGTTGAATATTTGAACGGGGTCGCTGGGCTTTCCGTACTCGTCGGCGTGACCAGTAATCCCGTCACCGTGACCGTGGCTTATCACGTGGTGCCGGGCCATGAGGGTGACTTCCACTCCTGGGGGTGGGCCATGCTGGCCGCGAGTGCGCAGCAGCAAGGCTTCCTGGGGGGTGGCGTTCTTGTCGACGGAGAGGCGGAGTGGCATGTCGTCTATCGCTTCGCCAGCGAAGACACCGCCCTGGCCTGGGAGAACTCGACGGCACGCGGGCAGTGGGACCTGCGCGCGGCGGGGTTCGCCCGGCAGACGGGCCGACGGAGCGTCCGGGGCCCGAAGGTGTGGTTCGAGGCCCAGAGCGAGCGGCCTCCGACTCCTCCGGCACCTCCGGCTCCGCCGTCGAAATGGAAGCTCTGGTTCATAAACATGAGCGCCGTGTTCCCGCCGGTGCTCCTGTTCAACGTGATCGTGCTCCCCTATCTCGGCGATCTCAATCCGTTCATTCGTACGCTGCTTTTGTGTCTGTGCGTGACGGCACTCGTCACCTGGATTCTGATGCCGCGCCTTCAGCGTTTCTTCAAGAAATGGCTGTATCCACCGCTCCAGGCGCTCCGCGGACGGCACAAACGGACCGCGTAGGCCAGAGAACGACGCAAGGGAGGTGGGCGGGTGAAGACCCTGCTCATCGACAATTACGACTCGTACACGTACAACCTGTTCCAGCTGATCGCCGAGGTCAACGGCGAAGAGCCGGTCGTGATCCTCAACGACGCCCCCGCCGACGCGGTTCCGGATCTTGCGGAATTCGACAACGTGGTGGTCTCGCCGGGCCCGGGGCACCCGGCGAAGGCACGCGACTTCGGCATCAGCGCCCGGGTGCTGGCCGGATCCCCGGTCCCGGTGCTCGGCGTCTGCCTGGGCCACCAGGGCATCGCGCTCGGGGCGAGCGGCCGGGTGGAGCCGGCCCCGGAGCCCCGGCACGGGCATCTGACCACCGTCCGGCACGACGGACTGGACCTGTTCCAGGGGGTGCCGCAGGCCTTCACCGCGGTCCGCTACCACTCGCTGGCCGTGCGCGAGCCCCTGCCCCTCGCCCTGCAGGCCACCGCCTGGGCCGAGGACGGCGTGCTCATGGGCCTGCGGCACCGCACCCGGCCCCTGTGGGGCGTGCAGTTCCACCCGGAGTCCGTGCTCACCGAGTACGGCCACCGCATGCTCGTGAACTTCCGGAACCTGACCGCGGAACGGGCCCGCAAGCTTCGTACGAAGAACACCTCCGTCCCCCCGACCGACGTGGCGATCCCCCGTCCCGCGGCCTCCGCGAACCGAGCCGCCGCCGCGGCGGCACAGACGGCCACGGCCTCGGACACCTCGTCGGCCGCCGCCACCTCCGGCCCGTCCGGTGTCTCCATCCCCCGCCCCCGGCGGGCCGCCGGTGCCACCTACCGTCTGCACACCCGTCGGGTCGCCGGCGCGGTCGACGCGGAGGCCGCCTTCACCCGGATGTACGCGGCGTCCGAGCGGGCGTTCTGGCTGGACAGTTCGCTGGTCGAAACGGGCCGGTCCCGGTTCTCCTTCATGGGTGACGACAGCGGCCCGCTCGCCGAGTTCGTGCGCTACGACGTGGACGCCGGGCGCTGCGAGATCGAGCGGGCGGGACGGCCGACGCGCAAGGTCACGGCCAGCGTCTTCGACTATCTGAAGCGGCAGTTGGCGAACCGGCGGGTGGACGCGACCGGGCTGCCCTTCGACTTCACCGGTGGCTATGTCGGCTACTTCGGCTACGAGACGAAGGCCGACTGCGGCTCACCGAACCGCCACTCGTCCGACATCCCGGACGCCTGCTGGCTGTTCGCGGACCGGCTGATCGCGGTGGACCACGAGGAGGGCTTCACCTACGCGGTCTGCCTGGCCGAGGACTCCCCGCAGGCGGCGCGGGAGGCCACAAACTGGCTCGAGGGCACCCTCGCCGAACTCAGCTGCGTGCAGCCCGACCCGGGCCCGGCCTCCGACACCCGGTCGGCGCCCGCTCCCGCCACGGCCACTCCCGACCTCATCGCCGCCGAGCCCTGGCTGGTGCGCGACCGGGCGACCTACCTCGCGGACATCGAGGCCTGCGTGCGGGAGTTGCGGGCGGGCACCAGCTACGAGATCTGTCTGACCGACGCCGCCCGGCTGCCCGCGCCGCCGGACGCGTACGAGTTCTACCGTGTCCTGCGCCGCGTGAACCCGGCGCCGTACGCGGCGTTCCTCAGGTTCAAGGACCTCGACGTGGCCGGCTCCTCCCCCGAGCGTTTCCTGCGGATCACCCGGGACGGGGTGGCCGAGGCCAGACCCATCAAGGGCACCGCGCCCCGCGGCGAGGGACCCGCGGAGGACGCGAGGCTGCGCGACGCGCTGGCGGCGGACGCCAAGACCCGCGCCGAGAACCTGATGATCGTCGACCTGCTCCGCAACGACCTGGGCCGGGTCTGCCGGACCGGCACCGTGCGCGTGCCCAGGCTGATGGCGACCGAGACGTACGCCACCGTGCACCAGCTCGTCTCCACCGTCGAGGGCCGGCTGCGGGCGGGCACGGACGCGGTGGACTGTGTGCGCGCCTGCTTCCCCGGCGGCTCCATGACCGGCGCGCCGAAGCTGCGCACGATGGAGATCATCGACTCGCTGGAGACCGAGGCCCGGGGCGTCTACTCCGGGGCCCTCGGCTATCTGGGGTGCGGTGGCGGCGCGGATCTCAACATCGTGATCCGTACGGCCGTACTCGCCGACGGACTGATGCACCTCGGCGCCGGCGGGGCGATCGTCCTCGACTCGGACCCGGTCGCCGAATACGACGAGATGCTGCTGAAGACGGCCGCGCAGATGCGGGCGCTGCGGGAGCACACGGTCGACCGGATCCGGGAGCAGCAGGAGCAGATCAGTCCCAGAATGCCGCGGACCGCCAGCGAGGAGCCTGCCCGATGAAGACCGCAGCGGACCGGTACGGCACAGCCCGTGCGATGACGGCCCCCAAGTCCACGACCACCAAGTCCACGACCAGTCAGGCAGTGACCCCCAAATCCGCGAGCACCCAGGCCACGGCCCCCAGGGCCGCGGGCTCCCGGCCCACGCTCGCTCCGGTCGACGCGGGCGCCCCCGGGAACCTCTCCGTGTATCTCGCCGCGCTCACCGAGCGGCGCGGCTGGACCGGCCGGGCCGCCTTCCACCAGGGCCACCGGGTCTGGACCCATGGCGAGGTGCACGATCTCGCGGCCCGCGCGGCCACTGTGCTCGCCGAGCACGGTGTGCGCCCCGGCGACCGGGTGCTGCTCGCCCTGCCGGACGGGATCGCCTGGGTGACGGCCTTCCTCGCCACCGCCCGTCTCGGGGCCGTGGCGGTGCTGGTCAACCCGGAACTGCCCGCCTCCGAGCACGCGTTCATGGCCGAGGACACCCAGGCCGTGCTGTGCGTGACCGGGCCGGGGCTGGAGAACCGCTTCGGCGACCGGGCGCGGCTCGGCGCCGACCAGTTACTGGCGCTCACGCCCACCGCCGAGCCGGCCGACGCCCACCCGGTGGACGCGCACACCCCGCTGTACCTCCAGTACACGTCCGGCACCACGGGCCGGCCCAAGGCGGTGCCGCACCGGCACGGCGATCCGCGGACGTACCACGACCTGATCGGCCGGCGGCTGCTGCGGATCACGCAGAACGACGTCACGCTGTCGGTGTCGAAGCTGTACTTCGCCTACGGGTTCGGCAACGCCTTCGTCTTCCCGCTCTTCTCGGGCTCGTCGGCGGTCCTGGTGGACCGGCGTCCGACCCCGGCCGTCGTGGACGAGCTCGTGGCCCGGCACCGGGTGACCCTGCTCTACTCCGTGCCGTCCGCGTACGCCGCCCTGGTGGCCGACCGGGGCACCGGGCACGAGGCCTGCTTCGCGTCGGTACGCGCCGCGGTGTCGGCCGGTGAGGGTCTGCCGCTGGGGCTGGGGATGCAGGTCTCCGAGCTGCTGGGCGCGCCGGTCCTGGAGCAGATCGGCTCCACCGAGGCGGGGCACGCCTTCTGCGCCAACAGCTTCGAGTACAACCGTCCCGGCACCGTGGGCCGTCCCGTGCCCGGTTTCGAGGTGGAGCTGCGCGACCGTGACGGGCATCCGGTGCCGGACGGGGCGGAGGGCGAGATGTGGGTGCGCGGGCCGTCTCTGACCCCCGGTTACCTGAACCGGCCCGAGGAGACGGAGCGTGCCCTGGTCGGGGGCTGGCTGGCCACCCGTGACCGGGCGTGCCGCGAACTCGACGGCACCTACCGGCACCTGGGCCGCGCCGACGACATGGAGATGGTCGGCGGCATCACCGTCTCGCCGCTGGAGGTGGAGGCGGTGCTGCGGACACATCAGGCGGTCCGGGAGGTCGCGGTCGTGGCCGTCAGGGACGGGGAGGGCGTCAGCAGGCTGCGCGCCTTCGTCGTGCCCGTCTCGCCGCTGACGGCCGGTCTGGAGGACGAGCTGATCCGGCTGGCCCGGGAGCACCTGGCGGCCTTCAAGGTCCCCCGGAGTGTCAGCTTCGTCCCGTCCCTGCCCCGTACCCCGACCGGCAAGCTCCGCCGTCACCTGGTCCGCAGGGGCGCGTGGTGACCATCCCAGAGACGGCAGAGACGGCAGAGATGTCAGAAAGGAAGGGCGTCATGCCCGGACTACGTCGCCCCGCCCGGCCCGGGCCCGGCCAACCGCTCCTCGCCGACCGCGGGTTCTATCTCGGCCCGGTGTTCCGGCGGGCGGCGGACCGCCACGGTGCCGTGTTCGTCACCCTGGACCGGCCGCTGGACGTCAACCCGTCCCTCGGGGTCGACCTGAGCTACCCGGTGCTGGCCGACGTCGTGGAGGAGCTGTCGGGACGGTTGTGGGAGGCGGGCGTACGGCCCTCCGAGCAGGTGGCCGTACACAAGACGGACAACGTCGACATCGTGCTGCTGACCTGCGCGATCTCCCGTATCGGCGCGGTGCCGGTGCTGCTCTCGCCCGGTCTCGCCGGTCCCGTCGTGGGGCAGTTGCTGGCGCGGCTGCGACGGCCCTGGCTGATCACCGACAGAGCGAAACTGGAGGGCCCTCTCCAGGACGTCGACGTGTCCGCGCACGTGTGGCGGACCCTCTCCGTGGACGACGCGCCCGGTGCCGAGCCGCTGGAGAAGTACGCGGGCGCCGAGCCGCCCGCTCCGGTACGGCTCCACCCCCGTGAACCCGCCCTGATCACCCACAGCTCGGGCACCACCGGTGTTCCGAAGCTCGCCGTGCACTGCGCGAACACCATGTGGAACCGGCTCGTACCGCAGCAGGCGATGGGCTGGCCGACGCGTGGCGAGACGGCGGCCCTGCACATGTCGTTCGTCCACTCGCGCTTCTACCATCTGCTCGGTGTCCTGCTGCACTTCGGCAGCCCGCTGCTGCTGATCACCGACCCCGATCCGGGGCGGGTGGCGCCGCTGCTGGTGCGGCACCGGCCCGGGATCGTCGAGACGCATCCCAACACCTTCGTGCTGTGGGAGGAGCTGGCCGACGCACCCGGCGCGCCGCTGTCCAGAGTCAAGGCGTACGGCTCCACGTTCGACGCGATCCACCCGCGGACCGTACGGCGGCTCCTTGACGCCTCGAAGCGGCGTACGCCCTGGCTGGTCCAGTTGTACGGGCAGAGCGAGACGGGACCGGTGGCGTTCCAGTGGTTCACCCGGCGCAGTGCCGCCCGCGCGGACGGCCGCCGGGTCGGGATCCAGATCCCCGGCTTCACCCGTGTCCGGGTCACCGACGCCGACGGGCGGCGGGCGGCTCCCGGCACGGCCGGCCGGATCGAGGCGCGCACCCGGGGCCGCATCCTCACCTATCTCGGGGCCCGGGAGCAGTACGAACGCCAACTCGACGACGGCTGGTGGCAGATGGGCGACATGGGGTACCTCAGTCGCCTGGGCACCCTGCATCTGATCGACCGTGAGGTCGACCAGATCGACGCCGTGCACAGCAACCTGGAGGTCGAGGACGCGCTGATGGAGCGGCTGGAGGAACTCCGTGAGGTCGTCATCGTGCCCGGCGCGGACCGGGAGCCGGTGCCTGTGGTGTGCGTGCGGGGCGAACAGCCGCTGGACCCGGAGCGCTGGCGGGAGGCCACGGCCGATCTGCCCGCGATGGCCGAGCCGAGGCAGTGGCGGTTCGAGGAGCTGCCGATGACCGCCACCTGGAAGGTGAAGCGGGTGGAGATCACTCGCATGCTGGCCGAGGGCGCGCGCGCATGAACCCCGTGATGGTCGTCGGCGCCGGCCCCGTGGGATTGTCGGCGGCCCTCGGGCTGCGGGCGCACGGGCTGCCGGTCGTCCTGTTGGAGGCCAACCCGAAGGACCGTGAACGGCCGGGCAGCCGGGCGCTGTTCGTGCACCGGGAGACCCTCCGCCTGCTCGACGGGATGCAGCCGGGGCTCGCCGAGGAGATCACCTCCTACGGGCGGACCTGGCACACCCGGCGCACCCTGTACCGGGGCCGCGAGGTGTACTCCCGGACCTACCCGCCCCCGTCGGGAATTCCGCCCTTCACCAGCCTGCGCCAGGTGGACACCGAGCGTTTCCTGCGGGCCGCCTGCGAGCGGGCCGGGGTGGAGTTCGAGTGGGACGCCCGGGTGCGGGACGTGCGCGGCACCGCACACGGGGTCAGGATCACCGGCGAGGACGGACGGGTGTGGACCGGCGGGTACGCGATCGCCGCCGACGGTGCCCGCTCCACGCTGCGCCGTTCGCTGGACATCGCCATGGAGGGCACCAAGGGCGAGGGCTTCCACGTGGTCGTCGACGTCGCCGACATCCCGGGCGCCGAGCTGCCGCTGGAGCGGGTCTTCCACTACGAGCATCCGGGGGTGGGCGGGCGCAGTGTGATGCGGGTGCCGTTCACCGGGGGCTTCCAGGTCGACCTGCAGTGCCGGGACGACGACCGGGAGGAGGAGTACGGCACCGAGGAGGCCGTACGGCGGTGGCTGCCGTCGGTCGTGGGCGACGGGTACGCCGACCGCGTCCTGTGGGTGTCGACGTACCGCTTCCTGCGCAAGGTGGCGGCCTCGTTCAGCGACCCGCACGGGAGGGTGCTGCTGGTGGGGGAGGCGGCGCATCTCTTCCCGCCGTTCGGGGCGCGGGGGATGAACAGCGGGATCGCGGACGCGGCGGCGGCCGCGAGCGCCGTCGCCGCGGGGACGGCGGGGGCGACGGGAGCGGTCGCCGAGTTCGCCGTGGTGCGGCGGGAGGCGGCCCTGTTCAACAGCGCGGCCGCCGGGGAGGCGCTGGACCATCTGCGGCCGCGGCGGCGCATCGTCCGGGTGAAGCAGCGGACGGCCGCGGCCCTCGCGCCGGTGCTGCCCTGGTGCGGATCATGGTTGGAACACGCGCCCTACGGGCCGCGCGGCGGGGCGCCCGTGGTGGCCGGGCGCACGTACTGAGGAGGGGATTGCGGTGATCGGACCGGCGGTCGCGGAGGGGCTGTTGAGGTGGGCGCCCGGCGAGGGGCCGGCGGCGGCCGGGTGGTCGGCGGCGACGGGGGCGGCGGTCGGGGGGCGGTTGCTCGTCGCGGACTCGTGGCTGGTGCGGGACGGGCGGGTGCGGGGCTTCGAGCGTCACCGGGAGCGGTTCCTGCGGGCGTGCGGCGAGTGCGGCGGGCCGCCGTTGCACCGGCTCGTGGAGTTCTGGCAGGACATGACGGCGGCCCTGCCGCGTACCGGTGAGTGGTTTCCCCGTGTCGAACTCGCCGCCGGGTCACTGGAGTTGAGGCTGCTGCTGCGGAACGCTCCGCCGCTGGGCTCCGGCGTACGGGTGTGCGCGGACGGACAGTCCGATCCGCGGACCGTCCCCCGCCGCAAGGGCCCGGACCTGGACGCCCTGGCCCGCGTCCGGCGGCGGGCGTCCGGCGAGGGCGCGGACGAGGCGGTGCTGGTCGCGCACTCCGGAGTGGTGCTGGAGGCGGCCACCGCCAGCGTGCTGTGGTGGGAGGACGACACCCTGTGCCTGCCCCCGCCACGGCTGCCCGTGCTGCCCGGCGTCACCGTCGGACTCATCCAGGAACAGGCCGCGCGCACCGGCACCCGTGTCGCCCACCGGGAGCGGACCGTGGCCGAACTGGACGGGCGTGAGGTCTGGCTGGTGAACGCGCTGCACGGCATCCGGCCCGTGACGGGCTGGACGGCAGGGCCGATGAAAGCGGCCCCGGCGGTGCGGGCCCCGGAATGGCGGACCTGGCTGGACGGCATCATGGAGCCGCTGCCGGAACACTGAATCCCGGCCCGGCGACGGAATAGGTCAGGCCGGAAACGGTATACGCCGATCCGGAGGCGATATACGCCGATCCGGAGACGGCATACGCCGGGCCGAATGAGACCCGTATTTCTCGGACCCATTCGACCCGGCGCGACAAAAGCTGCCCGAATTCAGTTTTCTTTCAGTTCTTCTTCGGCGCCGGCTGATAAGCCCCCGGCACCATCCGGGTCGCGATCGCGATCCGGTTGTAGGCGTTGATGACGGTGGCCGCCCAGATCAGTGCGGCGATCTGCTCCTCGTCGAAGACCTCCGCCGCCTCGGCGTACACCTCGTCCGGGACGTGACCGTCCTGCACCAGCGTCACCGCCTCGGTCAACGCCAGTGCGGCGCGCTCCCGTCCGGAGAAGAAGGGGGTCTCCCGCCAGGCGTTGAGCGCGTAGATCCGCTGCTCGGTCTCGCCCGCCGCGCGGGCGTCCTTGGTGTGCATGTCGAGGCAGAACGCGCAGCCGTTGAGCTGCGAGGCGCGGATCCTGATCAGCTCCAGGAGTTCCGGTTCGACCTTGGCGTCCTGGGCCGCGGAAACGGCGGCGCCGTGCAGGGCGCCCATGGCCGCGGAGACGTCGGGGGTAATCTTCTTCAGCGCCACACGTGATATCGCATCGATATTGGTCATGGGGCGACTCTATCCGCCGCACCGCACTTCGTAATGCACAACCACCGAATATCCGGGACGATTATCCGGGAAGTGCCGCACACAAGGCGTCCAAGGCCCCCGACCACGCGTGGTCCGGCGGTGTCGCGTACCCGACGACAAGCGCGTCCATGGGCTGCTCGGCGATCGCGTCGGGGTGCCGGTAACGGGCAAGTCCGTGGACCGCCAGGCCCTGCCAGGCGGCCGCCTGGACGACCGACTGCTCGCTGCCGGGCGGCAGCCTGAGGACGGCGTGCAGGCCCGCCGCGATGCCGGTGACGTGCACCTCGGGAGCGCGGGCGGCGAGGGCGGCCACCAGGGCGTCCCGGCGACGGCGGTAGCGAAGGCGGGCCGCGCGGACGTGCCGGTCGTAGGCCCCGGACGTGAGGAACTCCGCCAGCGTCAACTGGTCCGTCACGCCACACGTGTCGACGCCACCCTTCGCCTCCACGACCTCCTCGGCGAGTGCGGACGGCAGCATCATCCACGCCAGCCGCAGGCCCGGGGCGAGGGACTTGCTCGCTGTGCCCAGGTGGACGACGCGGTCCGGGTCCAGGTTCTGCAGGGCGCCCACGGGCTGACGGTCGTACCGGAACTCGCCGTCGTAGTCGTCCTCCAGGACCAGACCGCCGGTGCGCCGTGCCCAGTCGACGACGCCCGCGCGCCGGTCGCGGTGCAGGGGCACGCCCATCGGGAACTGGTGGGCGGGGGTGAGCAGGACGGCGCCCGCGTCGACCGGCTCCCCGGGGTCCGTGCCCAGCGGGTCGAAGGGCAGCGGGGTGGTGGTGAGGCCGGCCGCGCCCAGGATCTTCCGGTGGACGCGGAGGCCGTACGACTCGACGGCGACCGTGCGCACCCCGCGGGCCCGCAGGACCGTGCCGAGCAGCTTCAGGCCGTGCGAGAACCCGGCGCACACCACGATCTGTTCGGGGTCGGCGCGCACTCCCCGCGCCCGGGCCAGGTAACCGGCGAGCGCGGCACGCAACTCCGCACGGCCGCGGGGGTCACCGTAACCGAAGGCGTCGTACGGGGCCGCGGTCAGGGCACGGCGCGCGGCCCTGAGCCACTGGGTACGCGGGAACGAGGCGAGGTCGGGGAAGCCCGGACGCAGGTCGTACGCGAACCGGGCGGACGCGCGGGGCCGGCGGGCCGCACCGGTCGGCGGTCCGGCCGCCGGGTCCCGCCGCCCGGGGGTCGTGCGAGGTGCCGCCCCGGTGGCGACCCGCGTTCCCGAGCCCTGCCGGGCCGTCAGCCAGCCCTCGGCGACCAGGTCGGCGTACGCGTCGGCGACGGTGTTGCGGGCGATGCCCAGGTCGGCGGCGAGCGCGCGGGAGGACGGCAGCCGGGTACCGGGGGTCAGCCGGCCGGAGCGGACCGCCGCCCGCAACGCGTCGGTCAGTCCGCGGCGCAGGTGCGGTCCGGACGGCTCCAGATGCAGGTCGACACCCAAAGTGGCCCACGGTTTCGCCATGGGAATGGACCATATGCCTGGGCTGCTTCGCTCCTAGGGTCGGGGTATGACGACGACTGAGTACGCGGCCGAAGTCGGCCCGCGCCTGGACTGGGCCAGGCTCGCCCCCGACGTCTACAAGGCGATGGTCCGGCTCGACATGGCCGCCCAGCAGGGACTCGACCCGGTGCTGTACGAGCTGGTGAAGATCCGGGCCTCCCAGATCAACCACTGCGCCTTCTGCGTCGACATGCACACCAAGGACGCGCTCGCGGCGGGCGAGAGTGTCGAGCGGATCGTCCAGCTCAGCGCCTGGGACGAGTCACGGCACTTCTACACCGGGAAGGAACTCGCGGCGCTGGAGCTGACGGAGGCCGTGACGGTCCTGACCGAGGGGTTCGTGCCGGACGAGGTGTACGAGAGGGCCGCCCAGCACTTCGAGGAGGCGGAACTGGCCCGGCTGATCTCCGCCATCACGGTGATCAACGCCTGGAACCGGTTCGGCGTGACCGCCCGCATGACACCGGGCCACTACCAGCCGGGCCGGCACAAGTGACGGCACAGGTGACGGCGGCAGTGGCAGCGGAAGTGACAGGTCGGACCCGGCTGCTCGACCCGGCGGTCGGCCGGGCCATGTCCGCCCTCAGTGCCGCCGCGAAGAAGGGCCTCGGCGACCCCGCGCTCGCCGAACTGGTGGTGATCCGGGCCTCCCAGGTCAACCACTGCGCGTTCTGCCTCGACATGCACCTCACGGTCGCCCGCGAGCACGGGGTGAGTGAGCGGCAGCTCGGTCTGCTGGCCGCCTGGGAGGAGGCGGGGGACGCCTTCGACGAGCGGGAGCGGGCCGCGCTGGCGCTGACGGAGGCGGTGACCGTCCTGACGGACCGGTTCGTGCCCGACGAGGTGTACGACCAGGCCGCCCAGCACTTCGACGAGGTCGAACTCGCCCACCTCGTCGGGCTGATCGTCGCCATCAACAACTGGAACCGGGTGATGGTCGGCCGCCGGATCCCGCCGGGGGGATACACGCCGTGAGCGAGTTCGAGACGTTCCGGAGACTGCATCGCAACCGGCTCCCCGGGGATCCCCTCGTCCTTCCCGGTCCCTGGGACGCGGCCAGTGCCCGGGTGCTGGCCGACGCCGGATTCCCGGCACTGGCCACACCGAGCGCCGGCATCGCCGCCTCCCTCGGTTACGCGGACGGGCGGACGCCGGCCGACGAGATGTTCGCGGCCGTCGCGCGGATCGTCCGGGCGGTGGACGTGCCGGTGTCGGCGGACGTCGAGGGAGGGTACGGGCTGCCGCCCGAGGAACTGGTGGCGCGGCTCCTGGACGCGGGAGCCGTCGGGTGCAACCTGGAGGACTCCGTCGACGGTGTCCTGAAGGACCCGCACGAGCACGCCGACTGGCTCGCCGCGGTCCGGTGCGCGGCGGCCGACGGGCTCTTCGTCAACGCGCGCGTCGACACCTTCGCCTGCGGCCTCGCCGATCCCGAACGGGCCATCGAACGGGCCGCGTTGTACGTCGCCGCGGGCGCCGACTGCGTGTACCCCATCGGGGCCCCGCCCCAGGTCCTGCCGCTGCTGCGGGCCGGGATCCAGGGTCCGGTCAACGTGGGGGCGCAGATCGGCGAGGGCCCCTCGCCCGCCGAACTCGGCGCACGAGGGGCCACCCGGGTCACGTTCGGACCGGGGCTCCAGCGGCAGACCGCCCAGGCGCTCGGGGAGATCGCCGCACGGCTGCGGTAGCCGGGGTCAGGACGGCCAGGGTCAGGACAGCCACGCCTTCCAGGTGGACTCGTGGCTGTCCACCCACTTCTTCGCCGCGTCCTCGGGCGACATCTTCTGGTCGGCGATCATCAGGGAGACCTCGTTCTGGTCCTCGGTCGTCCACTTGAACTTCCTCAGCAGGGCCGCCGCCTTGCCGCCGCCCTTCGCGAAGTCCGTGTTGAGGTACTTCTGCAGCGGGGTGTGCGGATAGGCGCAGGCGACCTTCGCCGGGTCGGCGTCGCAGCCCTCCTTGTAGGGGGGCAGCTTCACCTCGGTCATCGGGACCTTCTTGAAGAGCCACTGCGGGGCGTACCAGTACGTCAGGAAGGGCTTCTTCTCCTTGGCGAACTGCCTCATCTGCGTGATCTGGGCGGCCTCCGAACCGGCGAAGACGACCTGGTAGTCGAGCTTCAGGTTCTTCACCAGCGCCTGGTCGTTGGTGACGTAGGAGGGCGAGCCGTCCATCAGCTGGCCCTTGCCGCCGCTCTCCGGAGTGCGCAGCTGGGAGGCGTACTTGTTGAGGTTCTTCCAGTTGGTGACGTCCGGGTGCTGCTTGGCGAAGTACGTCGGGACGTACCAGCCGATGTGCCCGGTCACGCCGAGCCCACCGCCCCGCGTGATCGTCTTCTTGTCCTTGACGTACCGCTGCTCCTGCTCGGGGTGGCCCCAGTCCTCCAGGATCGCGTCGACGCGGCCCTGGCTGAGCGCGTCCCAGGCGGGCACCTCGTCGACCTGGACGGTGTCGACGTGGTAGCCGAGCTGGTGCTCCAGGAGGTACTGGGCGACGGCCACGTTGGCCTGGGCGCCGACCCAGGACTGCACGGACAGGGTCACGGACTTCGACCCCTGGGCGTTGGCGAAGGGCGAGGCCTGCTTGGTCATGTCGGCGGCGCCGCAGCCGGTCACGGTCACCAGCAGCAGCAGGGAGCCCACTACGGCATTCGTACGAAGTCGCATGTCATGCTCCCTTCTTGGCGCGGCGTTCGGTGGGCTGGGTCACCCGGTCGAGCATCAGGCCGAGGCAGACGATCGCGGCACCGGCCACCAGGCCGGTCGCCAGGTCGCCCTGGGCGAGGCCGAAGACCACGTTGTAGCCGAGCGCGCCTCCGCCGACCAGGCCGCCGATGATGACGACGGCGAGGACCAGGACCACGCCCTGGTTGACGGCGAGCAGCAAGGACCGCCGGGCCAGCGGGAGTTGCACCTGGCGCAGTTGCTGGCCGCTGCTGGCGCCCAGTGAGCGGGCCGCCTCCATCGCGGCCGGGTCGACCTGACGCAGTCCCTGGACGGTGATGCGGACGACGGCGGGCAGGGCGTAGACCACGGCCGCAGCGACGGCGGGGGCACGGCCGACGCCGAACAGGGCGACGACCGGGATCAGGTACACGAACTGCGGCATGGTCTGGCAGACGTCCAGGAAAGGCCGCAGCATCCGCTCGAAGCGCTCGCTGCGGGCCGCCGTGATACCGATGGCGAATCCCAGGACGAGGGTGACGGCGACCGCCGCCAGCACCTGGGACAGCGTGTCCAGGGACGGCTTCCACACGCCGAGGACACCGATCGCGGCCATCGCGAGGACCGCGGTGAGCGCGGTCTGCCAGGTGCCGATCACCCAGGCCAGCGCGGCGACGATGAGCAGCACCGACCACCAGGGCAGCCCCTGCAGGCCGTCCCGGACCGGGTCGAGGACCCAGGTGGTGAAGTGGCCCGCCCAGTCGGCGGTGCCGCCGACGACGGGGACCCCGGAGTACAGGTGCGCGGTCATCCAGTCGACGACCCGGTTGACCGGTTCGGCGATGTTGAGGGTCCAGGTCTCGGGCCAGTCCAGACGGCCCAGCAGCCGCCCGGCCACGGCGACCGCGACGGCGGCGAGGAGCGCGTACGCCCATCCCGCGCGCCCCGATCGCTCGGTGTCGTCGGACCGCTCGCCCGCGGCGGACGTGATCCGGTCGAGGACGACGGCGAGCAGCACGATCGGGATACCGGCCGCGAGGGCCGCGCCCACGTCGACGGAGGCGAGGGCCTGGTAGACCCGGTCACCGAGGCCGCCGGCGCCGATCACCGACGCGATGACGGCCATGGACAGCGCCATCATGATCGTCTGGTTGAGGCCGAGCAGGAGTTCCTTGCGGGCCAGCGGGAGCCGGGCGGTCAGCAGGCGCTGACGGGCGGTGGAGCCCAGCGACTCGACGGCCTCCAGCACTTCCTTGTCGGCGCCGCGCAGGCCGAGCGAGGTGAGGCGGGCCATCGGCGGGGCGGCGTAGACGACGGTGGCCAGGACGGCCGCGGGGACGCCGATACCGAAGACCAGGACCACCGGGAGGAGGTAGGCGAAGGCGGGAAGCACCTGCATGGTGTCCAGGACCGGACGCAGGACGCGGTCCATCCGGTCGGACAGCCCGGCGGCGAGACCCAGCACGGCACCCACGACGACCGAGGCGAGGACCGCCACGACCATCAGGGCGAGCGTCTGCATGGTGGGGATCCACATGCCGAGCAGCCCGCAGGCGAGGAACGCGACGGCGGTGCCGGCGGCGAGCTTCACTCCGGCGACCCGCCAGGCGACCAGCCCGCCGATCGCGGTGACCCCGGCCCAGCCGACGCCGAGCAGCACCAGGTACACGGCGCGTACGGACAGCACCACCGCGTTGCTGATGTAGCCGAAGAAGTAGAGGAACAGCGGGTGGCTGTCCCGGTTGTTGATGATCCAGTCGCTGGTCTTGGTCAGCGGCTCGGTGAGGTCGACGGTGAGCGCGCCGGGCCAACTGCCGCTTGCCCAGCGGGCGTTCGCCAGCGGCACGAGGATCGCGGCGGCGAGGGCCAGCAGGGCGAGCTTGGCGACGGCACGTCGTTTGAGAACGCCGGGAAGGGAGACCCGGGGGGCGGCTGCGGTGACCGTTGCCATGTCAGACAGCCCCCTTGCCCAGCTCCGTTCCGGCCACGACATCCAGGAGCCGTTCGTGATCGACGACCCCCAGACACCGGCCGTCCTCCACGACGCAGGCCGGCTCGTGGCTGCGGGCGACGACCTTGATGGCCTCGGCGACCACCGCGTCCGCGGCGAGCGCGCCCGGGTGCGTCGCGTTGCCGCAGTCCCCGGGGCGCATGGCCGTACGGACCGTCATGACCTGCTCGCGGGGAACGTCCCGGACGAACTCGCGGACGTAGTCGTCGGCCGGCGAGCCCACGATCTCCTCGGGGGTGCCCAGCTGCACCACGTGTCCGTCGCGCATCAGCGCGATGCGGTCGCCCAGCTTGAGTGCCTCGCTGAGGTCGTGGGTGATGAAGACCATCGTGCGGCCCTCCTCGCGGTGCAGCCGTACGACCTCCTCCTGCATGTCGCGCCGGATCAGCGGGTCGAGCGCGCTGAACGGCTCGTCGAACAGCAGGACCTGGGGGTCGACGGCGAGCGCGCGGGCCAGTCCGACACGCTGCTGCTGGCCGCCGGAGAGCTGGCCCGGGCGGCGCTGCTCCATGCCGTCCAGGCCGACCTTGGCGACGATGTCCTTGGCGCGGGCCCGGCGCTCGGCGCGGCCGACGCCCTGGATCTCCAGGCCGTAGGCCACGTTGTCGAGGACCGTGCGGTGCGGGAGCAGGCCGAAGTGCTGGAAGACCATCGCGGCGCGGTGGCGGCGCAGTTCCCGCAGCCGGGCCCGGTCCATGGCCCGGACGTCCTCGCCGTCGATGGCGATGGTGCCGGCGGTCGGCTCGATCAGCCGGGTCAGACAGCGCACCAGGGTGGACTTGCCGGAGCCGGACAGGCCCATGACGACGAAGACCTCCCCCTTGCGCACGTCGAAGGAGACGTCCCGGACGGCGGCCGTGCACCCGGTACGGGAGCGCAGCTCGGCGGGGTCCAGGGCGGAGAGCTCCGGGTCGGCGGGGACGCTGTCGGCCTTCGGTCCGAAGACCTTCCAGAGGCCCTCCACCGAGAAGACGGGGGTGGCGGATTCGTCCGTGGGGGGCTTGCGGGTGGGAACAGTGAGCGCCATCAGGCGTCGCCTCCGATCAGTTCAACCGCCTTCTCGCCGACCATGAGCACCCCGATCATCGGGTTCACCGCGGTCATGGTCGGGAAGACGGACGCGTCGGCGATCCGGATGCCGTCCAGACCGCGAATTTTCAGTTCCGGGTCGACGACGGCCAGGGGGTCGTCGGCGGATCCCATGCGGCAGGTCCCTGCCGGGTGATAGACGGTGTGCGCGACCTTGCGTGCGTACTCGCTCAGCTCCTCGTCGTCGGTGACCTGCGGCCCCGGGGCCACCTCGCGCTTGAGCCAGCCGGCCAGCGGCTCGGTCTTCGCGATCTCACGGGCGATCTTGATCCCGTCGACGAGGGTGCGGCCGTCGTAGTCGTCCTCGTCGGTGAAGTAGCGGAAGTCCAGGGCGGGCTTCACCGACGGGTCGGCGCTGGTCAGGTAGAGACGGCCGCGGCTTTTCGGCTTGGGGATGTTCGGGGTCATCGAGACGCCGTGCGCGGGGCGTTCGTAGCCCAGGCGTTCCGGGTTGTCCGTGAAGGGGACCTGGTAGAAGTGGAACATCAGGTCGGGGCCCTGGTGTTCGGGGTCGCGGCGCACGAACAGGCCCGCGTCGGAGTCCATCGCGGAGTTCTCGGGGATGGGTCCGTTGGTCTCCCAGACGATCACCGACTCGGGGTGGTCGAGCAGGTTCTCGCCGACGCCGGGCAGGTCGAGCACGACGGGGATGCCCAGCTTGTCGAGGTCCTCCTTGGGCCCGATGCCGGAGTGCAGCAGCAGCCGGGGCGAGTCGACGGCGCCCGCGCACAGCACCACCTCCTTGCCGGCCCGGACGAGGATCTCCTCGCCGTCCTTGGTGCGGACGTGCACGCCCTCGGCGCGGGTGCCGTTCAGCTCCAGCCGGTAGGCCCAGGTCTCCAGCATGATGTGGAGGTTGGGCCGCTCGTCCATCACCGGGTGGAGGTACGCCACCGAGGCGCTGGAGCGCTTGTTGTTCTCGGGGTGGTAGGCGAGGTCGAAGAACCCGACGCCGTCGTTGAACGGCTTCTTGTTGAAGCCCTCGACACGGGGGACCTGCAGCGCCTTCTGCGCGGAGTCCACGAAGTCGCGGGCGACGGCGTTGCGGTCCTTCTCGTCGACCGGGACGACGTTGTTCTTCAGCCGCGCGTAGTACGCCTCCATCGGCACCGCGCCCCAGCCCTTGGCGCCGGCCGCCTCCCACTCGTCCCAGTCGGACGGCAGCGGCTTGAAGGCGATCAGGGTGTTGTGCGAGGAGCAGCCGCCGAGGACCCGGGCACGGCTGTGCCGGATGTGCGAGTTGCCGCGCGGCTGCTCGGTGGTGGGGTAGTCGTAGTCGAGTTCGCCGCCGAGCAGACCCATCCAGCGGCGCAGGGTCAGCACGTCGTCGCGGTCGACGTCACTGGGGCCGCCCTCGATGACGGCGACGGTGACGTCCGGGTTCTCGGTGAGGCGGGAGGCTACGACGGAGCCTGCGGTGCCACCGCCGATGACGACATAGTCGTAGACATGTGGGTTGTCGGACATGGGGGGTACTCCTGGGGCTTGCGGGGCCAGGGCGTCGGTGGCCTGGGCTCGGGGTGGCCTGGGCCGGGGGGCCTGGGCTCAGGGGCGGCCGAGGGGTGGGCTCGGCCGCCGGACCGGCGAAGGGGGGATCAGCCGCCGAACCAGCGGACGGGCTTCGGGGCGAGGTTCTGGTAGACGTGCTTCGCCTCGCGGTACTCCGCGAGTCCGGCGGGGCCGAGTTCGCGGCCCACTCCGCTCTTGCCGAAACCGCCCCACTCGGCCTGCGGGAGGTAGGGGTGGAAGTCGTTGATCCAGACGGTGCCGTGGCGCAGTCGGCCCGCGACCCTGCGGGCCCGGCCGGCGTCGGTGGTCCACACGGCGCCCGCGAGTCCGTACTCGGTGTCGTTGGCGAGGGCGACGGCCTCGTCCTCGGTGCGGAACGTCTCGACGGTGAGGACCGGCCCGAAGACCTCCTCCCGGACGACCCGCATCCCGTTGTGGCAGTGGTCGAGGACGGTCGGCTCGTAGAAGTAGCCCTGCTCGGGCCGCTCGGGGGACGGCTCGGGGCGCTTGCCGCCGGAGCGCAGCACCGCGCCCTCCTTCAGGGCGGACTCGACGTACCCCTCCACCTTGGCGCGCTGCTGCTCGGAGACGAGGGGGCCGCACTCGACGCCGTCCTCGGTGCCGCGTCCGAGGCGGATACGGTCCGCCCGGCGGGCCAGTTCGGCGACGAAGCGGTCCCGGACCGACTCCTCGATGATGAGCCGGCCGCCCGCCGAGCAGACCTGGCCGCTGTGGATGAAGGCCGCGTTGAGGGCCTGGTCGACGGCGGTGTCGAAGGCCTCGTCGGTGGCGCAGGCGTCGGCGAAGACGACGTTGGGGTTCTTGCCGCCGAGTTCGAGGGCGACCTTCTTGACGCTCGGCGCGGCGGCCTGGGCCACCTTGGTGCCGCTGACCAGGCCACCGGTGAAGGAGACGAGGTCGACGTCGGGGTGCTCGGCGAGGCGGGCGCCGACCGAGTGACCGGGGCCGGTGACGATGTTCGCGACTCCGGCGGGCAGCCCCGCCTCGGTCAGCAGGTCGATCACGGCGACCGTCGTGAGGGGGGTGATCTCGCTCGGCTTGATGACGAAGGTGTTGCCGGCCGCGAGCGCCGGGGCTATCTTCCAGCTCGCCTGGAGGAGGGGGTAGTTCCAGGGGGTGATCAGCGCGCAGACGCCGATCGGCTCATGGACGACCACGCTGTGGATGTCGGGCGAGCCCGCGTCGACCACCCGGCCGGGCGACTCGCCCGCGACCAGGTCGGCGAAGTAGCGGAAGGCGTCCGCGACACAGTCGATGTCGACGCAGCCCTCCTCGACGGTCTTGCCCGCGTCCCGGCTCTCCAGCAGACCGAGCTCGGCACGGTCGCGTACCAGGAGATCGGCGACGCGGCGCAGCAGCGCGGCGCGTTCGGTGACCGGTGTGCTGGGCCAGTCACCCCGGTCGAAGGCCCGGCGGGCCGCCGCGACCGCCAGATCGGTGTCCTTCTCGTCACCTTCCGCGACCACGGCGAACGGCAGGGCGTCCGCGGGGTCGAGAATCTCGCGCGTGGCGCCGGAGACGGCTTCACGCCACTCTCCGTCCGCGTGGATGGTCTTCCGCGCCTGGAGTTCCACTCTGTCCGCCATGATCGGTATTGCCTTCCGTTCCTGTTCAGCGCCCCTGCGTCAGGCATGAGTCACTCACCGGGACCGGGATCGCATGCCCCCAGGCAGGCATTGCATGCGCGATCCCTGGCCGAAAGTGCGCCGCGTCACTGACTATTCAGACAAAGGCGACATATGGCGCACGGCTGAACTGTGGAAGGCCGTGACTCAGTCGATCGACGCCGGGTCACAGGCGTAGGGCGGACAGAAGTGGTCCACGGCGGTGGTGAGCAGCTCCAGCTCGTCCTCTCCGCCGTTCGCGTCGGGGCCGTAGGCGGCTATGGCGTAGATGTTGCCGTCCGCCGCCACGAAACGCTCGTCGTAGACGTGCCAGGTGCCGACGTCGGGCTCGCCCTTGATTCTGTCGGCGAGGTACTCCAGTCGTGTTCCGGTGAACTCCCCGTCGTCCAGAGTGTCCAGGGAGAGTTCCCTGAAACCGGCCGCCTTGTCGGTCTGGTCGGACAGGTACAGGTCGAACGAGGCGGCCGGGGACTCCTCGGCCACCTGGTAGATCTGCAGCCGGCGCTCACGGTCCGCGCTGCGGTAGTTGACCACGGCCATGCCGAACTGCGAGGCCTTCGTGCCGCGTGTCCACCCCTTGGGCCGCGCGATCCGGAATCCCTCCTGGTCCTCGTACGACTCCCATCCCGCGGGGAGCGCCGAGGTCGAGGGGGAGGGGGACGCCGTCTCCTCGGTGTTCGTCGGCTCGGTGCCCGTCGGCTCGGGGCCGCTCTGCTGCGAGACGTCGGCCGGCGGTGACGACTCGGTCCCGCTCGCCGCGACCGACGGCTTGTCCTTGTCGTCCCCGGGGACCACCAGGGTCAGCAGCAGGCTCACGGCGACACCGACAGCGGCCGCCCCGGCCACCACGGACCACACGAGCCGACGGCTCATTCCCCGGGCCGGGGCGGGCGCGGCGGGCTGACCGGCGGGCGGCCAGGTCGTGGCGGGCCACGCGGCGGCGGGCCAGGCGCCGTCGCCGCCACCTGCCGACTGCGCCAGGGCCGGACCCTGGCCGGACACCTCCGTCGGGGACCAGGCCGCGTCACCGGCACCGGCACCCGCCGGACCGTGCCAGCCGTTGTGGCCGCCGGATCCCGGCCAGCCGACGGGGGCGGGGGGCGGGGTGGGGGCGGGAGACGGCGATACGGAATCCGGGGCGGCCTCCTCGCCGCCCGCCGAGCCCGTCCCCGGCCCCGGGTCAGTGCCTGGCGTCCCCTCCCCCGGCGCGAACCCCGGGCGGGCCGGCGGCGGAGGCGTGACCGGGGCGGGTGTGGTGTCCCGGCCCGCGGCGTCCTCCCAGCGCTGGGTCTCCTCGTTCCAGTACCGTGCTCCCCCGCTCATCGCGTCCCTCCCCGTTCTGCGGCCTCAGCCGCGCTCAGATGTTCAGAAGGCCGGCCACGGCTCCGGCCGAGGCGATCAACCCGACCAGGGCCTGGGAGTCCTGGAGGAGTTGCCGCAGACGGTCGAGGCGCGACGGCGACGACGTCCCGGTGCGGGTGATCTCGTCCTCGGTGTCCGCGAGCGCCGCGTCCAGCGCCGCCGTCTCGTCACTGGCCCGCACCCGGGTCAGGTCGGCGCGCAACTCCCGTACGGCTGCCAGCAGTTCCTCGGCCGCCTGGTCGCGCGGTGCCGTCGTGCCGTGGTGGCTCTCGGCGTGCGCGTGGCTGCCGATGGCGAAGGTGCTCTTCGAGACACCGCCGCTGATGCTGACGTTGGGCTCATCCGTTGCCATCGGAGTCGGATCCCTTCTGCGGCGCGACGCCGCCGGAAGTCGTAGCGGAAGGAGCGGAAGGAGAAGCAGGCGTGGAGGGAGCGGAGGGAGCCGAGTCGGTCGCGGCTGTGGACGACGAGGCCTTCGCGTGGCTGCCCACGGCGAACGTGCTGCCCTCCACCCCGCCCTCGATGTTCACTCCGCCGCCGCTGATGTTCACGATCTTCTGGACGAACTCGCCGGTCCGGTAACCGGATTCCTCGAGCGCGGCCCGCACCCCGTGGGCGACCCGGTCCTGCACGCTCTTGAGGTAACGGGAGACATCCATGTCCTGGAACGTGGACCCGGCACGCGCCGACCCCAGCTCCCGCACCGACACGGCCGGCCCGTCGGGCAGCGCGCCCGCGTATCCGCCGGTCAGCAGCCGCCACCCGTAGACGACGCCCTTGCCCAGCGTGACCAGGGAGCGGGCCGCGGATCCGGGCAGCCGGGCGATCCCCCAGGCGGCCTTGCCGACCACGTGGTTGTGACGGAAGGCGTGGGCGACACGGTCGGCGTTCTTGAATTCCTCGCGCACCGGCAGCAGCACGTGCGGGGCGATCTCCAGCATGAGCATGCGGCCCTGGGTGTGGATGCGCACGAACACCGTGACGACCAGCTCCTCCTCCCAGCCGCCGACCCGGATGCGCAGGAAGTGCCGGCGCTTCTCGGCGCCCTCCTCGACCGCCCGGACCCGGTGTTCCTCGAAGGCCCGCTCGTTGTACGGCGCCTCCTCGCGCCGCCCGAGTCCCTCGGCGGGCAGGAACACGCACTCGTCGATCTCCAGCCACCGCAGCCGGTCACGCACGGTGTGTCCGGCGAACTCGGCGGGCAGCCGCAGCTGTTCGAGCAGCGGGCGGATCTTCTCCAGGACCGTGCGGTTGCTGATCGGCTCCTGCTTCTTCACGCCGTCGGGACGGAGTTCGACCGCCAGCACCCAGGTCTCGTAGGCCTCGCCCGTCCCGCAGAACGGCCGGGCCTCGTGGTACATGATCAGCGGCGCGTGCTGCTCGACGCGGATGCGTCCCTTCAGCCGCTGGAAGCGCTGACCCTCGCCCTGCTCCGCCGGGTCGCTCGCGGCGTCGGCGAATCCCGTCGGGGACAGTTCGGCGGACATCATCCTGGCGAACTGGGCCCGCTGCGCCACCAGGCACAGCGTGATCAGCGCGAACACGCCGAACGCGAGCCAGGCCCGCCACGGCTCGATCAGGGCGCTGACCTGGGAGGGGTTGGGGAAGACAAAGTCGGACGCGCTGGAGCTGTCGGTGTACGAGTCGTAGCCGGACGAGCCGTACCCGGACGAGTACGGGTCCTCGTCCTTGCCACCGAACGCGGCCATCAGCGTGATCACGAGGAACATCGCGAAACCGAGGCGGCCCCACCAGCGGAGCAGGAAGGCCGAGAGCCGCCGGTACACGGGCGGATCGGCGGCACTGCCGCGGACCCAGCCGGCCAGGGCGAGCGCCAGACTCGGTGCGATGAAACCCGCCAGCAGACCGCCGGTCAGGGGCAGCCCCACCACCCACAGGAAGAGCACCAGTCCGGCCCACAGCAGCTCCTGGCGCCGGGCCCGCAGGGCGTGCGCGAGGACGCGGGCCGCGTCGAAGCCGAGCGAGGGCGCGGCGATCCGCTGCTCGTTGAGGTGGAGTTGTTCGATGACCCGGTCCCGGTAACCGGAGTCCACATAGGCACCCGCGCACAGCAGCCGGCTCGCCTCGCTGGCGTGCGGCGGAGTGGGCGGGTGCGGTGGTGCCGAGGGCGCCGATGCGGCGCCGTTGTCCGTCGGACGTGGTTGTTGAGGCACGTATGCGGTACTCACGCCGCTCCCCCGATGCGTGGAAAACCCTTGTTCATCGTGTTGTTGACAAACAATCAGCATAGGGGGACGGGAGGGAGCGGGGGAACCGGAATGTCAAGGAGCATCCGTACGGGGAGGCCCGGACGGGAGACCCGGGACGTGGACGTGCCCCGGACGGAGCACGGGCCCCGTTCCGGCCGAAACCGGAGCGGGGCCCGTGCGAGGCGTCGGAGAACCGTGGGGTACGGCTCAGATGAGGCCGAGGCCGCGGACCGCCTCGCGCTCCTCGGTGAGCTCCTGGACCGAGGCGTCGATCCGGGCGCGGGAGAACTCGTTGATGTCCAGGCCCTGGACGATCTCGTACCGGCCGTCCTTCGTGGTGACCGGGAAGGAGGAGATCAGGCCCTCCGGGACGCCGTAGGAACCGTCCGACGGGATGCCCATGGAGGTCCAGTCGCCCTCGGCGGTGCCGTTGACCCAGGTGTACACGTGGTCGATGGCGGCGTTGGCGGCGGAGGCGGCCGAGGACGCGCCACGCGCCTCGATGATCGCGGCACCGCGCTTGGCGACGGTCGGGATGAAGTCCTCGGCCAGCCACTTCTCGTCGTTGACGACCTCGGCGGCGTTCTTGCCGGCGACCGTGGCGTGGAAGATGTCCGGGTACTGGGTCGCGGAGTGGTTGCCCCAGATGGTCAGGCGCTTGATGTCGGCGACCGTCGAGCCCGTCTTCTTCGCGAGCTGGGTCAGCGCGCGGTTGTGGTCCAGGCGGGTCATCGCGGTGAACCGCTCGGCCGGTACGTCCGGGGCGGCGGCCTGGGCGATCAGGGCGTTGGTGTTGGCCGGGTTGCCGACGACCAGGACCTTGATGTCGTCCGCGGCGTTGTCGTTGATGGCCTTGCCCTGCGGCTTGAAGATGCCGCCGTTGGCGGAGAGCAGGTCACCGCGCTCCATGCCCTTGGTACGCGGGCGGGCACCCACCAGGAGGGCGACGTTCGTGCCGTCGAAGGCGACGTTCGGGTCGTCCGTGATGTCGATGCCCTGGAGCAGCGGGAACGCGCAGTCGTCCAGCTCCATGGCGGTGCCCTCGGCGGCCTTCAGCGCCGGAGTGATCTCCAGGAGGCGAAGCCTGACCGGCACGTCCGCGCCGAGCAGCTGGCCGGAGGCGATGCGGAAGAGCAGGGCGTAACCGATCTGGCCGGCCGCGCCGGTGACGGTGACGTTCACGGGAGTGCGGGTCATGGCGTTCTCCGTATGACAGCTGGCGGTGGGGCGTCCCTGCCCCGGACGTTTGATCGATCTCTTGGCGTCAAGAGAGATCAGCGGTCAGGCTATCGCGCATCCGGGATCCCGGACGTCCGGGGCCATGTGGCCCAGCCCACAGAGCCCGGCCGGTCCACGAAAAGCGGCGGCCGCCCGTCCGGGAGAGGGGGACGAAGGCGGCCGCCGTGCGGGGGTTCCGTTTCCGGACTCCCGTGGGGGTAAGGGTCGCGTGCCCGAGTTTCCGGGAACCATGCGTGGCTCCCGGAAATTTTTTGTGGACCTGTGGGGGTACCCCCGCTCAGGTCGTGCATCCCTGCTGTCCCGCGGCCAGCACCGCGCACGCCCTGGCCTCGCCGGCGTCCTTCACGGCCACCATCGGCGTGTACGCGATGGTGTCCCCGGCGACCGTGATGTTCCCGGTCTTCGTGGTCTTTCCCGCGGTCAGCCGCACCTCGTCGCCCGGGGCGGCCTGCGTGATACGTCCCCAGGCCGCGCCGCAGGTCTTGCTGTAGCGGACCTCGACGACACTCGCGCCGACGGTCAGGGACTTGGCGGTGGTCACGAGATCGCCGCTGCAGCCCATGCTCTCCGCGTCCTTGCCGGTGCACGAGGCACCGCTGCACTTCACCCCGGCCGGCAGGTTCGCCTGAGCGCTCACGGACGGCGAGGGCGAGGGCGCCGCCTCCTGCTTCTTGTCGTCGCGGCCCTTGGTGAGGAAGAACGCGGCGGCGACCACGACCAGCACACCGACCACGCCCGCGAGGAACATGGTCAGCCGCTGCTTGCGGCTCACCCCGCCGGACGGGCGGGCAGCGGGCCGGGGCCCCTGCGGGGACTGGCCGTTCGGGGCCACCGGCGCCGGGTTCCACGCCGTACCGTCCGCCGAGGTCGACGAGGGGGGCGCGGGGGGCGCGGGAGAGGGCGACGCGGGCACCGGCGGCGAGGGGGTCGGCGCGGGCGACGCCGCCCCGACCGCACGCCGGCCGCCGCTCGCCGACGGGCCCTGGTAGCCCGCCAGCCCCCAGGAGTTCTGCTTCGCCGATATTCCCGGAGAGCCGCCCGAGGAGGTCCCCGACGCGTCCGTCGCCCCGCCCTCGGACGACCCTCTCGACCCGCTCGACCCACCCGAGGTCCCGCTGGTGTCGGCCGGGGGCGGTACCTCCCGTACGACGCCGGTCGAGTCCCGGACCTCCGGCGCGGTCGGCTGGGGAGGCACGGTCGGGGCCACCCCGGCCGGTCCGGCGATGCCCGGTCTGACCGTGGCGCTGCCGCTTCTGCGGGCCGTCCCGGTCCCCTTGGCGCTGGCCGCCGGCGCCCCGACGTCGCCGCCGAACTCGCCGAGCGCGGCCCGCGCCTGGGAGATCCGTATCGCCTCCATGGTCATGTCGTGGCGCATCTCCGAGCGGCTCCAGGCACGCTCGGCGAGCTCCCACATCGTGGTCAGATGAATGGGATTGGTGCCGGTGACCTCGGCCAGCGCGACGATCGCGCCCTTCGGCGCGAGAAGCCGGCCGTTCAGATAACGCTCCCAGGACGTCTTGCTGTAGCCCGTGCGGTCCGCCACCGCCGCGATACTGAGGCCACTGCGGTCCACGAGCCGACGCAACTGGCTCGCGAACTCTCTGACCTGCGGATCGAGTTCGTCCGGCAAAGCCTTCCAACGAGGCATTGCTTCCCCTCTTCCCCCCGGTTGGTGCTGGTTGTCCCGCGCGTTCCCCCGTGCGTACTGCCGTCTGCCGAGTCCCCGTTGTGGCTACCCACAGGGATGCGCGTACTCAGGATCTCAGTTCCCGGCCCGGGGGCGCACGGGTGCATCGTGGCCACGAGCGCGCCCCGTCGCGCGCCCTCCGGGCCGAGTGAGAACAACGGCGGCGGCCCGTCCTTCCCGGGGGGAGGAGGACGGGCCGCCGTCATGTGCGAGGTGGGAGAAGGTCTTTCCGCGCCGTTCTAACCGCTGACCGTGAAGTGCAGGGTGTCCTTCAGGAACGGGATGACCAGCCACGGGTTCGGCTGCACCATCAGCGCCAGCAACGCGATCGCGCCGCCGAGCACGCCGTAGGTGACGATGTCGGTGAAGCGGGAGCGGACGGCGAGCATGCCGACGTCCGGCAGCAGCCAGCGCAGGATCCCGCCGGCCAGCAGCGCGACGCCGATCAGCAGGATGCCCAAGCGGAACAGGTCGACGGCGGTCAGCAGCAGTCCGAGTCCGACCGTCGACAGGACGGCGAGGATCGGCCACTGCCGGGCGGGTGCCGGGGCGCTGCGGGGCGCGGCCCGGCCGCCACCCTCGGGGCGCGCGGTGTCCCTGGTGAACATCGGGAACCGCCGGGTCACCCGGCGCGGGTGCCCCTCGGCGTCGGGCGCGCTGACCGGGTCCCGCACCTCGATGTCGTCGACGGCCTCGGATCCGTCCACGTCCTGGACCTCCGCTGCCTTCTCGACCGTCTCGACGCGCTCGGCGCTGTCGGCGCTCTCGGCGCTCTCGGCGCTCCCGGTGCTGTCGACGCTCTCAGCACCGTCGGACGGGGGCGCGATGTTCCGGGGCGCCCGGTCGTCGGACGCCGGGTTGCCGGACCTGCCCTCAGCCGGCACTGCGCTCCGCCGCCTCGACCACGTTGACGAGCAGCTGCGCCCGGGTCATCGGACCGACGCCGCCGGGGTTGGGGGAGATGAAACCGGCCACCTCGGCGACATCCGGGTGGACATCGCCGACGATCTTGCCCTCGGCGCTGCGAGAGACCCCGACGTCGAGGACGGCCGCGCCGGGCTTCACGTCCTGCGCGCGGATCAGGTGGGCGGAACCGGCCGCGGCGACGATGATGTCCGCGCGCCTCAGGTGCGCGGCCAGGTCGCGGGTGCCGGTGTGGCACTGGGTCACCGTGGCGTTCTCGCTGCGGCGGGTCAGCAGCAGCGGCATCGGGCGGCCGATGGTGACGCCACGGCCGACGACCACGACCTCGGCGCCCTTGATCTCCACGCCGTAGCGGCGCAGCAGGGTCAGCACGCCGTTCGGGGTGCAGGGCAGCGGGGCGGGCTCGTTCAGGACGAGACGGCCGAGGTTCATCGGGTGCAGGCCGTCGGCGTCCTTGTCCGGGTCCATCAGCTCCAGGATCCGGTTCTCGTCGATGCCCTTCGGCAGCGGCAGCTGGACGATGTAGCCGGTGCAGGCCGGGTCCTCGTTCAGTTCGCGGACGACCGCCTCGATCTCCTCCTGCGTCGCCGTGGCCGGCAGCTCGCGCTGGATGGAGGCGATACCGACCTGGGCGCAGTCGCGGTGCTTGCCGGCGACGTACTTCTGGCTGCCGGGGTCCTCCCCGACGAGGATCGTGCCGAGGCCGGGCGTGACGCCCTTCTCCTTCAGCGCCGCCACGCGGGCGGTCAGATCGGACTTGATCGCGGCTGCGGTGGCCTTGCCATCGAGAATCTGGGCGGTCATGACCCCATCCTCGCGGATGACCGGGCCCGGGTTCCAATCAGGGCCCCTTTGCGTGGTGCGGCATCCGTCCGCCCGTATCCCCTCATGATCAGTCATGTTGCACTTGCACAACGCCTGACGTATGCGGCTGGACAAGCGCGACGACGGTGCAGAAACATGACATGCACAGTGCCGCGGGCAGCTCATCGGGGGGACGGCCGCATCCAGAAACTTTCCTCCTGCGATGCCGCTGCGCGTCGTCCCCGCACTTGAAGTCAACGGAGGAAAGACCGCCATGAGTTACGGCGACCCGAACAACCCCTACGGCGCGCCCCAGGGCCAGCCGCAGCAGCCCCAGCAGGGCTACGGCTACCCCCAGCAGCAGGGCCAGGCGCCCGGTTACGGCTACCCCCAAGCCCCGCCGGTCGGCCAGGCCGCCTACGGCGCCGGCGCCCCGATGGCGACGATGCCCGGCTCGGTCAGCGCGGCCCGCGTGATGCTGTGGGTCATCGTCGGTCTGCAGGTCATCGGCATCGCCATCTTCGCCTTCGCCGCCGTGGCCATCGACAAGGCCAAGGACGACGCCGCCTTCGAGCAGTTCGCCGACTACCCGACCGGCGTGCTGTGGGCGTTCGCGGTGTTCGCGCTGGCCTGGCTGGTGTGGGCGGCCTTCCTGGCGACGAAGTTCACCTCCGGCGGCAACGGCCTGCGGGTCACGGTCCTGGTGTTCGGTGTCATCACCGCGGTCCTCGGCCTGTACCCGTTCACCCTCGTGGGCATAATCCACCTGGTGCTCGGCATCCTGATCGCCGTCTTCGCCGGCAACTCCAAGGGCAAGGCCTGGTTCAACCGGCCGCGCTACTGAGGGCGTTGGCCGGACTGAACAGTTCGCGCCATTCCTGTCCAAGGGCCGTGTCTCACCCGCACGAGGGGGACACGGCCCTGGTGCGTCGCCCTAGTCTGACCTCTGTAGCCGTCAGGCACGGGGAGAAGCACCTTGTACAGCATCATCGTGGTACCTCCGCCGACCACGGAGGACGAGCCCCAGCGCGCACAACAACGACTCGCGCCCGGCGAGCGGCTGACCTTCGGCCGCTCCGTCCGCGAGAACGACCTCGTCGTCCCGCATGACGGGGTCTCCCGCCGTGCGGGCGTGATCAGCGCGCAGGGCGCCTTCTGGACCCTGAGCAACCTCTGCGGCCACCAGACGTACGTGGTGGAGAACCCGGAGGGCGCGGGCGAGCACATAAAGGTCGGTCCGGGGCGGCTGGACGCGCCGGTGCCGTTCGAGTTCTCGCGGATCGTGCTGCCCGCGGCGGGCGACCTGCTGGCCATCGACGTGTGGGCGCCGCGCCACGACTATCTGCGCGCCGAGGGCGGCCTCGACGGCGACACCACCGCGCCCGCCTTCTCCGTCGACCGCACCAAGCGCTACTTCGCGGTCCTGGCCGCCCTGTGCGAGCCACGGCTGCGCGGTGAACCGCACGCCCCGCTGCCCACCGTCGAGCAGGTCGTCGACCGGCTCCGCCCGAACTGGCCCGCGGCGTCCCGCACCACCGTCCAGTGGAACATCGACTACCTGGCCGTCAAGCTGCGTCTCAAGCCCGGCCCGGACACCGCGGAGACCGGTGCCCGGCTCAACGGCAAGAAGGAGTCCCTGGTGTCCCTGGCGCTCCGCTTCGACCTGGTCCGGGAGGACGACCTCGTCGTCCTGACGGCCCCGGCAGCACGGGGGGCACGGTGACCGAGCCGTACGCCGTGCCGGTGCCCCGCGGGTACCGGGTCGGCGTCTGGGAGGTGCGCGAGCCGATCGCGACGGGCGCGTTCGGGAGCGTGTACGAGGCCCGGCGCACCCAGGACGTCGTAGGCGGCGAGGAACTGCCCCGCACGGTCGCCCTGAAGTTCCTGCCCACCGGCACCGGCACCCCCAGACAGCTGACCCACCTGCGCGAACTGATCGAGCGAGAGGTCGAGTTGTACCGTCGGCTCAGACGCCCGCGACTGATCCGGATGTACGACACCCTCACCGTCGACGACCCGGAACGCCCGACCCTCGACGGTGCCACGGTCCTCGTCCTGGAGAAGGCGGAACGATCACTGTCCGCCCTGCTCAGCGCCTCCCCCCGGCCCGGCGCCGGCCCCGTACTCCTCGCCCAGATCTGCGAGGGGCTGGCCCAGCTGCACCACGCGGGCTGGGTGCACGGGGATCTCAAACCGGCCAACGTGCTGTTGATGAAGGACGGTTCGGCGCGGCTGGCCGATTTCAACATGGCCGCGGAGCTGGAGGGCACCCACGCGTACACGCCCGCCTTCTCCACCCCCGACTACACCCCGCCCGAGCTGCTCTGGTCGGAGATCGGCGAACGGGGCCGCCGGATCCGTCCGTCCGCCGACGTCTGGGCCTTCGGGGTCCTCGCCCACCTCGTCCTCACCGACTCCTTCCCGCTGCCCGGCGGCACCTCGACGGCCCGCCGGGACGCGGCCGCCGCGTACGCGCGGGGCACGGACGAGCTGCGTCTGTCGCCGGAACTGCCCCAGGTGTGGCGGGAGATCGTGCGGGACTGTCTGGCCCGCACGCACGCCGACCGCATCACCACCGAGACCCTGCTCCGCCGGGTCGAGGCGGCGGCGGGCTCCGGCCGCTCACCCCGTCCGCCGCGGATGCCGCTGCGCCGCCGTACGGCCGTGCTGGCCGCCGCGGCCGCCACGGTCGTGGTGGCCGCGCTCGGCTACGCCGTCTCCACCTGGTGGGACCCCGGCGGCACGCCCGGCACCGGTGCCGCCCCCGGCGCCCCCGGTGCCGTCGACGGCGGGAAGATCTCCGCGGAGACGGGCGCCCAGAGCGTCACGTCCGCCGGTTACGGCGCCGCCGAGCTCCGTACGGACAAGGGCGTCCCCGTGAAGTACCGCAAGCTGATCGTCGACGCGGCCCACCACTGCGCCCAACCGGACATCACCCCGGCTCTCATCGCGGCGCTGCTCAAGTCGGAGAGCGACTTCGACCCGAACCTGTCCGACCCCGCGGCGGGTGAATACGGCATCGCCCGCTGGACCCCGACCATCCTGCGCTGGTGGGTCAGCGACGACGGCGTCCCCGCGAAGGAGACACCCCGGCCGCCGCTCACGCCCGAGTTGTCCGTTCCCGCCGTGGGCCGCTACCTCTGCGCCATCGAACCGCTGCTGAACCCCTCCCTGCCGGGCGACCGCCGGGTGCTGCTCGCCGCCTCGTACCGAACGTCCTACAAGAAGGTGAACGCCGCGAAAGGCGTTCCCCCGAAGGTTCATGCCTACGCCGACCGCGTCGCTCACTACCTCAAGGAGTACACGCCTCCGGCCGCGCAGTGACCCTGAGACTTCTCAGGTTCCCCGTCGGGCCCGCTGGTGGGAACGTGACGCCCGAGGTGGTCTCCGGCCAGCTCGGGGGAAGGCCGGAGACCACCGTCACGCGGGTTTGAGGCTCAGCCGCAGCTGCCGGTGATCCACTTGTGGGACCGCACCTTGTAGGTGCCGGCGAGGTTGCCACCCTGCTGCTGGCGGGTGCAGCCGACCCGGTCCGAGTAGTTGGCCCCCTTGTAGTACGCCACACCGGAGAAGTCGCCGGTGCCGGCGTTCCACACCGACTTCACGTTCGTCGTGGCGGCCCAGGAGCACCTGACGTCGCCGGACTGCCAGTCGGGGTCCGCGGTGTCCCACGAGCACTTGCTGCCGGTGAAGTTGGCGCCGGTCCAGAAGCAGATGTGACCCGTCGCGCAGTCCACGGCGGTCGGCGCGGCCGACGCGGAGGTGGGCAGCGCCAGCGTGGTGGCGACCGCCGCGCTGACGGCGAGGGCTGCGAGCAGCGGGGCGGTGCGGCGCGGCCGGCGTACGGAAACATGCATGGGCCTGGTCTCCCTTGGTGGTGCGTGGGCTGGTGAAGCGGACGGCCAGACCGTGGCAAGTGGTGCCGCGGCCGGGCAAGGAAACCGGCCCGGATGGGATGCCGGGACGTTCGGGCGGCTCCTGGCTGGAACGTTCCGGTGCCGTCGGGTCGGCGCTGGGACGGCCGTGGGGCGCCATGGAACACCTGCCCGATGCTCCACCGATCTGGGTGAGGTGTGGGGCAAATTGCCCGTAGTGACCCGGAGGGGCACAGTGGCATGGCTAAGATCGCTTTGTCCGACAACGGAGTTGTCGGACCTACCGCCGGACGGGCGGGAAGTCAGGCCTGCGGAGGCCGTGTAAGACCGACCCTCACCGGTCGGCGGTGGCCTGTGAAACAGGAACCCGTGGTGGTACCGCGTAGCGGTGCGGACCGGAATCTTCTGCCTTCGGGCAGGAGAGGGCGTCAATGTGACCAGCCGACTGGAACGTCTGACCAACGTCCCATACGGCAGGGAGATAGCTCGGTGTCCGCGTGTGCGGAAACCGAGCGGTTCGCCGCAGTGTTGCGTTCGCTGAAGAACAGATCAGGACTGTGCACCCGGAGTCGGTGCCGGAATTGGAGTCGGTGAAGGGCCCGGGGAGGGCCCGGAGCCGGTTCATGCGGCACCGGGTACGCAACGCCGTTCTCGGCGTCGTGGTCCTGACGATCGGCGTCGGCGTCGGTGCCTGGGCGCTGTCGGCGGAGCAGGCGTCGTCCGGCAACGGCGACGGTGGCGGCAGCGGTTCGCGCGGAGGCCCCACGGACGGACGGCTGCTCTTCTCGGCCGCCTGTCAGTCCGTGGTGGCGATGGGCCAGCAGGACGCGTGCGTGACGGAGGTGCAACGGCTGCTGCACGCCAAAGGCGCGGACATCGACGTCGACTCGTCCTTCGGGCCGCAGACGCTGCGCCGCGTCACCGCCTTCCAGGTGCTCGTCGGTCTCCCGCCCAACGGGGTCGTCGGCGACTCCACCAAGAAGGCGCTGTACGCCTCGCAGGTGCGCATGACCGTATGGTCACCGGGGAAGGTGCGGCAGCAGATCCGCGCGGTGTTCACCGAGGCTCCCGACGCGGCCGTCGCCATCGCGGACTGCCAGTCCTTCCTGGACCCGCTGCACATCCTTCCCAACACCAACGGAACCCGTAACTGGGGCCTGTTCCAGATCTCCGACGCCCGCCTGCGCGAACTGGGCGGCACACCTCGTCAGGCACTGGACCCGGAGTGGAACATCCAGGCGGCGCACCGCCTGTGGAGCAGCGACCGCGACTTCCACGACTGGCCGCACTGCGCGCGAGCCGTCAAGGACGCCCCCACCACCACACCCCGGTAAGCCGACCCGGCAGAGACCCCGAGGTCCCTGCCGGGAGCGGGCGTCAGTGGAAGAAGTGCCGCGTGCCCGTGAAGTACATGGTCACGCCCGCCTTCTTCGCCGCCTCGACGACCAGTTCGTCGCGGACCGAACCGCCGGGCTGGACCACGGCCTTCACGCCGGCCTCAACGAGGATCTCCAGGCCGTCCGGGAAGGGGAAGAACGCGTCCGACGCGGCGTACGAGCCCTGCGCGCGCTCGGCGCCCGCCCGCTCGACGGCCAGCTTCGCGGAGTCGACGCGGTTGACCTGCCCCATACCGACGCCGACCGAGGCGCCGTCCTTGGCGAGGAGGATCGCGTTCGACTTCACGGCGCGGCACGCCTTCCAGGCGAAGGACAGCTGCTCCAGCTCGTCCGCGCCGAGGGCCTCACCGGTCGCCAGGGTCCAGTTCGCGGGGTCGTCGCCCTCGGCCTGGAGCCGGTCGGCGACCTGGAGCAGGGCGCCGCCGTCGATCGGCTTGACGTCGACCGGGTGAGCGGGGCCGTCCGGGACGCGCAGCACGCGGATGTTCTTCTTCCTGGCCAGGGCCTCCAGCGCGCCGTCCTCGTAGTCGGGCGCGACGATGACCTCGGTGAAGATCTCGGCGACCTGCTCGGCCATCTCCTTCGACACCGGCCGGTTGACCGCGATCACGCCGCCGAACGCCGACAGCGGGTCACAGGCGTGCGCCTTGCGGTGCGCCTCGGCGACATCGGCGCCCACCGCGATACCGCACGGGTTGGCGTGCTTGATGATCGCGACGGCCGGCTCGGTGTGGTCGTAGGCGGCACGGCGAGCGGCGTCCGTGTCGGTGAAGTTGTTGAACGACATCTCCTTGCCGTGCAGCTGCTCGGCCTCCGCCAGGCCGCCCGTGCCGGCGGTGTAGAGGGCGGCGGGCTGGTGCGGGTTCTCGCCGTAGCGCAGGGTGTGGGCGCGCTCCAGGCTGGTGGCGAGGAAGGAGGGGAAGGGGGAGTCGTCGGCCGGCGCGTAGGCGGAGGCGAACCAGGAGGAGACCGCGATGTCGTACTCGGCGGTGTGCCGGAACGCCTCGGCGGCCAGCCGCTTGCGGGTGGCGAGGTCGAAGCCGCCGTCCTGCACGGCGGCGAGGACGTCCGCGTACCGGGCGGGGCTGGTGACCACGGAGACGGAGGCGTGGTTCTTGGCGGCGGCGCGCACCATCGACGGCCCGCCGATGTCGATCTGCTCCACGCACTCGTCGGGCGTGGCACCGGAGGCGACCGTCTCACGGAAGGGGTAGAGGTTGACGACGACCAGGTCGAAGGGCTCCACGCCCAGCTCGGCGAGCTGGTTGCGGTGGTCCTCGAGGCGCAGGTCGGCCAGGATGCCCGCGTGGACCTTGGGGTGCAGGGTCTTGACGCGGCCGTCCAGGCACTCGGGGAAGCCGGTGAGCTCCTCGACCCTGGTGACGGGGACGCCGGCGCCGGCGATACGGGAGGCGGTGGACCCGGTGGAGACGAGCTCCACGCCCGCCTCGTGCAGCCCGCGCGCGAGGTCCTCGAGCCCGGTCTTGTCGTAGACGCTGACGAGCGCGCGACGGATGGCCCGCTTGTTGCTCTCGGCGGTGGCGGTCACTGGATAACTACCTTTCGTCCCTCAATGCGATAGCCGTTGCGGGCGAGCCGCCCCACGACCTCGACGAGCAGCCTTCGCTCGACTTCCTTGATGCGCTCGTGCAGAGCGCTCTCGTCGTCCTCGTCCCGGATCTCGACCACGCCCTGAGCGATGATCGGGCCGGTGTCGACGCCGTCGTCGACGAAGTGGACGGTGCAGCCGGTGACCCGGGCGCCGTACGCGAGCGCGTCGCGGACCCCGTGGGCGCCGGGAAAACTGGGGAGGAGGGCGGGGTGCGTGTTCACGAACCGCCCGCCGAAGCGGGCCAGGAACTCCTTGCCCACGATCTTCATGAACCCCGCGGACACCACGAGGTCGGGCTGGTACGCGGCGACGGCCTCGGCGAGGGCGGCGTCCCACTCGTCGCGCGTCCCGAACTCCTTGACCTTCCGCACGAAGGTGGGAATCCCGGCGCGCTCGGCCCGCGCGAGCCCCTCGATGCCCTCGCGGTCGGCGCCCACGGCCACGATCTCGGCGCCGTAGGCCTCGGTGCCTGTGGTCTCGATGGCGTCGAGCAGCGCCTGGAGGTTCGTACCGGATCCGGAGACCAGCACGACGAGGCGCTTGGCCACGGGCTTGGCGGCCACGGTGAGGCCCTTTCTCGGGGGTGCGTTTGTACGGTCGTACGAATGCTTCACGCCCCGGGATACGGGGAAGTGTACGAAGCGGCCGACCGTCAGCAACGATACCGGCACACCGGACGGCCCCCACGGGACGGGGGCGAGGGCGGAAGGTAGCGTCTGGGGCGGGCAGGTTCGGGAACGCGGTCGCGGTGTGGTGCGTTCTTTGAACGACAGCTCACGCCAGCCAGCCGTATCACCTAGGGGAAGACGCTCACTTGATGCCGGACCGCCGTCTGCGACGCCTCACGCTCCCCCCGCAGTCACCGCAGGGAGGGGAGCGCATCGGCGTGCTGCTGCGGGAGCGCCCCACCTCTCCCCCCGACGCCGCGGGCACCCCGTCGGGCGGGGGCGCGGGCGACCAGGACCGCGGCGGCGGGTCGTCCCAGGAACACGGCGGTGGGTCGTCCCAGGGCGCCGACGGTGGGCCGTCCCAGGGCGCCGGCGGCGGGGAGGACCGGGGCGCGTCCGGGGACACCCGGGGCGACAACCCCTTCGCCGCCCCGCCGGAGGGCACTCCGGACCGTCCCTGGCAGCCGCGTCGCCCGGCGGACGGCGAGGGGGCCGACGGTTCGCAGGGGGCTCAGGGCGGCCAGGGCCCCGGATCCGGCGATGACGACTCCCCCTGGGGCAACCAGTGGAGCGACCAGCAGCCCGGCCGTTCCCCCGGCGGCTTCGGTGAGCGTCTGGGCGGCGGCGGTCAGGGGACCGGCCCCGAGGGCACGGGCGGAGGGGGCCCGGGCACGGGCAAGGGCACCCGGTGGGACCCGACGGACCCGGTCCAGCGTCATGCGCGGTACGCCCTGCTGAGCGGCATGTGGGCCTTCTTCTTCGCCATCTTCAGCTTGCCCTACCTGGCCCTGCCGCTCGGTGCGCTGGCCATGTACTGGAGCATCAGCGCGCTGCGCGCACAGCCCCGCACCCCCGACCCGGACAACCCGGCCCCCGCCCAGAACGCCCGCTCCCAGACGACGTCCGCGGTGAGTGGCCTGGTCACGGCGTCCCTGGCCATCGTCCTGGTCGCCGCGGGCTTCACCGCGAAACTGGTCTACGCCGACTACTACACCTGCACGAACGACGCCCTGACCAACGCGGCGGAGAAGTCCTGCGCGGACCTCCTCCCGAAGGAACTGCGCGGCGTACTGGGCACGGACAACTGACGCCTGAGGCCCGGCACACCTACACCCCGGAGCCAGGCTCCGGCGGCTCCACCGGGAGGAAGTCGTACGGCTCGTCGTCGGTGTCGTCGGCGTAGGCCACGTACGTGACCTTCGGGGCGGCGTACACGACGGGCTCCTGCGCGCCCCCCGGCTCCCTCTTCGACTCCGCTCCCGGCCGCGCCCGAGGCTTCCCGATCGTCGCCGTCGCCTCGCGCTCCTCCGCCCCGCCCCGCCCCCGGCACCGCCACATCCGCACCACCCACGCCACCGGCACCGCCAGACCCGTCGTCCACAGCAGCGCCGCCCCTCCCGCCTGCCACCACACCGGCCCGAAGCGGGACAACGCGGAGACACCGAGCGGCCCGCCCGCCAACGCGGCCAGCCCCGCGAACAGCCCCGCACACCACACGGCGGCCACCCCCGCGGTCAGGGCGGTACGGCCACCCGACCAGACCCCCACCGTCCGTTCGACACCGTCACCGTCACCGACCACGGCGGCCGCCTGCCCGGCCCCGGGGCCGCCGCTCGTCGCCCCCCGCCCCGTGTACCACCCGACCGTCAGCCCCGCCGCCACCGGCACCAGGGCCGTCGCCCAGTTCACGGGCGTACCGGCCCCGGCGTCCGGCACCGCCGCCAGCAGCGGGAACGGCGGCAGCAACGGCGCGGGCGCGGAGGCGAGCGGGCTCACCACATGGCCGACGCCGAGCGTGAAGCCGGGCCCGAGCCCGTACGCCGCCGCCCACACGGCCGCGTTCGGCAGCAGGGCCAGACACAGCAGCAGCACCGCGAACCGGCCCGACCACCCCTCCGTCAGGTGCAGGAAGGTCCCCCACGCCGCCCCGCCGTGCCACACCAGCGACACCGCCAGCGCCAACGCCCCGCCCCCGACCAGCACCGCCACCCCGGCGCCCGCCGCACGCCCGGCGACACCACGACGCTCCCGCGCCGCCGGCTCGAGGGCCCGCTGCCGCATCCCGTCCGGCACCCGCGCCAGCAGCCTGTCCAGCAGCGCGGGCGGACAGCCGTACGCCCTCCACACCCCCCACCCTGCCGCGCCCATCACCGTCAGCGGCAGGCACACCACCGTCCACACCCACGCGGGCCGCAGAGCACCGCCCGACGTGTACACCGCGGCGGCCACGCCGACGGCGAGGTAGCCGACGACGACCCCCCGCCACGCCGTCCGCGCGTCTACCGGCGGCGGCCCCTCGACTCCCCCAACTCTCCCGATCCCCCCGAGGTCCCCGATGCTCCCGGGGTCCTCGCCTCCATCCGCCGCGTCCCGCACCGCCCGGTGCACCAGCCAGACCGGCAGCGCGAACAGCAGGAGCGGGGTGACGCCCACGGGCGCCGGGACGCCGGAGTGCGTCTCGGGGCGGACCAGTTCGGCGCCGTGCGCCAACAGCCAGAGCGCGGCGGCGACGTGCAGCGCGCCGCCGGGCCCGCTGTCGGGATACGGCGAACTGATCCACAGCAGCATCACGGGCGAGGCGAACAAGCAGAGGCCGAGGCCCGCGGCGACGATGCCGGCCAGCAGGGCGGCAGCCTCTCCGGGCGGTCGGTCGCGCATGCGGGTGAGCAGGGACGACAACAGCGGTCGGCAAGCGGTCATCTTGATCACGACCGTCATGGTCCCAACGACACGCGCCTGATCGCCGTAACAGGCAAACCCTGGATGTGTCGCCCAATATATGTTTATGTACTTTTTCGCCCGAAGGGACCCCCGGTGACGCGGAGCCCCGCGCCTGAACCGGTCGCGGACTCCCCCACGCTGACGCCCGCTCAGGCCTTCGACGCGTTGTACGCGTTCTGCGCACCCGCCCTGGTCCGGCAGGCCTATCTGCTCACCGGGCGGCGCGAACTCGCGCGCGAGTCGGTCGAGCGGGCCTTCCAACTCGTCTGGCAGCGCTGGCCCGAGGTGGCCCGCGACCCGGACCCGGCGGGCTGGGTGCGGGCGGCGACGTACGACTACGCGCTCTCCCCCTGGCACCGGATCCGCCCCCGCTTCCGGCGCTCCGAGCCGCCCCCCGCCGACGCCATCTCCCGCACGCTGCTCGACGCGCTCCTCAAACTCCCGCCGCCGTACCGTCGCGCGCTCCTCCTCTACGACGGCGTCGGCCTCGGTCTGCCGGAGACGGCGGCGGAGACGGAGGCGAGCACACCGGCGACGGCGAACCGGCTGCTGCACGCGCGCGAGGCGATTGCCGCGCGTCTGCCGGAACTGGCGAACCCGGCGGAGCTGCACCGGCGGATGGCCGAACTGGCCTCCCTGGAGCGGCCGCGCGCCGCGAGGCCTCCGGCGGTGCGGACGGACAGTGAGCGCCGGGCCGCCTTCTGGACCCGGGCCGCCATCGCCTTCACCGTCACCCTGATCGGCACGACGGCCCTCGCGATGCGGACCGCTCCGACGCACTACGAGCCACCGGTCGCGCCGGGCACGATGGTGCAGGGCGTACCGCCGAGGGTGGCGCCCGGCTCGCTGTCGCAGAGGGAGCTGGCGCTGCGGGCGAAGCTGCGGCAGGGAACGGCGAGCGGACCCGAGAGACTGCTGCCGCAGCCGCGTTGAGCGGGGCGGAGGCAGGTTGCGCCGGATTGCGCCGGGCTGAGCCGCGTTGCGCCGGGCTGAGCCGGGCTGAGCATGCGGAAGGGCCCGCATCCCCGGTGAGGATGCGGGCCCTTCCGTTGCGGGTCGCGTCAGCCGGCGAGGATGGCGCGCGCCAGCTTGGCCGTCTCGGTCGGCGTCTTGCCGACCTTGACGCCGGCGGCCTCGAGGGCCTCCTTCTTCGCGGCGGCCGTGCCGGAGGAGCCGGAGACGATGGCGCCGGCGTGGCCCATGGTCTTGCCCTCGGGCGCGGTGAAGCCCGCGACGTAGCCGACGACCGGCTTCGTGACGTTCTTCGCGATGAAGTCCGCCGCACGCTCCTCGGCGTCGCCGCCGATCTCACCGATCATGACGATCAGGTCGGTGTCGGGGTCGGCCTCGAAGGCGGCCAGGGCGTCGATGTGCGTGGTGCCGATGACCGGGTCGCCACCGATGCCGACGGCGGACGAGAAGCCGATGTCACGCAGCTCGTACATCATCTGGTACGTCAGCGTGCCGGACTTCGAGACCAGGCCGATGCGGCCCGGCTTGGTGATGTCGCCCGGGATGATGCCGGCGTTCGACTGGCCCGGGGTGATGAGACCGGGGCAGTTCGGGCCGATGATCCGGGTCTTGTTGCCCTTGGACACGGCGTACGCGTAGAACGCGGCCGAGTCGTGGACGGCGATGCCCTCGGTGATGACGACCGCGAGCGGGATCTCGGCGTCGATGGCCTCGACCACGGCGGCCTTGGAGAAGGCCGGCGGCACGAAGAGGACGGACACGTTCGCGCCCGTCTTCTCGATCGCCTCGGCGACCGTGCCGAACACCGGGATGTCGGTGCCGTCGATGTCCACGGACGTGCCCGCCTTGCGCGGGTTCACGCCACCGACGATGTTCGTGCCGTCGGCCAGCATGAGCTTGGTGTGCTTCATGCCCGTGGAGCCGGTCATGCCCTGGACGATGACCTTGCTGTCCTTGTTGAGGAAGATAGCCATGGCTGTGTCTGTCCCTCTTCCTTACTTCGCAGCCGCGAGCTCGGCGGCCTTGTCGGCCGCGCCGTCCATGGTGTCCACGCGCTGCACCAGCGGGTGGTTGGCGTCGGAGAGGATCTTGCGACCCAGCTCGGCGTTGTTGCCGTCGAGGCGGACGACGAGGGGCTTGGTGACTTCCTCGCCCTTGTCCTTGAGCAGCTGCAGCGCCTGCACGATGCCGTTGGCGACCTCGTCGCAGGCGGTGATGCCGCCGAAGACGTTGACGAACACCGACTTGACGTCCGGGTCGCCGAGGATGATCTCCAGGCCGTTCGCCATGACCGCGGCGGAGGCGCCGCCGCCGATGTCGAGGAAGTTGGCGGGCTTGACGCCACCGTGCGCCTCACCGGCGTACGCGACGACGTCCAGGGTGCTCATGACGAGACCCGCGCCGTTGCCGATGATGCCGACCTCACCGTCGAGCTTGACGTAGTTGAGGTTCTTCTCCTTGGCGGCGGCCTCCAGCGGGTTGGCCGCGTCCTTGTCCTGGAGGGCCTCGTGCTCCGGCTGACGGAACTCGGCGTTCTCGTCGAGGGAGACCTTGCCGTCCAGGGCGATGACGTCACCGGAGGCGACCTTCGCCAGCGGGTTGACCTCGACGAGGAGGGCGTCCTCGGCGATGAAGGTCTTCCACAGGGTGACCAGGACGTTCACGATCTTGTCCGCGACCTCGGCCGGGAACTTCGCGGCCTCGACGATCTCGCGGGCCTTCTCGGGGGTCACACCCTCGTTGGCGTCGATCGGCGTCTTGGCGACGGCCTCCGGACGGGTGGCCGCCACCTCCTCGATCTCCATGCCGCCCTCGACGGACGCGATGGAGAGGAAGGTGCGGTTGGTGCGGTCCAGGAGGAAGGAGACGTAGTACTCCTCCAGGATCTCCGGGGCCGTCTCGGCGATCATCACCTTGTGGACCGTGTGGCCCTTGATGTCCATGCCGAGGATGTCCGTCGCGCGGGCGACGGCCTCGTCCGGGGTGGCGGCGAGCTTCACGCCGCCGGCCTTGCCGCGGCCGCCGACCTTCACCTGGGCCTTGACGACGGACTTGCCACCAAGACGCTCAGTGGCTGCGCGGGCCGCCTCAGGCGTGTCGATGACTTCACCGGCCAGCACCGGTACATCGTGCTTGGCGAAGAGGTCCCTCGCCTGGTACTCGAACAGGTCCACGCGCTTCCGTCCCTATCAGTGATCTCGCGGTTCGTTGTCTGCGTGGGCGTGCCGCGAGGGCAACGTGACGTCCGCTGTCTGTCACAAGGGAGGCGCACACGGTGTCCGAGCGCGCGGCATGTCCGTCTCGCAGGTTATCGCTGCTTGCGGGGGGCCTCTAAATCGCGAGTCACACCTGAGCGGTGATACCTGTCACATGATGCCGCACTCACTGGCACGGGGTGCCGCATGTGAGGGGCTGGGGCGGCACTGGGGCCACATCGGGGCGGCGGGCCGAGGGCGGCACTGGGGCCACATCGAGCCGGCGGGCCGAGGGCCTCACCGGGCTGGGGTTGACCCGGTGAGGCCCCTTGAACGGCCCCTGCGGGGCGTGGGGCGGTTGATCCCCACCCCAATGGGGACCACCTCGCCCTGTCCGTGAGGTCCCGGCCGGACCGACCGACGGTTTTCGACCGGTCCGGGGCTGCCGCCTCACGGAGTTCTCAGACGTCCTCGGTCAGGAGTTCTCGGGACCCTCGGGACCCTTCATGGCTTCGAGGGCTTCCCTGGGCCCCTCCGGGCCCCTCCGGGCTCCGAGGACGATGGGCTCAGACGCTGTACGTGTCGCCGTGGTGCACGTAGCTCGGGGTGACCGACTCGGCGACACCCTCGGCCCCGGTGAGGGCGTGACCGGCGAGCGGGCCGGCCGTCGCCCGGACGGTGCCGGTGAGGTCCCGCGCCAGCGGCGCGACCTGGCCGACGGTCCCGTACGCGAACGGGCCCGCCTCCGCGACCAGGCCGTCCGCGAAGGGAGCGACCTCGCCCGTGACGCCGTACGCCAGCGTCGTGGCGCTGCCGCCGATGCCCTGCACCACCGGCTGGACGGTGTCGTCCACCGTGTCGTGCACGGTCCGGGTGACGGTGTCGACGACCGGCTGGACGGCGCCAGCGACGCCCTGACCGAACGGCGCCACCTGACCCACGACGCCGTACGCCAGGTCGGTCGCGTGACCGGCCACACCGTGCGCGAGCGGCGGCACGGAGCCGACCAACCCGGTCGCGACGGGCTGGACGTCCCGGGTGACGCCGTCCGCCAGTCCACCCGCGTCCGTCACGGCCTGCCCCGCGACCGGAACCACGCCGTGCACGGCGGTGTTCACGACCGGCGGCAGGACAGCGGCCGTGGCGCCGTCGGCGACCTGACCGACCAGACCGGTGGCGTACGGGGGAACGTCCGCGACCACGCCACCGACGACCGGCGTCACCGCGTGCACGGTGCCGGTGGCGATCGGCAGTGCTCCGTCCACGGCGGACCTCGCCACGGGCGGGGCGGCCGCGTCCACCGTCTGCCCGACGACCGAGCCGGCGGTGCCGGTGACGTGGCTCGGGACGGAGGAGACGGCGGTCTCGGCGGCCGTCGTGACGGAGGTCGCCGTGTCGTCGGCGGCGGACCGCGTCCGCTCCACCTCGGGCGCGAAGGCGGCGAGGGGGCCGAACAGGTAGTCGACGCCGTCCACGTGGGCACCGGCCTCGGGAGTGACGGCCGCGTCGGAGACGGCGCCGGTGGCCTTCGCCGCACGAGCCGCCTTGGCGCCCTGGATCGCGGCGGTGACCTTCGGGGTGGCCTTCGGGGCGGCCTTCGGGGCGGCCTTCGGGGTGGCGGTCTTCGCGTCGACGTCACGGTGGGCCTGGTGGGCCGCGCCGGTGACGGTGTCGAGGGTGCCGGTGACGGTGTCCGAGGTCTTCGTCACCACGTCCGTGGCGTTGTCGGTCGTCGCGTCCGGCACGGAGACGGGGGCCGCGGGCAGTTCGTCCGCGCTGGCGACGGCGGAGCCGAGCGCCCAGGCGCCGGTGACACCGGCGGCTATCACGAGGGAACGGCGGACGTTCGTGTTCAGACGGGTGTTCGTGTTCATGCGGATGTGCTTGTTCATGGCGTGCGTCAGATCCTTAGATCCACAGGGGTCCGGCGTTCCTCGACGGGAACCGCGGGACCTGGGAGGTTTGGGGACAATTCCGAAGGCATGCGTCCGGAGATCGGAGGGGGATCCGGACGGGGCGGGCAGACCTGTGTCCGCCCCCGCGCGGCAGGTCTGCGGCGGGGGAAGGGGTCTGGCCTAGGCCGGAGAGACGGGAATGTCCCGGTGCCTGTCCCGGGTGCCGTAGGCGTCCGCGCCCACGGTGGCTCCGGGCGCGAGCCGCAGCGGCGCCCGGTGGTCGAAGGTGACGGCGTGCGCGTCGCCGCCGTGCCGTGGGGTGCCGGTACCGCTGTCGCCGGCCGCCTTGCCGCTCGGCACACCACCCGGGTCCTGCCTGGGCCCCTGGGGCGCAGGAGCGGGCGCGGGGTGGGCGGCCCGGTGCACGGGACTCTGTGTCGCGACGCCGGTGACGCCGAAGTCCGTGGTCGACCGAGGCCCGTAGGTGAGCGGGGTCTTCGCGTCGGAACGTCCGCCGGGGGTCTGCCCGTCCGTCGCTGTCGGCGCCGTGGGTGACGTCGACGAGCCTGGCTGTGGAGCCGACGTGACCGGGACCGGCAGCGTGTGCACGGGGGTCGACGGCGCCCCCGGAACCTGCGGAAGCCCCGGCACGGTCGGCGTGGGCGGCAGGGTCGGCCTGGACGGCACCGTCGGCGGAGCGGGGAGGGACGGGAGAGACGACAGGGGCGGAAGGGACGACGAGGGTGGGAGCTTCGGCAGGTCCGCCAGGTCCGCCAGGTCCGGCAGTTCCGAAAGTTCCGGCAGGCTCGCCGCGTCCGGCACGTCCGGCAGGCTCGCCACGTCCGCCACGTCCGCCACGTCCGGCAGAGCGGACCGGCTCGGCGGATCCGGCAGATCCGGCGCCGTCGCCGCGTCCGGCAGAGCCGGCGAGCCGGCAACCGAGCCGGACGGAGTGTGTGTCGCTCCGGCGACCGCACCGCTCGTCAACGACCGGGCGCCGCCCGCCGAAGCCGACGACGCCTCAGTGACCGGCGCGGGCACCGCCCCGTCGGCCGCCTGCGCCTGCTCCCCGCAGAGGAACCCGAGCGCGAACAACGCGCCCACCAGCAGCACCACTCGCAGCACACGCCGCCCGGCCGCCGTACGCATCACGCGCAGGGCGGCACCGGTGAGGGCGACAGACTGGATCAACTGGGTGTGGGTCCCTCCGCGCGACGGACAGTGCACGCCGTACGACTGTTTACGAAGTAAGCGGAGCGCCTCGCACCGCTGATGGTCGTCGATCCTCGCACGGGACTCCCGAGGTTGCGCAAGCCCCCCATTACCGATGGGTAGTCATGTCCGTTTTGGTGACCGAAGTCCGGACGGAATTCCGGTCAATGGGTCGACAAGTCGCCCTTCCGCGGGGGCCGTCACGCGGTCTCCGGTATCGGCAGGGGCCGCTTCTCGATCGCCGCCGCCATCACCTCCGGGAACAGGTCGGGCGTGCACGCGAAGGCCGGTGCGCCGAGCGCGGCGAGTGCGGCCGCGTGCTCCCGGTCGTAGGCGGGCGCCCCCTCGTCGGACAGCGCGAGCAGAGCCACGAACTGCACCCCCGACGCCTTCATCGCCGCGACCCGCTTGAGCATCTCCTGCCGTATGCCTCCCTCGTAGAGGTCGCTGATCAGCACGACCACGGTTTCCGCGGGCCGGGTGATCTGCGACTGGCAGTACGCCAGCGCCCGGTTGATGTCGGTGCCGCCGCCGAGCTGCGTGCCGAACAGGACGTCGACCGGGTCGTCGAGCTGGTCGGTGAGATCGACGACGGCGGTGTCGAAGACCACGAGCCGCGTGTTGATCGACCGCATCGACGCCAGCACCGCACCGAACACGGACGCGTAGACGACGGACGCCGCCATCGACCCGGACTGGTCGATGCAGAGAACGACCTCCTTCTTCACCGACTGCGACGCGCGCCCGTATCCGATGAGCCGCTCCGGCACGATCGTCCGGTACTCCGGGAGGTAGTGCTTGAGGTTGGCCGCGATGGTGCGGTTCCAGTCGATGTCCTGGTGGCGGGGCCGGTTGATACGGGCACTGCGGTCCAGGGCGCCGGTGAGGGTGGCCCGGGTGCGGGTCGCGAGCCGCTTCTCCAGGTCCTCGACGACCTTGCGGACGACTGCGCGTGCCGTCTCCTTCGTGGTCTCGGGCATCGCCTTGTTGAGGGAGAGCAGCGTGCCGACGAGGTGCACGTCCGCCTCCACCGCCTCCAGCATCTCCGGCTCCAGGAGCAACGCGGACAGCCCCAGCCGGTCGATGGCGTCACGCTGCATGACCTGGACGACGGTGGACGGGAAGTACGTCCGGATGTCCCCGAGCCAGCGCGCCACGGACGGCGCCGACGCACCGAGCCCCGCCGAACGGTCCCGGCCCTGCTGCCCCTTGTCCGCCTTCCCGTAGAGCCCGGCCAGCGCACCGTCCATCGCGGCGTCCCGCCCGGAGAGCGCGCAGCCCGTGCCGTCGGCCGTGTCCCCGCCGAGTACGAGCCGCCAGCGCCGCAGCCGCTCCTGCGCCGGGTCGACCGGCTGGGTCGTCGTGTACTGCTCGGCCGTCATCCCCGTACCTCCGTGCGAAGCCGTTCCCAGAGCGGGATCACCGGGACGGTCGTCGTCGGGCGGTCCTGCGCCCGCGCACCGCTTCCGTTGCCGACCACGCTCACCTCTGCGGCCCGCTCCCTCTCCCTCGGCCCGCTCAGGCAATCGGTCGTCATCGCGCCACCCCCACCAGGTCGTTGCCCGCCTGCTCTGCCATGCCGTCCAGCCCCAGCAGCAGCCGGACCACCGGCCGGACCGCGTCCGCGCGTCCACCGTCCAGCTCGGGTGCGAAGCCGGGGATGCCCGGCCCGGCCGCCGCCGCACTCGCCCGCCGGCCCGGTCCCCGCCGGATCAGTTCACCGAGGGTGCGGCGCACGCCCGGCTCGTACGCCGAGAACGTCCGCCGCAGCAGGGGCAGTACGTCGATGAACGCCTCCGCCGGCACGCCGGTCAGCCAGGTGTCGACCAGGCTGAGCAGCCGCTCGTCGTGCACCAGCAGCATCCCGCCGCCCGACCCGCCGCCGACGAAGCCCTCGATCCAGGCGGCCGCGTCTCCCGGCGGCGTCCCCGGCGACAGCACGAGCCCCATCAGCCGCGCCGCCTCACCCTGTGCCAGCTGCCCGCCGTCCAGCAGCAGGCGCACCGCCCGGCCCCGGATGACACCGGGCACGGTGTCCCGCCCGGACAGCACCCCGAGCACCGCGTGCCAACGCCCCCGCAGGTCACCGTGGTCCGGTGCGCCGGCGTCGTCCAGCAGCCCCACCGCCCCGTGCACCGCGTCGACATGGCGCCGCATCTCGTCGGCCGCGTCCGTGTCGAGCGCGGCGCAGGCGGGCGGCAGTCCGACGAAGATCCGCTCGGCGAGGCCCGCGGCGACCTCCGTCAGGGCCGCGGTGTCCGTGCCGCGTACGTCGCCGTACCGCAGGGAGCGGACCAGCGCGGGCAGGGCCTGGGCGAGGTGGCCGACGTCGGCGTCGAGGGCCGCCCGGTCGGCGAGGACCCGCATCACCGTGGGGAGCGCGTCCGGCAGTTCGGCGAGCAGACAGCGCTCGGCGAGTGCCGTGACATCGGCGAGGCCCCGCGCGGCGACCGCGTCGGACTCCGCCCTGGCGGTCGAGGCACCGAGCACGGTCGTCCCCCACACCCCCGCCTCCGCGACCCGCACGACCAGCTCCGGCTCCCACCTCAGCCGCCATGTCTCCCGGAACGTGCCCGTACTGCCGCGCGAGGCGACCGGCTCCCCCCAGGCCACACCCAGCAGCCGCAGCCGGTGCAGCAGCCTGCTGCGCTCGGCGTCGGTGTCCTTGCGCAGGTCGAGCTCCAACTCCCGTTCCCGCGCCTCCGGTTTGAGCCGCAGTCGGCGCTGGATCCGGTCGAGGTCACGTTGCAACGGCACCGCGGGCGCCGACGGCGGTACCTCCCCGAGCACGTCCCCCACGACGAGCCGGTCGTGCACCAGAGCCAGCGGTACGTCCGAGCCGTCGCACATCACCGCCCGCACGGCGTCGGTCGTCTCGCTCAGCCCGGCCAGCGGACGCCCCCGCATCGCCGCGAGCGTTCGGGCCAGCCGGACCGCCTCGATGACGTGCGCCGAGGAGACCATGCGGTCCTCCTCCCGCAGGAGCCCGGCGACCTTGGTCAGCCATCGCTCGACCGGCCGGTCCGGCGCCCGGAACAGATGCCCGTACCAGCCCGGGGAGTCGATCCCCGCGCCGTACCCGCTGTGCCGCGACAACCTGCGGTGCGTCCACGGCACCCAGGTCATGTCCGTCCTGACCTTGGGCAGTCCCTTCAGCAGCGCCTTGTCCGCGGCGACGGTGGTCCGCCGCCGCAGGGCCGGCACGTGCCAGGCGCCGCACACCACGGCCACGTCGTCCCCGAACCGGCGCTGCGCGTCCCGCATCTGGAGCCGCATGTACGCCTCCCGTACGAGGTCCCGGTCGTGGCCCCCGCTCCCGTACGTCTCCCGCAGCGCCCCCATGGCCTCCTCCAGCGCGACGAACGGAGCGAACGGGTCCGCCGAGCCCGGCCCCCGGTGTTCGACGACGTCCTCCCACCAGCGCTCGGCGTCGTCATAACCGGCGGCCTCCGCGAGCACGGAGAGCGGGTCCACCCGGACGTCGACGCGGACGTCCTGCTCGGCGTCCTCCCCCCGGGCCTCGGCCCCCTCGCTCACCTCCCCTTCTGGCTTCTCCGCCCCGGACTCCCCCGCGTCCCGCCCCCCCGCCAGCGTGTGGGTGGCCGGCAGGTCGACGAAGTGGGCCGGAACGTCGTGCTCCAGGGCCCAGCGGATGGCCACCCACTCCGGGGAGAACTCGGCCAGCGGCCAGAACGCCGAGCAGCCGGGTTCGTCGACCGCGTGGGCGAGCAGGGCGACCGGTGGCCGCATGTCCTCGTCGGCGGCCAGCGGGATCAACGCGTCGGCCTCGGGCGGCCCCTCGATCAGCACGACCCGCGGCCGGGCCGCGGCCAACGCCGCCCGCACGGCCCGCGCGGAACCCGGCCCGTGGTGCCGCACCCCGAGCAGCAGCGGCCCCGCCACCCCGGCCTCTCGCCCGCCGGTCTCCTCAGCGCCTGTCACTCCGCCCCCTCCCTTCCGACACCACAGCGAGTCCGCACCCGCACCCGCACCCGCACCCGCGCCTGTTGTCCGCAGCCCTGTCCCCGCCCGCGAACACCGCACCGAACTCCCCTGCCGCGCGTCGCACCCGCCGCCGGATCCACGCGCGACGGCATCCACCCGTCTCCGTTCACACGCTCACCTCGCGGCACGCCCGGTAGAAGTCCGTCCAGCCGTCGCGTTCACGGACGACCGCCTCCAGGTACTCCTGCCAGACGACCCGGTCGGCCGCCGGATCACGGACGACCGCGCCGAGGATGCCCGCGGCGACATCACCCGCCCGCAGCACTCCGTCACCGAAGTGCGCCGCCAGCGCGAGGCCGTTGGTGACGACGGAGATCGCCTCCGCCGTCGACAGGGTGCCGCTGGGCGACTTCAGCTTGGTGCGGCCGTCGGACGTGAGGCCGTCCCGCAGTTCACGGAACACCGTCACGACGCGGCGGATCTCGTCGATGCCGTCGGGCGCGGCCGGCAGGTCGAGGGAGCGGCCGATCTGGTCGACGCGCCGCGAGACGATGTCGACCTCGGCCTCGACGCTCTCGGGCAGCGGCAGCACGACCGTGTTGAACCGGCGGCGCAGGGCGCTGGACAGCTCGTTGACCCCACGGTCACGGTCGTTGGCGGTCGCGATCAGGTTGAAGCCGCCGACCGCCTGCACCTCCTGACCCAACTCCGGTATCGGCAGCGTCTTCTCCGACAGGATCGTGATCAGCGTGTCCTGTACGTCGGCCGGGATACGGGTCAGTTCCTCGACGCGGGCCGTCATCCCCTCGGCCATCGCCCGCATGACGGGGCTGGGGACCAGGGCGTCACGGCTGGGGCCGTGCGCGAGCAGCTGCGCGTAGTTCCAGCCGTAGCGGATGGCCTCCTCCGGGGTCCCGGCCGTGCCCTGCACCAGCAGGGTGGAGTCGCCGCTGACCGCTGCGGCGAGGTGCTCGGACACCCAGGTCTTGGCGGTGCCGGGCACGCCGAGCAGGAGCAGGGCGCGATCGGTCGCCAGGGTGGTGACGACGACCTCGACGAGGCGGCGCGGTCCGACGTACTTCGGCGTGATCACGGTGCCGTCGGGGAGAGTGCCGCCGAGGAGGTAGGTGGCGACGGCCCACGGCGACAGCTTCCAGCGGGCGGGGCGCGGGCGGTCGTCCTGCGCGGCGAGCGCGGCGAGTTCATCGGCGAAGGCGTCCTCGGCGTGCGGACGCAACGCCTCGGTCGGTTCCTGCTCACGCACGTGGGCGGACGTCGGTTCTGCAGACACAGTCATGGCTGAGTCCCCCTCCAGCTCGGCCGGTTCGGATCTGGTGTCCACCGTGCACCACGCCACTGACAATGCGATCTGACCTGCACAAACGCGCTCGCCGGGCCGATTGTCAGTGGTGGGATCTACCTTCGATGACATGACTCAGCAGGGGGTGCGCTGGAGTGCGGACCAGGTGCTGTCACTGGCGCCTGACGCCGCATCACGCAAAGCGGGCAGCAAACTCGGCGCGGCCGGACCGTGGTCCGAGGCGGGCAGTTGTGGGGAGGGGACGGTGTGGGGGCTGTGCAAGGGCAGTGGCAGCAAGCCGTATCAGACGGTCGTGGACATCGCGGACGCGTCCGGACCGGCGTACAAGTGCAGTTGTCCGAGCCGCAAGTTCCCGTGCAAGCACGCGCTCGGGCTGCTGCTGCTCTGGTCGGGCGGGGCCGACGCGGTGCCGGCCGGACAGCCGCCGGAGTGGGCCGGGGAGTGGTTGGAGGGGCGCAGGAAACGCGCGGCGGAGAAGCAGGCGGCGGCCACCGGTTCCGCGTCCGGCTCCGGTGATCCCGAGGCGGCGCGACGCCGGGCGGAGCGCCGGGCCGAGCGGATCACCGCGGGTGCGACGGAGTTGGAGCAACGGCTGGTGGACCTGTTGCGCGGCGGCCTGGCGGGCGCGGAGCAGGCGGGGTACGGGCAGTGGGAGGAGACGGCGGCCCGGATGGTCGACGCCCAGGCCTCCGGTCTCGCCGCGCGGGTAAGGGAGTTGGGGACGATCCCGTCGTCAGGGCCGGGATGGCCGGTGCGTCTGCTGGAGGAATGTGCCCTCCTCCACCTCCTCGACCAGGGGTGGCTGCTTCGGGAGCGGCTGCCCGACGGCTTGGCGACGACGGTCCGGTCCCGGGTCGGCCTGCCCGCTTCGGCGGACGGCCCGCCGTTGCGCGACAGGTGGCTGGTCCTCGCCCAGTACGACACGGCGGACGCCCGGCTGACGACCCGTCGCATCTGGTTGTACGGCGCCACGTCCGGCCGTACGGCGCTGCTCCTCTCCTATGGTGCCGCGGGCCGCGCGCCGGAGCTCGCGCTGCCGATGGGGCTGGCGTTGGACGCCGAGGTGTCGGCGTATCCGGGTGCCGGACAACCACGGGCCGCCCTGGGCGAGCAGTTCGCCCCGCCCGCTCCCACGGCGACCCGCCCGCCCGGGGTGACACCGGAGCAGGCTGCCGCGCGCTACGGCGAGGCCCTGAGGGACGACCCGTGGCTGGACTCCGTACCGGTGACCCTGGACCGGGTCGTGCCGGCCCGGGACGGCGACTCCTGGCAGCTCGCGGACGCGGACGGGAAGACGGCGCTGCCGCTGACGTCCACCGCGCGGGCCCGTCCGGGCCTGTGGCGGCTGGTCTCCCTGTCCGGTGGCGCTCCGGTCACGGTCTTCGGCGAGTTCGGCCACCGCGGCTTCACCCCGCTCACGGCCTGGCCGGAGGCCGGCGAGGCGGTGTCCCTGTGCTGACCCGACCGCTGTCCCGCCCGGGACTCCGCCTCGTCCCCCGCGTGCCCCGATCCTCCCGGCATGACTCCCGGCTCACCGGACACCCGCATCAGGTGACCCTTCAACCGCTCCCGGCATCCCAGTGAGTGGAACGGAAAGGAACACATGACCAGGACTTCCGCTCCTGTGGACGCGCCCGCCCCGGGCCTCTGGGAGGAGCTCGTCACGGCGGCCCTGCTCGGGACGGAGCGGCGCACCCCGCCGGGCTGCCCGCCCGGCCGGGACGCACCGCTCGCCCTGCTGGACGCGGCGGCCGAGGAGACCGTACGGCGACGGGCCGGCCTGCGGCCGGGGCGGGCGGCCGGCCTGCCGGAACCGGTGGCCGAGGACCCGCGTCCCCCGCTGCCGCCCGCGGCGGCCCGCAGACTGGCGCTGCTGCTGGCCGACCGCCCCGGCACGGGCGGTGGTGGCCGTCGGGGTACGGCACCTGACCTGATGGAGTTGCTGCCGCAGTGGCTCGCTACCGCCAACGCCCGCGGTTTCGCCGCTCCGCCCGAGCAGGTGCCGGCCCTGCTGGACGCGGCTCGGGGGCGGACGGATCTGCGGCCGTCGGCGCTGACGTTCGCGGGACCCCGCGCGGTGTGGCTCGCCCGGCTGAACCCGGACTGGCGGTTCGCCCTGCGGGCGACCCCCGGCGGCGGTACGACGCTGCCGCATCCCGAGGACACCGAGAAGACCCGACAGCTGTGGCAGGAGGGACTGTTCGCCGAGCGGGTCGCCCTGCTCTCCGCGATCCGTGCCCGTGAGCCGGCCGCCGCACGCGAACTGCTCGCGACGACCTGGGCGACGGAACGGGCCGAGGACCGGCTGATGTTCCTCGACTCCCTGCGCACCGGTCTGGCGGCGGACGACGAGTCGTTCCTGGAGCAGGCGCTCACCGACCGCAGCCGCAACGTACGGGCGACGGCCGCGGAGTTGTTGTCGGCACTGCCCGGTTCGGCCCTCGCCGCGCGGATGGCGGTGCGGGCCGGGGCCTGCGTGGCCGTCGACCACACCGGGGACACACCGACCCTTTCGGTCGAGGCGCCGCACGAGTGCGACGCGAGCATGGAGTGCGACGGTGTCGTACCCAAGCCCCCCACGGGGCGGGGGGAACGGTCCTGGTGGTTGGGCCAGCTGGTGGAGGCGACACCCCTCGGAACCTGGCCGGGGCGGCTCGGGGGCCGTACGCCCCAGGAGATCGTCACGCTCCCGGTGGCGGACGACTGGCAGGGCGAACTGCACGCGGCGTGGTGCCGGGCGGCGGTGCGGCAACGGGACGCCGGATGGGCGCGGGCCCTGCTCGGGGCGCCCGCGGCACCCGAGGCCGGCGGCCCCGGGGCGGTGTCCCTGGCCGAGCGGGCCAAGCTGCTCGGCACGCTGGGCGTCGGTGAACGGGCCGACTGGGTGGCCGGGTTCATCTCGGCCCACGGGCTGTCCGAGGCATTCCAGCTGCTCGGTGTGTGCGCGGTGCCGTGGGCCGCGCCGCTCGGCCGAGCCGTGGTCGACGCGCTCAACATCGCACGGGACGCGGGGAGTTACCCATGGAGTTTCAGCGGAGTGATGGGGCTGGCGGAACGCTGCCTCGACCCCTTCGAGGCGAGCCGCCTCGACGGGCTGCTGGCGGTGCCGGACGAGACGGAGGACACGAGCCCGGGGGCCGGTGGGTACTGGGCGGAGGCGTTCCAGCGCCTGGTCACGACCTTGCGGCTGCGGGCGGCGATGCAGGAGGAACTGGGGGTGGTGCGCCCCCTCACCACGTCCGGCGCTTGAGGACCGGACCGGTCGGACCGGACGGGGAGCGCGGAGACGAAACACCTGGGGACCGCCGGCCCCACCCAGGCACGGGCGACGCTCGTGAGAGCCACCGCCCCTGCCCAGGCACAGCCGAGCCCCGTGAGAGCCACCACCCCTGTCCACCGGCACGCGCCGACGGACGCCCCCTAGGCCTCCGCCGACTCCTGCACGTTCGCACGCACCCAGTCCACGATCGACGCCGTCGTCGCGCCCGGGGTGAAGATCTCCGCGACGCCCTTCTCCTTCAGCGGAGCGATGTCCGCCTCGGGGATGATCCCGCCGCCGAAGACCAGGATGTCCTGCGCGTCCCGCTCCTCGAGCAGATCGATCACCGCGGCGAAGAGCGTGTTGTGGGCCCCGGACAGGATGGACAGCCCGATGGCGTCGGCGTCCTCCTGGATCGCGGTGTCGACGATCTGCTCGGGCGTCTGGTGGAGCCCGGTGTAGATGACCTCCATACCGGCGTCGCGCAGCGCCCGAGCGATCACCTTCGCCCCGCGATCATGGCCGTCGAGCCCCGGCTTGGCCACCACCACGCGGATCGGACCGGCTGCCACACCCATCACTGCCTCCATGAAGCGACTCCATCGATCCCTACCGATTCATCCATCCATACCGACAAGTACCGCACCAGCCGGGAAAGTGAACGAACGTTATCGCCGGTATCCCGTCGCCGACAGTTTCGCGAAGGGTTCCGAAGGGAAAAATACAAGGTGGGACACGTTCGGGAGCCGCAACGAGGTCGCCTCACCGCCGCGCCGCGGACCGCGCGCCGCGGCGGTGAGGCGCATCGACGAGGATGCGAAGGGCACGCAGGGCAGGTAAGGCACGACACCCGGGAGCCTCGCCGCCACACCGGCAGGGAGCCTCACCAGGCCGTCGGCCCGACCCGCCCCGCTCGCGCCCCGTCGACGACCTCCGCCGCGTCTCCCCTCAAGGGCACACGGGGGACGGAGCAGTCCTCCCGCGCGCCGACAGGAGGTCGGCCATGAAGGTCACGAGGGCAGCACTACCCCTGCTTCCGCTCCAGCGGCTGCTCCCGAGCAGACTGGCGGCCCTCTCGCTGACCTTGCTGAAGGCGACAGCCCTGGAGATCGCGATCCTCGCGGGCCACCTCCTGCTCTACCCCTCCGGCATCACACAGGAGCGCCGCGTCCCCGCGCCCCCCGTTCCCGCCCCGGGGGAGGGCGCGCCCCAGCTGCCCAGGCAGGCCAAGCCACCGGTCGTGCTGCTGCACGGCTTCATCGACAACCGCTCGGTGTTCGTCCTGCTGCGCCGCAGCCTCGCCCAGCACGGCAGGCAGCAGATCGAGTCGCTGAACTACTCACCGCTGACCTGCGACATACGTACCGCGGCGACACTGCTCGGGCGGCACATAGAGGAGATCTGCGAGCGCACGGGCAGCCGACAGGTCGATGTCGTCGGGCACAGCCTGGGCGGACTGATCGCGCGCTACTACGTACAACGACTCGGCGGTGACACCCGGGTGCGCACCCTCGTGACGCTCGGCACCCCGCACTCCGGCACCCGGGTGGCGCCGCTGGCGAACGCGCACCCGATCGTGCGACAGATGCGCCCCGGATCGGAGCTGCTCGAAGAGCTGAGCAAGCCCTCCCCCGGCTGCCGGACACACTTCGTCAGCTTCTGGAGCGACCTGGACCATCTGATGGACCCGCTGGAGACCGCCTGCGTCGACCACCCCGATCTGACCGTGGACAACGTCCGGGTGACCGGGATCGGGCATCTCGCCCTGCCCGTGCACCCCGCCGTCGCGGCCGGGATACGGCGGGTTCTGGACGCGGCACGCCCGGGCGAGGAGACCGCCGCGCGCGCCGGCGGACTGACGGTCGCGTAACCCGGCGCACGACAACGACCACGACTGCCCCCAGTCGCCCCGCACGGCGAAAATCAGCCGTCCGACCGCATCCCAACGCCGGCCCGACCGCACCTCAACGTCGAACGCCCTTCGAACACAAGGCCAAACTCGCGTCCGCAGTCCCCCGAAACACGGCCGATTGCCCGTTTCCTGCGCGCGCAAAACCTGCCGAAGATTGTCGTGCCCGCATACCGCCGGGTACAGTCGCCGCACTGCTCTGGCAGCCCCTGTTGTCGAGGCGAAAGAGAAGTTGGTGAACGACCGTCACCCGTCGGGGATCACAACCACCCCGGCTCCGGCTTCCGACGCCGCCTCCACGCACCACCCGTCCTACGGCGCCCAGGAAGCCCAGTACGGCGACTTCACCACCTACGGCGGCTATGACGCCACAGGTTTTGACACCACTGGTTTTGACACCACTGGTTTCGACGCGACCGGCACTGGCGCCAACGCTTTCGACGCCACCGGTTTCGACGCCACCGGTTTCGACGCCGGCGCCCACGCCACGACGACCTTCGCGTCCGACCCCCTCTTCGGCAGCCTTCCCGGCGACGGCAGCGGCTCGTACGACTCGTCGGCCTGGACCACGGGCGGTCACCAGACCCTGAACTACGACATATACGCGGCGCAGCACCACGCCTCCTACGACACCGGCGCGTACGACACCACCGGCTGGACCGGCGAGCACCAGCAGCTCTCCGCGATTCCGACGCAGACCACCGGTCCCGACACCAGCGGCCAGTGGGACGCGAACGCCTGGCTCCAGCCCGACCAGTCCGCCGGCCCGGCCAACCAGACCCAGCAGTGGGAATGGGGCACACAGGCCTTCGACACCGGGGCGTACGACGCCACGCAGTGGAACTCCGACGGCCCGCACACCGCGACCGGCGCCGAGGAGTACGCACCGCAGGGCGAGTCCTTCGACCAGCAGGCGACGGCGACCTTCGAGCAGGTCACGTACGGTGAACAGGCCCCTGTCGACGACGAGTTCACCGACTCCGGTGATCTGCCTGGCGGTTCGGAGATGTCGCCCGCGCCCGACGCCCTTCACTCACCTCACGCCGCTGATTCCGCTGATTCCCCTCACGTCTCTCTCCTCGACGACCAGGAAGAGGCCACCCCGGCCCCGTCGTCCCGCGCCGCCTCTCGCGGCGGGTCGCGGTCCCGCCGCCGGATGCCCGCCAAGCGCTCCGCGCTGCTGACGGTGGCCGTGCCCTCGGCGTGCGTGATGGGTGTCGCCGGGATCGCCGCCGCCTCCGTCGGCACACTGACCGGCGGCGACCAGGAGGCGTCGGCGTCCGCGTCGGACGTCACCGCCGTCAAGCCGGCCGCCGCGAACAACAAGCTGGACACCCAGCTGCGGACCCTCTCCGCCGAGGCGGACGACTTCAGTGACCGGGTCAGCCGCACGCAGGAACGTATCGACCTCAAGGCCCAGCAGGCGGCGGAGAAGAAGCAGGCGGCCGCGGAGGCGGCCCGCAAGGAGCGGCTGCGCCCCAAGTACGCGCTGCCGGTCGCCCAGCACGGGCTCAGCGCCTACTTCGGCCAGTCCGGAATCAACTGGATGTCCGTGCACACCGGCATCGACTTCCCCGTCTCCTACGGCACGACGGTGATGGCCGCGACCGACGGCACCGTGCGGACGCAGTGGAACAGCGCGTACGGCAACATGTTGATCCTGACGGCGAAGGACGGCACGGAGACGTGGTACTGCCACCTCTCCAGCTACCGGGTCTCGTCCGGTACGACCGTGAAGGCCGGCGACCCGATCGCGTACTCGGGCAACTCCGGCAACTCGACCGGCCCGCACCTGCACTTCGAGGTCCGGCCCGGTGGCGGCGCGGCGGTCGACCCCCTGCCGTGGCTGCGCAGCCACGGAATCAACCCGACGTAGGCGCCCCCGACGTAGCGCCGCGGTAGCACCACCACTCCCCTGTGCCCGGTGAGCCCCAGCCTCCGACCGTTGGATCGGGTGCTGGGGCTCACGGCATGAGAGCTACAGCTTCTCCACCGGCGCATACCGCAGCAGCAGTCGCTTCGGCTTCTCCTCACCGAAGTCGACCGTCGCCTCGGCGTTGCTGCCGGTGCCCTTGACCGCCACGACCGTTCCGAGGCCGAACTGGTCGTGGGTGACCCGGTCCCCGACCGCCAGCGTCACCACCGGCTTCTCCGAGCTCCGGCGGGTGGCGAAGCCGGACGCCCCGGACGCCGACGAGCGGGAGCGGGACGACGACAGCGAGGCCGCCACCGCGGACACCGGGCCGGAGGACGCCGGTGCCGTGGCACCGGTCCGCTTCCAGTCGACGTGCTGCGGCGGGATCTCCTCCAGGAAACGGGAGGGCGGGTTGTACGACGGCTGGCCCCACGCGCTCCGCAGCGACGACCGGGTCAGATACAGCCGTTCCCGCGCGCGGGTGATGCCGACGTACGCCAGGCGGCGCTCCTCCTCCAGCTCCTTGGTCTGGCCGAGGGCGCGCATGTGCGGGAAGACGCCGTCCTCCATGCCGGTCAGGAACACGACGGGGAACTCGAGGCCCTTGGCGGTGTGCAGGGTCATCAGGGTGATGACTCCGGAGCCGTCCTCTTCCTCGTCGGGGATCTGGTCGGAGTCGGCGACCAGGGCCACCCGCTCCAGGAAGTCGGAGAGCGAACCGGACGCCTCCCCCTGCGCGGTCTCCTGCTCGAACTCCAGGGCCACGGCGGCGAGTTCCTGGAGGTTCTCGATCCGGGTCTCGTCCTGCGGGTCGGTGGAGGCCTGCAACTCGGCGAGGTAGCCGGTGCGTTCGAGCACCGCCTCCAGGACGGTCGCCGGACCCGCTCCGGAGTCGACGACGGTACGGAGGTCCTCCATCAGCGTGTTGAACCGCTTCACGGCGTTGGTGGAGCGCGCCGCCATGCCGTAGGCCTCGTCGACCCGCTTCAGCGCCTGCGGGAAGCTGATCTTCTCCCGCTGGGACAGGGCGTCGATCATCGCCTCGGCACGCTCGCCGATGCCGCGCTTGGGCACGTTCAGGACCCGGCGCAGCGGCACCGAGTCCTCCGGGTTGGCGAGGACCCGCAGGTAGGCCAGGACGTCCCGGACCTCCTTGCGCTCGTAGAAGCGGACACCGCCGACGACCTTGTAGGGCAGGCCGACCCGGATGAAGATCTCCTCGAAGACACGGGACTGGGCGTTGGTCCGGTAGAAGACGGCGACGTCGCCGGCCTTCGCGTCGCCCGCGTCCGTGAGGCGGTCTATCTCGTCGGCGACGAACTGGGCCTCGTCGTGCTCGGTGTCGGCGACATAGCCGGTGATGCGGGCGCCGGCGCCGGCGTTGGTCCAGAGGTTCTTGGGACGGCGGGACTCGTTGCGCTCGATGACCGCGTTGGCGGCGGTGAGGATCGTCTGCGTCGAGCGGTAGTTCTGCTCCAGCAGGATCGTCGTCGCGTCCGGGTAGTCCTCCTCGAACTGGAGGATGTTGCGGATGGTCGCGCCGCGGAACGCGTAGATCGACTGGTCGGCGTCACCCACCACGCACAGTTCGGCGGGCTGGAGGTCGTACTCGCTGGGCGGTACGTCCACCGGGTGCTCAAAGGTGCCGACGAGCTCCCGGACCAGGGAGTACTGGGCGTGGTTGGTGTCCTGGTACTCGTCGACGAGGACGTGCCGGAAGCGGCGGCGGTAGTGCTCGGCGACGTCCGGGAAGGCGCGCAGCAGGTTGACCGTCGTCATGATCAGGTCGTCGAAGTCGAGGGCGTTCGCCTCACGCAGCCGCGACTGGTACATGGCGTAGGCCTGGGCGAGGGTCTTCTCGAAGCCGTCGGCGGCCTGGGCGGCGAAGTCCTCCTCGTCGATCAGCTCGTTCTTCAGGTTCGAGATCTTGGCGCTGAAGGACTTCGGCGGGTAGCGCTTGGGGTCGAGGTCCAGGTCGCGGCAGACCAGGGCCATCAGACGCTTGGAGTCGGCGGCGTCGTAGATCGAGAACGAGGACGTGAAGCCCAGCTTCTTCGACTCCCGGCGCAGGATGCGGACGCACGCGCTGTGGAAGGTCATCACCCACATCGCGTTCGCGCGCGGGCCGACGAGCTGCTCGACGCGCTCCTTCATCTCGCCGGCGGCCTTGTTGGTGAAGGTGATCGCGAGGATCTGGCCCGGGTGCACGTTCCGCTGGCCGAGCAGGTAGGCGATGCGGTGCGTGAGCACACGGGTCTTGCCCGAGCCGGCGCCGGCCACGATGAGCAGCGGGGCGCCCGCGTGCACGACGGCCTCGCGCTGGTTCTCGTTCAGCCCCTCCAGGAGCGCGGCCGGGTCCACCGCCGGACGCGGGGCGCCGTCGCGGTAGTGGGTGTCCCGGTCCGGCGGCACGTCGAACTTCCCGCCGAACAGATCGTCCGGAACGGACTCCGCTACGTGGTCGTCCTCGGGCGGCGGCGGGGGGCCCTCCTCGTGCCCGCGAGGGGCCTGGAGGTGCGCCAGGAAGCTGTCATCAAAGAGGCTGCTCATCGCACTCCGAGTCTAGGACCCCCCACTGACAGCCCGCCGCCACCCCGAGAACATCGCGGGAATCCGGCGGCGGGCGCGGACGCCGAGGATCGTCCCGGGTCGGCCGCCCGGCGCCCTCCACCTGCGGGACCGTCCCGGCCACCCCGGGGGACCGCCCCGCCCCACCCTGTGGGACCGCGCCGTCACGGTCCGCGATCAATCAGGGAGAGAGGCGGGAAATACGCATAAGTCATCACACATCATTCAGATCATTCAGATCGCGCAGATCACTGCAGATCGATGCAGATCTCTCCGAATCCATCACAAACGGCGACGTCCTGACTGAAGGTCACGAAAATGTATCGGGCATATCGAACATCAACCTTCACAGCGGCCACACCAGTTGGCTACCGTGCCGGACAGGCCGTACGACCCCCACCGGCGAACCCCGCCGGGCCGCGCGGCCTCCGCCGAATCCGCAGCGCCGCCGCGCGACCGGAACCGGGGACCCACCGAACTTGGGGTGAATCGGCCCGACTCCCTCTGGGACAAGGCCGTAGGGCAACCCTTCCGCATCTCCCGCCCGAACCCGACAGCTAACTCGGTAGGCGGAACGTGGAAGGAGTCGCCTCCCTTGGCGTCGCACCGCAAGTCGCGTCCCCCGGGTACGCGCGTAGCAGGCATACGGACCCCCGCCCTCGCCACGGCGGCCCTCACCTCCGTCGCCCTGCTGTCCCAGTCGGCGCAGGCCGCGCCCGTCGACGACAAACCCAGCCTCGAAGAGGTCGAACAGAAGGTCGACGACCTGTACCGCCAGGCGGAGTCGGCGACCGACACCTACAACGCGGCCAAGGAGAAGACCGGCAAGCAGCGCAAACGCGTCGACACCCTCCTCGAAGACGTCGCCCAGCGCACGCAGAAGCTCAACGAGGCACGGGAGGAGCTGGGTTCCTTCGCCTCCGCCCAGTACCGCACCGGCGCCTCCGCACCCGACACCGCGACCTTCCTGCTCGCGGACTCCCCGCAGGACTACTTCGACCAGACCCAGCTGATGAGCCGGCTGACCACGCGCGAGAAGGGCGCGGTCGACGACTACGTCACCGAGCAGTCCGCGACGATGAAGAAGCGCCGGGAGGCCACGGAGAGCCTCCAGGAGCTCACCCAGTCGCAGGGCGACCTGAAGACGGCCAAGTCGACCGTCCAGAAGAAGCTCGCCGACGCGCGCACCCTGCTGTCGCGGCTGACCGCCGAGGAGAAGGCGCGGCTCGCCGCGATCGAGGAGAAGAAACAGCAGGAGGCGGAGCGCAAGGCCGCCGAGCTGGCGCAGCAGCAGGCCGCCGCGGAGCAGAAGGCCCGGGAGGCGGCGGCCCAGCAGCAGGACAGTGGCTCCTCGACGGGCTCCACGTCGTCGGGGTCCACCTCGACGGGCTCCACGTCCCTGTCCGACGCCACGTACGCCACCAAGGCCGAGAAGGCGCTCGCCTTCGCCCGCGCCCAGATCGGCAAGCCGTACGTCTGGGGCGCCACCGGCCCCGGCTCCTACGACTGCTCCGGCCTCACCCAGGCCGCCTGGAAGGCCGCCGGGGTCAGCCTCCCGCGCACCACCTACGACCAGGTCAACGCGGGCACCACAGTCTCCCTCTCCGCCGCCCAACCCGGTGACCTGGTGTTCTTCTACGACGACATCAGCCACGTCGGCATGTACATCGGCAACGGCATGATGATCCACGCCCCGAAGCCGGGCGCGTACGTCCGCGAGGAGTCGATCTACTACGACGGCGAGTCGGCGATCTACAGCGTGGTACGACCGGCCTGACCCCCCTCGCCAAGGGCCACCCCGCCGAGCCCCACCCGGCCGCGGGGTGGCCCTCCGTGTGCTGCGCCCGCGCGTTTTCCCCGCGCCCGCGTGCGCGCCCCGCTCGCGACGCGCGTCGCGCTTCCTAGCATCGCCCCCATGGCCGGCCCCTCCCCCAGCGCCTCCTCCAGCCCCTCACCCTCTTCCTCTCCTCGCTCCCCTCGCGCCCTCCTGCGCGCCTGGTGGACGCGGCGCTCCCCGGCGGCGGGAGCCGCTGTGATGGCGACCGGCGTCCTGTCGGTCGGACTGCACCTGGCGGAATACGAGGTGCTGTCCCAAGTCACCCTGGCGTCGGCCTGCGTCGGCTGGCTGGGACTGGCCGCGCACTTCGCCGTGGGGCTGCTGCGGGAGCGGACCGGCTGGGTGGCGGAGGCCGGGACGCCGGGCGCGCTGACCTCGGTCGCGGCCACCACGGTGCTCGGCACCCGGTTCTCGGCCCTCGGTCGGCAGTCCCTCGCCGAGGCGCTACTGGCGCTGGCGGCGCTGCTGTGGCCGGTGCTGCTCGTCCTCGTCGTACGACACTGGCGGCGGCGGATGCCCGGGGCGGTGTTGCTGAGCTGCGTGGCCACGCAGGGGCTCGCGGTGCTCGGCGCTACGCTCGCCGCGGCGGGGACGGCGGCCTGGCTCGCGCACACCGCGCTCGTGCTGTTCTGGCTGGGGCTGGTCGTGTACGCCATCGCCCTGGCCCACTTCGACCTGCGGCAGGTGGTCGAAGGCCCGGGCGACCAGTGGGTCGCGGGCGGGGCGCTCGCCATCTCGGCTCTCGCCGGGGCGACGCTGCTGGCCGCCGACAGTGCCCGGCTGAACCTGTGGAACGACGACGACAGCGGTGTCCTGCGTGCGGTCACGGTCGCCCTGCTCGTGCTCGACCTGGCCTGGTACGCCGTGCTGCTCGTGGCGGAGGTGGGGTGGCCGCGACCGCGCTACGACGTGCGGCGCTGGGCGACCGTGTTCCCGATGGGTATGACCGCGGCGGCGGCACTGTCCGTCGCCACTTCTTCCGCCGCCGACGTCCCGGCGTTCGAGACGCCGGGAGAGGTGCTGCTGTGGATCGCGGTCGCCGTCTGGGCCGTCGTCGCGGCGGGCGCGGTCCGCTCGGCCTACGCCGCCGACCGCCCGGCGATCACGTCCACAGCACCGCGATGAAGATGTTCGCCGTGGTCAGCGCGCCCACCAGGCCGAACATGCTCTTGTCCACCCGCTCGTCGTCCCGCTTCACATAGACCAGCCCGAGGATCACGATCAGCAGGGCCAGCTTCACGCCGATCTTGATGTTGTTGACGTGCTGATCGTCGGCCTGGTTGAGGCCGACCAGGATCGCGCCGGTGACCAGCATCGTGAGGGCGCCGTGCAGCATCGCCGGGACGAAGCGGGCGGTGCCTTGGCCCATCGCCTTCATCTGGGTGAGGAAGCCGCCGAGCAGCGAGGCGATGCCGATGATGTGCAGGCCGACGAAGAGATGGATGAGTATGTCCATGAGGCTGGAGCCTAATCGCGGCCTTGTGGACCATCGGCACTGCCATGGGCGCCATGCATTTGATCACGGTCGCCGGCCGCGGGTCTCCCTCCCTCCTCCGCCGATTCTCCCGTCGTCAGTCCGCGAGCGCGGTGTCGACGATCGCCGTGATGTGCGCGAGGTCGGAGCCACTCCCCGTCGGGTTCAGGGAGTACACCACGCGGTGGCTGAGGTCCCTGGTCGCGAAGAACCCGTTGTCCCAGCCGGGGCGGGAGCCCGTCTTGCCCCATGCGTACTCGCCGTTCGGGAGCTGGTGACGCATCAGCCCGCCGATGCTGAAGCAGGCCGCCGGGCCGGAGCAGCTCGTGTTGGTGGCGCTGCCCCTCACCTTCGGCACGTCGAACACCAGCTTCTGCTGGGCTGGCGGAAGCAGGCGGCCCCGGAACAGCGCCGTCAGGAAGCGGTCCGCGAAGGGATCGTCGGGTCGTCGGCAGCGTGCAGGCTGGTGTGGCGCAGACGCAGCGGCCGGATGATCCGTCGCTCCAGTTCGCGCGCGAACGGCCGGCCGGTGACTTCCTCGACGATCAGACCGAGGACGAAGGAGTTGAGGCCGTTGTACTGCTGCTCCGAACCGGGAGCCGGCGCCGTGCCTGTGGCCTCGGCGAACGAGGCGCGGAGGAATTCCTGAGGCGTCACCGACTTCAGCCACCATCCCTGCCCGTCGGCGGGGCCGGGGGTCGCGGCGGGCTTGGGCAGGCCGCTCGTGTGGTCGAGGAGCTGGCGTACGGTGACGCGGTCGTAGGTGTCGGGCATCAGCCCGGGGACATACCGTCGCGCCGGTTGATCGCACTCCTGGGCCGCCCCCTGAGGCCCGACCTGATGGACCGGATCTTGCATATATGCGGCCATAGCAGCTGGATGCTCCCCTCGGCTGCCGATTTCCCTCATCGGTCATCGCTCTGCGTGAAGTAGACGGCGCCTACGGCGGATTGCGGTCACATACGGTCACCAGAAGGTCTGCTCGCGGCACTTCCGTACTTCCCGTTACCACCCCGTCACGCTCAGGTTTAGCGTCCTTCACCAGGTGACCGGCTCCCCACCGCCGCCCGGGCCAGGGGCGGCAGTCGGCCACCACCGCCGAGAAGGTCCGGCGGCGGCCCGCTTCCCCTGTGCGGGGTGCCGCCGGACGCGTCATCCGCCCCCGGGCGGCCGTACGTCCGCTCCGCTTGGCGTTCGTACGGATGAGGCGGTCGTACGAAAGGACGTGCAGTCCAGTTGGCAGCGCACCGCAAGCCCCGGCACCGTTCGATCGGCGGCACCACGGCCCGCACGGCGGCGACGATCGCCCTCGCGGGCGCGGCGACGGCGACGGGTTTCGACGGGACCGGACACGCCGAGCCCCAGCTGACGCCCGCGCAGGTCAAGGCGAAGGTGGACAAGCTGTACCAGGAGGCGGAGGTCGCGACCGAGAAGTACAACGGAGCCAAGGAGAAGGCGGACAGCGCGGAGCAGCGCCTCTCGACGCTGCGGGACGAGGCGGCGCGCCGGACGGAGAAGCTGAACTCGGCGCGGGAGTCGCTGGGTTCGATGGCCAGGGCGCAGTACCGCGACGGCGGCCTGGATCCCGCGCTGCAGCTCGCGCTGTCCGACGATCCCGACCAGTACCTCGACGGGGCGGAGTTCGTCGAGCGGGCCGGCAGCCGACAGGCCACCTCCGTCGCCACCGTCCGCGGACAGCTTCGGGAGATCGAACAGTTACGCGGGGCCGCGCACATCGAGCTGACCTCGCTGAAGTCCCGGCAGGCGGAGCTGAAGCGGCACAAGGAGACGATCAACGGGAAGCTGAGCACGGCCCGACGGCTGCTGTCCACGCTGCCCGCCGAGGAACGAGCCCGGTACGGGGAGGGCGGCGGATCCCGCGCCACACGGTCCGCCGGCACCGTGCGGGCCCACCTTCCGGCGACCGGGACGGCCACCTCCGAGGCACCCAACTCTCGTGCCGCGGCCGCCGTCTCCTTCGCCTACTCCAAGCTGGGCAGCCCCTACGTCTGGGGCGCGACCGGCCCGGCCGCCTTCGACTGCTCCGGCCTCATCCTCGCCGCGTACCGCTCCGCGGGCGTCTCCCTGCCCCGCACGACCTACGCCCAGATCGGCGCCGGCCAACGCGTCTCCCGCTCCGAACTCCTCCCCGGCGACCTGGTGTTCTTCTACTCCGGCATCAGCCACGTCGGCCTCTACGTCGGCAACGGCCAGATGATCCACGCCCCGAACCCGTCGGCACCGGTACGCCTGGCCCCGATCGACCAGATGCCGTTCGCGGGGGCTACGCGGGTGGGGTGAGGGGGCGTGACGTGCGGCGAGGTCTCGGCGCCCGAAGCACGGGGCTCTGGCGTCGAGGACCTGTCGTCTGCCCCTCTTCGTACCCAAGGTGCTCGTGCTCTGACGTCTCCAGCAAGACGAGTGGCCCATTGAGGCCCGAATGTGCTCCGGTTTCAGGTACTCCCGGGCCGCAACAAGCTTCCCTCCCGCCCCGCACACCTGGTCAGCGACCTGCACCGTCCCCGAGCCCCGGCAGGCCGCACCGGGCGACGAATCCGGCCGGGGCCTGACGCTGGTCGCCGCATTGGCGGACGCCTGGGGCACAGAACTCCGTGAGGGCGGGATCGGCAAGACGGTCTGGTTCGAACTCGCCTGCTGAAAACGCCCTGCCCGCTCAGTCGGTGAGCACCTTCGTCAACGTTCCTCTGATCAGACGCAGTTTGGCGAGCTGACGCTGCCGTACTTGCCTCTGTTCGTGCAGCGCTTCGGCCTGCCGGCTCAGGCTCCGCTGGTCGGTCATGCTCGGTAGCTCTATCTCCACGTCGAGCAGCCGGGTCGCGTTGAGGACCGTCGGTCCCACGGCCGAGTACCGTGCCACTCCGTTGATCCGGCGCTGGACCTGGGGCAGCCTCAGCCATGCGGCCAGGTAATGAGGGGAGAGCCGAGTGGCACGGGGCTTGAGACAGAGGACCTGAGAACCGTGTGTCGCGCGAGGCAATTGCCCTTGCCAGACGGCGACCCGCAGCGTCTCCCCCGCGGTGTCGGTGCTCAGAAGAACATCCCCCGGTTGCAGCAATGGCACTGCCTCGGCGGCGGAGTCGGGTCCGAGTCTGCGGAGCCGGGACAGGTCGAGCCCGTCATCGGTGAGGTTGCCCCCGCCGATGACAGGTATCCCGTCCGCCGTCTCGTCGGCACGCGACCAGCCACCAGCGCGCACGGAGACGACCGCGTCGCCCAGCGGACAGCGCTTCACACCGTGCATCTCTGCCGCACCGGGCGCCAACACCGCGAGCGGCGCGATCAGTTCGTCGAACTCCAGCTTGGCCAAGGCCGCCTCGGTGAACTTCTCCGCATCGATCAGGTCATGGACAACAGCCCTGATCTGCTGTCGTCCCTCCTCACTGCGGGCGCTGTCCACCGTGAGGTTCCAGGCGCGACTCTGGGACCAGGGGTTGTTCTGGGCCACGCCTTCCGAGGTCCCGTACAGCTGGTTCTCGATCTCGCGGAAGGAGAGCCCGTACTTCTCCTGCCACCTCTCATAACACCTGACGAGCTCGCGGCGTCTCAGTCTGACGAGCTCCTCCAGTCTGTTCGCCATCCCGGCCCTCAGGATGCGGAGGACAACGCTCCGCGCTCCGGCCGCCGCGGTCAACGCGCGGTGTGCACGCTCAAGGCGCGGAGGACGCGCCTGATCCGCCGCATGCGGTGGCCCGCCCATGGCCGTGGCACGCTGCGATTTTCCCTTCGTGGGCAAGGGCCAGAAATCGTCTTCCAATGCCGTGACGGCTTTCCTCGCCGCAGCCCGCCGTCGGTTCAGCTCCCGCATCTCGGCCGGGCCGAGGGCCGCCTTGACCAACTCGGGGTCGATCTCGCCGTCCTCGTCGCCCTCCTCAGAGGTCCCTGCCTCCGCCACGGCCCTCGCTGCCGTCAGTGCGGCCTCCGTCTCCCGCGCCGCCTTCACCTCACGGGCCAACTCGCCGTACGCGCGCTCGGCTACGGCCAGCTCCTCCAGAAAATCAGGGGCGAGAGCGGCCACCACCTTGTGGTCGTACGCCTGACGACGACGCTCCGCGGCCGTACCGGCACGAGCCCCGCCCTCCGCCCACAGCTCCGGCGCACCGGGGGTGAGCATCGTCTGCACCTCAACGACCCAGCCGTCCACCACACCTTCGAATCCGTTGATCGAAAGCACTTCTAGATCGTTTTTGACGTCGCGCCACCAGTCAGAGACCGCGCCCGCCAGTACGTGACGCTCCAGTAGCCCATCCATGTGCAGTCGGTGTTCGAAATTCTCGATCAAGCCGACGCGCAGTTCCGCCAGTTGCGTCTCGCGCTCACGCTCCGAACGACGGTCGGTCCCACTCGGCCCAAGCGCCTCGATCCGGTCCACTTCGGACCGCCAGAACTCCTCGAACGCGGCCCACAACCTCTGCTCCTGACCGCTCGCCAGTTCCGCCAGCCGCGCGGCGTCAGGCCTCTCGTCCTCGGGCAGGAAGTCGACATATGCAGGGTCGTGCTCACGCACCGCGAACAGGTCCCGCACCTCGATGCCGTACGCGTCGAGCAGTGGCCTCCGGACCTCGATTTCAGCGACCGGAACGCCACCCACCAGGTGCGCCCGAACATCCTGTGGCTCGGAGGGCGGGGAGCTGTCGACGTATCTGCCCATGTCGAGGTTGAAAGCGCTGTCCTTGAGCTCCTCGCCCGACACGACACGTGCGAATCCGTCGATGTTTTTGAAGTCCTGGAAGGCGGAGACGATCCTCTCGACATGTTCGGGCAGCAGTACGTTCTGCGCACGCCCCGCCTGGAACTCGCGGTCCGCGTTGATGAACAGCACTTTGCCGCGCCGCTCCGGGGCCTTCTGCCCGGGCGCCCGCAGCACCATCACACAGGCCGGGATCCCGGTCCCGTAGAACAGGTTGGGCGCAAGGCCTATGACTGCTTCGATCAGATCGTGCCGCAGCAGTTCCGCGCGAATGTCTTTCTCTCCGCCCCCACGAAACAGCACGCCGTGCGGCATGACCGTGAAGACCGAGCCACCACGTTGTCGCACCATGTCCAGCATGTGCTGGAGGAACATCAGGTCGGCCTTGCCCCGCTCGGAGGTCTGGCCGTACGGCATGCGTGCGTACAGGTCCGGAATCTCGGCCCGCTGGTAGTCCATGGAGAACGGCGGGTTGCTGAGCACCAGGTCGAAGTCCCGCTCCTCGTGGCGGGGGTCGGTGAGGGTATCGCCGGTCTTCAGGGAGAAGGATCTGGCACCGTGGAAGAGCATGTTCATGGTGGCCATGCCCCAGGAGCCACTGTTGGCGTCCTGACCGGCCAGGAACAGTTCGCCCGAGTCGCCCCCGTGCTCATCGACGTATTCCATCGCCTGGACGAGCATTCCGCCGGTGCCCACGCAGGGGTCGTAGACGCGCATCCCGCCCTGCGGTCGGGCCAGCTCGACCATCAGGCGGACGACTGACCTCGGAGTGTAGAACTCGCCGCCCCTGCTGCCGGCAGAGTCCGCGAAAGCCTTGATCAGGTACTCGTACGCGGCACCGATCAGACCCGGGAACGCCAGGTCCGCGTCGCGCAGCCGGACCCTGCCGAAATGGTCGATGAGCGCGACCAACCTCTTGTCGGCCAGGGCGAGCGCGGCACCTCTCGTGCCGAAACGACCGAAATTCACAGAGAACAGGAGACCTCTGAGGTCACCACTGGCGTGCTGGTGCTCAAGCGCGTCCAGGGCCGGCTGAAGATATTGGGCAGCCACGTTGTCCACGGCTCCGGCCAGCCGCTTCCAACGGGCCTCCGCCGGGACGAAGACAACACCGCGAGAGCGGTAGTTCTCGTACCGCTCCGCCTGCTCCTCCGCTTCCTCCCTGGTGTCACCTGCCGCGAGCCGGTCCTTGACGATGACTTCACGAGCGGCCTCGAACTCGTCGTTGGCCCGCTTGAGAAAGAGGAACGCAAGGATGATTTCGCGGTACTCTGCGGAATCCATCGTGCCCCGCAGAATGTCCGCCGCAGCGAACAGATGGCGTTCCAGCTGCGCGAGCGTGAGCTTGGCCATGATGTACGACACACCCCCCTGAACTGACTACTCAGTAGTCGACCACATTCAGACCGTCCTCGATCAGACGCCATACGTCGGTATATGGGTCCCATCGGGTCTGGTCCGGCCCTGTGTGCGTCGCGTTGATCTTCTGCGCGTACTGGCGGGCCTTCTGGTAATTCCCCTCCAGCTGGCCCGGCTTGACCCGTTTGGCATCCTCCGCGGAAACCGCCCGAGTATGGGTTCCGTACGACCCGGCAAAGCCGGCCTGCTGCTTGAGGCGGCTCGCGGCGCCGCCGCAGACACCGCCGAAGGTGCTCGTGTAGTTCTGGTAGTGCAGCAGACGCCACAGCTCGAAACACGGGTGCGAGTACGCCACACGCACTCCCGCCTTCTTGGCCCGTGCGAAAGCCGTGGGAATGTCGCGGTGCTGATCCCTGTCGAAGAGACACCACACCTGTGGCCAGTTCCAGTCCTCGGACTTCAACCCGGCTCTTCTCGCCGCCTTCTCGGCCTCGGCCAGTTTGCCGATGGCGTCTTCCACCAGAGGCAGCGGCTTGCGGCGGCTGGACGAGACTGCGGCGTTCTCGATGTAGTGACTCACGTGGTGGTCCGCCCGTGCACGGGTTCCGTGCGCCATCACATGCTCGATGAACTCCGGCTCGGTGACCTCGCCCTCCGTGAAGATGTAGACCTCACGTGGCCTGTCCCCCAACCGCGGCTTCTTGCTCCGGCCGACACTGTCCCGCCCCTTGACCCTCGCCATCAGGAACGCTCTGCCTCCCCTGCCAGTGCTGTCAGTACTCTGCGGCCGATCTGCCCTTGGGTCACCCGCGGAACGGCGCCGAAGGCGCCCGCGAGATACGAGTCGCTCAGATCCTCCTCGGGCCCGGGGTCGGCATCGCTGAGTGGATAGAGATCCGTGGCCCCGCTGTCGTCCTTCTCCGTCAGCCAGATCTGTCCAGGTTCGAGGGGACGCCCGCCTCTGGGACTCTTGAGAAGCGACGGGTCATGAGAGGTGAAGACGAGCTGCGCCCCCTTGGTGTTGACCCAGGGGGCCTGGAAGAGCCGCACGACTTCGGCCGCGAAACGCGGGTGGAGACTGGCGTCAAGTTCGTCGATGAGCAGGACGGCGCCCTTGTCCAGGGCGAGCAGAAGGGGCCCGATCAGCGCGAACCACGAACGGGTACCGAATGATTCATGGTGCCAGTCGAAGGCGACGGGCTCACCCGAGTCGCTTCCGTGGAGCAATCGCACCCGGGGACTGTGCCCCGCCCGCTGCTCAACTTCCACACCCCGAATACCCAGATCAGCGACGCGGAGCAGTTCCTCAATACGGTCGCGGACATTCTCTTTGAGTAGTTCCCGGGCGGTGTACGCTTCACGCTGCGACCGCTCGGTCTCCGGCGTGACGTCCCAGAGGTTTTGGTTGAACCACTCGTAGATTCTGGTGAGTTGAGGGTGGTTGTCGTTGGCCGCCCTGCTCAGCAGGAGCGCGTTCGGGCGGGTGCTGCGGGCGAGCAGTGCACGGTCCTGGATACGGTCGCCCGGGAACTCGAAGGCGTTCTCCCGCGTGGCGTCCCGGTCGAGCCACACCTGACGGCGCCCTTTGGGATACGCGTGGAGCCACTCGGACTCCACTCTCTTCGAGCCGAGTTCGAATCCGTAAGTCCATCGAACCCCGTCATCCAGAACGAAATCGGCTTCGTAGAACGTGCTCTCGGCCACCGACTTGGGATCGAGAGCGAACTCGTCGCGAGGAATTCCCTGGTACGAAGTCCACTGTGCGTACGACCCGAGAACCGCTTCCTTCATCTTCTTGAGCGCGACGATGACGTTCGACTTGCCGGAGGCGTTCGCCCCGAAAATGCCGAGCACCGGATAGACCTGGAGCGACTTCCCGTCGGACAGGGTGAGCACGCGTGCCGCGTCCGACTCCTCGCCCTGGGGCACGACGAAGGACAGCTCCTGCTCGTCGCGCAGCGACCGCACATTCGCCACACGGAATCTCAGCAGCACGCTGTCCTCCTCTCGTCGCGCACAGGGTATCCGCGTGATCGCGCACCCGCCCGCAGGACGGTCACACCGGTCCCGGTCGCCGCCGGGTCACACCAGCCGCCGCGCCGTAGCCCACCGCGTCAGCTCGTGCCGGTTGGACAGCTGGAGCTTCCTGAGGACCGCCGAGACGTGGGACTCGACGGTCTTGACGGAGATGAAGAGCTGCTTGGCGATCTCCTTGTAGGCGTAGCCGCGGGCGATCAGGCGCAGGACCTCGCGTTCGCGCTGGGTGAGGCGGTCGAGGTCCTCGTCGACGGGCGGGGCGTCGGTGGAGGCGAAGGCGTCGAGGACGAAGCCGGCCAGCCGTGGGGAGAAGACCGCGTCGCCCTCCTGGACGCGGAAGACGGAGTTGACCAGGTCCGTGCCGGTGATCGTCTTGGTGACGTATCCCCGGGCGCCGCCGCGGATCACGCCGATCACGTCCTCCGCCGCGTCCGAGACGGACAGTGCCAGGAAGCGTACGGGCTGTTCGGCGTCGGCCATCAACGGGGCGCAGCGGCGCAGGACTTCGACGCCGCCGCCGCCCGGCAGGTGGACGTCGAGGAGGACCACCTCGGGGCGGGTCGCGGTGATGACCGTGACCGCCTGGTCGACGTCCGCGGCCTCGCCGACGACCTCGACGCCGGTCTCCTCGGTCCGGCCGATCTCGGCCTGGACGCCCGTCCGGAACATGCGGTGGTCGTCGACGAGGACCACACGCACGTGCCGCGCGTCCACGCCCGCGCCGGAGGCTGTCGTGGACGCGGCCGCCTCCGCCGCTCCCGCCGTGCCGTTCTCCTCGGTCGGGTCGCTCATGACGTCTCCGCCCTCTCCATCTCCAGCTCGACCTCCGTGCCGCCGTCCGGCACCGCGCGCAGTCGCGCCGTGCCCCCGTTGCGCTCCATGCGGCCGATGATCGATTCTCTGACGCCCATACGGTCGGCGGGTATCGAGTCGAGGTCGAAGCCGGGGCCGCGGTCGCGGACGGACACGAAGACCGTCTTTCCCTCGACTTCGGCGAAGACCTGGACGGCGCCGCCCTCGCCACCGTACTTCGCCGCGTTCACCATAGCCTCGCGCGCTGCCTGCATCTGTGCGCCGATCTTGTCGTCGAGGGGGCAGTCGGAGACGACCACGACCTCGATGGGGACGCCGTGCTTGTCCTCGACCTCCGCCGCGTTGCGCCGCACCGCGTCGGCGAGGGTGGTGGGCTCGTCGGCCTCGTCCTTGCCGGTGCCCTCGGGTTTGTAGAGCCAGGTGCGCAGGTCGCGCTCCTGGGCGCGGGCCAGGCGCCGCACCTCGCCCGCGTTCTCCGCGTTGCGCTGGATCAGGGTCAGGGTGTGCAGCACCGAGTCGTGGACGTGCGCGGCCACCTCGGCGCGTTCCTGGGCGCGGATGCGCATCAGGCGCTCCTCGGAGAGGTCCTGGGTCATGCGCACGAGGTACGGGCCGGCGAGGAGCGTGATCCCGACGAGGACCGCGAGGGCCGCCTGGAGGACCGAGCCGAGGTGGGCGGCGGAGCCCTGCAGGACGAAGATGCCGGAGACCCCGGCGGTGACGAGCAGGACACCTCCGCCCGCGCGCAGCAGGGTGAGCGTGCGCCGACGGCGGCCGACCTCCGCCCAGCGGGCCCGTCGGGCGTTGTCCGCCTGCCGCCAGACCAGGGCGACGCCCGCGCCGACCAGAACCATCGGCCACAGATACGCCTTCGCGCCGTTGCCGAGGTTCACGTTGCCCACGAAGACCATGGCCACGACGACCATGAGGAGCAGGGCCACGATCTGGCCCTTGTCCGGTCTGCGGGCGACCAGTCTGCGGCGGCCGTCCGAGAGGGTCTCGGTGGTGACGAGGGACGGCGGCTTCTGCCCTCCGACGCCGCCGACGCCGAGGGGTACGAAGAACCAGAACGCGGCGTACAGCAGGGCTCCGAGGCCGTCCGCCATGAACAGGCCGACGAAGACCAGCCGCACCCAGATCACGGGCAGCCCGAGGTGACCGGCGAGCCCCCGCGCCACGCCACCGAGCCAGCGTCCGTCACTGCTGCGGTAGAGCTTGCGCGGCGGCCGCGGTTCGACGAGGGGCGCTGCTGCGGCTTCCGGCATGGCAACGATCGTCACACGACGGGAGGCCCGGGGCATCAGGGTTGTCCCCCGAGACGCCCCTGATCTTCGACGGCTCCGCCTGTCGGGCCCGTCGAACGCCTCCCGGGCATCGGCTCAGGGGCGATATCAGGGTCCGGCCAGGGTCGTACCGACTGCCGCTGCGGGGGCTCGCCCGTCACCATGGACACATGACAGAGCACCAGCACGCCGCGGACGCCGTGCCCGACCAGGGCACCGCGTCCGACGCCGGTCCCGCGGCCGCCGCGGACCAGGCACCGCGCGCGCACGGGCAGGCGGGCGCGCCGACGGAGCGCGGTGCGGGTGGAGGGGCGGGTGCAGGGACGGGTGGAGGGACGGGCAGGGCTGATGGGGCGGGCCCGGCCGGGCCGCTCGCCGCCGATGGCACTCCCGTCGCCCCTGGCACTCCCGCCGCCCCCGGCGACCCCGTCGCCCCCGAGCTTCCCCGCAGGTTCCGGCGCGACCGTCGGCACAAGATGCTCGCCGGGGTCTGCTCCGGGCTCGGACGGCAGTGCGACATGGATCCGGTGATCTTCCGGATCACCCTCGCGGTGCTCTCCGCCACCGGCGGCATCGGCCTCCTCTTCTACGGCTTCGTGTGGCTCTTCGTCCCGTTCGACGACGAGGACGAGAACGAGGTCCGCAAGCTGCTCACCGGCCGCGTCGACGGCCAGGCACTGACGGCCGTACTGTTCGCGCTGGTCGGGTGCGGGGTGTTCCTGACGCTGCTGAACAACGGCAGTGTGCTGACCTTCGCCGTCATCGTCTCGCTGCTCCTCGCCGGTGCCGGCTACTGGTCACGGCACCGCGGCGCGCCCGACACGGACCCGCTGGCCGCGCAGGCCGTCGCCGACGCCCCGCCGGAGGCCCAGGCGCCGCCGGTGCCCGCCGCCTACCCGTCCTGGTGGCGGGACCCCATCGTCAAGGACGGCACCCATGTGGGCGGCACGGGCTATCTGTGGGGTCCGGGGGACTCCCACGACCGGGACATCGCCGCGGCCGTCAACATCAGCCTCGGCACCGCACGGGCCGACGGCCAGGACATCCGCACCCCGCCCACGCGATCGGCCGCACCGCGCGGTCGCCGCGGGATCGGCGGCTGGGTCTTCCTCTTCGCCCTCCTCGCGGCCGGACTCGGCACCGGGACGACCTGGGAGGAACAGCCGCTCGGCACGAGCCTGCAGACCGGTCTGGCCTGCGCGCTCGCCGTGCTCGGCGTCGGCATCGCGGTCAGCGCCTTCCGGGGGCGGACGGGCGCGGGGTCGGTCTTCGTGGCGATCGTCACGGCCGCCCTGCTGGCGGGCTCGGCCGCGCTGCCCAAGAACATCGGCACGCAGTGGATGCGCACAACGTGGCGTCCCGCCGCGGCGGCCGATCTACAGCGGAAGTACAACCTGGGGACCGGCGTCGGGACCCTGGATCTGACCCGGCTGCGGCTCGCCCAGGGACGGGCGACGGAGTCGGAGGTCGAGGTGGGGGTGGGCCGGGTGCGGGTGATCGTGCCGCCGGACATGACGGTGGTGCTGCACATCGACGTGGGAGTGGGTGACATCCAGTTGCCGGGCGACCAGCAGAAGGACGTGGACGTGGCGCCGGGCAAGTACAAGCAGCTGACCCTGAGACCGGCCCCCGGCGTCCGGAACACCGGCACGATCGACCTCGACCTCCAGGTGGGCGTGGGACAGGCGGAGGTGAGCCGTGCAGCGTCATGAGTTCCAGCCCGGGAGGCTGGTCGCCGGATCCTTCCTGACCCTCGCGGGCGTCATCTACGCGGGAGACGCCGGCGGCCTCTGGGACACGCCGTGGTTCGTCGTGATCCCGCTGGTGGGGGTCGGCCTCTTCCTGGCGGGCGCGGTCGGTTCCCTGACCCGGACCCTGCGCAGACGCCGGGGAGCGGGCCGTACCGAACCCGCCAGGACACCGACGGACACCCCGCACTGACCCACCCCACGGCTACGGCAACCAACGGCAACGGCTACCGCTACCGGAAGGCCCCCGACCGCTGGCGTCGCCGGGAGCGCAGGGCCGCGTCCAGGGACAGGACGGACGCACCGGCCAGCACCAGGGGGATCCAGGCCATGAGGTACGGGAGGTCATTGCCGTAGTAGTACGGGTCGGAGCCCCAGCTCACGGTCAGCCACAGGCTGAGCGAGATCAGCGCGCCGCCGAGCGCGGCCAGCCGGGTGAGCAGACCGAACAGGGCGCCGAGGCCGACGGCGATCTCGCCGAACGCGATGGCGTAGCCGAAGCCGACGGGGTTCTTCAGGGCCAGGTCGACCAGGGCCGGGATGGCGGAGGAGTCGCGGACGGTACGCATCAGGTCGCCGATGGAACCGGAACCGGAGTCCTTCAGGAAGGCGCTGTTGGTGAGTTTGTCCAGCCCGGCGTAGACGAAGGTGACGCCGAGGAAGACCCGGAGGGGAAGCAGGGCGTAACGGGTGGCGGTGTCCCGCCAGTCGCGGCCGCCGTCGAGGTAGGGGGAGTGCGTGTCCGTCCGCATGCCGTGAGTCATCGCTCCAAGCCGCCTCTCGCCTGCCGTGAAGTGACTCCTTGGAAGACGATACGTACGACAGGGGGAGTCACACTCAATCCTGTCCTGACCCAGTTTCTCCGAAATGGGCCGACCCGACGGCTACTCGGTCACATGGATCTCGTACCGGTTGGTCTCCACCCCCGCCGCGGTGACGACCTGGACGGCCACCCGGCCCGGCTCCACATCCGCCGGCACCGGCACCGTGAGCACCGCGTCCGTCGGGTTGCTGAAGCCTCCGGTGACCGGTACGAGGGGGACGCGGACGTTGACCGTGCCGATCCGGACGACCATGCGGGACAACCGGTCGGCGTGCTGGCCGCCCGGGGGGACGAATCCGGCGCCGCGGATCTCGACGTCGTCGCCGGTGCGGATCGGCCCGTCCAGGTCGCCGGCCTCCCGGGCCCGTACCACGGACAGGATCACCGGGCGGCCGCCCTCCGCGTACTTCCCGGCGAGGTAGGTCCCGGCCGACACCAGCACCAGCACCGCCAGCCCCCAGGGCAGGTCCGGCAGTTGATCGGGGCGCCGGGCGAGCCGTACCGCCGCGAACAGCAGGCCCACCGTGCTGATGACGACGTACTGGATGTCGGCGAAGGAGCCCCGGCGCGCGTCGTCCGTCAGCAGGTCGGCCGCCCTCGGCCGGTCGGCGCGTACCTTCTGCAGCCGTTGTCCGAGGACCCGCAGGCCGACCACACGGCGCACCAGCACGGCGATGCCGCACACCACGGCGAGCACGGTCACCACGCCCGCGCCACGGGCGAGTTCGAGACCGGCGACCAGCGTCTCGCGTTCCGTGTGGTCGGAGGCGGCGGCCAGCCGGGCCACCAGTACGAGGACGGCGTAGGCGACGAGGAGCACCCAGCCGACCGCCACCGCACGGGAGGTGGACAGGCGGTTGTCCTCGCCGATCACCGGGGCCAGCGCGCCGCCGCGGGTGCGGTGGAACCAGGAGGCGGCCGTCAGGGCCCCGGCCACCAGGACGGCGGAGACGAGTCCGGCCGTGCGCGCACTCGTCCAGCCCGCGCCGATCGCGGTCAGCGCCTGCACCAGGAGCAGCAGGACGACCAGCGTCCACACCACGACGGCGGTCCGGCGCCAGAGCAGGGCCAGCCAGGCCTCGCCCTCGGCCCGGCCGCGTTCGGCGACGAGTTCCGCGGACTGGGTCAGCTCCTCCGAGACCCACTGCCGGGAGGCCGAGGCGGAGTGGGCGACGCCGGCCGGCAGCCCCTCCCCCACCGCGAACCCGTCCCGCTTCAGCACGAACGCGGCGACCGCCCGCCGGTGTCCGGCGCGTGCCCCGTGCGGACAGTCCCCGCAGGTACAACCGCCTCCGTGCCCGCCGTGGGCGCTTGCTCGCGCGCCCCCTGCCGCGCCCTGTCTGGCCTCCTGCACCGCCACGTCAGACGCCCGCCTTCCCAGCCCCGCAACTCCCCTACGACGACAGCGAATTGTGCCCTACCCGGGACCGTCCGAGGCAGCCCGCTGTGGTCAGCGCGGGGTGAAGGGCGGGCCGGTGTGTTGACCCGGCTGCGAGAATTTCCCCATGGCCGAGATCATCCAGCGCGACGGGACCTGGGCCTTCGACGGCAGCACGGTCCGGATCACGCCGGGTCTGCACCGCTCCGTGCCGCTGTTCCGGCAGACGTACGGGGAGATCGCCGTGCCGCTGGAGGCCGTCGCGGGCGTGGTCTTCGAACCCGAACGCAAGCGTGGGCGGCTGCGGATGCGGCTGCGTGAGGGCGCCGACCCGCTGCTCCAGGCGACCGGCGGACGGCTGCCCGAGCCGGCCGACCCGTACCGGCTGCTGGTGGACGTCGACCGGTCCGGTGTCGCCGAGTACGTGGCGCAGGAGATCCGCCACTGCCTCCTGCTGGACCAGGTCCCGCCCGAGCCGGCCAAGACCTACCTTCTGCCCGGGCCGCCGGTCCCGGTCTCGGTGCGCTCCTCGGACGGCACGGTCTCCTTCGACGGCACCCAGGTGCGCATCGACTGGTCCGACACCTCCGACCGGGTCAAGCGGGCCACCGGCCCACGGGTCATCGGCATCGGGGACGTCCGCCGGGTCGAGTGGCTGCCCAACTCCGGTTACGAGGAAGGTTTTCTGCGTTTCGCGACCCGCGAGGCCGCGAGGTCCGAGCTGCCGCCCGAGAAGGACCCGTACGCCCTGGACCTGTGGGGCAGCGCCCGCCGTGACCTGCTCACGGCGATCGTCGCCGCCGCCGTCACGGCCCGGCTGCCGCACCCCTCCGCCCGCAGCCGCGCCGAGGACGACGAGCGGCGGGACGCCCCGCCCCGGCCGGCGGCGGGCGACCCGCCCCCGGCCGACCATCACGACGTACTCCTGCGACGGCTACGGGAGTTGGGCGAGCTGCACCGGGACGGGGTGCTCACGGACGAGGAGTTCGCGATGACGAAGGCCGCGGTGCTGCGCGGGTTCTGACGCCGTCGGCCCAGGGCTGGGAACCCCCGTCACGACAGCAGGTCGGGCTCGCTCCTGCTGATGTCCTGCCACGTCGGCTGGTAGTTGATCCACGCCACCAGGTCCCCGCCCAGCTGCTCCCGGGTCGCGACCGCCATCTTGTGGTCGATCAGGATGGGACGTCCGGCCGCCTTCGCCGTGAGCTGGACCTGGCAGGACCGTTCCAGGGACAGGAACCACCAGGCCGCCGCGTCCACCGAGTCGCCGACCGTCAGCAGGCCGTGGTTGCGCAGCACGAGCGCCTTGCGGGAGCCGAGGGCGGCCGCGATACGGCGGCCCTCGTCGGCGTCGACGGCGACGCCGGTGTAGGCGTCGTACAGGGCGTGGTCCTCGTAGAAGGCGCAGCTCTCCTGGGTGATGGGGTCCAGCAGGTCGCCGAGCGCGGACAGCGCCCGGCCGTGCACCGAGTGGCAGTGGGCGACGGCGACGACGTCGGGGCGGGCGGCGTGCACCTGGGCGTGCACGGTGAACGCCGCCTGGTTGATGTGGTAGCCGCCCTGGACCACCTGCCCGTCGGAGTTGGCGAGCACCAGGTCACTCACGGTGACGTGCTTGAACGGCATTCCGAACGGGTTGACCCAGAAGCAGTCGCTGAACTCCGGGTCGCGGGCGGTGATGTGCCCTGAGACCCCGTCCTCGAAGCCGAGGCGTCCGAAGACCCGCAACGCGCCGGCGAGCCGTTCCTTGCGATGCCTGCGCTCGTCGTCCAGCGACTCGTGCATCGGCGGCATCGCGAACCGCAGCCGATCGGTCGGCAGCGGCGTCGGCGGTGTGGGCCCGGGTCCGGGCGTCCCGTGCATGTGGTCGTCCTCCAGCACTGGGTGGGGTTACGGGGCGGAAGTTACCCTCGGTCAGTGCAAGTGAACAGCGTTGATTTGTAAAGATGACGCGCCCAATCGATACACGACAAAAGATGTCGGGTATCGACGCAAGGCTGGCCGGTATGAACGCTCATACGAACTGGGCCGCATTCACCTCCGCGGAACCCGATCTCGCCGGGACCGTCGAGGCGCGCTTCGCCGCCTTCACGCACCACACCCTCGCGACCCTGCGCCGGGACGGCTCGCCACGCACCAGCGGCCTGGAGGTGCGCTTTCTGCTGGGTGAGCTGTGGCTGGGCATGATGCCGGACTCGCTCAAGGCACTCGACCTGCGCCGCGACCCGCGTTTCGCGCTCCAGGCGAACCCCGGGGACGGCACCGGCATGGGCGGCGGCGACGTCCGGATCAGCGGACGGGCGGTCGAGGTGGACGACCCGGGGACGAAGGACGCGTACGTGAAAGAGGTGGAACCGCCGCAGCCGTTCCACCTCTTCCGCACCGAGCTGACGGAGGTCGTGCGGACCTACGTCGAGGACGACCGGTATCTGGTCACCGAGGTCTGGAAGCCCGGAGCGCCGGTGCGCACTCTCCGGCGGACCTGAACCGTCCGTCCGGTGGGACTACTCCCACTCGATGGTGCCCGGGGGCTTGGAGGTCACGTCGAGGACGACGCGGTTGACGTCCTTGACCTCGTTGGTGATCCGGGTCGAGATCTTCGCGAGCACGTCGTACGGCAGCCGCGACCAGTCGGCGGTCATCGCGTCCTCGGAGGACACCGGGCGCAGCACGATCGGGTGGCCGTAGGTGCGGCCGTCGCCCTGGACGCCGACGCTGCGGACGTCCGCGAGCAGGACCACCGGGCACTGCCAGATGTCCCGGTCCAGGCCCGCCGCGGTCAGCTCCTCGCGGGCGATGGCGTCGGCCTCCCGGAGCAGGTCCAGGCGTTCCTCGGTGACCTCGCCGACGATACGGATGCCCAGGCCGGGGCCGGGGAACGGCTGCCGCTGGACGATCTCGTCCGGCAGGCCGAGCTCCTGGCCGACCATCCGGACCTCGTCCTTGAACAGCTGGCGCAGCGGCTCGACCAGCTCGAACTCGAGGTCCTCGGGCAGGCCGCCCACGTTGTGGTGGGACTTGATGTTGGCGGTGCCGGTGCCGCCGCCGGACTCGACCACGTCCGGGTAGAGCGTGCCCTGGACCAGGAAGGCGACCTCGGGACCCTGGTCCGCGATGATCTCCGCCTGCGCCTGCTCGAAGACCCGGATGAACTCCCGGCCGATGATCTTCCGCTTCTGCTCGGGGTCGCTGACCCCCTTGAGCGCGGTGAGGAACCGCTCCTGAGCGTCGACGACCTTCAGCTGCACGCCGGTCGCGGCCACGAAGTCCTTCTCGACCTGCTCGGTCTCGTTCTTGCGCATCAGGCCGTGGTCGACGTACACGCAGGTCAGCTGGGAGCCGATGGCCTTCTGGACGAGGGCCGCGGCGACCGCGGAGTCCACACCGCCGGACAGTCCGCAGATCGCCCGCCGGTCGCCGACCTGCGCACGGATCGCGGCGACCTGCTCCTCGATCACGTTGCCCGTGGTCCAGGTCGGGGTCAGGCCCGCGCCCCGGTAGAGGAAGTGCTCCAGCACCTGCTGGCCGTGCGTCGAGTGCATGACCTCCGGGTGGTACTGGACGCCGTACAGCTTCTTCTCGTCGTTCTCGAAGGCGGCGACCGGGACCACGTCCGTGGACGCGGTGACGGTGAAGCCCTCGGGGGCGGCCGAGCAGGCGTCGCCGTGCGACATCCACACCGGCTGCTCGTCCGGGGTGCCCTCGAACAGGGTCGAGCCGGACTTCGAGACGTGCAGCGGCGTCCGGCCGTACTCGCGGGCGCCGGTGTTGTCGACGGTGCCGCCGAGGGTCTGCGCCATCAGCTGGAAGCCGTAGCACATGCCGAAGACGGGGACGCCGGCCTCGAAGAGCGCGCGGTCGAGGCGGGGGGCACTCTCCGCGTACACCGAGGAGGGGCCGCCGGAGAGGATGATCGCCGCCGGGTTCTTGGCGAGCATCTGGTCCACCGGCATGGTGCTCGGCACGATCTCGCTGTAGACCCGGGCCTCGCGGACACGACGGGCGATGAGCTGGGCGTACTGCGCGCCGAAGTCGACGACCAGGACGGTGTCGGGGGCGGGGGTCGCTGATGACACGGGGTGCCTTCCGGCGGTCGGGCGGGGGTCTGTGGTTACCGATTCTAACGGGGTGGGCGGGGGCCGCCGCCCGGAGCCCGTGGCATACTGACGCCCATGCTCACGCACCCGACCTTCGTCTTTACCTATGGCAACCGGCCCGCCGGATGCCATGGTCGTGCTGCTTGAGCAACTGACAAGCGACTTCCCAGGCGCCCCGGGCCGACAAGGCCCGGGGCGCCTGTCGTTTCCCGGGTCGTGCCGCTCCGGGGCGCCGCATCCGCCCCGTCCGAGAAGGAGCCCCGACATGACCGCCACCGCCGCAGAGAAGACCGGCGCACACACCACCGAGGCCGCCGACGTGATCACCGGCGCCCGCGAACGCATCGACGCCCTGGACGACCGGATCATCGGCCTGATCCAGGAACGGATGGCCGTGTCCGCGGTCGTCCAGGAGGCCCGGATCACCTCCGGCGGCCGGCGGGTGAACCTCTCCCGGGAGATGGACATCCTCAACCACTACAGCGAGGCACTGGGCAGGCCGGGCACCTCTCTCGCCATGACCCTGCTCGAACTGTGCCGGGGTCGGATCTGAGTTCGGGCCGCCTCTCACCCGTACGGCGCGTGACCGGGACGAGCGGCGCTTCGTTGATGTGATGTCCGTGCCAGCCAGGGGCGGGCCCGAAAGAACCACGCGTGGCTCACTGGAGCGATGAGACGTACGGATCGTGCTGTGCGTCGTGGGACCTCGCTCCAGGTAAGTGACCGGACGGCAGGGGACAGCAGCCCGGTCACCCAGAGAACGGCCGGCTCCGGGGACGCCCGGGGCCGACCGGCGGAATGGCAAGAGAAGCACCAGAGAAGCACCAGAGAAGTACTGGAAAAGCAGCGAGACCGGGTCAAACGGTTGCGGAGGCCGCTGCCATCCAGCACGATGCGTAGAAAGCCCCCAAGTCCCGCCCCCACAACCGCATGAGTGCAGTGCCCCACTGCCAAAGGTCGAGACCAAACACGCGTCCCGCACGCGCCCGGTCGCCGATCCGGCGCACTCGGACGACCGGGGCACCAGGACGAGCGGCGCTACCCCCCGGCGCCGCTGCCAGGCACCGGCGCTGCCCTGACGTCGGTGCTGACGAAAGAAGGGCCCCGCGGCTCCGTCCCGCGGGGCCCTTCGCATGCCCGAACTCCCCGCCCTTGCACGGGTCTCGCACGGGCCTCGCGTCAGGTCCGTGACACCGTTCCGCACGGCTGCGAGCCGTCGGCACCCAGCGGGCGGCTGCGGTCATACGGGTCCGTGGTCGGGCCGGTCGCCGGACTGCCCGAGGGTCCCGCTGACGGGAACTCCGGGTGCAGATAGCCGTCGTGGATCCCGCAGGCCGTGTTGCCGACGTCCCGGTCGCGGTGCACCACGACCAGACGGTCGGGAGTGGTCACGTAGCGGGCGGGGTCGAGGAGTTCGACCTCCAGGACGCGACGCACGATGGTGCGGGTGACCTCGACCGAACCGTCGGCGCGGACGACCGGGTAGACGAAGGTGTAGTCCGCCCGCACGCCCACTCCTCCTTGGTCGCCCTTCTTGAACGTCATCCGGCCGCGGGTCTTGATCACGTCGCCGACGAGTCGTACGTCGGCGGGGTCGAAGCGGCTGAACATGCTCAGCGGGTCATTGTCCTCGTCGGGCGTGCGCAGGGAGCGGTTCAGGTCGTCGAGCAGCTTCGGCTGCTTCGGGTCGAGTACCGCGAGGGCGGCCTCCGGGCGTTCGCCGCGTACCGTCTTCGGGTCGAGGTTGGCTTCGACCAGCAGCGTCCTGGTCAGTTGGAGTGCCTTTTCGACCCGGTCCTCGGGTATCCCGCCGACGGCGGTCGCCTTCGGCAGGACGATGCCGGACGCGCCGTCGGCCCACCGCAGTGCGGGGGAACCGGCGAACGGCTCGTCCAGTGTGGGGGTTTCGGGGTCCGCGGAACCGGGGGGCGCGGTCGGAGCCGCGGTTTCCAGGGGCAGCGGGGAAGCCGCGGTGGAGTCCGGCTCCGAACCGAAGGGGTCGCCGGGCAGCAACGACGGTTTCATCGCGACGACGGCCACAACGACGGCGAGGGGTACGCCGATCAGGCCCCAGAGCCTGCGGCGCCGGCCGGTGCGTCCCTTCACCCCCTGGAGCGGCGGGCCGGCGCGCCAGCTCTCGGGTACTTCGCCCCGCGCCTCCTGTTGCCGCAGCCGCTCGGTCACGAGACGGGCGCGCGCGGAGGGCTCCTTGGGGGCCGAGCCGCGAATGTCCCGTTCGGTGTCGCGGGCGAACTGTTCCCAGACTTCGTCGGGGAACTCCGGTGTCGAGGACGGGTCCTCGGACGGCTTGTCAGACACGACCCACAGTTCTAGACGGTGAGAAAGCGCATTCACAAGGCGATTCAGGGTGTGACTCAGGTCACATAAGAATTCCGTGAAAGTGGAGGCAACCATTCACCCCCTTCACTGATCAAACACGGCGTACCAAGGGCCACTCCCGCGCCCCACACGCGGAGGCCTCTCCCAGAAGTGCTGCGAGATCGCAGCACATGGATTCCCGAGGTCTTCATGAAGCTTCGTCGTGCCATGGTGGCAGCGGCGGCGACCGCCGTCATAGCCCCGATCACCCTGCTCTCCGCTCCGGTCGCGTTCGCGACGGACGAGACGCCGACCACATCGACGAGCACCCCGGCGGCGGGGGACACCACCACCCCCGCCGACGACCAGAGCACGCCCGCCGACGAGGACAGCACTCCGGCCGCCGAGGACAGCACCCCCGCGGCGGACGACAGCACTCCCGCCGACGACGAGAGCACCCCGGCGGCGGACGACAGCACCCCCGCCGACGACGAGAGCACCCCGGCGGGCGACGAGAGCACTCCGGCCGGCGACGAGAGCTCCCCGGTGACCTCCCCGTCGCCGAGCGCCAGCGTGAGCACGCCCGCCGACCCCGAGCTCTGCACCGACGAGGAGGGCGGCAGCACCGCCGAGCTCAGCGCCGACCTGCGCAGCGGCCTGTCGGGGCTGCCCGACACGATCGTCGCCGGCAGTGGCTGGACCGGGTTCACGTTCAAGGTGACCAACCACGGTGACGACGAGATCAAGGACATCAAGCCGCTGATCGGCGTCGCCGCGATCGGCTGGGACGACGAGAAGGACTACTCGGGCAAGATCACCGTCCAGGTCTTCGACAAGTCCTCCCACACCTGGCAGACCATCGCGAACGCGGCCGGCGAGGGCGGCACGTTCCCCGCGTTCTCGCTCGGCGCCGGCGGGTCGGTCTCGTACCAGCTGCGGCTGAGCGTCAGCGGCAAGGTGCCGGACTCCCTCGGTCTGACCGGGGGCTTCGCCGAGTACGCGGATGACCAGGGCTGCTGGATCGCCGACGACCCGAACGGCTGGCTGTACTTCTTCGACATCCTCGGCGCCGGCTCCGACGCCGGTAACCCGAACGACGCCAAGCCGCAGGGCGGCAAGACCGACCTGACCGACGTCAACGAGGTCTCCGCCACCGGCTCTCTCGCCGAGACCGGTTCCAGCTCGGCGCTGCCGGTGATCGGCCTGGTGGGCGGCGTCGCCGTCGTCGCCGGTGCGGGTGCGGTGTTCGTGGTGCGTCGCCGGAAGGCCGGGGTGGAGGCGTAAGTCTGACGGCTCGGGCCTTACGGCTCGGGCTGCGGGGCCCGCTCTCGGGCTCGGCAAGGCTTACCGCAAGAAGACGAGAAGGACCTGCGCTCGGAGGGGGGTGCAGGTCCTTCTCGTTGTCGTCTCCCTGTCGCGTGCCGCTACTTCTTCGGCGGGACCGCCGGGATCCCCAGGAACGGCAGCTTCAGCGCGCCGAACGCGTCCGCCGGGACGGACGGCGCCAGCGGCTCGACCGGCTTGAGGCGTTCGTAGGCCTGGCCCTGCGCGGGACGCGGGTCCGCCTCGCCCTTGTTGGGCCAGTACGACATCGCCCGCTCCGCCTGGGCCGTGATGGTCAGGGACGGGTTGACGCCCAGGTTGGCGGAGACCGCGGCGCCGTCCACGACCGAGATGCCGGGGTGGCCGTAGAGGCGGTGGTAGGGGTCGATGACACCGCTCTCGCGGGAGGCGCCGATCGGGCAGCCGCCGAGGAAGTGCGCGGTGAGCGGGGTGCCCATCAGTTCGCCGACGTTGGAGCCGGCGAAGCCGTTGATCTCGGCGGCGATCGCGGACGCGCCCTGGGAGGCCGCCTTGATCTGCTTGGGGTTCGGAGAGCCGTGACCCTGGCGGGCGGTCAGCAGGCCCTTGCCGACGCCGTCCGGTTTCAGGTACGTCGTCAGGGAGTTGTCCAGCGACTGCATCACCAGGCCGATGATGGTCTTCTCCGACCAGCGGCGGTTGGAGAGGGACCGCAGGACAAGCAGCGGGTGGCGGCCCGCGTTCCGCAGCCAGGCCAGCGCGCGGGACGAACCCTCCGCGTACGGGACCTGGAGGATGGACAGGCTGCCCATCGAGTTGGAGCCCCTGCCGTAGCGCACCGGCTCGATGTGGGTGTTGTCGTCCGGGTGGATGGACGAGGTGATGGCCACTCCGCGGGTGAAGTCGACCTTCGGCTCGCCGGTCACCTTGCGGTAGCGGCGGTCGTCGGTCTGCGCGCCGACCAGGGCCTCCGAGTTGGTGCGGGTCAGCTCACCCAACCTCTCAGACAGGTACGGCAGTTGACCGCCGGCCTTCATCCGGTGCAGCAGGGTCTGGGTGCCGTAGGTGCCGGCCGCGAGGACCACCCGACGGGCCTTGAACGTCCGGCCCCCCGCCCTGCGGCGGTCGTCGGTGGGGAGGGTCGCGATCGCGTAGCCGCCCTGCGAGTCGTCCGTGACCGAGACGACCGTCGTCAGTGGGTGCACGACCGCGCCCGCCTTCTCGGCGAGGTACAGGTAGTTCTCGTTGAGGGTGTTCTTCGCACCGTGCCGGCAGCCGGTCATGCACTCGCCGCACTCGTTGCAGGCCTTGCGGTCCGGGCCCGCGCCGCCGAAGTACGGGTCGGGCACCTGCTCGCCGGGAGCGGCCTTGGTGGCGCCGTCGGCGTCCTCGCCGTCCCCGAAGAAGACGCCGACCGGGGCCATGTGGAAGCTGTCGCCGACGCCCATCCGCTCGGCGGCGGCCTTGAGGTGCACGTCGGACGGGGTCATCGTCGGGTTCAGCCGGACCCCGAGCATGCGCCGCGCCTGGTCGTAGTACGGCGCCAGCTCCTCCTGCCAGTCGGTGATGTCCCGCCACTGGGGGTCGTCGAAGAAGGGCTTCGGCGGTACGTAGAGGGTGTTGGCGTAGTTGAGGGAGCCGCCGCCGACACCCGCGCCGGCCAGGACCATGACGTTGCCCAGCAGATGGATGCGCTGGATGCCGTAGAGGCCGAGTTTCGGCGCCCAGAGGTAGTTCTTCAGGTCCCAGGAGTTCTTGGGGAGGGACTCGCGGGTGAAGCGGCGGCCGGCCTCCAAGACGCCTACGTGGTAGCCCTTCTCCGTCAGGCGCAGGGCGGTCACCGAACCGCCGAAGCCCGATCCGACGACGATGACGTCGTAGTCGTAAGCGTCCTGGGACACGTGCTCTCCTCGTTGAGAACGGGTGTGCTCTAGCGGAACCGGAACGCCTTCATCAGGCGAAGGCTCCGGCTCATGAACTGCGCGTACTTCTCGTCGTCCATGCCCAGTGAGGGGGCCATCGGCAGCAGGCGCTGCTGGGCCACCGTCTGCGCCTCCGTGTACTTGAGGATGCCCTCGGAGCCGTGGCGGCGGCCGAGGCCGGATTCCTTCATGCCGCCCATCGGGGACTGGACGCTGCCGTAGGCGGGGGCGTAACCCTCGTTGACGTTCACGGTGCCGGTGCGCAGGCGGGCGGCGACCTCGCGGCCACGGCGGCCGTCCTTCGTCCAGACCGAGGAGTTCAGGCCGTACGGCGTGGAGTTGGCCTGCTCGACGGCCTCGTCGTCGGTGCTGAAGCGGTAGATCGAGACGACCGGGCCGAAGGTCTCCTCCGTGCACACCGACATCGGCTCGGTCACCCCGTCGAGGATGGTCGGCTCGAAGAAGTACGGGCCGATGTCGGGGCGGGCCACCCCGCCGGCGACGAGCTTCGCGCCCTTGGCGACGGCTTCGTCCACGTGCCGGGTGACGGTCTCCAGCTGGCGTTCGCCGACCAGGGACCCCATGTCTGCGCCGTACGCGAGGGAGGTACCGAGCCGCATCGCCTTGGTGCGGGCGGCGAAACGCTCGACGAAGGCGTCGGCGATCGACTCGTGGACGTACAACCGCTCGATGGAGATGCAGAGTTGGCCTGCGGACGAGAAGCAGGCCCGGACCGCGCCGGCGGCCGCCTTGTCGATGTCGGCGTCCTCCAGGACGAGCATCGCGTTCTTGCCGCCGAGTTCGAGGGAGACACCGATCAGCCGGGCGGCGGCGCCCTGCGCGACCTCGCGGCCGGTGCGGGTGGAACCGGTGAAGGAGACGTAGTCGGCGTGCTTGACCAGCTCGGGGCCGACCACCGGGCCCTCGCCGAGGACGACCTGGAAGACGTCGGCCGGAAGGCCCGCCTCTATCAGCAGGTCACGGGCCCACAGCGCAGTGAGGCAGGTTTCCGTGTCGGGCTTCATCACGACGGCGTTGCCCGCGACGAAGGCGGGGATCGCGTCGCCCACGGACAGTTCGAGGGGGTAGTTCCAGGGGGCGATCTGGCCGACGACACCGCGCGGGTGGCGCAGCTCGGTGACCTTGGTGAGGGCGGGGACGGCACCGGCGTGCCGCTTCGGCCTGAGGTAGCCGGGCGCCTTGCGGCCGTAGTGGCGGGCCGCGACGGCGACGGCCAGGACCTCCTCGTGGGCGTGCAGACGGGCCTTGCCGGTCTCCAGCTGGATCAGGTCGAGGACCTCCGCCTGGCGCTCCAGGACCAGGTCGTGGAAGCGGAGCAGGACGGCGGCCCGCTGCCGTACGGGCGTCCTCTCCCACACGGCCTGTGCCCTGCGGGCCGCGTCGAAGGCCCGCGCCACGTCCTCGGGGGTGGACTCGGGCAGGTCCGCCAGCTTCTCGCCGGTGAACGGCGTGTGGTTGGCGGTCTTGCCGGAGCCGACCACACCCTTGGTGAGCTGGGCGATCAGCTCGGGCGTGACCACGTCGGCGGCGGTACGGGCGCCCGCCGGGGCGGGGGCGATGGGGTTCGTGCCGGTCTGGGCCGGGGCCTGCGCGTCCGTCATGAGCCGCAGGGTATTCCGCGGCGGAGGCTTTGGGTACCCGCCAGTAATCGGGATTCACCGACCGCTCACACGACGCCAGTGATCACTGGCAGAGATTGCGCTGATCAGGGCGTTGTACGGCGACGATCACCGGGGGCTCACAACCGGTCGACCTCCAGGTTCGCGAGCGCCGTCTTCGCCACCGCACGTCCGCGCTCGGTGAAGTCGCCCTTGCCCGGATAGCTGACGGTGAGTTTGTACATGTCACCGCCCTTGGTCCGGTAGTAGAGGATTCTCACCTCACGGGGGAGGGGGTTCTCGCTGTCGTTGGTGTCGTAGACGACCGTGGTCTGGGCGGCCTTGTGACCCTCGTAGGTCGCGTCGTCCGGGGTGGTCCTCGCCTTCTCGGGCATGTCGAGGGCGTAACTGCCGGTCGACTTGAACTCGGCGTCGTCGTCGTACATCTCGGCGGCCGCGGAGCCCGCGATGGCGTTGCTGGTGTCCTCGGCCTTCCGGTCCAGGGTCAGACCGATCCAGATGCTGCCGCTCCAGTCGGTGTACCTGACCCAGTGCCCCTTGTCGGTCTCCCGGTCGGGCACGGACCGCCGGTAGTCGGCGGGCACCGCCAGGGCCGCGGCGACGTCCTTCTCGTGCTTGGTCGTCCAGCCGTCGGGCAGGGGGCCCGCGAACGGGTCCCCGATCACCAGGTACGCCGTGACCGCCGCGGCGACGACCACGGCACCGACGCCGGCCCAGGCCCTGCGGCCGAGCCGGGGGCCGCGGCGCGGGGCGTCCGGGTGCCCCACGAACTGGGTGGTCCGGGGCGGCGCCGGCGGGTTCAGGGCCCTCTCCAGCAGGGTCCGGACCTGGGCGGCGTCGGGGCGGCGCGCCGGGTCCTTCTGGAGCAGGCCGTTGATGGCGTCGGCGAGCGGGCCCTGCGCGGAGGCGGGCGGCGCGGGGGTGGCGTTGAGGACGGACTGGAGGGTGGCGGGGGTGTTGCTGCGGCGGAACGGCGAGACACCCTCGGTGGCCGCGTACAGGACCACGCCGAGGGACCAGAGGTCGCTGGCCGGGCCCGGCCGCTGGCCCAGCACCCGTTCCGGCGCGATGTACTCGGGCGAGCCGACGAAGCCGCCGGTGTCGGTCAGGTTGGTCTCGCCCTCGATCTGCGCGATACCGAAGTCGGTGAGGACGACCCGGTCGTGACGGCCGAGGAGCACGTTGTCCGGCTTGACGTCCCGGTGCAGGATGCCCGCCGCGTGCGCGGCCTGCAGGGCGCCCAGCACCTCGAGGCCGATTCTCGCCGCCTCGCGGGCCCCGAGGGTGCCCTCCTGCAACGCCTGGCCCAGCGAACGGCCCTGCACCAGCTCCATCACGATCCACGGACGGCCGTCCACGACGGCCACGTCATGGACGTTCACCACGGCGGGGTGGTCGAGCCGGGCCGCGGCCCGGGCCTCGCGGCGCATGCGCTCGTAGGCGTTGGCCCGTTCGCGCTCGGGAAGATGGTCCGGGACGCGGGGCTCCTTGACGGCGACCTCGCGGTCCACCGTCTCGTCCTTGGCCCGCCACACGGTGCCCATGCCACCGTGCCCGAGCTTGGCGAGCAGCCGGTAGCGGTCCGCGATGAGGCGTCCGACGCCGGGGGTTGGCGCGGAGTGGGAGTCCGGGGCGAGCCGGGGGTCCGGGGCCGTGCGGGGGTCGGGCATCGGGTGCGGCTGGGGTGGCACGAGCTGGGCGGGCCGGGCGTACGGGTTGTCCGGGTGCGGTACCGCTGCCGGCACGCCCTGTGGGGTCGGCGCACCTTGTGCGGGCGGCGGGTTCGGTGGTTGCAGACCGAAACTCGTCGGCTCGTCGGACCCATGAGGTGCTCCCCCGTTGCTGCTCATGGGTCCATCCATATCGCGCCAAGCGGTCCGGAATCCACCGTGAACGCTTTCCGGTCACCGACCCGTGACCAAGGTGTCGACGGCGACGTCGAAGTACGCCCTCGCCTCCCGCACCTTGCCGACCGGCGCCGACACCCACACGTCGTACAGCCGCCCGCTCTCCTGCCAGCACAGGTCGTACGTGTGCCGGGGGCCCTCCGCCGCGCTGAAGCCGTCCCAGGTGAACTCCCAGAGGGCGGCGGGGCGTCCACGGTGCTCGGTCGTGGTGACCCGGCCGTCGCGGTAACCCGGGTTGTTCTCCGGGCCCTGGGCGGCCGCCCGCCGCAGCACGGTCAGCGGACCGCCCGCCGCGGGGTCGGCGACCCTGATACCGAGGCGGAAGGACCGCCCCGGTGACATGTAGAAGATCCGCTCACCCTGGGGTTCGCGGGTGAAGCCGTCCGGCACGGCCAGCGCGAACCCGGCGGGGTCGTCGGCGAAGCGGTAGCCGGAGGGGGCGGCGGGATGAGGGTACGGGCTCGGGGTGGAGCCCGGGCTCGATCCGGTGCTCGCGGAGGTGTACGGGGGCGCGGAGGAGTACGTGGGCGCCGGGTGCCTTGGCGTGCCCGGCCCCTCGTCGTCCCCGTTCATGAGCAGCGCCGCCGCGGACACTCCCGCGCCGGCCATCGCGGCGACCAGCAGCGCGGTGACCAGCACGCCTCGCGGGGAGCGGCCGGGAGGAGCCGAGGGGTGGTCCCGGGCGGGTACGTCCGGCTCGGGCGCGGGGGCGTGCCCGGGCGGGCGGTCCTGCGGGCCGTCGGCCGGGGGCTCCGGCTGCCGGCCGGGAGGGGGCGGCGGGGCGGGCTGTTCGGTGGACGTCCGGGCGGGCGGTTCGGGAGTTGACGTACCGCCGGGGGTCTTGGAGCGGGCACGGCCTGGTGCTGTCGCGCGGGTGCGGCCGACGGACGGCGTGCGGGTGCGGCCGAGTGACAGGGTGCGGGTGCGGCTGAGTGACAGGGTGCGGCCGGACGGCAGGTCCGGTGTGCGGCCGGTGTCCCGGAAGGTCCGCAGCATCCGCTCGGCCCGTTCCGCGTCGAGCCGTCGCTCCGGATCGCGTTCGAGCAGGCCCCGTACGACGGGCAGGATCGGCGTGGCCTCGGCGGGCGGCCGGATCTCGGCGGAGACGACGGCGTGCAGGATGCCGCCCAGCGAGTCGCGACGGAACGGCGACTCGCCGCTCAGGACCGTGCACAGCAGCGCGCCCAGCGACCACAGGTCGGACGCGGGCCCGGTGCTCGCCCCGGACATCCGCTCGGGCGCGGTGTACTCGGGCGAGCCGACGAAGGACCCGGTCTCGGTGAGCGTGGTGGCGCCCGCGACCTGGGCGATACCGAAGTCGGTGAGCACGACGCGCTCGGTGCCGTCCTCCACGAGCACGTTCGCGGGCTTGATGTCACGGTGCAGGACCCCCGCCCGGTGCGCGGCGCGCAGCGCGCCCAGCAGGGCGACGCCGATCCGGGCGGCCTCGTCGGCGGACACCGGGCCGTGCGCGGCGATCCGCTCGGCGAGCGAGACCCCCTCGATCAGCTCCATGACGATGTACGGGCGTTCGTCGTGCTCGACGACGTCGTGGACCACGATGATGTGCGGATGGCTCAACTGGGCCACCGCACGCGCCTCGCGCAGGGTGCGGTCCCGCCGCCGCCGTGCCCCGTCGGCGGAGAGCGTCTCGTCGAGAGGGATCTCCTTGACCGCCACGCTGCGGCCGAGCAGCTGGTCGGTCGCCCGCCAGACGATCCCCATGCCGCCCCGACCGAGCCGCGCCTCGAGCCGGTAACGGTCCGCGATGACGCGGGCGTTGTCCCCCTCGGTCCTCATGCGCCCCATCATCGCGCACCGGACGGGCCCCTTCCGGGACGGCGACCGGCCAAATCCGACGGGCGGGCGTCAGGCGGTCTTCTCCTCCCAGCCCTGCAGCACCGCGGTGAACTGCTTGCTCGTGGTGGCCCAGTCCTTGGCGGGCGCCGACATGTAGATGGCGTACTCGACGCCGTCCCTGGACATGTACGTCTCCTCGACGGCCCGGCGCGGCCCGGGGTAGGGGTCCGTGGGCAGCGCGGTCCACGTGTACTCCCACCGGGCGCCGTCGCGGTCCCGGTAGAGGTTGTCGTGCAGGGTCACCTGCCTGTAGTTCTGCAGCCGCTGCGACAACTGCTGCTCCAGGTCGAGCTGGTGGGCGCGCGGGTCCCTGAAGTCAGGTGAGGTGTCGATGGCGATGCGGAGGAAGTGCTTGCCGCCGTCCGGTGAGTAGTCGATCTGGGTGAGGTCGCCGTCGACGTCGAAGACCTTCCGCTGCCAGCTCTTGGGCAGATAGACGCCGAAGCCGACGGGGTCGCGGTGGCGTACCCAGGAGGCCGGAACGCCCCCGCCGCCGGAGCGCGGTGTGCTCGCGCCGGTGTCCTTGGGACTCGGCGAGGCGGACGGGCCGGCGTCCTGCTGCCGCGACTCGTCCCACGTCTGCAGTCCCACGGCGGTGCCCCCACCGATGATCGCGGCGAGGGCGACGACGAGAGCCGCCGTCCGCAGTCGGCGGCGCTTCGGCGAAGGCGTGCCGCCGTTGGCAGCGTTGTCGGCGAGCGGCGGCGGGCCGAGCACGGTGGGGCCGGTCGCGGCAGGGTGCGGCGTGCCCGCGACCGGCGTGGAGACCGGGGCGTTCGCCCTGGCGTGGGTCTCCGCCTGCGGGTGCGAGCTGGTGTAGTGGGGGCCTGTGTGGCCGGGACCTGGGTGGCCGGGGCCCGTGTGGCCGGGGCCTGTGGGCTGGGGGCCGGTGGGGTGCGCGCCCATGGGGCCGACGCCCGTGCCCATGGGGTGGGCGGCTGCGGCCATGGGGCCCGTACCCATGCGGTGGGAGGGCGTGGTCGGGGAACTCACATGGTGTGTGGGCACATACGCCTGTGCCGCGCTCGGCCGCCGCCCCTCCGCCGCCTCCGCGAGCATCTGCTCCGCGGCGACCAGGTCGGGCCGTACCGCCGGGTCCTTGTACAGCAGCGCGGTGATGACGGGAGCCAGCACACCGGCGTACCGGGGCTCGGCGGGTTCCTCGTCCACCACGGCCTGCATGGTGGTCAGCGGTGTCGTGCGGCGGAACGGCGATCTGCCCTCGACCGCCGTGTACAGCGTGGCGCCGAGCGCCCACAGGTCGGAGGAGGCTCCCGGGTCGTGGCCGCGGATCCGCTCCGGCGCGAGGTAGTCGACCGAGCCGACGACCTCTCCGGTGCGGGTGATGGTCGTGTCGCCCTCGATCTGCGCGATGCCGAAGTCGGTGAGGAGGACCCGGCCGTCCTTGCCGAGGAGCACGTTGCCGGGTTTCACATCCCGGTGCAGCACCCCGGCCGAGTGCGCGGCGCGCAGCGCCCGCAGCACCCACAGCCCGATGCGGGCGGCCTCGGTGGGCTCGACGCGTCCCTGTTCCTTGACGGCGTCGGCCAGCGAGTGGCCCTCGACCAGCTCCATCACGATCCACGGCCGGCCGTCGTGGTCCAGCACGTCGTGCACGGTGACGACGGCGGAGTGGTTGATCCTGGCGGCCGCGCGCGCCTCCGCCCGGGTACGGGCGAGCAGGACGGCCTGGTCGCTCTCGGACACGTACAGCGCGGCCGTCAACTCCTTGATCGCGACGGCTCGGTGCAGCACCTCATCATGGGCACGCCACACCCGGCCCATGCCGCCCGTGCCGATCGGGTCGGTGAGCCGGTAGCGCCCCGCGAGGAGCTGGCCCTGCATCTGATTCACGTTGCCCCGCAATGCTCTTGACAGAGTCAGAGTAGGGACCGGCCCTCACCGAACGGAACCAGGGGGGCGTCACGGTGACCGCACTGTGACGGTTGTCGCTTCCGGAAACAGCGGTGAACCTCCCGGCCCTGACCGGCGTCCCGCCCCGCGGGCCCGCTCCTCAGCCGGTGGTCCGGTAGGTGGCCGACGCCTGTTCGTACAGCCGGGTCACCTCGTCCCGCTCGGCCTCCGGCCCCCGTACCTGTACGACGTGGTACTTCCCGCCGATCAGCATCGCGATGTTGCGCACGTACAGTTCGCGTCCGTCGTCGCCGGTCCAGGTGAACTGCCCCTCGGCCATGGTCCGCCCGCCCACCTGGATCGTCTTCAGCCCGGTCGCGGTCGCCCAACTGGAGTCGCGGTAGGGCTGCAGCTCCGGCTCCTTCTCCCGCTGGTAGACCATCGGGTCGCTGCCGTCCTCGGCCGCGGTGTCCCGTCCGGGTACGACGACGAGCTCGAAGTTCCCGTGGGAGTACACGACCTGACCGCGCCCGTTGACCGGTGTGCGGTCCCAGCCGTTGGCGACGGCCACCTGGAAGCCCTCGGCGTCCTTGCGCAGCGCGAAGCCGTTGGGGACGTCGGGCCCGGTGGGCTGCTTGTCGGTGGAACCGGCGGAGGACGAGGGGCTGTTGTCGGACCCCGGTGAGGTCTGGTCGGGCCGGGGCTCGCTGCTCGCCTCCGAGGACGGCTCGGGCGCCTCACTCACCTCGTCGACGGATCCGGTACGGTCCCCGGCGCCCTCGGTGCCCGGGTCGGACTTCGGCATGAAGAGCATGGCGTACGCGATCGCGCCGGCCAGCAGGAGCAGGATCAGCACCAGCAGGGTCCGGCCGAGCCTGCGGGGTGAACCGGTCCCCTCCCGCGCCCGCTTGTGCCGCCCGTGGTGCGCGGGCAGCCCGGCACGCCGCCTGCGCACCAGCTCGCCCCGCCGCCGTACGACGGGCAGTCGGCTGGTGTCGGCGGGCGGCGCGGCGACGACGTGCGCGCCTGCCTCCGGCTCGGGCGCCGAGCGCACCAGCGAACGCAGCCAGCCGCTCAGCTCCTCGAAGTCGAGCCGCTCGGTCGGGTCCTGCCGCAGCAGCGATTCGACGACCGGCCTGAGCGGTCCGCACTCCTCGGCGAAGGCGGGCGGCTCCGCGCAGACCAACTGCACCAGCTCGGCGGTCGACTCCTCCGGGTAGGGCGCGTGCCCCTGCACGGCCCTGAACAGCAGCGCGCCGAGCGCCCACAGGTCGGTGGCGGGCCCGATCGGCGCCGCGAGCTGCCAGTTCTCGTGCACGGGCCCGGCTTGTTCCGGCGCCCATCGCTCGGTCACGGGTCCCACGACGGCCATCCGCGCCTGCCGGGCCCGTTCGGCCGCCAACGCGGTCGTCGGCCCCCGCCGCGCGGGCGCGACGGCGGTCGGCCCGTCCCAGGTGCCGGGAGGCAGGGCGGCGGCATCGGGAGGCGGCGCCGACGATCCGCCGGGGTTCAGACCGGCGATGCCTTCGGCAGGGACAGGGGTGGGTTCGAATCCGGGTCCGGAGCCGGGTCCGAGGCCGGGGCCGGGGCCGCCGTAGTACGCGGCAGCGCCGTCCTCCACGGTCCCGCCGGTTCCTCCCGTTCCTGCGGACGGCAGAGCCGTACGCCCGCGTCCCACCTGCCCGACGTCTCCGGCCTCCGGCGCCCCGGCGGCCCCGCCACGGGGCGCGGCACCGTGCCAGGAGGCGCCGCCCATGCCGTAGGGGTCGGCGATCTGCCCCGGCGGCCCGGAATGAGAGGGCGGCTGGAGGCCGTTGGCCGTGGGGTACGGCGGCTGTTGGTCGGAGCCGTGGGCCCGTGCGGCGGAGTCACCCTCGGGAGAGGGGCGTGCTCCCGGCAGGGCCGCCCGGCCGTCCTGGGCCTCCTGGACCCGGGCCGCGGCCCGTGCGCCCGCGCGATACGCGGCGATCGCCCCGGCCCGCGCCGCCCTGATGTCCGCGCCGGCGTCGACAGCCCTGCGGGCCGGTACCGCCGGCGCCGTGTTCGTCGTCTCCGCCCCCGTGGCGGGCAGCGCCCCGGCGGCCCGCGCCTCGATCGCGGCTCGCCGGGCAGCCTCGGCCTCCGCCCCCTCCAGCCCTACGGCACTCACCGGGCCACGGCCGCCACCAGGACCACCGGCGCCACCAGACCCGAGAGGTCCACGCGAGCCGTACCCGGCACCGCCCGGCCCCGCGGCCCCTCCGCCGTGACCTGCGGCTCCCCCTTCGAGCCCTCGTCCGGCACCGGTCTCACCGCCGCCGGCACCCCACTCGGCGTCCTCGGGCGGCACCGGGTCGTACCCGCACAGCGCTTCCTCCGCCGCCCCCACCGCCAGACCGGTCAGCATCACGCGGCCGTCGTCGCACACGAGCACCGTGCGCGCGGTGACATTGCGGTGGACCCAGCCGTGGGCGTGCAGGACCCGCAGCGCCATGAGGACGTCGGCGGCCACCTCGGCGGCCCGATACGGCGTCAGCGGCTTCTCCACGAGCAGCGTCGCCAGTGACCGCGCGGCCACCAACTCGCTGACGATCCACAGCGAACCGCCGTCGGCGAACACGTCGAAGACCTGGTCGAGCCGCGGATGGTCGGGTATCCGCGCCGCGGCCTGTGCCGCCTCCACGGCCCGTCGTACGGCTGGGTCCGCCGGGCGCCGCTCGCTTCCGCCCGCGGGCGTGTGCCGTCCCCCGCGCTCCCGCGCTCCGCGCGGATCCCTGGCCGTGAAGCCCTCCGGCAGCCCCTCGGCGTCAAGTACCTCCGCCTCGACGACCTCAGGCAACGGCACCTGCCTGACCAGGACTTCCTGCCCGCTGTAGGTGTCGAAGGCGCGGGTCTCGGTGAGTTCGTACTCGTCGGTGGGCGGCAACGGCAGGCGGTAGCGGTCAGCGAGTACCCGACCCGCGTAGTCGTCCACGTTGCCTCCCCCCGGCGCCGCCCGGTCAATCAATTCCGTTCGTGTCGCGGCCCGTTCCGCACGTGTCCTTGGACGCGTTCGGTCCGCACGCATTCACGATACGTGCCCGAGGCAACCCGCAAAGAGTGGATGCCAGATCTCACGCGCCAAACCGGAGATCGAACAGGAGATCGATCACCGGACGGCTCCTCACGACTTCGGCGTGAACGTCTTCGCCAGCGTCTTCCAGGTGCTCTCGCGCAGCTCGCTGCCCCAGTTCGCGGCCTTCGCCGTGTACATCAAGGCGTATCCGAGGTGGTCGTTGACGACGAACCCGCGGTCGATCGTGCGGAACTTGGTCCCGCTGTCGACATAGGTGAACTCCCAGTCAGCCGTGTTCCAGCCGCGGTAGTTCACCTTCTCTATTCGGACCCTCTGGTACTGGGGACGCACCATGGAGCGTTCCTGGTTCTCCCAGTCCGCCACCGGGTCGCTCTGCGGGGTGGACGTCCAGGCGATGAGCAGCTTCTGCCCGTCGGGCCCGGTGAACCGGTCCCCCGCCGCGTCCGACGACTTGTACTTCCAGCCCGCGGGGAGCCCGATCGAGTACCCCTGGGTCCCCCGGTGCGTGTCGGCCACCGCGGCAGCACCGCCTGAGGACCCGGAGGAACCGGAGGATCCCTCGGTCCCCGGCTGGCTGCCTTCGGCCGCGCCCGGCTTGCCGCCCGCCGTGTTCCGCGCCCCCGACTCCGTCGCCGCGGACTCGGTCGGCGAGCCGTCCGTACGGGTGCCGCCGCCCTCGTCCTCCTTGGTGCCGACGCTCCCGCTCGCGCTGGCCGTCACCTTGGCTCCGCCGCCCTCGGCCCCGTTCGAACCGTCGTCACCGCCGAGGGTGAGCGCCAGTACGGTACCGATCACGGCGAGCGCCACGACCACCGCGATGATCACCAGGGTCCTGCGCGGCACCACGTCGGTGAGCGGTGCCCTCGGCACGGGCCGCGGCGGCAGGTCCGGCGGGGTCATCACGGGCCAGCCGGAACTCCGGCCCCCGGTACCGCCGTTCGCACCCTGCGCGTTTCCGTCCCGAGGACCGGGCACCCCGCCCGACCGCGACGCCGGCCCGGAAGCCGCACCGGCCCCCGAGGCCGTACCGACCCTCGAAGCCGCACCGGAAGTCGAAGCGGCACCCGGAGACGAAGCGGTGCCGGAGGCCGGAGCGGCCCCACTCGATGTGCCCTTCGCCGAAGATGTCCCCTTCGCCGAAGAGGAAACGCCCGCCGCCCCCGACACAGCCGTACCGCCACGGGAACCCGGGGCCCCCGCACCTCGGCCCGCCCCCGAACCGGCCGAACCGGCACCGGAACCGGCCGTACCCCCACCGTCCGTGGACGTAGACGTCGATGCGGACGCGGACGTGGACGTGGATGCGGACTTGGATGCGGACCCGGCCCCGTTCTTCCCGGAACCCTCCGTCTCGCCCCCGGACTTGCCGCGCGCGGCAGCCGCGGACGTCGCCGCCGCTCCCGCCGCCCCGGCGGCCTTCCGTACCGAACGCAGCGCCCCGCGGAACCGCTCGCCTGCCTCCTCGCCCCGCTTGCCGCCGCCCGAACTCCTCTTGCCCGCGTCCTCGTCGGGCTGCGGGGGCAGCGGCACGACCTTCGTCGCGTCCAGCGCGAGCTCCGGCTCCGGCTCGTTCTTCGGCTCCGGCGCGTGGATCACGGCGTTGAGCATCGTCCGCGCGCCCGCGTCGTCGAGCCGCTTGGCCGGGTCCTTGGTGAGCAGGCCGTAGATGACGTCCTTGAGCGGGCCGGCGTTCTTCGGCTCGTCCAGCTGCTCGGTCATCACAGCGGTCAACGTCGCTATGGCCGAGCCCTTGTCGTACGGCGGAACGCCCTCCACCGACGCGTACAGCAGCCCGCCCAGCGACCAGAGGTCGGCTGCGGGCCCGGGCTTGTGCCCGCGGGCCCGCTCCGGGGAGATGTAGGAGGGGGCGCCGACGAGCATGCCGGTCGAGGTGATGGACGGGTCGCCCTCGACCTGGGCGATGCCGAAGTCGGTGAGCACGACCCGGCCGTCCTCCGAGATGAGCACGTTGGACGGCTTCACGTCACGGTGCAGGATGCCCTCGCGGTGCGCGGACCTCAGCACGTCGAGGATCGCCAGGCCCACTTCGGCGGCGCGCCTGGGTTCGAGGAGCCCGTCCTCCCGGATGGCCTCGGCGAGCGACTTGCCCTCGACGAGCTCCATCACGATCCACGGCCGGTCGTCCTCCTCGACCACGTCGTAGACCGTCACCGCGCTGTTGTTGCGGATCCGCGCGATCGCCTTGGCCTCGCGCAGCGTCCGCGTGATCAGGCGCCGCTTCTCTTCCTCGTCGATGTTGGTCGGGAACCGCAGCTCCTTGACGGCGACCGTGCGGCCCAGAGTCTCGTCCTCGGCCCGCCACACCGTGCCCATGCCGCCGCGACCGAGCACGCCTCCCAACCGGTACCGCCCGGCGAGAAGACGCCCGTTGTTGTCCTGACGAGTGTCCTGACGGGATGTCCCCGCCCGCTCCGCCTCCGACATGCGTCCCCTCATGCAACCCGCCCTGACAGAGCCTCCATTGTCCCTCACCCGACAAGTGCCCGACGCCCAGGGTGCCCCTGAGCACACTGGGACCACCGAGAGGCCCGGGACGTCCCCGCCACCGGCCCCCCGTCAGAAACCTTCAATTCGGGACGATGTCCGGCGCTCCGACCCGCGCCGCGTCCGCCGTCAGGTCGTCGGGCTGGCGCTGCGACTCCCGTTCGGCCTCCACCCGCTTCTCGTAGTGCTCGACCTCCCGGTCGATGCGCTCACTGTCCCAACCGAGCACCGGCGCCATCAGTTCGGCGCTCTCGCGGGCGCAGCGGGTGCCCCGGTCAAAGGTCTCGATGGAGATGCGGGTGCGCCGGGTCAGTACGTCGTCCAGGTGCCGCGCGCCCTCGTGCGAGGCGGCGTACACGACCTCGGCCCGCAGGTAGTCGTCGGCGCCCCCCAGGGGTTCGCCCAGCGAGGCGTCCGCGGCGACCAGGTCGAGGACCTCCTCCGTCATCGCGCCGTACCGGTTCAGCAGGTGCTCCACGCGCACCACGTGCAGACCGGTGCGGGCGGCTATCCGCGCCCGCGCGTTCCACAGGGCACGATATCCCTCCGCCCCGAGCAGCGGGACCTCCTCCGTCACGCACTCGGCGACCCGCATGTCGAGGCCGTGCACCGCCTCGTCCACCGCGTCCTTGGCCATCACCCGGTACGTCGTGTACTTGCCGCCCGCCACGACGACGAGGCCCGGCACCGGATGCGCCACGGTGTGCTCACGCGACAGTTTGCTGGTGGCGTCCGACTCGCCGGCCAGCAGGGGCCTGAGGCCGGCGTACACACCCTGGACGTCGTCCCTGGTCAGCGGGAGGGCGAGAACGGAGTTCACGTGCTCCAGCAAATAATCGATGTCGGCGCTGGACGCGGCCGGGTGCGCCTTGTCGAGGTCCCAGTCGGTGTCCGTGGTGCCGATGATCCAGTGCCGGCCCCAGGGGATGACGAACAGGACGGACTTCTCGGTGCGCAGGATCAGCCCGGTCGTGGAGTGGATGCGGTCCTTGGGCACGACCAGGTGGATGCCCTTGGACGCCCGGACGTGGAACTGACCGCGCTCGCCCACCATCGCCTGGGTGTCGTCGGTCCACACCCCCGTGGCGTTGACGATCTGCTTGGCGCGGATCTCGTACTCCCCGCCCCCCTCGACGTCCTGCACCCGGGCGCCCACCACGCGCTCACCCTCGCGCAGGAAGTCGCTCACCCGCGCGCGGTTGGCGGCCTTCGCGCCGTACGCCACCGCCGTGCGCACCAGGGTGGCCACGAAGCGGGCGTCGTCCATCTGCGCGTCGTAGTACTGCAACGCTCCCACCAGCGCGTCCTTCTTCAGGGCGGGCGCCACGCGCAGAGCGTGGCGGCGACTGAGGTGGCGGTGCATGGGCAGGCCCCGGCCGTGCCCGCGGGCCATCGACATGGCGTCGTAGAGCGCGACACCCGAGCCGGCGTACAGCCGCTCCCAGCCCTTGTGCTTCAGGGGGTAGAGGAACGGCACCGGTTTCGCCAGGTGCGGGGCGAGCCGCTCCAGCAGCAGCCCGCGTTCCTTCAGTGCCTCCCGGACCAGCGCGAAGTCGAGCATCTCCAGATAGCGCAGACCGCCGTGGAGCAGCTTGCTGGACCTGCTGGACGTGCCCGCCGCCCAGTCACGCGCCTCGACCAGGCCCGTGGACAGTCCGCGGGTCACGGCGTCGAGAGCGGTGCCCGCTCCGACCACACCCGCCCCCACCACCAGCACGTCCAGTTCGCGCTCGGCCATTGCTGCCAGTGACTCGGCGCGTTGCGCCGGCCCCAGGGTCGCTGTCCTCACCGCTGCCTCCCGCTGTGATCGTGCCGGTCTCACCCCGACGGAGTCGCCCGGTCGTATCCCCCGTGCCCTCCCCCATGCCCAAATTCTGACCGGCTTGCCCCGGTCCAGCCACCGCTCGCCCCCAGCCTGTGGATAACGTCCACGTCCCCCGGGGCAACACCCACAGACCTGCGGGAAGACACACGTAATCAATCCCGCAAATCGGTCATATTTACTCCTAGTCTGACATTGCTCTGGCCCATCCTGTCCACCGGGCTTGCGCACCTGTCCCGCTTCGGCTATTGGGAAGGACGGCCCACGCCATGCCCGCCGATCTCGCCGTCATCGGACTCGGACCCTACGGACTGCCCCTGGCCCAGGCCGCCGTCGCCGCCGGCATCTCCACCCTCGGCTACCGGACCGGACCCGAGCCCGGCTCCCTCAGCCCCGCGGAACTGCGCCGGATGCTCTCGGAGGGCTTCCGGCACGCGACCAGTCCGGCCGAGCTCGGCCGGGTGCGCACGGCGGTCATCTGCGTCCCCACCTCGCGGGGCGCGGACGGCGGGGTCGATCTGAGCCAGGTGGAGTCGGCCGCCCGCGCCCTGGCCGCGCAGTTGCGCCCGCACACCACGGTGATCCTGGAATCGCCCGTGCGCCCCGGCACCACCGAGGACGTCCTGCGCCCGCTCCTCGAAGAGGGGTCCGGGCTGCGCGCGGGCCGCGACTTCCACCTCGCCTACTCCCCCAGCCGCGTCGACCCCGGCAACCGTGACTTCACTCCCGCCAACACCCCGAAGGTGATCGGCGGCCTCACCCCCGCCTGCACCGAGTCGGCCGCCGCCTTCTACGGCCGGCTCACCGACAAGGTGGTACGTGCACGGGGCCCGCGTGAGGCGGAGACGGTGCAGGTCCTGGAGACCAACTACCGGCACGTGAACATCGCCCTCGTCAACGAGATGGCCGTGCTCTGTCACGACCTCGGCGTCGACCTGTGGGACGTCATCCGCTGCGCGGAGACCAAGCCGTTCGGCTTCCAGGCCTTTCGCCCCGGGCCCGGCGTCGGCGGCCACGCCCTCCCGCAGGACCTGGCCGGCAGCCCTTCGGGCCGCACCCTGCGCATGGTCGAGCTCGCCCAGCAGGTCAACGGCCAGATGCCCCGCTACGTCATCCAGCGCGCCGCGACCCTCCTCAACGAGCACGGCAAGTCCGCGCGCGGCGCCCGGGTGCTGCTGCTCGGCGTCACCTACCGGCCCGACCTCGCCGACCGGCAGAGCACGCCCGCCCATGAAGTCGCGGTCCGGCTGATGGAGTTGGGCGCGTCCGTGAGTTACCACGACCCGCACGTCCCGTCCTGGAGCGTCCTGGGCCGCCCGGTCCCGCGCGCGGACTCCCTCTACGAGGCCGCGGCCGACGCCGATCTGACGATCCTGCTCCAACAGCACCGGACGTACGACCTCCAGGGCCTGTCCGTGAAGGCCCAACTGCTGCTGGACACGCGGGGGGCCACGCCCACGGGGGCGGCGCATCGGTTGTGAAGGGGGGGGCGCGCGGGGTGCGTGAGCCCCAAGGGCTGGTGGCGAGCGGCAGGGCTCGCCGGTAACGTACGAAACAGGCGGAGCCCACCGCAGCGGGTACTGCGGCAGGCTCCTGGATGGATCACGGAGTGTCCGCCCCTACTGTGTTTGGGGGTGGCCCTCACCATCCGAAAAGGGTGGAGCCCACCGCAGCGGACACTGCGGCAGGCTCCTGGATGGATCACGGAGTGTCCGCCCCTAGTTGGTTTGGGGGCGGCCGCTCACCATCCGAAAAGTCGCAAGATCCACCTCCTCTTGAACTGGACCATCCGAAGACGGATCCGGTCCCAGCGGGTGGGCTTGCGATTGCGTCCCACGGGCGCCCCCGCCCCACCCCGCACGCCCGCCCGGGCATGCGAAAGGGGTCGGTCGGCTCACCTGGGTGAACCGACCGACCCCTCGCGACGCGCTACGGGCTACCGCCGGTGGACGGAATCCGCCACCGTCACCTCGACGCGCTGGAACTCCTTCAGCTCGCTGTAGCCGGTGGTGGCCATCGCGCGGCGCAGGGCTCCGAAGAAGTTCATCGAGCCGTCCGGGGTGTGCGACGGGCCGGCGAGGACCTCCTCGATGGTGCCGACCGTGCCGAGGTCGACCTTCTTGCCGCGCGGCAGCTCCTCGTTGACCGCCTCCATGCCCCAGTGGTGGCCCTTGCCCGGCGCGTCGGTCGCGCGCGCGAGCGGGGAGCCCATCATCACCGCGTCGGCCCCGCAGGCGATCGCCTTGGGCAGGTCGCCGGACCAGCCGACACCGCCGTCCGCGATCACGTGCACATACCGGCCGCCGGACTCGTCCATGTAGTCACGGCGGGCCGCCGCCACGTCCGCGACCGCGGTCGCCATCGGGACCTGGATGCCCAGCACGTTGCGGGTGGTGTGCGCGGCGCCGCCGCCGAAGCCGACCAGGACACCCGCCGCGCCGGTGCGCATCAGGTGCAGGGCCGCGGTGTACGTGGCGCAGCCGCCGACGATCACCGGGACGTCCAGCTCGTAGATGAACTGCTTCAGGTTCAGCGGCTCGTGCGAACCCGACACGTGCTCCGCGGAGACCGTCGTACCGCGGATGACGAAGATGTCCACGCCCGCGTCGACCACGGCCTTGGAGAACTGGGCCGTGCGCTGCGGGGAGAGCGCGGCCGCGGTGACCACGCCCGAGTCGCGCACCTCCTTGATGCGCTGCCCGATCAGCTCCTCCTTGATGGGAGCGGCGTAGATCTCCTGGAGGCGACGGGTCGCGGCGTCCACGTCCAGCTCGGCGATCTCGTCGAGCAGCGGCTGCGGGTCCTCGTACCGCGTCCACAGGCCCTCGAGGTTCAGCACGCCGAGGCCGCCGAGCTCACCGATGCGGATCGCGGTGGCCGGGGAGACGACCGAGTCCATCGGGGCGGCCAGGAAGGGCAGCTCGAAACGGTAGGCGTCGATCTGCCAGGCGATCGAGACCTCCTTCGGGTCCCGGGTACGGCGGCTGGGGACGACCGCGATGTCGTCGAAGGCGTACGCCCGGCGGCCGCGCTTGCCGCGCCCGATCTCGATCTCAGTCACGTCTGTGGCCTTTCCCTCTGCGTTCAGCGTCTTCCAGTATCGCCGACGGGTACGACGAGGGCGGCCCCGGAGTACCCGGGGCCGCCCATCGGAAGCTGGTGACTACTTGCTGCGGCTGTAGTTCGGTGCCTCCACCGTCATCTGGATGTCGTGCGGGTGGCTCTCCTTGAGGCCCGCCGACGTGATCCGGACGAAGCGGCCCTTGGACTCCATCTCCTCGATGGAGGAGGCGCCCACGTAGCCCATGGTCTGACGCAGACCGCCGACGAGCTGGTGCAGCACGTTGCCCAGCGGGCCGCGGTAGGGCACCTGGCCCTCGATGCCCTCGGGCACCAGCTTGTCGTCGGAGGCCACCTCGGCCTGGAAGTAGCGGTCCTTGGAGTACGAGCGGGCCTGGCCACGGGACTGCATGGCGCCGAGCGAGCCCATGCCGCGGTACGACTTGAACTGCTTGCCGTTGATGAACTGCAGCTCGCCGGGCGACTCCTCGCAGCCCGCGAGGAGGCTGCCCAGCATCACCGTGTCCGCGCCGGCGGCCAGCGCCTTGCCGATGTCTCCGGAGTACTGCAGACCACCGTCACCGATCAGCGGGACACCCGCCGGCCGGGCCGCGAGGGAGGCCTCGTAGATGGCGGTGACCTGCGGGACGCCGATGCCGGCGACCACCCGGGTGGTACAGATCGAGCCGGGACCGACGCCCACCTTGATGCCGTCGACACCCGCGTCGATCAGGGCCTGGGCGCCGTCACGGGTGGCGACGTTGCCGCCGATCACGTCGACGCCGACACCCGACTTGATCTTCGCCATCCAGCTCAGGGCGTTGCTGTTGTGACCGTGCGAGGTGTCGACGACCAGGAAGTCCACCCCGGCCTCGGCGAGCGCCTGGGCGCGCTCCAGGGCCTCGGGGCTGGCGCCGACGGCGGCACCGACGATCAGACGGCCCTCGGCGTCCTTCGCGGCGTTGGGGTACTGCTCGGCCTTCACGAAGTCCTTGACCGTGATGAGGCCCTTGAGGACACCCGCCTCGTCGACCAGGGGAAGCTTCTCGATCTTGTGGCGGCGCAGCAGCTCCATCGCGTCCGAGCCGGAGATGCCGACGGTGCCGGTGACCAGCGGCATCGGCGTCATGACCTCGCGCACCTGACGGGAGCGGTCACTCTCGAAGGCCATGTCACGGTTGGTGACGATGCCGAGCAGCCTGCCGTCGCCGTCGGTGACCGGCACGCCGCTGATGCGGAACTTGGCGCACAGGGCGTCGGCCTCGGCCAGCGTCGCGTCGGGGTTCACGGTGATCGGGTCGGTGACCATGCCGGACTCGGAGCGCTTCACGAGGTCGACCTGGTTGACCTGGTCCTCGATGGAGAGGTTGCGGTGCAGGACACCGACGCCGCCCTGACGGGCCATGGCGATCGCCATCCGGGACTCGGTGACCTTGTCCATCGCCGCCGAGAGCAGGGGGATGTTGACGCGGACGTTGCGGGAGATGCGGGACGAGGTGTCGACCGCGCCGGGGAGCACCTCGGATGCACCCGGCAGCAGCAGCACGTCGTCGTAGGTGAGCCCGAGGGTCGCGAATTTAGCGGGCACTCCGTCGACGTTTGCAGTCATGACACCTTCCCCAAATGGCCTTGATCGGTGCGGATGTCCATGCTAACGGGAAGCAGCGGTCCCGAATTCCACGGTTCCGAGTGACTCCGGGCTTCGTATGTTCGTACGGAAGCGCCGCTCCGTGCGTTCAGGCATGGTGGTGCGTTCCGGCGTGACGGCGCCTTCCGGCAGGCCGGGAACGTCCAGGAACGGAAAACCGTCGCGCCGCCTGCGGAAACCACCCACCGACCGCGTGCACCGGCGCTACTGCTCCGCCAGCGCCCGCAGCCTGCTCAGCGCCCTGTGCTGGGCCACGCGGACCGCACCGGGTGACATTCCCAACATCTGGCCCGTCTCCTCCGCCGTCAACCCCACCGCGATTCTCAGCAGCAACAGCTCGCGCTGGTTCTCGGGGAGGTTGGCCAGGAGTTTCTTGGCCCACTCGGCGTCGCTGCTCAGCAGCGCCCGCTCCTCGGGGCCCAGCGAGTCGTCCGGCCGCTCGGGCATCTCGTCCGAGGGGACCGCCGTCGAACCGGGGTGGCGCATCGCCGCCCGCTGGAGGTCGGCGACCTTGTGCGCGGCGATGGCGAAGACGAACGCCTCGAAGGGTCTGCCGGTGTCCCGGTAGCGCGGCAGGGCCAGCAGCACCGCGACACAGACCTCCTGGGCGAGGTCCTCGACGAAGTGCCGGGCATCACCCGGAAGGCGGGACAGACGGGTGCGGCAGTAGCGCAACGCCAGGGGGTGGACATGGGCGAGCAGGTCGTGCGTGGCCTGCTCGTCCCCGTCGACGGCGCGGTGGACGAGCGCACCGATCGCCCCTGGGGCCGTGCCCGCCTCGTCGTCGCGCATCGGTCCATGGTGCCTTGGCGGTGTGCGATCCGTGGCATCGCGCTGGTCGTTGTGCACTGAAGCGTTATGAGCAGGTGCGCCGGAACTCATCCCCTGCGCCCTCCCGTTCCGCTCGACCGACTTGTCCCCGAGGAACTCCACACCTCAAGGATGCGGCATCCGCGGCGAAACGAGCAGCGGGCGTCGATCCGCCCCCTGTGCCGCCCCCGCCCACCTCGCAGCAGGCGGGGATTTTCCGACCCCCGCTACGACACACGGTGGCGCCTAGCGGACCAGGCCCCAGCGGAACCCGAGCGCCACCGCGTGCGCCCGGTCCGAGGCGCCGAGCTTCTTGAACAGGCGTCGGGCGTGCGTCTTCACGGTGTCCTCTGAGAGGAACAGCTCGCGGCCGATCTCGGCGTTGGAGCGGCCGTGGCTCATGCCTTCGAGAACCTGGATCTCACGCGCGGTGAGCGTGGGCGCGGCGCCCATCTCGGCTGAGCGCAGCCGACGGGGGGCCAGCCGCCAGGTCGGGTCGGCGAGAGCCTGCGTGACGGTCGCGCGCAACTCGGCGCGGGACGCGTCCTTGTGCAGGTAGCCGCGGGCACCGGCGGCGACCGCGAGGGCCACGCCGTCGAGGTCCTCGGCGACCGTGAGCATGATGATGCGCGCACCCGGGTCGGCGGACAGCAGCCGGCGGACGGTCTCGACGCCGCCCAGACCGGGCATGCGTACGTCCATCAGAATCAGGTCCGAACGGTCGGCGCCCCACCGGCGGAGGACTTCCTCACCGTTGGCCGCGGTCGTCACGCGCTCAACGCCGGGCACGGTCGCGACCGCGCGGCGGAGCGCCTCTCGGGCAAGCGGGGAGTCGTCGCAGACGAGGACGGATGTCATGGCCGTCCTCCGCAGCTGATGCACGTCACCTTGAGCCTCCAGGCTGGTACGAAATCGTCACCTGTGCGGTCGACCGACTCGGACACCTGCCCGAGCGTTTGTGTTTTCAACCGCCTCCGCACTCTCAACGACGGTCACTCGAAAGAGTTACGGGGCCGTGTGCCATCTTCGGCACTCTACGTGAGGGTGCGGACACGGAGCAGACACGCGCGGCGAACCCGCGACGTTTCCTCACAACCCATGCCCCATTTAGACCCTTTTCTTCCCATTTTCTGGTGTCTGAGGCTAGATTCGCAATGTGTCATATTTTCATCTCCTTAGATCGTAGACGTACGGTAGTGGGCACCCGTATCCACTCAGAACGGCTGCAAGGGGTCACGCAATGGCAGATTTCTCCCGCCTTCCCGGACCGAACGCGGACCTGTGGGACTGGCAGCTCCTGGCCGCCTGCCGCGGGGTGGACAGCTCGCTCTTCTTCCACCCGGAGGGCGAGCGCGGGGCGGCCCGGAGCGCTCGCGAGAACTCGGCCAAGGAGGTCTGCATGAGGTGCCCGGTGCGCGCGCAGTGCGCGGCGCACGCACTGGCGGTGCGAGAGCCGTACGGCGTCTGGGGCGGGCTGACCGAGGACGAGCGCGAGGAGTTGATGGGTCGGGCGCGCCACCGGCTGGTGTCGGCATCGGCGACCACCGGGGACAGCGCTTCGAACACGTGAAGGAACGTTTCTGCTCTCCGGGCACGCTCACGCAGCGTGCCCTTTACCTTTCTCCGGCGGCCGTTTCCCCGTCTCCCCGGCCGGCCCCTCGCTGCCGGGCCGCCGCCCGCGTCAGGTGGTCCAGCGTCGCCGCCACCGCCGGCACATGCGCCAGGTCGGGCAGTGTGAGCGCGACGATCTCCCGCCGCACCGCCGGTTCCAGCGACACCGCGCGGGCCCCTCGGGGCCGTACGGACGCGACGGCCAGCTGGGGCAGGACGGCGACGCCGAGTCCTGCGCCCACCAGACCCACCACCGCCGGGTAGTCGTCGGTCGCGAAGTCGATGCGGGGCGTGAAGCCGGCCCCCTCGCACACCTCGACCAGTTGACCGCGGCAGCGCGGGCAGCCCGCGATCCACGGCTCCTCGGCCAGCTCCCCGATCGCGACGGACCCCGAGGAGCCGACGCGCGCGAGCCGGTGCCGTTCCGGAACGAGGGCGACGAGCCGGTCGGTGAGCAGGGGCCGTACGACCAGGTCGTGCCACTCCTCCGCGCCGGTGGCCCCCTCGTAGCGGAAGGCGAGGGCCACGTCGCAGTCGCCCTCGCGCAGGAGCTCGACGGACCGGGGCGGCTCGGCCTCCTCCAACGAGACGCGGGTGCCGGGATGTTCGGCGCGCAGGGCGGCCAGGGCCGTCGGGACGAGGGTGGAGCTGCCGCTGGGGAAGGAGACCAGCCGGACCCGCCCGGCCCGCAGCCCCGCGATCGCGGCGACCTCCTCCTCGGCCGCGGTGAGCCCGGAGAGGATCCCGGCGGCGTGCCGGACCAGGGCCTCGCCGGCCTGGGTCAGCCGCATCTCACGTCCGCTGCGGATCAGCAGGGGCGTGCCCACCGAGGCCTCCAGGGCCTTCATCTGCTGGCTGACGGCGGGCTGGGTGCAGCCCAGCTCGCGCCCCGCCGCCGAGAAGGAACCGGTGGTGGCGACGGCACGCAGCACACGGAGATGACGAGCCTCGATCACGGGGTCGAGCATAAGCGGCCCTTGGGGGAGATGCCGAATAATGCGTCGACGCTTTTGCAGACCGCCCGCCGGTCCAGGGGGCGTGCGGGTCGCGGCGCCCGGCCCGGGTCGGATCGGCGGGAGCGGGAGCTGGGGCGGACGCTGCCGCACGGTTCGTTCGACGAGAACCGCCCGAGGGCCTCGACGTGTCCGGCGCGCTGATCGGCGAGCGCTGGCGCATCGGAGGCCGTCAAGTACGTGGCCGCTGAAGGCATCTGACGGGTACTCAGTGATTTCCCGGCAGCCGGCTGTCGGGACGGTCGCGCACGCGAACTCCGTCGGCCCGGTCCGCACGCGTCCAAAGGCCCTGTGCGGGGGCGGGCGGCGCAGGCCGGGTCACTAATCTTGCGTCATGACAACGGCTCTCATCACGGGATCGACCGCGGGCATCGGTGCCGCGTTCGCACGACGGCTGGCTTCGGACGGGCACAACCTCGTCCTGGTCGCCCGCGACACCAAGCGGCTGCGGGAACAGGCGACCGAACTGCACGACCGGCACGGTATCGAGGCGGGAGTCCTCACCGCCGACCTCGCGACGGACGACGGCATCGAGGCGGTGGCCGCCCGGCTCGGCGACCGCAGGAACCCCGTCGACCTGCTGATCAACAACGCGGGCTTCGGCAACAAGGGCCGCTATCTCGACGTATCCATGGCGGACGAGCTGACCATGCTCAAGGTGCACTGCGAGGCGGTGCTGCGGCTGACGTCGGCGGCGGCCGAGGCGATGCGGGAGCGGGGGCGCGGGGGTGTGGTCAACGTCGCCTCGGTGGCGGCGTTCATGCCGCGCGGGACGTACGGCGCGTCCAAGGCGTGGGTCGTGCAGTTCACCCAGGGCGTGGCGAAGGACCTGGCGGGCAGCGGGGTACGGCTGATGGCGCTGTGCCCCGGGTTCGTGCGCACCGAGTTCCATCAGCGGGCCGGGATGGGGACGGACAACATCCCGGGCTGGATGTGGCTGGACGCGGACAAGCTGGTGGCGGCGGCGCTGACGGATCTGGCGCGCGGAAAGTCGTTGTCGATCCCGGATCCGCGGTACAAGGCGCTGATGGGGCTGGTGAAGGTCACTCCGCGGTCGCTGCTGGGCGGGATCAGCTCGAAGACGGGGCGCAAGTACGGGCCTCAGTAGTGAGCAGGTGGCGTCGCCCCTCCGGTGGGAGAATGGGCGGGACGGAAACCGGGTTCCAGGGGGGCCGGGAGGCGGCGTCATGACGTTCGTACAGCTCATCGACTGCAGGACCGACCGGTTCGACGAGATGAACCGGCTGATGGACACGTGGGTCGAGCAGACCAAGGGAAAGCGGACCGCGACGCACGCGGTGGTCGCCAAGGACCGCTCCGACGCGTCGCACCTCATCGAGATCGTGGAGTTCCCCTCGTACGAGGAGGCGATGCGCAACTCCGCGCTGCCGGAGACCGACCGGATCTTCCAGGACCTGGTCGCCCTGTGCGAGGAGACGCCGACGTTCACCGACCTGGAGGTCGTACGGGACGATCAGTTGCACGCGACGAACGTGCGGCGGTTCTTCGAGGCGCTGGCGACGGCGGGTGATCTGCCGCCGATGAACGACCTGCTCGACGAGGACATCCACAGCCGCGATCCGATCAATCCGCAGGACACGATCGGGCTGGACTCCGCCCGCGCCGAGTTCCGGATGTGGCGGGCCGCCTTCGACTTCACGTTCACGGTCGACGATCTGATCACCCAGGGTGACCGGGCCTGCGCGCGGTGGACCTGGAACGCCACCCACAAGGCGGACTTCCTGGGGATTCCCGCCACCGGGAAGCGGGTCACGATGACCGGGATGACCATGTTCCGGTTCTCCCCCGACGGGAAGATCGCGGAGGCCTGGTGGCAGCACGACCAGCTGGGCCTGATGCAGCAGCTGGGTGCGCTGGACGCGCTGGAGAAGTAGCCGGCAGCGCGAAAAGACCCGCGAAGGGGAAGGGCCCCGTTCCGGCACCTGGGTGCGGAACGGGGCCCTCTGCGAGCGGGGTGCCTCAGTGGGAGTGGCCGTGGCCGTGGCCCGCGGCGGCCGGCTCTTCCTCTTCCTTCTTCTCGACGACCAGGGTCTCGGTCGTCAGGAGCAGGGAGGCGATGGAGGCGGCGTTCTCCAGGGCGGAGCGGGTGACCTTCACCGGGTCGATGACGCCGGCCTTGACCAGGTCGCCGTACTCGCCGGTGGCGGCGTTGAAGCCCTGGCCCTTGTCGAGCTCGGCGACCTTGGCCGTGATGACGTAGCCCTCCAGGCCGGCGTTCTCGGCGATCCAGCGCAGCGGCTCGACGGCGGCCTTGCGGACGACGGCGACACCGGTGGCCTCGTCGCCGGTCTTGCCGAGGTTGCCCTCGAGGACCTTCACGGCGTGGACGAGCGCGGAGCCACCACCGGAGACGATGCCCTCCTCGACCGCGGCGCGGGTCGCGGAGATGGCGTCCTCCAGACGGTGCTTCTTCTCCTTCAGCTCCACCTCGGTGGCGGCGCCGACCTTGATCACGCACACGCCGCCGGCCAGCTTCGCGAGGCGCTCCTGGAGCTTCTCGCGGTCCCAGTCGGAGTCGGTGTTCTCGATCTCGGACTTGATCTGGGCGACGCGGCCCTGGACGTCGGCGGTGTTGCCGGCGCCGTCGACGATCGTGGTGTCGTCCTTGGTGATCGTGACGCGGCGGGCGGAGCCCAGCACGTCCAGGCCGACCTGGTCGAGCTTGAGGCCGACCTCCTCGGCGACGACCGTGGCGCCGGTCAGGATCGAGATGTCCTGGAGCATGGCCTTGCGGCGGTCACCGAAGCCGGGGGCCTTGACCGCGACCGCGTTGAAGGTGCCGCGGATCTTGTTCACGACCAGGGTGGAGAGGGCCTCACCCTCGACGTCCTCGGCGATGATCAGCAGCGGCTTGGAGGAGTTGGTCTGGATGACCTTCTCCAGCAGCGGCAGCAGGTCCTGGATCGAGGAGATCTTGCCCTGGGTGATCAGGATGTACGGGTCGTCGAGGACGGCCTCCATGCGCTCCTGGTCCGTCACGAAGTACGGCGACAGGTAGCCCTTGTCGAAGGCCATGCCCTCGGTGAAGTCCAGCTCCAGACCGAAGGTGTTGGACTCCTCGACGGTGATGACACCGTCCTTGCCGACCTTGTCCATCGCCTCGGCGATGAGCTCGCCGACCTGGGTGTCCTGGGCGGACAGACCGGCGACGGCGGCGATGTCGGACTTCTCGTCGATCGGTCGGGCGGTCGCGAGGAGCTCCTCGGACACGGCCTTGACCGCGGCGTCGATGCCCTTCTTCAGGGCGGCCGGGGAGGCACCCGCGGCGACGTTCTTCAGGCCCTCGCGCACCAGCGCCTGGGCGAGCACGGTGGCGGTGGTGGTGCCGTCACCCGCGATGTCGTTGGTCTTGGTCGCCACCTCCTTCACCAGCTGGGCACCGAGGTTCTCGTACGGGTCCTCGACCTCGACCTCACGGGCGATGGTGACGCCGTCGTTGGTGATGGTGGGAGCGCCGAACTTCTTGTCGATGACGACGTTGCGGCCCTTGGGGCCGATCGTCACCTTGACCGTGTCAGCGAGCTTGTTGACGCCGCGCTCGAGGGCGCGACGGGCGTCCTCGTCGAACTTCAGGATCTTCGCCATGGGAGCGTGAGCCCTCTCGGAAATCTAGGTGAAATTAGCCGCGCCCCCGGCGCCCGGCTCATGAGTGATCGCGGGGGGCCAGGGGCGCAGCTCAATGCAAGGTGCTTCGCGGTGAGGCGAAGCGAGGTGAACTACTTCTCGATGATCGCGAGCACGTCGCGAGCCGAGAGGACGAGGTACTCCTCGCCGTTGTACTTCACCTCGGTGCCGCCGTACTTGCTGTACAGCACGATGTCGCCGGTCTTGACGTCGAGCGGAAGACGCTCGCCGTTCTCGAAGCGGCCCGGACCGACGGCCAGGACGACGCCCTCCTGGGGCTTCTCCTTGGCGGTGTCCGGAATGACCAGGCCAGAGGCGGTGGTCTGCTCAGCGTCGAGCGGCTGGACCACAATGCGGTCCTCGAGCGGCTTGATGGCAACCTTGGAGCTGGTGGTCGTCACGATCCGACCTCCCCCTTCGGAGATCTCACGGGGTTAACTGTCTGAGGTGGCGACCAGGTGGATCCGTCGTCGCGGGTGCCGGACCTGCCCGTCGCTAGTTGGCACTCTCCAGGGGGGAGTGCCAGGTCCGAGACTATGACCGCGATTAGCACTCGGTCAAGCGGAGTGCCAATCCGAGCGGCGCGCGGCGTGAATTTCGTGCCGCGTTCATCTTCCAGCGGCCCGCAGCCGGAGCGGACGAACGCGTTCTTGCCCGGCTGGACGCCTACCAGCAGGCCGTTGCCGCCGCAGGGGCCCGGACTCCCCTACAGGTAGTCCTCCAGCCGCCCCACCGTCAGGCCCGCCCCCTGGATCTCCCGCAGCAGCCGTACGGTGCGCTCCCGCGGCGACCGGGCCGCGGACTCACCCGAGGCCACCGACACGATGTCCCCCGGGCGCAGCCGGCTCTCGCCCCTCGCGAAGGTCAGCCGCTCGCCCTCCATGGACGCCCGCCACAGGACGACCGCCGTGACCGCGCAGTCGGTGGCCGCGCGCAGGGTCGTCGTGTCGTACGTGCCGTAGGGCGGACGGAACAGGTGCGGGCGGATGCCGAAGCGGGACCTGAGTTTGTCCTGCTGGCCGCAGATCTCGGCGCGCTGGCCGGCGTAGGGCAGTCCGCGCAGGGCGGCATGGTCGAGGGTGTGGTTCTGGATGCCGGCGCCGACCGCCTGGAGGCGCGCGAAGTGGCCGTACCCGGGTCCGACGACGCTGTCCGTGAGGAACATGCTGACCGGCAGCCGCAGTTCGCGGACCAGGTCGATGAAGCGCGGGTCCCGCTCGGCGCCGTCGTCGTAGGTCAGGAAGACGACCGGGTCTCTCGTGCGGACGCGGTCCACCACGGGCGCGAGGCCCGGGCCCGCGGCGTGCGGGGCGGCGGGCCGGGCGGGTGGCCGCGGGGCGGGCGGCAGGGGGTCCGCCAGGCCCCAGCGGCGGTACGCGGGCCGCCCCGCCCCCGCGGAGCCAGGCGAGCCGACCCGTTGGGCCGCCTTCTCCCCGAGCCGTTCGATGGGGTCGACGGACTGGGCGCAGCCGGCGAGCAGACACAGCGCCAGGACTCCGGCCGCCGGCGCCCACCGCCTCACCGCCGGTCCTCCGGCCGGCTCACGGCGTGCTCCGCGCCGTACCGCTCCTCGGTCACGTCCCGCATGCCGCGGATCTCACGCTTCCGACGGGCGCTCGACAGCCCCGGCAGGCAGGACTGGTGGCGGGTGTGGCTGGTGCGTACGGCCCCTTGGCATGGTGCCGGATCCTCGCAGGCCACCGCGGTGAACCCGGGGTGACACCGCCGCCGGGGGCGGACCGTCCACCGACTGGCCCACAATGAACCGGTGAACGACCTCGCTCCCCTCCTCGCCCCCGAGGGCCGCGCCCTCCTCGACGAAGTGCGCGACACCGCCCCCGCCGACGAACTCGCCGTCGCCACCCGGCTGCGCCGCGACCATCCCGCCGCGCTGGTGTCGGCGGCACTCGGGCAGGCCCGGTTGCGGCAGCGGGCGGCGGCGAAGTTCGGGGCCGAGGACGCCGGGCGGATGTTCTTCACCCCGAACGGGGTCGAGCAGTCGACCCGGGCGAGCGTGGCGGCGTACCGGGCCGAGAGTTTCCGGGCGCGGGGGGTGCGGTCCGTCGCCGACCTGTGCTGCGGGATCGGTGGGGACGCCCTCGCCTTCGCGCGGGCCGGGATCCGCGTCCTGGCCGTCGACCGGGACCCGCTGACGTGTGCCGTGGCCCGCGCGAACGCCGACGCGCTCGGCCTCGCCGACCTGATCGAGGTGCGCGAGGCGGACGTGACGGAGGTGGACACGGCCGGATACGAGGCGGTGTTCGTCGACCCGGCCCGGCGGTCCTCCAAGCGCGGCCGGATCTTCGACCCGGAGGCGTACTCGCCGCCCCTGTCGTGGGCCGTGTCCGCCGCACTCAAGGCTCCGTACGCGGGCCTGAAGGTGGCCCCGGGCATCCCGCACGAGGCGGTCCCCGCCGCGGCGGAGGCCGAGTGGGTCTCGGACGGCGGGGACGTGAAGGAGGCGGTGCTGTGGTTCGGCACCGAGCCGGGCGCCGTCCGGGCCACGCTGTTGCCGGGGCCCCGCACCCTGCTCTCCCGCGGTCTGCCCGACCCCGAGGTCCGCCCGGTCGGCCGGTACCTGTACGAGCCCGACGGCGCCGTCATCCGCGCCCACCTGGTCGCCGAGGTGGCCGAGGACCTGGGAGGCGGGCTGATCGACCCGACCATCGCCTACGTCACGGCCGACGAGCGGCGCCCCACCCCGTACGCCTCCGCGTACGAGATCACCGACCAACTCCCCTTCAACGTGAAGAAGTTGAAGGCCCTGCTGCGGGAGCGCGAGGTCGGCGTGCTGACCGTGAAGAAGCGGGGGTCGGCGGTCGAGCCGGAGGAACTGCGCAGGAAGGCCCTGCCCAAGCAGCACGGGCCGAACTCGGCGACGGTGTTCCTGACCCGGGTCGCGGGTGCCCCCACGATGCTCCTGGGGCACCCCGTCTGACCAGGGCTCAGGACGCCTCGGCCGCCCGCCGCAGCAGCAACTCCCGTTCCCGTTCGTTGTGGGTCAGCTCCGCCGCCCGTACGAACGCCGCCCGCGCCTCCTCGCGGCGGCCCAGCCGCAGCAGCAGATCCCCGCGCACGCTCGGCAGCAAGTGGTAGTCACGCAGCGCGGGTTCGGCGGCGAGGGTGTCGACGATCTCCAGGGCCGGCCCCGGACCGTCCGCCATCGACACGGCGACCGCGCGGTTGAGTTCGACGACCGGGGAGGGCGCGCGGGCGGCGAGCAGGCCGTACAGGGTGGCGATCCTGGGCCAGTCGGTCTCCTCGTAGGAGACCGCGATCGCGTGGCAGGCGGCGATGGTGGCCTGGAGGACGTAGGGGCCCGGGGCGCCGGTGGCATGGGTGTCGGCGCGGCCGAGGGCGGTGACGCCGCGGGCGATGAGCATCCGGTTCCAGCGGCTGCGGTTCTGGTCCCTGAGGAGCACCGGCTCACCGGACGGGCCGGTGCGGGCGGCCGCGCGGGACGTCTGGAACTCCAGCAGCGCGGTCAGGCCGTGGACCTCGGGCTCCTTCGGCATCAGGCCGGACAGCACACGGGCCAGCCGCAGGGCGTCCTCGCACAGGCCCGGACGCAGCAAGTCGTCTCCGGCCGTGGCCGCGTACCCCTCGTTGTAGATCAGGTAGATGACGTCGAGCACGGAGCCGAGGCGGGCCTCCCGGTCGGGGCCGTACGGCACCTCGAAGGCGACGTTCTTCGTGGCCAGGGTGCGCTTGGCCCGGACGATGCGCTGCGCGACCGTGGCCTCCGGGACCAGGAACGCGCGGGCGATCTCGGGCGTGGTCAGACCGCCGAGCAGCCGCAGGGTGAGGGCGGTGCGGGCCTCGGCGGACAGCACCGGGTGGCAGGCGGTGAACACCAGCCGGAGCAGGTCGTCGTCGATGTCCTCAGGGTCGGCGGGCTCCTGGGGCGGCGCCACGTCCGACAGGTCCCGGCCGATCTCGGCCAGCTTGCGGGCGTAGTTCTCCCGGCGGCGGATCAGGTCGACGGCCCGGCGCCGTGCGGTGACCGTCAGCCAGGCGCCCGGGTTGTCGGGGACGCCCTCCCGCGGCCACTGCTCCAGGGCCGCGACCAGCGCGTCCTGGGCGATTTCCTCGGCGATGCCGATGTCGCGGACGATGCGGGCGACGCCGGCGATGAGGCGCGGGGACTCCATGCGGAAGACGGTCTCGATGGTGCGGCGCGCGTCGGCGGAGGGCTGTGTGGTCACAGCCCTCCATTCGACACCCGTACCGGCGCCCGGCCAAGCCGCCGGGCCCGGGACCGGCCCTAGGGCCCAGGGGTCCTCAGCCCTCCGCGATCTCCCGCACCTCGCAGGTCACCGTCCAGTGCTCCTCGTGCACCTTCAGGAACCGCTTGGTCCACTCGATGGCCTCGGCCTTGTCCTTGCACTGCATGATCGCGTAGCCGCCCACGACCTCCTTGGTCTCGGTGAACGGCCCGTCCGTGACGGACAGCTGTCCGCCTTCCCAGCGCACCCGGGTGCCCTGCGCGGACGGCGTCAGCCCCTGGGTGTCCAGCATCACGCCGGCCTTGGTGACCTCCTCGATCAGCTCGCCCATCCGCCGCATCAGCTCGGGGCTGGGGCCCTCGGCGGGCGCGGTCTTCTCGTCGATCTGTACGAGCGACAGGTAGCGCGGCATGGTGACTCCTCGTGCCGTACGGGCCGGGTCGTTCCCGGCCTCTCACCCCTGCGTCGATCGAAGGACACCGGGATCGACACGGGCGCGGAATTTCTCCGAGGAATTTTTTCCGGTCATCGCAGCGACTTCCACAGGTCGCTCGCCTCCGGCTCGTCGGCGACCACCCGGTTGGAGTCCGAGGGCGCGGGCACGACCGGCATGGTCACCATCCGCACCTGGCCGGCGGACAGGCCCTTCAGGCTCTGGCCGAGGCTCATCAGGTCGGTCAGCGAGTCGAGACCGGTGTCGGTGGTGAGGCTGGCGGTGACCGAGTCGGCGACCCGGTACAGCTCGGCGGGGTCGGTGAGCAGGTCGGTCGAGGCGATCTGCTCCAGCAGGGACTTCACCAGCTTCTGCTGGAGACCTATGCGGCCGAGGTCGCTGCCGTCCCCGATGCCGTGCCGGGTACGGGCGAGGGCGAGGGCCTGCTTGCCGTCGAGGTGGTGGGTGCCGGCCTTCAGGGTCAGATGGCTGTCGTCGTCCGCGATGTCCTCGTCCGTGGTGACCGTGACGCCGCCGAGGGCGTTCACCAGCTTCGTGAAACCGGAGAAGTCGATCTCGATGTAGTGGTCCATGCGGACGTCGGTGAGGGACTCGACCGTCTTCACGGCGCACGCCGGGCCGCCCACCGAGTACGCGCTGTTGAACATCGCGTGGTACGCCACCGCCGTCGACCCGCCCGACGACAACGGACAGGAGGGCCGGGTGACGAGCGTGTCGCGCGGGATGCTGACCACGGTGGCCTTGGTCCGGCCCGCGTCCAGGTGCACGACCATCGCCGTGTCGGACCGGGCGCCCTCGCTGTCCCCGCCGCCGAGCGCCTGGTTCTCCTTGCCGCTGCGCGAGTCCGACCCCAGGACCAGGATGTTCAGGGATCCGGTGGGCAGCGGGGAGGCGGTGGCCGACCCGGACGGCGTCGTCACCGCCCTGGGCGGACGGTCCTCGCCGAGCGCGCTGTTGATGTCGACGCTCTTGATGTTGCTGTTGAGATGCCAGTACGCCCAGCCGGCCGCCGCGATGCCCAGCACCAGGGCCCCCGCCAGGGTGAGACCTGTGGCCCGGAGCGCTGTCGACCGCCGGTCTCTTGGTCTGCCCGCGTCCCCGGCCCCGTCGTTCGCGTCGTCTCCCGTCACGAGGAAGAACGTACGTCCGAATTATTAGGGGATTGTTAGGAAGGGCGGCCCCAGGCGGATTTCTTCGGAAAATCTCACACTTCTCAACATGGGCCGAACCCGGACTTCCGAAACTTTCGAGCGGGCAACCGACTGGCTTCGGAGCCTTCCCGCTACGCCCCCGGGGGCGGCCCCGTGCTGGCCCGCACCACCAGGCTCGTCGCCAGCTCCACCCGGGTCGCGGCGGGAGTGCTCTGCGCCCGCCCGAGGTCCAGGACCAGCTTCGCGGCCGCCTCCGCCATCTCGGTCAGCGGCTGCCGTACGGTCGTCAGCGGCGGGCCCACCCAGGGCGCCACCGGCAGGTCGTCGAAGCCGACCACGCTGAGGTCCTCCGGGATCCTGAGCCCCAGTTCGCGCGCGGCCTCGTACAGCCCGAGCGCCTGGAGGTCGTTGCCGGCGAAGACGGCGGTCGGCCGGTCCGGGCGGCGCAGCAGTTCCAGTCCCCGCCGGTAGCCGGCCTCGTGGTGGAAGTCGCCGGCCGCGATCAGCTCCGGGTCCACCGGCAGCCCGGCGGTCTCCAGAGCCGCCCGGTAGCCGTCGATCCGGGCGCGGCTGCACATCATCCGGGACGGCCCGCTGATCGCGCCGACGCGGGTGTGCCCGAGTTCGACCAGATGCCGGGTGGCGGCGAGGCCGCCCTGCCAGTTGGTGGCGCCGATCGAGGGCACGTCGGCCCCCGGGTCACCGGCCGGGTCCATCACGACGAACGGGATGGACCGGCTGTTGAGCAGGGCGCGCTGGGACTCGTCGAGGCCGCTCAGCACCAGGATCACGCCGTGCGGGCGGCGGGCGGCGACCTGGTCGGCCCAGGTCCGTCCGGGGGTGAGCCGTCCGGCGCTCTCGCTCAGCACCACGCTCAGCCCGGCCTCCCGGGCCACGTTCTCCACGCCCCGGATGACCTCCATCGCCCAGGCGCTCTCCAACTCGTGGAAGACCAGGTCGATCAGGGGCGAACGGCTCGCCTCGGCGCGGCGGCGCCGATAGCCGTGGGCGCGCAGCAGCTCCTCCACCCGGCTGCGGGTGGCCGGGGCCACATCGGCGCGGCCGTTGAGGACCTTCGAAACTGTCGGCGCCGAAACGCCGGCCTCTCGGGCGATCTCGGCGAGCGTCGCGGTCTGCGCGGACCGTCCGGTTGTCCGGGCTGTCGCCCGTGTTTCAGCGGGCTCCGGGGGTGTCATGGCGGCGATCGTATCCCTGCGCGACCTCTTGACGAACCCTTCTCACCGCCCTAGGTTCCCAAAACATTCGGCTTATATATCGAAACATTCGCTGAGAGGGCCCTCCACCCCGACAGGAGTTTCATGACCACCGCCCCCTGGCGTGACCCCGCCCTGCCCGCCGCCGCCCGCGTCGACGACCTCCTCTCCCGGATGACCCTGGAGGAGAAGACCGCCCAGCTGTACGGCGTCTGGGTGGGCGCCGACACGGACGGCGACGGGGTCGCCCCCCTCCAACGCGAAATGACCGCCGGCTCGTCCGCCTACGAGTGGGACGAGCTGATCACCCACGGTCTGGGCCAGCTCACCCGCCCCTTCGGCACCGCGCCCGTGGACCCGGCGCTGGGCGCGCAGGCACTGGCCCGCGCCCAGCGCCGTATCGTCGAGGCCGGCCGCTTCGGCATCCCCGCGCTCACCCACGAGGAGTGCCTGGCGGGCTTCACCGCCTGGCGGGCCACGGCCTACCCGGTGCCGCTGGCCTGGGGCGCGACCTTCCACCCCGAGCTGGTCGAGGAGCTGGGCCGCCGCATCGGCGACGACCTGCGCTCGGTCGGCGTCCACCAGGGCCTCGCGCCGGTCCTGGACGTCGTACGGGATCCCCGCTGGGGCCGGGTCGAGGAGACCATCGGCGAGGACCCGTACCTGGTCGGCACGGTCGGCACCGCCTACGTCCGGGGCCTCGAATCGGCCGGGATCGTCGCCACCCTCAAGCACTTCGCCGGGTACGCCGCCTCGTCCGGCGCCCGCAACCAGGCCCCCGTGCGGGCCGGGATCCGCGAGTTCGCGGACGTGACGCTCCCGCCGTTCGAGCTGGCCCTGCGGGAGGGCGGCGCCCGTTCGGTGATGGCCGCGTACACCGACACGGACGGCGTCCCGGCGTCGGCGGACCCGGGCCTGCTGACCGAACTCCTGCGGGAACGCTGGGGGTTCACCGGCACGGTGGTCTCCGACTACTTCGGCATCGGCTTCCTGCAGACCCTGCACCGGGTGGCGGGCACCGAGGCGCAGGCCGCACACGCGGCGCTCACCGCGGGCATCGACGTCGAACTCCCCAGCCTGAAGTGCTACGGCGATCCGCTCCTGGACGCGGTCCGGACCGGCGAGGTCCCGCAGGCCCTGATCGACCGGGCCGCCCACCGCGTCCTGCTCCAGAAGTGCGAACTGGGCCTCCTGGACGAGGACTGGCGGCCCGAACCAGCCGGCCGGATCAACCTGGACTCGGCGGCCAACCGCGCCCTGGCCCGCCGCCTGGCCGAGGAATCCGTGGTCCTGCTGGACAACCCGGACGGCCTGCTCCCCCTGGCCCCGGACACCCGGATCGCGGTCGTCGGGCCCCGCGCGGCGGACGCCCTGGCCATGCTCGGCTGCTACTCCTTCCCCTCGCACGTCCTCACCGACCACCCCGACGTACCGATGGGCATCGAGATCCCCACCGTGCTGGAGTCGCTGCGCGCCGAACTCCCGGACGCGAAGGTCACGTTCGCTCAGGGCTGCGAGGTGTCGGACCCGGACACCACCGGTTTCGAGGAGGCGGTGGCCAGGACCGCCGAGGCGGACGTGTGCGTGGCGGTGCTCGGTGACCGGGCGGGCCTGTTCGGCCGGGGCACCTCCGGCGAGGGCTGCGACGCGACGGACCTGCGACTGCCCGGCGTCCAGGCCGAGTTGCTTGACACCCTGGTGGCGACCGGCGTCCCGGTGGTGCTGGTGCTGCTGACCGGCCGTCCCTACGCGCTCGGCCGCTGGCAGGGCAGACTCGCCGCGGTCGTCCAGGCGTTCTTCCCCGGGGAGGAGGGCGGCCCCGCGGTCGCGGGCGTGCTGTCGGGCCGCGTGAACCCCTCCGGACGCCTCCCGGTGAGCGTCCCGCAGGTCCCCGGCGGTCAGCCCTGGACCTACCTCCAGCCCCCGCTGGGCCTGCGCGCCGACGTCAGCAACCTGGACCCGACCCCGCTGTACCCCTTCGGACACGGCCGCTCCTACACGGAGTTCGTGTGGGAGGACTTCACCGGGTCCGCCGAGCCGGCTCGGATCGGCACGGACGGGTCGTACGACCTCGCGCTGACGGTCCGCAACGCGGGCGACCGCGCGGGCGCCGAGGTCGTCCAGCTGTATCTGCACGACCCGGTGGCCAGCGTCACGCGCCCGGACGTACGGCTGATCGGCTACCAGCGGCTGCCCCTCGAACCGGGCGGGTCGGCCCGGGTCACCTTCCGCTTCCACGGGGACCATTCGGCCTTCACCGACCGTTCGGGTCGAAGAGTGGTCGAACCGGGCGCACTCGAACTGCGGTTGGGCGTGTCCAGCGCGGACGTACGGCACACCGCCCGGCTGGACCTCACAGGTCCCGTACGGGAGTTGGGGCCCGACCGTCGGCTGCGCTGCGAGACGGAGGTGTCGGTCCTGGGGTGACCCGGCGACCGGGGAGGGGGCGAACCTCTACGGTTCGCCCCCTCCCCGGTCAGTCCGACTCCACCGACTCGAACCGCCACCTGTGCACCGCGCGGCTGACCAACTCTCCGTCCGGCTCCGGCAGTTCGGGCAACGCGGCGTCGTACGCCGCGTCCCACCAGGTGATGACCAGCACCCGGTCCCCCGGTGCCCGGAGAGTCTCCCGGCGCAGCGGCTGCCGCGCGAGGGTCTGCGCCCGCGCCCAGGCCAGCAGGTGCTCGCCCCGCCCGTCGACCGCCCGCGCCTCCCACATCAACGCGACCGTCACGAGTACAGGTTCTCCTTGCTGACCTCGTGGACATGGTCGTGGCCGGGGACGTGCGGGTCCGTCACCGGCAGCGAGGAGTCCGCCGAGAGGTCCCAGCTGGACGCGGCCCGGTTACGCGCCACCATCTCGGCGCCCAGCGCCGCCACCATCGCCCCGTTGTCCGTGCACAGCTTGGGCCGGGGCACCCGCAGCCGGATCCCGGCGGCCTCGCAGCGCTCCTGGGCCAGCACCCGCAGCCGGGAGTTGGCGGCGACCCCGCCGCCGATCATCAGGTGGTCGACGCCCTCGTCCTTGCAGGCCCGCACGGCCTTGCGGGTCAGCACGTCCACGACCGCCTCCTGGAAGGAGGCCGCCACGTCCCGCACCGGCACCTCCTCCCCCGCCGCCCGCTTGGCCTCGATCCACCGGGCCACGGCAGTCTTCAGACCCGAGAAGGAGAAGTCGTACGCCGGATCGCGCGGCCCGGTCAGTCCGCGCGGGAACGCGATGGCCGACGGGTCGCCCTCCTTCGCGTACCGGTCGATGACCGGACCGCCGGGGAAGCCCAGGTTCAGCACCCGGGCGATCTTGTCGAAGGCCTCGCCGGCCGCGTCGTCGATGGTCGCGCCCATCGGCCGTACGTCGGAGGTGATGTCGGACGACAGAAGCAGCGACGAGTGGCCGCCGGACACCAGCAGCGCCATGGTGGGCTCGGGCAGCGCCCCGTGCTCCAGCTGGTCCACGCAGATGTGCGAGGCGAGGTGGTTGACGCCGTAGAGGGGCTTGCCGAGCGCGTAGGCGTACGCCTTCGCCGCGGAGACACCGACCAGCAGTGCCCCGGCGAGCCCCGGGCCGGCGGTCACGGCGATGCCGTCGAGGTCCTTCGCGCTCACCCCCGCTTCCTTCAGCGCGCGGTCGATGGTCGGCACCATCGCCTCCAGGTGCGCCCGGCTGGCGACCTCCGGCACGACCCCGCCGAAGCGGGCGTGCTCGTCGACGCTGGACGCGATGGCGTCGGCCAGCAGGGTGTTGCCACGGACGATGCCGACGCCGGTCTCGTCACAGGAGGTCTCGATGCCGAGGACGAGCGGTTCGTCAGCCATGGGTCTCGGTTCCTTGTACAGAGGTGGGTCCAGCGGCGGAGCCGCTGTCGGATGCTGTGGTCAGACGCATCACCAGGGCGTCCACGTTGCCCGGCTGGTAGTAGCCGCGCCGGAAGCCGATGGCCTCGAAGCCGAAGCGCTCGTACAGCTTCTGGGCGCGGATGTTGTCGACCCGGCACTCCAGCATCACTTCGGCGCACTCGAAGGCGGTGGCGGCCCGCAGCAGTTCGGTCAGCAGCAGGCGGCCCAGGCCGGTGCCCTGGCGGTCGCGGGCGACGGCGATCGTCTGCACGTCGGCCAGCTCCCCGGTGCAGGCCAGTCCCGCGTACCCGACGATCCGGCCGTCGGCGGTCTCGGCGACGACGTACCGCCGGTTCGCCTCGGCGCCCCGGGAGTGGGCCAGTTCGGACCAGAACATCCCGCGCGACCAGGCGTCCTCGGGGAAGAGGTCCCGCTCCAGTTCCAGCACGGGGTCGATGTCCCACCAGCGCATCTCGCGCAATGCCGAGGTCATGGTCGATTCGGTCACTTGGGGGTGACCACCTTGTAGTTCTTGGGGACCTGCGCGTCGGGCCTGCGCAGGTACAGCGGCCGGGGCGCGGGGAGTTCCTCGCCCGCGCCGAGCCTCTCGGCCGCGAGGGCGGCGAGGGCGGCGGCGGAGACGTGCTCGGGTTCGTGGGCGCCGGGGAAGGTGTCCGGGTACAGCAGCGCGCCCGCGCCGACGGCAGGCAGGCCCGCGACCCGGTCGGCGATGTCGGCGGGCCGGTCCACGGCGGGGTCGGTCAGGCGCGTACGGGAGTCCGCGTACGTCGCCCAGTAGACCTCCTTGCGCCGCGCGTCGGTGGCCACCACGAAGGGGCCCTTCTCGATGTCGGCCGCGTAGGCGAGGCCGTCCAGCGTGCACACACCGTGCACGGGGACGCCGAGCGCGAGCCCGAAGGTGTCGGCGGTCATCAGGCCGACGCGCAGTCCGGTGTAGGGGCCGGGACCGACGCCGACGACGATCCCGGTGACGGCGTCGAGCTTCAGACCGGCCTCGGCGAGCAGCCGGTCCACGGCCGGCAGCAGCAGCTCCCCGTGCCGGCGCGCGTCCACCTGACTCGACGAGGCGATGACGTCCGTGCCGTCGTGCAACGCGACGGTGACGGCGGGAGTGGCGGTATCCAGAGCGAGCAAGAGCACGCAAACAGCCTACGGCTCCTGGGACGCCGTGTCGGACGTCCCGGGCGGACGGTCACCTGCTGCTACCTTCGCGACGGGGAAAGGCGTACGACACAGAGGTGGACGAGCGTGACAAGCAGCAGCGCCGGATTCGTGGCCGGGCTCACCGTGGCCGCCGTCGCGGGCGTCGGCTTCCTCGCCTACCAGGCCTCCGCGACCGTCCCCGCCGACCTCGGGAGCGCGCACCCGGGCGGCAAGTCCTCCGCGGGGGTCGCGAAGACCGCCACGACCGTCCCCGCCGACCTGCCCGCCTCTTCCGGCAAGGGCAAGCGGGTCGTGTACGCGCTGGGCCAGGACCGGGTGTGGCTGGTGGACGGGAACAACAAGGTCAGGCGCACGTTCAGGGTCACCCCGGGCACCCTCGACCCGGCGCCGGACACCTACGCGGTCACCTCCCGCTCCAACTCGGTCACCGGCACCGACGGCACCCCCATCGAGCACGTCGTCCGCTTCACCACCGTGGACGGCGTGACCATCGGCTTCAGCGCGGCGGTGGGCAAGGCCACCGCACCCCCCGCCCCGGGCGTCAGGACGGGCGGCATCCGCGAGTCCCGCGCGGACGGCGACGCACTGTGGCGGTTCGCGACGCTCGGCGAGCGGGTCGTCGTCGTCCGCTAGTGCCCCGACAGGCAACCTTCCCCCCGTCGCGGCACCAGATGTTCTCCCGCTGGTGCCGACAACACGTCGGCAAGATGTTGCGCCGGGTGTCTCGCACGTGGTCACATGGTATCCAGCCCGTAGTTAGGTGTACCTAACCGCGCCCGCCCCCGAACTTCAGGAGGCGTCCATGTCGGCCACCGAGAGCAAGGCGCAGCCGCAGTCGTGCGCGGTCGCCGGAGTGTCCATGCGTGACCTGCTGGCGTCCTGTGCGGCCGCGAGCGCCGTCTCCACTCCGCCGCGCGTGCCCGACCCGCAGACGGTTCAGCGGCCCGCCGAGCCCCGTAAGGCCGCCTGACCGCCACCCGGCCCCAGCGTCAGGCGGACAGCACGCTCAGGTCCACGGCCTTCCAACGCTCCCCGCGCCCGGTCACCGTCACGTGGCGCACCTCGTCCGGCTCCGCCGTCCCTGGGTTCGCCCCCGGGGCGGGCGCGGTCCCGACCGTGCGGTGGATGAGGACCTCCAGCCGGTCGTCGGTCAGCTCCTCGACCTTGCCCTCGCCCCACTCCACGACGATCACCGACTCGGGCAGCGAGACGTCCAGGTCGAGGTCCTCCATCTCGTCCAGACCGCCACCGAGCCGGTACGCGTCCACGTGCACGAGGGGCGGGCCGTCGCCCAGGGAGGGGTGCACACGGGCGATCACGAACGTCGGGGAGGTCACGGCACCCCGGATCCCGAGCCCCTCGCCCAGCCCCCGGGTCAGTGTCGTCTTGCCGGCGCCGAGCTCCCCGGTGAGCATCACGAGGTCGCCCGCGCGCAGGAGTTTGGCGAGCTGCCGGCCCAGCTCCCGCATCTGCTCGGGAGAGGTGACGGTCAGCTCGGTCTCAACCGGGTCGTGCGGCGCTGCTGGTGCTTCCATAGCCACTTACGGTAGCCCCTGTCGGGACGGCACCGGCGCGGGTGAGCAGGTCGGCGAGGCGGTCGGTGACCACTTCGGGGTGTTCCAGGATCACCAGGTGCCCGGCGTCCGGTACCAGGACCAGTTCCGCGTCCGGCAGCAGGTCGGCGATGGCCTCGCTGTGCTCGCTGGGCGTGACAAGGTCCTGGACCCCGGCCAGCACCAGCACCGGGACGCCCGCGAACTGGGCGAGCGCCTCGGTCTTGTCGTGGTCGTTGAACGCCGGGTAGTACTCGGCGACCACGTCGATCGGGGTGCCCTCGATCATCCGCTCGGCGAAACGGACGATGGCCGGGTCGACGTCCCGGGACGCGAAGGAGTACCGCTTGATGATCCCGGCGAACAGGTCGGCGGTGGCCCGCCGTCCCTTCTCCACCAGGGCCGCCTGCTGCCCGAGCGCCTTCAGCACGCCGGGCAGCACCCGCCGTACGACGTTCACGCCGGCCACCGGCAGCCCGAAGTTCACCTCGCCGAGCCGCCCGGACGACGTACCGACCAACGCGACGGCCACCACCCGCTCGCGGACCAGGTCGGGGTACGCGTCGGCCAGCGCCATCACCGTCATCCCGCCCATGGAGTGCCCGACCAGCACGATCGGCCCCTCCGGCACGGCGGCGTCGATGACGGCCTTCAGGTCGGCGCCGAGCTGCTCGATGGTGACCGGCGCCCCGTCCTCCGCCTGGGCCACGCCTCGCCCGGACCGCCCGTGGCTGCGCTGGTCCCAGTGCACGGTCCGCACGACGCCTCGGAGCGCCGCCCGCTGGAAGTGCCAGGAGTCCTGGTTGAGGCAGTAGCCATGGCTGAACACGACGGTGACGGGTGCGGGGGCCTTACGGCCGAAGAGCCGACGCCGCCGGGGCGCCGGGCCGCCCTCCGGCTCCACCTCGTCGACCTCGTAGTACAGCTCGGTGCCGTCGTCGGCGTACGCCTTGCCGGGCGTGCCGCGCAGGGCGCCGTACGGGCCGGTCGAGTCCAGCGCGAGCCGTGCCCTCCTGCGCATCCCGCGGCCGACGGTGAGCCGCTCGATGGCGACGCCGGCCGCCGCTCCGGCGGCGACAACTCCTATCGCCGCGCCCGCGAAGCCGGTCGCCCTGCGCCAGCTTCCGGCTCCGGCCGCCTGCGTGGCGGCGGCGACGGCCGCGGCGGCGTCCACGACGGCCTCCGCGCCACTGCTCTCGCTCACGTACCGCTCCTCTTCGCCGGACCCGCTGTCGTCGCGCGCTCTGTGCGCCTACCCCGCTTGTCGTTCATTCACATGGACGTATTCACGTAGTCGTTCACGTAGTCGTTCATGCAGTCGTATTCACATAGACGCGGGGAACGCGCGTTCCGATCCGGGTGACGATCTCGTATCCGATGGTGCCCGCGGCCTGTGCCCAGTCCTCGGCGGTGGGCTCGCCCCGGTCGCCGGGCCCGAACAGCACGGCCTGAGTGCCGGCCTCGGGCTCGTCGCCGCCCAGGTCCACCACGAACTGGTCCATGGCCACCCGCCCGGCCACCGTCCGCCACTTGCCGTCGACCAGCACCGGACCGGTCCCGGAGGCGTGCCGTGGGATGCCGTCCGCGTAGCCGACGGGCACCAGACCGAGGGTGGTCTCGCCCGGGGTGAGGTAGTGGTACCCGTAACTGACGCCATGGCCTCCCGGGACGCGCTTGACCAGCGCGACGGACGCCGACAGCGTCATCACCGGACGCAGCCCGAAGTCCGCGGGGCCGCCCACCTCGGGGCTGGGCGAGAGTCCGTAGACCGCGATCCCGGTCCGGACGAGGTCGAAGTGGGACTCGGGAAGCGTGAGGGTGGCGGGCGAGTTGGCGATGTGCCGCACCTCGGGCCGTACGCCCTGACCCTCGGCGTACGCCACCATGTCGCGGAAACGGCTGAGCTGGGCGGCGATGGACGGATGTCCGGGCTCGTCGGCGCAGGCGAAGTGCGACCAGAGCCCGGTGACCCGCAGCAGCCCGTCCCGCTCGGCGCTCAGGGCGCCGGCGACCAGTTCGTTCCAGTCCTCGCCGGGCTGGCACCCGTTCCGCCCCAGTCCGGTGTCGGCCTTGAGCTGTACGCGCGCGGGCGTGCCGGCCAGCCGGGCCGCCGCGGTGACCTCTTCCAGGGCCCACATCGCGCTGACGGACACGTCGAGGTCGGCCTCGATCGCCTCCCGCCAGGGCCCGCCGGGAGTCCACAGCCAGCACATGACGCGGCCGGGCAGCCCGGCGGCCCGCAGCGCGAGGGCCTCCTCGGGCGTCGCGGTACCGAGCCAGCTCGCTCCCGCCTCGACCGCCGCGCGGGCACACGGCACCGACCCGTGGCCGTACGCGTCGGACTTCACCACGGCCATCAGGGCCGCGCCCGGCGCATGGGCGCGCAGGCTCCGCACGTTGGCCCGCAGGGCGGCCAGATCGATCTCGGCGCGGGCACGCAGGGGCGCGCTCCACGAGGCTGTCTCACTCATCGCGCCCCAGTGTCTCAGAGTGCTCGGACAGACCTTCGGGACGCCCGGCCCTGTTCGGCGAGTGTCGAGTCCGGCGGGAGGCAGCTCCGGCGGGGGTTGGGGCCGCTACGGCGTCCGACCAGAGAAACGTGAGAGCGGCACGCCCGGGGCGCGCCGCGCGGCGGAGTCACCTGTTCAGCCCGTCTACTTTCAGCCCGTCCGGCGTTTGAGGACGAGGCCCCTGAGGGCCGAAGCGGGGGCCTGGGGGCAGCAGCCCCCAGAGACGGGACGGGAAGGGGCGGCGGGGGCGAAAACACCTACGCGCACCCCCACCCGGCACCCGGCACCCGGCACCCGCCTACCCGCCTACCCGCCCACCCCCACGTCCCGCACATCCCGCCACGCCCGAGGAACCGCCGCCGCCACATCATGCGCCCCCACCGGCGCCCCATCCGACGCGAACCGCCCCGCCAGCCCATGCAGATACGCCCCCGCACTCCCCGCGTCCACCGCCGAGAGCCCCGCCGCCAGCAACGACCCCGTCAGCCCCGACAGCACGTCCCCGCTGCCCGCCGTGGCGAGCCAGGACGTCCCCGTGGCGTTCACCCGCACGGCACCGCCCGACGGGCCGCCCACCAACGTCGTCGACCCCTTCAACAGCACCGTCGCCCCGTACCGCCCCGCCAGCTCCCGCACCGAGGCGAGCCGGGCCGACTCGACCTCCTCCCGGGCCACCCCGAGCAGCGCGGCCGCCTCCCCGGCGTGCGGGGTCATCAGCGTCGGTGCGCTACGGCCCCGTACCGCACCGGCGTCCGCCAGCCGCAGCCCGTCCGCGTCGATCAGCACCGGTACGTCGGCCGCCAGCACCTCCGCCACCGTCGCGGCGTCGTCCCCGGCGCCCGGTCCCACGACCCACGCCTGCACGCGCCCCGCCTTCTTCGGCCCCTGGTCGGACACCAGCGTCTCGGGGAAGCGGGCGATCACCGCGTCCCCGGCGGGCCCCACGTACCGCACAGCCCCGGCGCCGGCGCGCAGCGCCCCGGAGACGGCGAGCACCGCCGCACCCGGGTAGCGCGCGGACCCGGCCGCGATCCCGACCACGCCCCGCCGGTACTTGTCGCTCTCCGCCCCCGGCACCGGCAACAGCCGCGCCACGTCCGCGTACTGCAAGGCCTCCAGCTCGGGTTCGCCGGGCAGCTCCAGTCCGATGTCGACGAGCCGCACCGACCCGGCGTACTCCCGCGCCGGATCGATCAGCAGCCCCGGCTTGTGCGTCCCGAAGGTGACGGTCAGGTCGGCCCGCAGGGCTGTCCCGGTCACCTGACCGGTGTCCACGTCGACCCCGCTCGGCAGGTCGACGGCGACGACCGCGGCCCGGGACCGCTCGGCGGCGGCGGCCAACGGCACGGCGTCCGGCCGCAGTCCGCCCGTGCCGCCGATCCCGACGATGCCGTCGACGACGAGATCGGCCCGCTCGATCAGCTCCTCGGCCGCACCGGTCCCCGCGACTGTCCCGCCTGCTCGCCGCAGCGCCGCGAGGCCCTCCGCATGGGCCCGCTCGGGCGCGATCAGCACCGCCGTGACACCGGCACCGCGCCGGGCCAGCCGGGCCCCGGCATACAACGCGTCACCCCCGTTGTCGCCACTGCCGACCAGGAGCACGACCCGGCTGCCGTACACCCGCCCCAGCAGATCCGCGCAGGCCGCGGCAAGCCCGGCCGCCGCCCGCTGCATCAACGCCCCGTCCGGAAGCCGCGCCATCAGCTCCCGCTCGGCCGCCCTCACCGTCTCCACGCTGTACGCAGTACGCATGTGATCGAGTCTGCCGCAGAACCTCGCTGGATTCAGCCCTACCCCATTTACTGGTGGATAGCGTCACAAACACCCACATACACAGCACCCAAGGGCATGGAATGATCAATTCCTGCCAGACGTCGGACAGTTGAGATGTCCCCTAGGTCAATTCCTTCCAGGTCAGGACGCCGACCGCGAGTCCAAATCGAGCATTTTCAGCCAAATTCATCATCGCCCCGGACCCGGCAGTGAAGCGCTTACCAGGGGTAATAGCTCACGTGCCGCCCTATGCCCGGACCTGGGGATGTCTCAGATGCCCCGCGCGCCACAGCACACCCCTGGGCAGGGAGCTGTACGAAACGCACACTTGGGACGTTCGGCGAGCGCGGCCGCAGCCGCGGCCGCCACCCATTCCGTTGAGGACCTTCCCACGATGACCGATCCGGACATACCCGACAGACCCGTCGGTCCCCTCACTCGAGCCGTCCGCTACGCCGGACGCCTGCTGTGCTGGAGCCTGGGCGTCGGCATGGCCGCAGCCGCCGTCGACATCACCGTCTCCCCGCACGCCCCCTGGTGGCAGACCCTCTGGCCGCTGCCCTGGTACACCACCTGCGCGTCCGCCCTGGCCTGGGCGCTGCTGCGGGCCCGCGAGAAGTCCGTCGGCGGCCCCGTCGGCGGCGACGACGACCCGCGGACCGAGGAGGACATCCACACGGAGTGGGACCAGGCCGCCTGAGCCGGTCACTACCGGCCCCGCCCGGACCTCACCCCTCCGCGATCACCACCGCCGACGCCACCCCCGCGTCATGACTGAGCGACACATGCCAGGACTGCACGCCGAGTTCCGCCGCCTTGGCCGCGACCGTGCCGGTCACCCGCAACCGCGGCTGCCCGCTGTCCTCGACGTAGACCTCGGCGTCCGTCCACAGCAGGCCCGCCGGAGCGCCCAGCGCCTTGGCGAGCGCCTCCTTCGCCGCGAACCGCACCGCGAGCGAGGCGACACCGCGCCGCTCCCCGGTCGGCAACCGCAACTCGCTGTCGAGGAACAGCCGGTCCACCATGGTGGGCGTACGCTCCAGCGACGCCCGGAACCGGTCGATCTCCGCCACGTCGATCCCTACGCCGATGATGCCCATGCCCAGCACCTTATGACGAGAACGTGAGGCGGGATCAGCTGACAGGACCCGGTGGGCCGGACGGGCCGGTCCACCGGGTCCTGGAAACCTCCCCCATCACGCCGGCGGCGTGCGTCGGGCGGGCGCCTCGCGGATCAGCCCGCGAACACCCTGCCCTGCTTCACGACGTAGTGCGTCGCCTCGGAGCAGCCGATGGACGGCGTGACCAGCAGACTCACGGTGAGCGGCGCGGGTTCCGTGCTCGCGGTCGAGAACTCGCAGACCGCGCCACTGCCCGTGAGCGGGTACCAGAACCACCCGTCGACGTCGCCCACGGTGACCCGGTCGGACTCCTTCCAGGCGCTACCGGTCTTCGTGTAGACCTGCAGCCGCACGGACGCGGCGTACTCGTCCTCCGTCGACCGCAGCGCGGTCAGCGTGATCTTGTAGTCGCTGCCGAGGGTGGACGAGGCGATCTGCCGCGTCTGCGCTGGCACGGTGGCGGCGCTGGACGCCCCGGCGGCGGCGGACCCGAGGCCGGCCGCCATCAGAAGGGTGACGGCCGCGGTCGCGGCGCGACGCGTGCGGTTGCGGTACTGGTTACGGACCAGACTCATGTGTTCCCCCGTTGGAACGAGTTGTCGATGTGTCAAGTTGTACTGAAAGGTCGGTTCGGATCGTACGGTCGTAAAGACCCGTCACATGGCTCCGGGGTTGTACGGCGATGCGCGCCTCAGCAGAAATCGCGGGCGACGAAGCTCTCCATCTCGTCGTTCCGCCACAGCTCACGGATCCGCTGGTGTGGCGCGACGCAGCATCGCGTTCTCCTCCCGTTGCGGCCGCCCGCCCCGTTCCCCCGGAACCGACAGCGACCGTCCCACCACGCTCCCCCACTCCCGCCCCGCACGACACCTCAGAGGTCCGAGGTTGCGCGGGGCGTGACTCACCGCACTGCGTGACACACCCCACCCCCCGCCCCGTTCGAACTCCGTTAACAATGGACTGTGATCTCTCCGGTCTCCCCGATGCCCCGGAGCGCCCACCGGCACAGGCCGGAGGCGACTCCCTACGTCGACCTCACCCGAGCCGAGTGGAGCGCGCTGCGCGAGAAGACGCCGCTGCCGCTCACCGCCGCGGAGGTCGAGAAGCTGCGTGGCCTCGGCGACGTCATCGACCTCGACGAGGTGCGGGACATCTACCTCCCGCTCTCCCGGCTCCTCAACCTCTACGTCGGCGCCACGGACGGCCTCAGAGGGGCGCTGAACACCTTCCTCGGCGAACAGGGCTCCCAGTCCGGCACCCCGTTCGTCATAGGGGTGGCCGGGTCGGTCGCCGTGGGGAAGTCCACGGTCGCCCGTCTCCTCCAGGCCCTGCTCTCCCGCTGGCCCGAGCACCCGCGCGTCGAACTCGTCACCACGGACGGCTTCCTGCTCCCCACCCGGGAACTGGAGGCCCGCGGCATGATGTCGCGGAAAGGTTTCCCCGAGTCGTACGACCGCCGCGCGCTCACCCGTTTCGTCGCCGACATCAAGGCGGGCAAGGACGAGGTCACCGCGCCCGTCTACTCCCACCTGATCTACGACATCGTCCCGGACCAGCGCCTGACGGTCCGCCGCCCCGACATCCTGATCGTCGAGGGCCTGAACGTCCTGCAGCCCGCGCTGCCCGGCAAGGACGGCCGCACCCGCGTCGGTCTCGCCGACTACTTCGACTTCAGCGTGTACGTCGACGCCCGCACCGAGGACATCGAGCGCTGGTACCTCAACCGCTTCAAGAAGCTGCGCGCGACGGCCTTCCAGAACCCGTCCTCGTACTTCCGCAAGTACACCCAGGTCTCCGAGGACGAGGCCCTCGACTACGCCCGCACGACCTGGCGGACCATCAACCGCCCCAACCTGGTCGAGAACGTGGCCCCCACCCGCGGCCGCGCCACCCTCATCATCCGCAAGGGCCCCGACCACAAGGTGCAGCGGCTGAGCCTGCGAAAACTGTGACCGTTACGCTGCCGCCATGCTGCACCTGCGCCTCATCACCCCCGCCGACAAGACCGACGACGTGGTCCGCCTGATCGAGGAGACGGTCGGCACCACCCACCTCGTCGTCCTGCCGGGCAGCGCCCGCATCCCCGCCGGGGACGTGGTGACGTGCGACGTGGCCCGCGAGGCCGGCGACGAACTCCTCACCGGGCTGCAGGCGTTGGGCATCGACAGCACCGGCTCCATCGCCGTCGAGAACATCGACCTGTCGCTGTCGAAGCGGGCCGACCAGGCCGAGGAGGACGCACCCGGCGAGGGCGCGGACGCGGTCCTGTGGGAGCACCTCACCGAGGCGACCCACGAGGAGTCCACCCTCTCCGTCACCTACCTGGCGTTCATCACGCTGGCCACGATGATCGCGGCCTGCGGTGTGGTGCTGGACAACGCGATCCTGATCGTGGGCGCGATGGCGGTGGGCCCGGAGTTCGGACCGCTGGCGGGCATCTGCACGGCGGCGGTCCAGCGAGCACCACGACTGGCGCTGCGCTCGCTGACCGCACTGCTGGTGGGCTTCGCGACGGCGATGCTGGTGACCGTGGGCTTCAGCCTCTTCATGGACGCCGTCGGCCTGTTCACCCAGGCCAAGCTGGAGGCCGACCGCCCCAACACCGGCTTCATCTACGCCCCGGACTGGTTCTCGTTCGTCGTGGCGGTCCTCGCCGGAGCCGCCGGCACCCTGTCCCTGACGTCCGCGAAGTCCGGCGCCCTGGTCGGCGTGGCCATCTCCGTGACGACGGTCCCGGCCGCCGCCAACGCGGCCGTGGCGTTGGTCTACAGCGACACCGGCCAGGCCTGGCACTCGACGGAACAGCTGTTGCTGAATCTGCTCGGCATCGTCCTGGCCGGCACGCTCACGCTGCTGCTCCAGAAGTGGCTCTGGTCCATCCAGCGCGAACGAACGGCTCCGCGGAACGCCGGATAGGACCAGTCGGCCGGCACCTACCCCAGCGCCGACTTCACCGCGTCAGCCAGCCGCCGCGCCACGGACCCGGCCTGATCGATGTCCGCGGCCTCGACCATCACCCGCACCAGCGGCTCGGTCCCGGAGGGCCGCAACAGCACCCGCCCGGTCTCACCGAGCTCCCGCTCGGCGTCCTCCACGGCAGCCGCCAGCTCCGGGGACGTACCGACCCGGGACCGGTCCACGTCCGGGACGTTGATGAGGACCTGCGGCAGCCGCTCCATCACAGCCGCCAGCTCCCGCAGCGAACGCCCGCTCTGCGCGACCCGGGCCGCCAGCAGCAGCCCGGTGAGCGTCCCGTCCCCGGTGGTCGCGTGATCAAGGATGATCACGTGCCCGGACTGCTCGCCGCCGAGCGCGTACCCGTGCTCCTTCATCTCCTCCAGCACATACCGGTCACCGACCGCGGTCTGGATGAGCGTCAGCCCCTCCCGTTCCAGGGCGAGCTTGAAGCCGAGGTTGGACATGACCGTGGCCACCACGGTGTCGGCCCGCAGCGCACCCCGCTCCTTCATCGCCAGCGCGAGGACGGCCATGATCTGGTCGCCGTCCACCTCCGCACCGGTGTCGTCGACGGCCAGGCACCGGTCCGCGTCCCCGTCGTGCGCGATGCCGAAGTGCGCGCCGTGCTCGACGACCGCGGCCTTCAGCAGGCCGAGGTGGGTGGACCCGCAGCCCTCGTTGATGTTGAGGCCGCTGGGTTCGGCGCCGATCGTGACGACTTCGGCGCCGGCCCGCGTGAACGCCTCCGGGGACACCCGGGCTGCGGCACCGTGCGCCTCGTCGAGGACGATCTTCAGCCCGTCCAGCCGGTTCGGCAGCACACTCACGAGATGGGTGACGTACTGCTCGAACCCTTCCTCGTGGGTCCGCACACGCCCCACGCCCGCACCCGTCGGCCGGTCCCACGGCGCCCCGGTGCGGTGCTCCTCGTAGACGGCCTCGATACGCTCCTCCAGCTCGTCGTCGAGCTTGTGCCCGCCGCGGGAGAGGAACTTGATGCCGTTGTCGGGCATGGCGTTGTGGCTTGCCGAGAGCATGACACCAAGGTCGGCGCCTAGCTCGGCCGTGAGGAACGCGACCGCCGGGGTCGGCAGTACGCCCACCCGCAGGACATCGACGCCGGCGCTGGCGAGGCCCGCGACCACCGCGGCCTCCAGGAACTCCCCGGACGCACGCGGGTCCCGTCCGACCACGGCGGTCGGCCGGTGACCTTCGAACGTGCCCGCCTCGGCCAGTACGTGCGCCGCGGCGACGGAGAGGCCGAGGGCCATCTCGGCCGTCAGATCCGCGTTGGCGACACCGCGCACGCCGTCCGTGCCGAAGAGTCGTCCCACTTGTCCTCCTGAGGAAGCGTCAGTGACGGGAGAAGTTCCGTCCGATGCGGCTGTTCACGGCTCCCGCATCCCAGGCATTCCATGCCTAAACAATTGATCACACAAGCCATTGAGCGTCTTGTGCACTTATACGCCCAAGTATGTGATAAACGAACGCCCCGACGGCACTGTGGCGTGCCGCCGGGGCGTTCGGAGTACGTACGGGCAGGCTCGTGAAAGGGGTACCTACGAGCAGGCCCGTAAACGTACGAGCAGGCAGCGAAGCTTAACGCTTGCTGTACTGCGGAGCCTTGCGGGCCTTCTTGAGACCGGCCTTCTTGCGCTCGACCGCACGGTCGTCACGCTTGAGGTAACCGGCCTTCTTGAGGGCGCCGCGGTTGTTGTCCACGTCGGCCTCGTTCAGCGCGCGGGCCACGCCGAGGCGCAGGGCACCGGCCTGACCGGAGACGCCGCCACCCGAGATGCGGGCGATGACGTCGTAGCGGCCGTCGAGCTCGAGCACCTTGAAGGGCTCGTTGACTTCCTGCTGGTGGACCTTGTTCGGGAAGTAGTCCTCGAGCGTGCGCCCGTTGACCTTCCACTTGCCGGTGCCGGGCACGATGCGAACGCGCGCGATGGCGTTCTTGCGACGGCCCAGGCCGGCGGCCGGCTGCGGGTCGCCGAAGCGGCCGGCGAGGGACTCCGAGGTGTACTCACCCTCGACGGGGACCTCGGACTCGGTGGTGTAGCTGTCGATGTCGACGAGCTCGGTCTCGGTCTCTTCGACCGGCTGCTCAACAGTGGTCTCGGCCACGATGCTCCTCAGATTCTTTTCTGTCTTAGGGGGTGGCCGGAACTACTGCGCGACCTGGGTGATCTCGAACGGCACCGGCTGCTGCGCAGCGTGCGGGTGCACGTCACCCTTGTAGACCTTCAGCTTCGAGAGCATCTGACGGCCCAGCGTGTTCTTGGGGAGCATGCCCTTGACGGCCTTCTCGACAGCCTTCTCGGGGTTCTTGTCGAGCAGCTCGTCGTAACGGACGGAGCGCAGACCACCCGGGTAGCCGGAGTGGCGGTACGCCATCTTCTGGGTCCGCTTGTTGCCGGACAGGTGCACCTTGTCGGCGTTGATGATGATGACGAAGTCACCGGTGTCGACGTGGGGAGCGTAGATCGGCTTGTGCTTGCCCCGCAGAAGGGACGCGGCGGTGGTGGCGAGACGGCCCAGGACGATGTCCTGAGCGTCGATGACGTGCCACTGGCGCGTCACATCGCCGGGCTTGGGGCTGTACGTACGCACGGTTCGTAGCCTTCGCTTCGAGTGAATGGTCCTAGACAAGGTCACCGAAACGATCACGACAGCCTGGACCACACTGCGGCGACGCATACCGCGTACGTGGGTCGCTGGTCATCGGCCCGGTGGACCGGTGTAAGGGCCCGTCCCGTGAGAATGAGCAAGCCAATACACAACGAACATGCAGGATACCTGCGGCGCCCGTGCCGGGTCAAAACGAGTGTTTCGCAACCGGACAGGCCCGCCCAACAGTCTACGTCCACCCGATCGGCCGTGACGGCCAGAACACCCAGAGTCAGCGCACCCCCGGAAGGCCCGACACCTCGCACCCCGCTCGACAGAGGGAGACAGAGGGAGGACGTGTGGATCGTCATACGGGAGCCACCGGCTCACCAGGTGCGTGCGACCCTGCCGGCGATCACGTCGTCCGTCCCCTCCGCACGAGGTCAGCCCGGCCATGCGGGCCACCGTCGCGGCCCCGCACGGCCACGAGCACCCCCACGGACACCGGCTCGCCCTTCGTACCAACCACCCGGAGATGTCGCTTTTGCGCTCACTCACCGACCGAACGCCCAGGGTTTGAGAGCCTGTTGAGGAGGACCGTCACACCCGGTACCCCGTCTAAGATGCGCCCCATGAGCTTTGGGCAGCAGCAGGGACCCCAGTCCCAGTGGGATCCATGGAAACCACAGTCCCAGCAGCAGCCGTGGGACAACAGCACCGACCAGACCCCGGACTGGGCGGCTCTCGCCGAGGCGTCCGAGACGCGCAACAAGCGGCGCAGGCTGCTGTTCATCGGCGGCGGCGCGCTCGCCACGATCGCGGTCGGTACGGCCGTGGCCATGGCGGTGGTCTCCGCGAACGGCGGCGACGAGGCGTCGAACAAGCCGGCCTCCCAGCTGCCGGAGTCCGGGGGCATCGGAAGCAACTCCGACACCGCGGCCCCGTCGTTCGAGCCGACCAGCGCCCCGCCCCCGCTGGACCCGAAGGAATTCGTCGCCAGCAAGAGCAAGGACACCGCGCCGTTCAGCGCGGAGATCATGTTCCCGGGCCGGCAGCTGACCATGGGCTCGACGGTCTACAAGAAGGGCCCGACGGCCGACACCAAGAGCTGCGCGGCGGCCGCCAAGGGCACCCTCCCCAAGGTTCTCAACGACAACGGCTGCACCCGCCTGATCCGCGCCACCTACACCAAGGACAACATGGCGGTGACGGTCGGCGTGGCGGTCTTCGACACCGAGGCGAAGGCGGTCGCGGCGAAGAAGCAGGCAGACAAGAAGAGCATCGTCGCCTCGCTGTCCGGCGGCGGCGTCAAGGCCTTCTGCGACGGTTCCTTCTGCCGCTCCACCACCAACTCCTACGGCCGCTACGCCTACTTCACGATCGCCGGCTTCACCAACGGCAAGGACGTGACGACGAAGGACACGGCCGTCTTCTCCACCGGCGACGACCTGGCCGAGTTCACGTTCCGCCAGATCCGCCGCCGCGGCGAGGCACAGGCCTCGGCCGCCGCGAACAACTAGGACGCGCCCGGGGGGCCGGTTCAGCAACAGCCGGCTCCGGGCAGCGACCGCTTGTTCCGCGCCTCCTTGTTCCGCGCGGCCAGCAGCTCGTCGGCCGGGTAGCCGACCTCCTCCAGCGTCAGCCCGTGCGGCCGTACGACATGCACGGCCGAGTCCCGTACCCCGGCGGCCAGCACCTTCCCGGGCCACTGGGGCCCGCGGTGCCCGTCCCCCACGAACAGCAGCGCCCCGATCAGCGAGCGCACCATGTTGTGGCAGAAGGCGTCGGCCCGGACGGTGGCGGTGATGATCCCGTCCTCGCCCTTCGCCAGGCTCAGCTCCTGGAGCGTGCGGATGGTGGTCGCGCCCTCCCGCCGCTTGCAGTAGGCGGCGAAGTCGTGCTCGCCGAGCAGCCGCTGGGCAGCCTCGTTCATGGCGTCCACGTCGAGCGGCCAGTCGTGCCACAGCACATGGTTCCGCAGCAGTGGATCGACGCCCCCGGGGTTGTCCGTGACCCGGTACGCGTACCGCCGCCAGACGGCCGAGAACCGTGCGTTGAAGCCACTGGGTGCCTCCCGCAGCGCCCACACCCGCACATCCCGGGACAGCCGCCCGGCAAGCCGCTTCAGCAGCTTCTCGTGATGCTCGCGCCAGACCCCCTCCGGCAGATCGACATGGGCGACCTGCCCGCGCGCATGCACCCCCGCGTCGGTCCGCCCCGCCACGGTCAGCTCATACGTCTCGCCTGACCGCGTGACGGTCTGCAGAGCGTCCTCGATCTCCCCCTGCACAGTCCGCCGCCCCCCGGCCTGCTTGGCCCACCCGGAGAACTCGGAGCCGTCATAGGAAAGGTCCAGCCGCACCCGCACGAACCCGGGCTCTACTTCGTCACTCACACAGAGATCCTCTCAGCAACACGAAAGCGGGCCCGCTCCTTGAAAAGGAACGGGCCCGCCAACACCCCGAAGGGGCGCGGGGAACTGCGCGACAAGCCACGACGAAGCCGCACCCGCCAGCGAAACAGTCCCCGGCAGAACGCTTACGCGTCCTTCGACTCCTCGGCGGGAGCCTCGTCGGCCTGGGTCTCCTCGACCTTGGCCTCCTCGGACTCCTTGACCGCACGCTTCGTCGCGGCCTCGGCCTCACCCGTCGCCTGCTGCTGCACCGTCAGCGCCTCGACCAGCTCGATGACAGCCATGGGCGCGTTGTCGCCACGGCGGTTACCGATCTTGGTGATACGGGTGTAGCCACCCGGACGGTTCTCGTAGCGCGGGCCGATCTCGGTGAAGAGCGTGTGGACGACGCTCTTGTCCGTGATCACCTGGAGCACCTGACGGCGGTTGTGAAGGTCGCCCTTCTTCGCCTTGGTGACCAGACGCTCGGCGTACGGACGCAGCTTGCGCGCCTTCGCCTCGGTGGTGGTGATGCGGCCGTGCTCGAACAGCGCCTTCGCGAGGTTCGCGAAGAGCAGCTTCTCGTGCGCGGCACTGCCGCCCATACGGGCACCCTTGGTGGGCTTCGGCATGGTGTTTCTCCTTGGTGTCTGCCCCGGCCGTATCAGGTACCGGGGTCAGTGTCCGAGCAGGCGATCGCCCGTCGGAGACCCGCGCCCCGTGAGGGGCGCGGGGAACTGCGCGACCGGCCACAGCCGGCCCGCAGCCGAAAATTCCGCCGTGTCGCGGAGCGACTAGTACTGCTCGGTCTCCACGAACCCGGCGTCCTCGTCGTCCGCGCCGAACGCGTCCGCCGCGGCGGTCGGGTCGAATCCGGGCGGGCTGTCCTTGAGCGCGAGGCCCATGCCCGCCAGCTTCGCCTTGACCTCGTCGATCGACTTCGCACCGAAGTTACGAATGTCGAGCAGGTCCGCCTCGGAACGAGCCACGAGCTCACCCACCGAGTGGATGCCCTCACGCTTGAGGCAGTTGTACGACCGAACGGTGAGCTCGAGCTCCTCGATCGGCAGGGCGAGATCAGCGGCGAGAGCGGCGTCCGTGGGGGACGGGCCCATGTCGATGCCCTCGGCGTCGATGTTCAGCTCACGGGCGAGACCGAACAGCTCGACCAGCGTCTTACCGGCGGAGGCCATGGCGTCACGCGGACGCATCGCCTGCTTGGTCTCGACGTCGACGATCAGCTTGTCGAAGTCGGTGCGCTGCTCGACACGCGTGGCCTCGACCTTGTACGTGACCTTCAGAACCGGCGAGTAGATCGAGTCGACCGGGATGCGCCCGATCTCCTGACCGACCTGCTTGTTCTGCACGGCGGAGACGTAACCACGGCCACGCTCGACCGTCAGCTCCATCTCCAGCTTGCCCTTGCCGTTGAGCGTGGCGAGGACGAGGTCGGGGTTGTGGACCTCGACACCGGCCGGGGGCGCGATGTCGGCGGCGGTGACCAGACCCGGGCCCTGCTTGCGCAGGTACATCACGACCGGCTCGTCGTGCTCCGAGGAGACGACCAGCTGCTTGATGTTGAGGATCAGGTCGGTGACGTCCTCCTTGACGCCCGGCACGGTGGTGAACTCGTGCAGGACGCCGTCGATGCGGATGCTGGTGACAGCGGCACCGGGGATCGACGACAGGAGGGTGCGGCGGAGGGAGTTGCCGAGGGTGTAACCGAAGCCCGGCTCCAGCGGCTCGATCACGAACCGGGAGCGGAATTCGTCGACGACCTCTTCGGTCAACGAGGGACGCTGAGCGATCAGCATGTGTGGATCAGATCCTTTTTTCGTGGACGCCCGCTATTTGACGCCCGACGGACCCGCACCGACGAAAGTGCGGGGTACTGCAAGGGTACGGGCGGTACCGCCCCGAAGAGCCGTACCGCCCGCAACCTCAAGACAACCTGGCCTCAGACGCGGCGGCGCTTGGGCGGACGGCAGCCGTTGTGCGGGGTGGGGGTGACGTCCTGGATCGAGCCGACCTCGAGGCCGGTGGCCTGGAGGGAGCGGATCGCGGTCTCACGGCCGGAGCCGGGACCCTTGACGAAGACGTCGACCTTGCGCATGCCGTGCTCCTGCGCGCGGCGGGCGGCCGACTCGGCGGCCATCTGCGCGGCGAAGGGGGTGGACTTGCGCGAGCCCTTGAAGCCGACGTGGCCGGCGGAGGCCCAGGAGATCACGTTGCCCGAGGGGTCCGTGATCGAGACGATGGTGTTGTTGAACGTGCTCTTGATGTGCGCGTGACCGTGAGCGACGTTCTTCTTTTCCTTGCGGCGCACCTTCTTGGCAGCGCCCTGACGACCCTTGGGGGGCATCTATAACTCCTACGGGAGGTGGTCGGTCCTACAGCGAAGACCGCTGGTGAGCGTCCGCTGAGGACTACTTCTTGCCCGGCTTCTTCTTGCCGGCGATGGCGCGACGCGGGCCCTTGCGGGTGCGGGCGTTCGTGCTGGTGCGCTGACCGCGGACGGGCAGACCACGACGGTGACGAAGACCCTGGTAGCAACCGATCTCGACCTTGCGGCGGATGTCGGCCTGGATCTCGCGACGGAGGTCACCCTCGGTCTTGATGTTGCTGTCGACGTACTCACGAATCGCGACGAGCTGCTCCTCGGAGAGGTCGCGAACGCGGGTGTTCGGGTCGATGCCGGTCTCGGCCAGCGTCAGCTGGGACAGGGTCCGGCCGATGCCGAACACATAGGTGAGGGCGACCTCCACACGCTTTTCGCGCGGGATGTCAACACCGGAAACGCGTGCCATTCAATGGCTCCAGTTGATCCTCGGAGGTCTTCCACAGAACCGGTTCCCAGCCGCCGGCCTCTTCCTCAGAAGATTTGGTACGGACTGGGTCCCCGGCCTCCGAACCGGGGGTGTCAGGCGGCTGCGCCGCCCGGGCCCTGCGTATGAACATGTTCAGCTCGCGTCGCGCGAAATTCTGCGAATCGCAGAGGGTGGGTCGTGCGTCAGCCCTGGCGCTGCTTGTGGCGCGGGTTGTCGCAGATGACCATGACCCGGCCGTGACGGCGGATCACCCTGCACTTGTCGCAGATCTTCTTGACGCTCGGCTTGACCTTCATGGGGTGAGGTTCTCCGGGTCAGTGCCACCACCCCGCCGGAAGCGGGGCAAAGGCAAGATCTACTTGTACCGGTAGACGATCCGGCCACGCGTCAGGTCGTACGGAGACAGCTCCACCACGACCCGGTCGTCAGGGAGGATGCGGATGTAGTGCATACGCATCTTGCCGCTGATGTGTGCCAGGACCTGGTGGCCGTTCTGGAGCTCGACCTTGAACATGGCGTTCGGAAGAGACTCGACGACAGTGCCCTCGATCTCGATGGCACCTTGCTTCTTGGCCACGCTTCGCCCTTCGAATCGACTACCTTGATCGACTCTCTTTGCGTCCCTTACGGGCGCATGCGGACATGCGGGTGCACGAGAGCCGACGAGTCAGTCTACGACAGGGCACCCGGAAAGACGAATCGAGGAAGGATGCCCCGGGAGACAGATCTTTAAGCACGCACGAGAGCCACCCGCGAGAGTGCGGCACCCCGTCAGGGGCGCGGGACGCTGCGCGGGCGCCCCGCGGGCGACGACGGGAATCGTCGGACGGGACCTAGGCCAGCGGGTCGGGCGCGGCCGTGACCCCGTGCTCCGCCAGCTTCGCCCTGCCCCCGTCGGGAGACGTCAGCACCAGCGGGCCCTCCTCCGTCAGCGCCACCGAGTGCTCCCAGTGGGACGACCAGGTGCCGTCGGTGGTGATGACCGTCCAGTCGTCCTGGAGGACCTCGGTCTTCGGGGTGCCCAGGGAGACCATCGGCTCGATGGCGAGGCAGAAGCCGGGTACCAGCTTGGGGCCCTTGCCGCGGCGGCGGTCGACGTAGTTCAGCAGATGCGGGTCCATGTGCATCTCGGTGCCGATGCCGTGGCCGCCGTAGTCCTCGATGATGCCGTAGCGGCCGCCGCCGGGCTTCGGCTGGCGGCGGATGTACGTCTCGATGGCCCGGGAGACGTCCACCAGGCGGTTGCCCTGCTTCATGGCCGCGATGCCGGCCCACATCGACTCCTCGGTCACCCGGGAGAGCTCGACGAGTTCGGGAGCGTGTCCGGAGCCCACGAAGGCCGTGTAGGCCGCGTCACCGTGCCAGCCGTCGATGATCGCGCCGCAGTCGATGGAGATGACGTCGCCGTCCTTGAGGACGACCTCGTCGGAGGGGATGCCGTGCACGACGACCTCGTTCACCGAGGTGCAGATGGTCGCGGGGAACCCGCCGTAGCCGAGGAAGTTCGGCTTCGCGTTGTGCTCCGCGAGCACCTTGCGCGCGACCTGGTCCAGATCCCTGGTGGTGGCCCCGGGCACCGCGGCCTCACGTGTCGCCGCATGGATGGCTGCGACGACCAACCCCGCCTCACGCATCTTGGCGATCTGCTCGGGGGACTTGATCTGCACCATGGCGGCGGGAGCCTTTCTGGGACCGGGAGAGGACGGGTGTGTTCAACGATACGTGCACTCACGCGACAGCCGCGGCCCCTGCGACGGGGAACCGCGGCTGCGACGACGTACGAAGAACGGTTACGAAGAGCGGGCGACGAGTCCGGACGGCTACGCCGCGTGGTCCTCGCGCTTGAGTGCCTCCATGGCGCGTCCGGTGACGTCCTCCACCTTGCCGAGCGCCGAGATCGTGACCACCAGGCCCTGTGCCTTGTAGTAGTCGATGATCGGCTCGGTCTGCGTGTGGTAGACCTCCAGTCGCTTACGGACGGTCTCCTCGGAGTCGTCGTCGCGCTGGTACAGCTCCCCGCCGCAGACGTCGCAGACGCCTTCCTGCTTGGGCGCCTTGTACGACACGTGGAAGACGTGCGCGGAGTCGTTGCGGCAGATGCGCCGACCGGCGATCCGCTTGACGACCTCGTCCTCGGGGACCTCCAGGTCCAGCACCGCGTCCAGCTTCATGCCCTCGGACTTCAGCATCTCGTCCAGGGCCTCGGCCTGCGACACGTTGCGCGGGAAGCCGTCCAGCAGGAAGCCGTTCTCCGCGTCGGGCTGCTCCATGCGGTCCTTGGCCATCCCGATGGTGACCTCGTCCGGGACCAGGTTGCCCGCGTCCATGTAGGACTTCGCCAGTTTGCCGAGTTCCGTCTGCTTGCTGATGTTGGCCCGGAACAGGTCGCCCGTGGAGATGTGCGGGATCGACAGGTTCTGGGCGAGGAACGCGGCCTGCGTTCCCTTGCCGGCGCCCGGCGGCCCGACGAGGACGATACGCATCAGCGGAGGAACCCTTCGTAATTGCGCTGCTGGAGCTGGCTCTCGATCTGCTTCACCGTCTCCAGGCCGACACCCACGATGATCAGGATGCTTGTCCCGCCGAAGGGGAAGTTCTGGCTCGCATTGAAGCCAACCAACGCCATCGTCGGCACGAGAGCGATCAGACCCAGATACAGCGAACCCGGCCAGGTGATCCGGTTGAGCACGTACGACAGGTACTCAGCGGTCGGTCGGCCAGCCCGGATGCCCGGGATGAAGCCACCATACTTCTTCATGTTGTCGGCGACTTCCTCGGGGTTGAAGGAGATCGCCACGTAGAAGAACGCGAAGAACACGATGAGCAGGAAGTACGAAACGATGTAGTACGGGTGGTTGCCCTTGACGAGGTGACCTTCGATCCAGGTCTTCCAACCGGACGTACCGCTCGAGAACTGCGCGACCAGAGCCGGGATGTAGAGCAGCGACGACGCGAAGATGACGGGGATCACACCCGCCTGGTTCACCTTCAGCGGGATGTACGTCGACGTGCCGCCGTAGGAACGGCGGCCGATCATCCGCTTCGCGTACTGCACCGGGATGCGGCGCTGGGCCTGCTCGACGAAGACCACCAGGCCGACCATGACCAGGCCGACCGCGATGACCGTGCCGAACTCGATCCAGCCGTCGGCCAGGGTGCCCTGCTTCTTGATGGCCCACAGAGCGGACGGGAAGGTCGCGGCGATCGAGATGAACATCAGGATCGACATGCCGTTGCCGATGCCGCGGTCGGTGATGAGCTCGCCGAGCCACATCACGACGGCCGTACCGGCGGTCATGCAGATGACCATGACGATGGTGGTGAAGATCGCACGGTCCGGGACGATCGAGCTGGCGACCTGGCAGCCGCTGAACAGCGCACCGCTGCGGGCGGTGGCGACGAGACCGGTGCCCTGCAGGATGGCGAGCGCCACCGTCAGGTACCGCGTGTACTGCGTGATCTTCGCGGTGCCGGCCTGCCCCTCCTTCTTCAGGGCTTCCAGACGCGGGATCACGACGGTCAGCAGCTGCAGGATGATACTGGCCGTGATGTACGGCATGATGCCCAGCGCGAAGATGGTGATCTGGAGCAGCGCACCACCACTGAACATGTTCACCAGACCGAAGAGGCCCTGGTTGCCGGACGCCTCGTCCACACACTGCTGGACGGCCGTGTAATCGACGCCCGGGATCGGAACGTGGGTACCGACTCGGTAGACCACGATGATGCCGAGAGTGAAGAGCAGCTTCTTGCGCAGGTCGGGCGTCTTGAACGCCCGGGCGAACGCGGTGAGCACGGTTCCTCCTGCGACCCCCGCGCCGCGCGCGGCAGGGACTAGTCGTATAAACAGGGCCCAGCGGGCCGAACGAAGTTTTCTACCACCCCGACACCGAACGGCATACCTCGCGCGGGCACAGGTGGACCTCATGGACTCTAACAGCGGCTGCGTAGCCAGGTGAAGCTTGCCTGACAGGCGGCAGGTCAAGGGTCGGTCAGGGACGGGGCGGTGAAGATCTCCGTCATCACCCGGTGCGGGTCACATCGCGTTGACTCTGCGTGGTGACCAGCGGGGAGTAATCGGGAAAACAAGGAGATCCTCCGGCATTGTCGCCGGTGGTGGACGGATGAGCTGCCGGGCAGCGGCACTTTTCGGCCGTTTTCCACGAGCGGTGGCCGCGAACGGTTGTCCTGAGCCGTTTCGCGGACCCGTTCTCGCCCGGCGCCTGCGGCCTACGGCAAAGGCCGGGCAGCTCCCCCAAGGGAGAACTGCCCGGCCTCTGTGCGTGTGCGGCGGGGCCGCCCGGGCTCAGATGAGCTCAGTGACCGTACCGCCGGCGGCGGTGATCTTCTCCTTGGCGGAGCCGGAGACGGCGTCGACCGTCACCTGCAGCGCCACGGAGATCTCGCCCTGGCCGAGGACCTTGACGAGGCTGTTCTTGCGAACGGCACCCTTGGCCACGAGGCCCTCGACGGTGACCTCGCCACCCTCGGGGTACAGCGCGCCCAGCTTCTCGAGGTTCACGACCTGGTACTCGGTCTTGAACGGGTTCTTGAAGCCCTTCAGCTTCGGAAGACGCATGTGGAGGGGCATCTGGCCACCCTCGAAGCGCTCCGGAACCTGGTAACGGGCCTTCGTGCCCTTGGTACCACGACCGGCCGTCTTACCCTTCGACGCCTCACCACGACCCACACGGGTCTTGGCGGTCTTGGCGCCCGGGGCGGGACGGAGGTTGTGGATCTTGAGCGGGTTGTTCTCCGCCATGATCAGTCGACCTCCTCGACCGTCACGAGGTGGCGGACGGTGTGCACCATGCCGCGGAACTCGGGACGATCCTCCTTGACGACCTGCGTGTTGATGCCCTTGAGACCAAGGGAGCGCAGGGTGTCACGGTGGTTCTGCTTGCTGCCGATGTACGACTTCGTCTGCGTGATCTTGAGCTGCGCCATTACGCACCAGCCCCGGCACGCGCACGCAGCAGGGCCGCGGGAGCGACGTCCTCGAGCGGCAGACCACGGCGGGCCGCGACCTCCTCGGGACGCTGCAGGCCCTTGAGGGCCGCCACGGTGGCGTGCACGATGTTGATCGCGTTGTCGGAGCCGAGCGACTTCGACAGGATGTCGTGGATACCGGCGCACTCGAGCACGGCACGCACCGGACCACCGGCGATAACACCGGTACCCGGGGACGCGGGCTTGAGCAGCACGACGCCGGCAGCCTTCTCACCCTGGATCGGGTGCGGGATGGTGCCCTGGATACGGGGGACCTTGAAGAAGTGCTTCTTGGCCTCCTCAACACCCTTGGCGATGGCGGCCGGCACCTCCTTGGCCTTGCCGTAACCGACACCCACGGTGCCGTCACCGTCGCCCACCACGACCAGCGCGGTGAAGCTGAAGCGACGACCACCCTTCACAACCTTGGCGACGCGGTTGATCGCGACAACGCGCTCAACGTACGCGGTCTTCTCGGCGGCAGCAGCGCCGCCGTCACGGCCCTTCCGGTCCCGCCGCTCGCCGCCACCGGCACCGCTTCCACGGCGCTGGGGTCCAGCCATTGGATTACCTCTCTCTTTCCGCTAGCTACGGAAGCGGCTCAGAACTTGAGCCCGGCTTCGCGGGCGGCGTCCGCCAGGGCGGCGATGCGCCCGGCGTACTGGTTGCCACCACGGTCGAATACGACGGTCTCGACGCCGGCAGCCTTGGCACGCTCGGCGACCAGGGCGCCGACCTGCTTGGCCTGCGCGGACTTGTCGCCCTCGCCACCGCGGATCGAGGTGTCCAGGGTGGACGCCGACGCAAGGGTGTGACCCTTGAGGTCGTCGATCACCTGGGCCACGATGTGGCGGTTGGAGCGGGTAACGACCAGACGAGGACGCTCCGCCGTACCGTTGATCGACTTGCGGATCCGGATGTGGCGGCGCTTGATCGCGGCGCGCTTGTAGGCGTCGCCCTTGAGGATCTTCTGTCCGTATGCCATGGCTTACTTACCCGCCTTTCCGACCTTGCGGCGGATGACTTCGCCCTCGTACTTGACGCCCTTGGCCTTGTACGGGTCGGGCTTGCGCAGCTTGCGGATGTTGGCCGCAACCTCGCCGACCTTCTGCTTGTCGATGCCCTCGACCGAGAACCGCGTCGGGTTCTCGACCTTGAACGTGATGCCCTCGGGCGCCTCGACGGTGATCGGGTGGCTGTAGCCGAGAGCGAACTCAAGGTTCGAACCCTTGGCCGTGACGCGGTAACCGACACCACTGATTTCGAGCTTCTTCACGTAACCCTGGGTCACGCCGGTGATCATGTTCGCCACCAGCGTGCGGGACAGGCCGTGCAGGGCCTTGTTCTGACGCTCGTCGTTGGGGCGGGTGACGCTGAGCACGCCGTCCTCACCCTTGGCGATGTCGATCGGCGCGGCAACGGTGTGGCTCAGGGATCCCTTGGGGCCCTTGACCGAGACCGTACGGCCGTCGATGGTGACGTCCACGCCGGCGGGAACCGTGATGGGGAGCTTGCCAATACGCGACATAGCTGTTTCCTCCGTTCCCTTCCGCTACCAGACGTAGGCGAGGACTTCCCCACCCACGCCCTTCTTGCCGGCCTGCTTGTCGGTGAGGAGCCCGTGCGACGTGGAGATGATCGCCACGCCGAGGCCGCCAAGCACCTTCGGCAGGTTGGTGGACTTCGCGTACACCCGGAGACCGGGCTTGGAGATCCGCTTGATCCCCGCGATGGAGCGCTCACGGTTGGGGCCGAACTTCAGCTCCAGGACGAGGTTCTTGCCGACCTCGGCGTCCTCGACCTTCCAGCCCGTGATGAAGCCCTCCTGCTGGAGGATCTCCGCGATGTGCGACTTGATCTTCGATGCCGGCATCGTCACGGAGTCGTGGTATGCCGAGTTCGCGTTCCGCAGACGCGTAAGCATGTCTGCGATCGGATCAGTCATGGTCATGAATTGGCCTTCGGCCTCTCTCGCCGGGGTTTCCTGGTGCGCCATCCCTCTCCCCGATCCGAGACGGGACGGGTGCGGCGCGGTGGACCTACGGCGTAGTAAGTCGTATGGGCGTCCAAGCGCCCAACCCTCCTAGCCTAAGCCATGGAGGGGTGGGCACCTGACACTGCCCTTTACTTACCGAGAGCCTCTGGAATCCCAATCCAGCCGGTCGGCCCGAAGGGCCGCCCTTGAGGGGCGGTGGTCGGGCGACGGGTGGGAGGGACTACCAGGAGCTCTTGGTCACGCCCGGCAGCTCGCCACGGTGAGCCATCTCACGAAGGCACACGCGGCACAGGCCGAACTTGCGGTACACGGAGTGCGGACGGCCGCAGCGCTGGCAGCGCGTGTAGCCACGTACGCCGAACTTGGGCTTACGAGCAGCCTTGGCAATCAGAGCCTTCTTCGCCATCTCGCTCACGCCTCCTTGAAGGGGAAGCCGAGGTGACGAAGGAGCGCGCGGCCCTCAGCGTCGTTGGTCGCCGTGGTCACCACGGTGATGTCCATACCCCGGGTGCGGTCGATCTTGTCCTGGTCGATCTCGTGGAACATGACCTGCTCGGTGAGACCGAAGGTGTAGTTGCCACGGCCGTCGAACTGCTTGGGGGACAGGCCGCGGAAGTCGCGGATGCGCGGCAGCGCGAGCGACAGGGTGCGGTCCAGGAACTCCCACATGCGGTCGCCACGGAGCGTGACGTGGGCACCGATCGGCTGGCCCTCACGCAGCTTGAACTGCGCGATGGACTTACGGGCCTTGGTGACGGCCGGCTTCTGGCCGGTGATCGTGGTGAGGTCGCGAATCGCGCCGTCGATCAGCTTGGAGTCGCGGGCGGCGTCGCCCACACCCATGTTGACCACGATCTTGACGAGGCCGGGGATCTGCATGACGTTCTCGTACTTGAACTCGTCACGCAGCTTGCCCGCGATCTCCTCGCGGTACTTCGTCTTCAGACGCGGAGTGGTGGTGGTCGTCATCAGATGTCCTCACCCGTCCGCTTGGCAACGCGGATCTTGTTGCCTTCGTCGTCGAAGCGGTAACCGACGCGGGTCACTACCTTGTTGCCGTCCTTCTCCACGACGAGCTGAACGTTGCTCACGTGAACAGGGGCCTCGGTGGTGACGATGCCGCCGGCCTGCGAACCACGAGCCGTGGGACCGGCCTTGGTGTGCTTCTTGACCCGGTTGACACCCTCGACCAGGACACGGTCCTCGCGGGGGAAGGCCGCGATGACCTTGCCCTGCTTGCCCTTGTCCTTACCGGTGATGACCTGGACCAGGTCGCCCTTCTTGATCTTCATGCTTACAGCACCTCCGGCGCGAGCGAGATGATCTTCATGAACTTCTTCTCGCGCAGCTCACGGCCCACGGGGCCGAAGATACGGGTGCCGCGAGGGTCGCCGTCGTTCTTCAGAATGACGGCGGCGTTCTCGTCGAAGCGGATGTACGAGCCGTCCGGACGGCGGCGCTCCTTGACGGTGCGAACGATGACCGCCTTGATGACGTCACCCTTCTTCACGTTGCCGCCGGGGATCGCGTCCTTGACGGTGGCGACGATGACGTCACCGATGCCCGCGTAGCGGCGACCGGAGCCACCGAGCACACGGATGCAAAGGATCTCCTTCGCACCAGTGTTGTCGGCGACACGCAGTCGCGACTCCTGCTGGATCACGTCTATCTCCTGTTTGTCTGCCGGTTCCCGGCAGGGGTCCGGTTACCGAACCCCTGCCGAGCCTGGCGGAACTGTCCTGCGAGTTTGCCCGCAGGCGTACTTTTTGGAATTCCCTTGCGGGAATTACCTACTTGGCCTTCTCGAGGATCTCGACGACGCGCCAGCGCTTCGTCGCGGACAGCGGCCGGGTCTCCATGAGGAGGACACGGTCGCCGACGCCCGCGGCGTTCTGCTCGTCGTGCGCCTTGAGCTTGTTCGTACGGCGGATGACCTTGCCGTACAGCGCGTGCTTGACGCGGTCCTCGACGGCGACGACGACGGTCTTGTCCATCTTGTCACCGACGACGAGACCCTCACGGGTCTTGCGGAAGCCGCGGGCCCCTTCGGTCTGCTCAGTCACGTTGCTCTCACTCATCAGGCGCTCTCCACCGTCTCGATGCCCAGCTCGCGCTCACGCATCAGGGTGTAGATCCGCGCGATGTCCTTACGGACGGCCTTGAGCCGACCGTGGTTCTCGAGCTGACCCGTCGCCGCCTGGAAGCGGAGGTTGAACAGCTCTTCCTTGGCTTCGCGGAGCTTCGCCAGAAGCTCCTCGTCACCCAGTTCGCGCAGCTCGGACGCCTTGGTACCGGCCGACATCACGCTTCACCTGCCTCGCGCTTGACGATCCGGCACTTCATCGGCAGCTTGTGAGCGGCACGAGTCAGGGCCTCACGGGCGATCTTCTCGTTGGGGTAGGACAGCTCGAACATGACCCGTCCCGGGTGCACGTTCGCGATCCACCATTCCGGCGAACCCTTACCGGAACCCATGCGGGTCTCGGCGGGCTTCTTGGTCAGGGGGCGGTCCGGGTAGATGTTGATCCAGACCTTGCCGCCACGCTTGATGTGGCGGGTCATCGCGATACGAGCCGCCTCGATCTGGCGGTTGGTCACGTACGCCGGCGAGAGGGCCTGAATGCCGTACTCGCCGAACGCGACCGTCGTACCACCCTTGGCCTGACCACGGCGCTTCGGGTGGTGCTGCTTGCGGTGCTTGACCCTACGGGGGATCAGCATGTCGGTCAGGCCTCCGTTCCGGTGCTCTCAGCCGGAGCGGCAGCCGGAGCCTCGGCCTTGGGGGCCTCGGCAGCGGGAGCCTGCTGCGGCTTGCGACCGCGACCGCCGCGCTCGCCACCACGGCCACCACGGGCCGGGCGGTCGGCGCCGCCACCACGAGCCGGGCGGTTACCCGCACGGGCGGCAGCGTTCTCGGCGCGGACCTCGGCGATGTTCTTGACGTCGCCCTTGTAGATCCAGACCTTCACACCGATGCGGCCGAAGGTCGTCTTGGCCTCGAAGAAGCCGTAGTCCACGTTCGCACGGAGCGTGTGCAGGGGCACACGGCCCTCGCGGTAGAACTCCGAGCGGGACATCTCGGCGCCGCCGAGGCGGCCACCGCACTGGATCTTGATGCCCTTGGCGCCGGCCTTCATCGTGCCCTGCATGCTCTTACGCATGGCGCGACGGAAGGAGACGCGGGAGGAGAGCTGCTCGGCGACGGCCTGCGCGACCAGCTGGGCATCCGTCTCGGGGCTCTTGACCTCGAGGATGTTCAGCTGGACCTGCTTGCCCGTGAGCTTCTCGAGGTCACCGCGGATGCGGTCGGCCTCGGCGCCACGGCGGCCGATGACGATGCCCGGACGGGCCGTGTGGATGTCCACACGGACGCGGTCACGGGTGCGCTCGATCTCCACCTTCGAGATGCCGGCGCGCTCCATGCCGGACGTCATCATCCGACGGATGGCGACGTCTTCCTTGACGTAGTCCTTGTACAGCTTGTCGGCGTACCAACGCGACTTGAAGTCGGTGGTGACACCGAGCCGGAACCCATGCGGGTTAACCTTCTGGCCCATTACCGGGTTCCTTCCTTGCTGCTGACGACCACGGTGATGTGGCTGGTCCGCTTGCGGATCCGGTAGGCGCGGCCCTGGGCACGCGGACGGAACCGCTTCAGGGTCGGGCCCTCGTCGACGTACGCCTCGGAGATGAAGAGGCTGTCGGCGTCGGTGTGGTCGTAGTTGTGCGCGGCGTTGGCGATGGCGCTGTCCAGCACCTTGCCGACCGGCACGCTCGCGGCCTGCGGGGCGAAACGCAGGACCGCCTGAGCCTCCGTGGCATCCATGCCACGGATAAGGTCCACCACGCGGCGGGCCTTCATGGGCGTGACGCGGATGTACCGCGCCTGGGCCCTGGCTTCCATGGTTGTCCTTCCAGTGTCTGTCATGGTCATTCCACCCCGCGGTTAGCGGCGCTTCGACTTCCGGTCGTCCTTGACGTGACCCCGGAAGGTGCGCGTCGGCGAGAACTCGCCGAGCTTGTGGCCGACCATCGACTCGGTGACAAACACCGGAATGTGGGTCTTGCCGTTGTGCACCGCGAGCGTGTGGCCGAGCATGGCCGGCACGATCATGGAGCGACGGGACCAGGTCTTGATGACGTTCTTGGTGCCGGCTTCGTTCTGGGCGTCCACCTTCTTGATCAGGTGGTCGTCGACGAAGGGCCCCTTCTTGAGACTGCGCGGCATCTAAACCCGCTCCTAGCGCTTCTTGTTCGTCTTGCGGCGGCGGACGATGTACTTGTTCGAAGCCTTCTTCGGCGAACGAGTACGACCCTCCTTCTGACCCCACGGGGAGACCGGGTGGCGACCACCGGAGGTCTTGCCCTCACCACCACCGTGCGGGTGGTCGACCGGGTTCATCGCCACACCGCGAACGGTCGGACGAACGCCCAGCCAGCGCTTGCGGCCGGCCTTGCCCCAGTTGATGTTGCTCTGCTCGGCGTTGCCGACCTCGCCGACGGTGGCGCGGCAGCGCACGTCGACCAGGCGGATCTCACCGGAGGGCATGCGGAGGTGAGCCATCTGGCCCTCCTTCGCGAGCAGCTGCACGGAGGCACCGGCGGAGCGGGCGAACTTGGCGCCGCCACCGGGACGGAGCTCGATCGCGTGGATCGTGGTACCGACCGGGATGTTGCGGAGCGCCAGGTTGTTGCCCGGCTTGATGTCGGCCCCGGGACCGTTCTCGACGCGGTCACCCTGCTGCAGGTTGCGCGGGGCGAGGATGTAGCGCTTCTCGCCGTCCGCGTAGTGCAGCAGCGCGATGCGCGCGGTGCGGTTGGGGTCGTACTCGATGTGCGCGACCTTCGCCGGCACGCCGTCCTTGTCGTGACGACGGAAGTCGATCACTCGGTAGGCGCGCTTGTGTCCGCCACCCTGGTGGCGAACGGTCACACGACCGGCGTTGTTACGGCCGCCCTTGCTGTGCAGCGGGCGGACCAGCGACTTCTCCGGCGTGGACCGCGTGACCTCGACGAAGTCGGCGACGCTGGAGCCGCGACGGCCCGGCGTAGTCGGCTTGTACTTGCGGATTCCCATTTCTCAGTCCTCGTCCGATATCGGACGATCCGACCCGCTTAAGCGGTCGGACCGCCGAAGATGTCGATACGGTCGCCCTCGGCGAGGGTCACGATCGCGCGCTTGGTGCCCGCGCGCTGACCGAACCCGGTCTTGGTGCGCTTGCGCTTGCCCTGGCGGTTGATCGTGTTGACGCCGGTGACCTTGACCGAGAAGACCGCCTGGACGGCCTGCTTGATCTGGGTCTTGTTGGCGCCCGGCGCGACGATGAAGGTGTACTTGCCCTCATCGAGCAGCGCGTAGCTCTTCTCCGACACGACCGGCTTGAGCAGGACGTCACGGTGGTCCGTGAAGGCCTTGCTCGCCGGGGTGACGACGGTGTTCTTGCCCTCGGCCTCGTGGCGGCGCGCCTTGGCGACGCGCGCGGCCTTGGCGGCCTTGGCGGCCTTCGAGGCGATGCTCGGGTGACGCGTAGCCATCAGGCCTCGCTCCCTTCGGTGTCGGTGGCCTGCGGGCCGGACACGAAGGACTCGAAAGCGGCCTGGGTGAAGACCACATCGTCGGAGACGATCACGTCGTACGTGTTCAGCTGGCCCGGCTCCAGGATGTGGACCTGGGGCAGGTTGCGGGCGGAGAGCCACGCGGCCTCGTCGGCGCGGTCGATGACCAGGAGCACGTTCTTGCGCTCCGAGATCTTGCCGAACAGCGTCTTGGCGGCCTTCGTGGAGGGGTTCTCGCCCTCGATCACGCCGGTGACGACGTGGATGCGGTCGTGGCGGGCCCGGTCGGTGAGGGCGTGGCGCAGGGCCGCGGCCTTCATCTTCTTCGGGGTCCGCTGCGAGTAGTCACGCGGCTGCGGGCCGTGGACGACGCCACCGCCGGCGAACTGCGGCGCGCGGGTCGAACCCTGGCGCGCGCGGCCGGTGCCCTTCTGACGGTAAGGCTTCTTACCGCCACCACGGACTTCACCGCGACGCTTGGTCTTGTGCGTGCCCTGGCGGGCAGCGGCGTTCTGCGCGACGACGACCTGGTGGATCAGCGGGATGCTGATCTTCTCGACGCCGAAGATCTCCGCGGGGAGCTCGACGCTTCCGGTCTTCTCGCCGGCAGGCGAAAGGATGTCAACAGTGCTCATCGGTACCTCAGGCCCCCTTGGCCGCGGTGCGGACCAGGACGAGGCCGCCGTTCGGACCGGGAACCGCGCCCTTGATGAGCAGCAGACCCTTCTCCGCGTCAACGGCGTGGACGGTCAGGTTCTGGGTGGTGACCCGCTCGTTGCCCATACGACCCGCCATGCGGAGGCCCTTGAACACGCGGCCGGGGGTGGCGCAGCCACCGATGGAACCGGGCGAGCGGTGCTTGCGCTGGGTGCCGTGTCCGGCGCCGAGGCCCTTGAAGTTGTGACGCTTCATGACACCGGCGAAGCCCTTGCCCTTGCTCTTGCCGGTCACGTCGACCTTCACGCCGGCCTCGAACACCTCAGCGGTGATCTCCTGGCCCAGCGTGTACTCGGAGGCGTCCGCGGTGCGGATCTCGACGAGGTGGCGACGGGGGGTGACGTCGGCCTTGGCGAAGTGACCCTTGAGGGGCTTGTTCACCTTGCGCGGGTCGATCTCGCCGAAGGCGATCTGGACCGACTCGTAGCCGTCACTGTCATTCGTACGGACCTGGGTCACGACGTTCGGGCCGGCCTTGACGACGGTGACCGGGACGACACGGTTGTTCGCGTCCCACACCTGCGTCATGCCGAGCTTCTCGCCCAGGATGCCCTTGATCTGCTTAGCCATCGTTCAGATCACCGGCCTCAGAGCTTGATCTCGATGTCGACACCGGCCGGGAGGTCGAGTCGCATCAGAGAGTCAACGGTCTTGGGGGTCGGGTCGAGGATGTCGATCAGACGCTTGTGCGTGCGCATCTCGAAGTGCTCGCGCGAGTCCTTGTACTTGTGCGGCGACTTGATGACGCAGTACACGTTCTTCTCAGTGGGCAGCGGCACCGGGCCCGCGACCGACGCACCAGTACGCGTCACCGTCTCGACGATCTTCTTCGCCGAGCTGTCGATGACCTCGTGGTCGTAGGCCTTGAGCCGGATGCGGATCTTCTGTCCCGCCATGGCTACTAGTAGTCCTGTCTCTCATAACGCTCTGGAACCCGGTATTCCGAACACTCGCTCGCCGACCCACGCGGTCGGGCGTGTCGCGCTCTCGCTGACACAGATGTCCCATCTCTGGAACATCCCGTCCGGGAAAACGCGGCCCTTCCGGAACCGCAAGCCGGGAGCGCGGCGCCGACATGCTGACGCGTGACCCACCGGGTGCCTGGACGGCGCCGCACTGACACTTCCCGAAAGATTCCCGTACGTCCGCCCCAGCGCTGCCACCTGGCAGTTGGGACGACGAGTACTGTGGGACTCGCTTTCGGTCCTCCCGGCGGGAGGCGCGCAGCATCAACGCTCGACCGAGCAACTCCGACAGTCTGCCATATGGGGCAGGGGCCTGGCCAATCGAGCCGGAGACCTTACCCCGAGGGTGACGTACGTCAAACCAGGGGCCGTGGACATGGGCCTCGGTTCGTGCCGGACCCCGCTCGACGGCGATGCTCCGGGTGCGGTCCGGCCGACCGTTCCGCGTTCGCGGATATGAACAAGGATCACGTACACACGTATTGACGCGTCCACGGCAAGCACCTTACGTTCCCACCTTAGAACCCGAGAAAGCGCTTTCTCTTGCACGGCCCCCCAGGTCACGGACGAACCCGGAGGCACCACCATGCAAGTGAGACCCGTCATCGCAAGTGTCAGCCTGCTGGCCGGCGCGCTCGTCGCGCTCTCCGGCACCCCGGCTCAGGCCGCGAGCACCACCCAGTACGTCTCACCGAGCGGCACCGACAGCGCGGCCGGCACGCAGTCCGCGCCCACCACGCTCGCCACGGCGATCAGCCGCATCGCCCCCGGCGGCACCATCTACCTGCGCGGCGGGACGTACAACTACTCGTCGACGATCACGATCCCGGCGGGCAGCAACGGCACCTCCAGCGCCCGCACCACGCTGACCGCCTACTCCGGCGAGAAGCCGGTGCTCAACTTCTCGGCGCAGAGCGAGAGTTCGTCGAACCGCGGGCTCCAGCTGAATGCCAACTACTGGCGCCTCTACGGCCTCACCGTCGAGCGTGCCGGGGACAACGGGATCTACGTCGGCGGCAGCAACAACGTCGTCGAGCGCACGGTGACGAGGTACAACCGCGACACCGGTCTGCAGCTGGGGCGCATCGCCTCCAGCACCCCGAGCTCCCAGTGGCCGTCGAACAACCTGATCGTGAGCTCGGAGTCGCACGACAACGCCGACTCCGACGGCGAGGACGCCGACGGCTTCGCCGCGAAGCTCACCACCGGTACCGGGAACGTCTTCCGTTACGACGTCTCCCACAACAACATCGACGACGGCTGGGACCTGTACACCAAGACCGACACGGGCCCCATCGGCCCGGTCACCATCGAGTACTCCCTCTCCTACACCAACGGCACCCTGAGCAACGGCACCGTGAACTCCAACGGCGACCGCAACGGCTACAAGCTCGGCGGCGACGACATCGCCGTCAACCACGTCGTGCAGCACAGCATCGCCTACCGCAACGGCAAGCACGGGTTCACGTACAACAGCAACCCGGGCCAGATGACGATCTCGAACAACGCGAGCATCGACAACGCCCAGCGCAACTTCTCGTTCGACGCCGGCACCCATGTGTACCGCAACAACACCTCGTGCCGGTTCAGCGTCAGCGGCTCGAACGACAAGACCATCGGCAGCGCCGACAGTTCCAACCAGTTCTGGACCGGCACCAACGGCTCCCGGTGCTCCTCGTACTCCGGCGCCCTGGGCTGGTCCTTCGCCTCGGACGGCCGCCTCAACGTGACCCTCGGCGGCAAGGTGGTGACGCCTTAGCTCGACGCCTCCGGCGCCGGTCACCACCCGGCGGAGGCGAAGGGGCCGTACGACGTCTTGGTCGTACGGCCCCTAGCCGGCCAGGGGCCGGTGACACATGGGGGGCCTGACCAGACCTGGCCCCTCTCGCGGATCAGGACGCTGATCGGGCGCCCACGCGACGAACTCCGGACGAGAGCCTGTTGGACCGACGGACCGCAAAGCAGTTCAGGCTCAGGCAGGAGCGATGGTGAGGTTGACGACCCAGCGGTGGGGCGAGATCTGCCGAGTCCGCGTGAAACCGTAGTCCTCGAAGACGGCCATCGGGCCGGTGTGCAGGAACGATCCCGACACCGAACGGTCGTCGGTCTCCTCGGGGTAGCCTTCGACCGTGCCGCCCCCCTTACGGGTGATCTCGGCCAGCGCCCCGCCGAGTGCAGCATGAGCGACACCGCGCTTACGCAGGCCCTTCCCGGTGAAGAAGCAGGTGACGCGCCAGTTGGGCAGCACCACGAGGTCCTTTTCGTACGTCCGCTTGCTCTTGATCTCCGGCAGCTCGGTCGGCGAGCCGAACTGGCACCAGCCCAGGCAGTCGTCGCCCTCGAAGACGAGCGCGGAATGGGTCCGCCCCTCACGGACTCGCTGCTCCTTCTCGGCCCGGTTCTGCTGGGAGGTACGCCCCTTCCCGACCTTGACATGAAAGCCCATGCACCAGCAGCCGCCCCACACGCCGTTATTCGCCTCGACCAGTCGGGCGAACGCCGGCCAGGTGTCCGTGTCCAACGGCCGAACGGCGAAGGGGGAAGCGGTCGTATCGACTGGTGCGTTGTTGCTCACCGACGCCTCCCCAGCGGTGGTATTGCGGTCTGCCGATCCAACAGGCTCTCGTCCGCTGCGGCAATGCCCTGACCTGCCCACCTAAGGTCAGACGAAGTCGTCCTCGCGCACGATGTTGTGCTCCTGGCAGTCGGGGCACCGCCGGAACACAACCGCGCGGGTGAAGCCGGCAGCTCAGCCGCACCGCACATCCGACCGCCATGACCAACCAACTCGGCGAAGCCACCTGGTCACGGCGTCAGGCACGCGCATTCCGCATGCGTGCGAACGACGTCTCCAGCCCCCGCTTCACCATCCCGGCCACCGGCCGCTCCACGAACCGGTGCACCAGCCAGCTCAGCACCAGGAACCCGGCCAGCACCACGACGACCAGGAGACGCGGGTCCATCGTGTCGCGGAGGCGGCTGATCATCGTCGTGCCCGCCGCGTAGTGCGTCAGGTACAGCGGATAGGTCAGCGCGCCCGCCGTCACCAGCCACTTCCAGCGGATCCGGTCGGTCGCGCCCAGGGCGATGGCCACCATGGCCAGCAGGAAGACCGTGAAGATCAGTACGCTCCCCCGCCAGCCGGAGACATGCTCGACCTCGTCGATCCGCTGCCCCAGCTCCACTTGGCCCATCAGCCAGGCCATCGCCAGGATGCCCCACAGCAGCAGGTCCTGGCCGAAGCGGTGCATGAGGTACAGGGCGAGGCCCGCGATGAAGTACCAGGCGCCCTCCGGGTTGGCGACCAGCTCCAGCAGGGGGAACTCGGAGACCGGCGCGAGCATCGCGGCCGCGCCCCACACGCAGCAGAAGACCACGACCTTGCGGTACGTCAGCCCGGTCGCGACCACGAGCAGGAACAGCAGGTAGAAGCGCAGCTCGGACCAGAGCGTCCAGTACACGCCGTCGACGTTGGCCACGCCCGAACCGGACTGCAGCATCGTGAGGTTGAGCAGGACCTCGCGTGGGTGCAGGCGTTCCCACACGCCCGGGACCGCCACCAGGACGGCCGTCGTGAAGAGGACGGCGAACCAGTACGCCGGGTAGAGCCGCATCACCCGGGAGACGAAGAACTGCCTCGGCGTACGTCCCCAGCAGGACATGCAGATGACGAAGCCGCTGATCACGAAGAAGATCTCGACGCCGATCCAGCCGTAGGAGGCGAATCGGAACACCGTGGGCATGACGTCGGACACCGGCCGGTCCCAGATCGCGTTGCCCGGCTGGTCGACGCGGTTGGTGCCGGCGTAGTGGTGCATGGCGACCATCAGCGCGGCCAGCAGCCGGATGCCGTCGATGGCGTACAGCCGGCGGCCCACACGATCCCGTACGACGGCGTGGCGGCCCGTCCGGGTGGACTGCGGGGGCTGGTGCCGTCGCTGTCCGGTGAGGGCGAGCGGAGGGAGTGGCTGCTGCAGGCCGCCGACAACCCGTCGCGGTATCGACGTCCTGCTGTCCGCGCCGTGCATCGACACCTGTCCGTCCGTTCTCACGAGAGGAGTCCGGGCCGGGGCGGTCACCGGACAGCTCACGCTACGGCCGCCCCAAACGCCCCACAGCGAACAGACACGAACATTCCACGCGTGGGCGCCGGGGAGTTGCCGCAACTCTCGCCGGGCCGCCGCCGAGAGTTCTCCGACACTTCACCTGACGCGCACGGGAGCAACGTGACAAGCCGACACGCGGGCGCGGACACGCGAAAGGGCCCGCACGACCGAAGTCGTGCGGGCCCCTCAGGAGCTCGCGCTGGAGCTACCAGGTCAAGTCAACAAAGTCACTTGTTGATCTTGGTGACCTGGCCGGCGCCGACCGTCCGGCCACCCTCACGGATGGCGAACTTCAGGCCCTCTTCCATGGCGACGGGCTGGATGAGCTCCACCTTCATCTCGGTGTTGTCACCCGGCATGACCATCTCGGTGCCCTCGGGGAGGGTCACGACGCCGGTCACGTCCGTCGTACGGAAGTAGAACTGCGGACGGTAGTTGTTGAAGAACGGCGTGTGGCGGCCACCCTCGTCCTTGGACAGGATGTAGGCCTGCGCCTCGAACTCGGTGTGCGGGGTGACCGAGCCCGGCTTGATGATGACCTGGCCGCGCTCGACGTCCTCGCGCTTGATGCCACGGAGGAGCAGACCGACGTTCTCACCGGCCTGGCCCTCGTCGAGCAGCTTGCGGAACATCTCGATACCGGTGACCGTGGTGGTGGTCTTCTCGGTCTTGATGCCGATGATGTCGACGGTCTCGTTGACCTTCAGGACACCACGCTCGATACGGCCGGTGACGACCGTACCGCGACCGGTGATCGTGAAGACGTCCTCGATCGGCATGAGGAACGGCTTGTCGACGTCGCGCTCGGGCTCCGGGATCGACTCGTCGACGGCCTTCATCAGCTCGAGGACGGAGTTGCCCCACTCCTTGTCGCCCTCGAGCGCCTTGAGCGCCGAGACCTTGACGACCGGCAGGTCGTCGCCCGGGAACTCGTACTCGGAGAGGAGCTCACGGACCTCGAGCTCGACGAGCTCCAGGATCTCCTCGTCGTCCACCATGTCGGCCTTGTTCAGGGCGACGACGATGTACGGAACGCCGACCTGGCGGGCCAGGAGCACGTGCTCCTTGGTCTGCGGCATCGGGCCGTCGGTGGCGGCGACCACGAGGATGGCGCCGTCCATCTGCGCCGCACCCGTGATCATGTTCTTGATGTAGTCCGCGTGACCGGGGCAGTCGACGTGGGCGTAGTGACGCGTCTCCGTCTGGTACTCGACGTGCGCGATGGAGATCGTGATACCGCGCTGGCGCTCCTCAGGAGCCTTGTCGATCTGGTCGAAGGCCGAGGCCTCGTTCAGGTCCGGGTACGCGTCGTGCAGCACCTTGGTAATGGCGGCCGTGAGGGTCGTCTTACCGTGGTCGATGTGACCGATGGTGCCGATGTTGACGTGCGGCTTAGTCCGCTCGAACTTCGCCTTCGCCACTGGGGTCCTCCTGGGAGTGGTTCTGGTACGCCTTACTTCAACGGCGCCAGGTGATCTTTGCTGGAATGCCCGGGCCTGGAGGCATTCGCACCATGATTGTGGCGGAATGCCCCTGAGGCTCCGGAGTCAAGCCTAAAGCGTGTGAACGGCTTGCGTTACTCGCCCTTGGCCTTCGCGATGATCTCCTCGGCGACGTTCCGCGGAACCTCGGCGTAGGAGTCGAACTGCATCGAGTAGCTCGCGCGACCCGACGTCTTGCTGCGGAGGTCTCCGACGTAGCCGAACATCTCCGAGAGGGGCACGAGGCCCTTCACGACGCGGGCACCGGCCCGCTCCTCCATGGCCTGGATCTGACCACGGCGGGAGTTGATGTCGCCGATGACCTCACCCATGTAGTCCTCGGGCGTGGTGACCTCGACGGCCATCATCGGCTCCAGGAGCACGGGGCTCGCCTTGCGCGCGGCCTCCTTGAAGGCCTGCGAACCGGCGATCTTGAACGCGAGTTCGGAGGAGTCGACCTCGTGGTAGCCACCGTCGATCAGCGTCACGCGGACACCGGTCATCTCGTAGCCGGCCAGGATGCCGAACTGCATGGCCTCCTGCGCACCGGCGTCGACCGAGGGGATGTACTCCCTCGGGATACGGCCACCGGTGACCTTGTTCACGAACTCGTACGCCGGGCCGTCGGCCTCGGTGATGGGCTCGATCGCGATCTGCACCTTGGCGAACTGGCCGGTACCACCGGTCTGCTTCTTGTGGGTGTAGTCCACGCGCTCGACGGCCTTGCGGATCGTCTCGCGGTAAGCGACCTGCGGCTTGCCGACGTTGGCCTCGACCTTGAACTCACGGCGCATACGGTCGACCAGCACCTCGAGGTGCAGCTCGCCCATACCACCGATGATGGTCTGGCCGGTCTCCTCGTTGGTGTGGACCTGGAAGGACGGGTCCTCCTCGGCCAGGCGCTGGATCGCGACGCCGAGCTTCTCCTGGTCACCCTTCGACTTGGGCTCGATGGCGACCTGGATGACCGGCGCCGGGAAGTCCATGGACTCCAGGATCACCGGGTTCTTGTCGTCGGACAGCGTCTCACCGGTGGTGGTCTGCTTCAGGCCCATGACGGCGACGATGTCACCGGCGCCCACCGACGCGATCTCCTCACGCTTGTTCGCGTGCATGCGGTAGATCTTGCCGATGCGCTCCTTCTTGCCCTTGACGGAGTTCAGCACGGCAGTGCCGGTCTCCAGGCGGCCCGAGTAGACCCGGACGAAGGTGAGCTTGCCCAGGTGCGGGTCGCTCATGATCTTGAACGCGAGCGCGGCCAGCGGCTCGTCCTCGGACGGCTTGCGCTTGACGACCAGCTCCGGGTCCTTCACGTCGTGGCCCTCGATGGCCTCGACGTCGAGCGGAGTCGGAAGGTAGCGCACGACCGCGTCGAGCAGGGGCTGGACGCCCTTGTTCTTGAACGCGGTGCCACAGAACACCGGGGTGACCGTGGTGTCGCTGGACTTGCCGGACGCGATGGTGATGCGACGGATCGCGGCGTACAGCTGCTCCTCGGTGGGCTCCACGCCCTCCAGGTACAGCTCCATGATCTCTTCGTCGTTCTCGGCGACGCCCTCGATCAGCTTGCCGCGGTACTCCTCGGCAGCCTCGGTGTGCGTGGCCGGGATGTCGACGGTGTCGTACATCTCGCCCTTGGCGGCCTCGGCGGACCACACGAGCGCCTTCATGCGGACCAGGTCCACGACGCCCTTGAAGTCGGCCTCGGCGCCGATCGGGAGCTGCATGACGAGCGGCTGGGCGCCCAGGCGGTCCGAGATCATGTCCACGCAGCGGTGGAACTCGGCGCCGGTACGGTCCAGCTTGTTCACGAAGCAGATGCGCGGCACGCCGTAACGGTCGGCCTGACGCCACACCGTCTCGGACTGCGGCTCGACACCCGCGACACCGTCGAACACCGTGACGGCACCGTCGAGCACGCGGAGCGAACGCTCCACCTCGACCGTGAAGTCGACGTGCCCGGGGGTGTCGATGATGTTGATCGTGTAGTCGTTGTCCTCGAGCGGCCAGTGACAGGTGGTGGCAGCAGAGGTGATCGTGATGCCACGCTCCTGCTCCTGCTCCATCCAGTCCATGGTGGCGGCGCCGTCGTGGACCTCACCGATCTTGTAGCTGACGCCGGTGTAGAAGAGGATCCGCTCGGTGGTGGTCGTCTTGCCCGCGTCGATGTGGGCCATGATCCCGATGTTGCGGACCTTGGCCAGGTCAAGTGAAGTGGTAGCCATAAGGCTTTCGTCTTCTCTCGGTCTCGATGTGGGTTGCGACTACCAGCGGTAGTGCGCGAAGGCCTTGTTGGACTCGGCCATCTTGTGGGTGTCCTCGCGCTTCTTCACAGCGGCACCAAGGCCGTTGGAGGCGTCGAGGAGCTCGTTGAGGAGACGCTCGGTCATGGTCTTCTCGCGACGGGCGCGGGAGTAACCGACCAGCCAGCGCAGCGCGAGCGTGTTGGCGCGACCGGGCTTGACCTCGATCGGAACCTGGTACGTCGCACCACCGACACGGCGGGACTTGACCTCGAGGGTCGGCTTGATGTTCTCCAGCGCGCGCTTCAGCGTGATGACCGGGTCGTTGCTGGTCTTCTCGCGCAGGCCCTCCATGGCGCCGTACACGATGCGCTCGGCGGTGGAGCGCTTGCCGTTCAGCAGCACCTTGTTGATCAGGGAGGTCACCAGAGGAGAACCGTAGACCGGGTCGATGATGACCGGGCGCTTCGGGGCGGGGCCCTTACGAGGCATTTCTACTTCTCCTTCTTGGCGCCGTAGCGGCTGCGGGCCTGCTTGCGGTTCTTGACACCCTGGGTGTCGAGCGAACCGCGGATGATCTTGTAGCGAACACCGGGCAGGTCCTTCACACGGCCGCCGCGCACGAGCACGATGGAGTGCTCCTGCAGGTTGTGTCCCTCACCCGGAATGTAAGCAGTGACCTCGATCCCGCTGGTCAGACGCACACGCGCGACCTTACGCAGGGCCGAGTTCGGCTTCTTCGGGGTGGTCGTGAACACACGCGTGCAGACGCCGCGACGCTGAGGGGAACCCTCGAGTGCGGGCGTCTTGTTCTTCTCGACCTTGTCCTGCCGGCCCTTCCGGACCAGCTGCTGGATCGTAGGCACTACTTCTCCGGTTTCTGTGTGCCGAATGGTGAAGCTAACCTGGAACGTCGCCGACCCACGCGGTCGGGTGTGTCGAATCCGGCAGACCCTCGCCGCAAGGCGAGAAGGGCACGGATCACGGTGGCCAGTGACGGCTCGCTATGCGGTTTGAAGGCACGCACGAGAGCCAGGGCACACCCCAGGCACAAGGTCTGAGCGTACCTACCTCAACGACTTCGGTCAAAACAAATGCCGTCCGCCCCGACACGCCGGACTTGTTCTGGTTCCCCATATCTGCTAATTGGCACTTCCGTGTGAATCCCCACCGTTCGGGTATCGACCGCTGCGCCCCTTCAGTACGTTGAGCGATCGCTGAGGCGTGGGGGGCGGGAACGATGACAGCAGAGAGCCGGGACGGCACACCCGGGCAGGCGGACATACCGGGCGGAATATCCAGCGGCCTTCCGGCTGGATCAGCGTACGACCTGCCCGGCGGCCCATCGGGCGGATCACCGTACGACGGCGGCCTGTCGGGGGAGGACGGTCTGGACGACCGGGTGCCCTTCCTCGCCCGGCTGGAGAAGACGGACCGGGCCGCGCTGCTCGCGCTCGGCCGCGAGCTGTCCTTCGCGCCCCGGATGGTCCTCCTGCGCCAGAGCGAACCCTCCTCGCACGTCCTGTTCATCGTCGACGGCTGGACCAAGGTGACCGCGGCGGCGGCCAGCGGCTACGAGGCTCTGCTGGCGCTGCGCGGCCCCGGCGACATCATCGGCGAGTCCGCCGCGCTGACCGGCCGGACCCGCTCAGCGACAGTGACCGCGCTGGAGGCCGTACGGACCGTAGCCGTACAGCGCGAACGCTTCACGGACTTCCTGAACGACTCCCCCGCCACCTCCTTCGCCCTCCTCGGCCTCACCTCGGACCGTACGCGCGCCGCCGACCGGCGCCGCCTGGAGTTCGCCTCGATGAGTGTCAAGGAACGGTTCGCGACCCTGCTCCTCGACCTCGCCCGCACCCACGGCCGCCGTACCGCCGACGGCGTCGAACTGTCCGTGCCGCTGAGCAAACAGGAGCTCGCCGGCTCGGTGGGTGCCTCACGCGAGGCGGTGCAGCGGCTGCTCAAGGAACTGCGCGAGCGCGGGGTGGTGATCACCGGGCGGCGGGCCCTGGTGATCGTCCGACCCGGCGTCCTGCGCAGGATCGCGCGCGCCGAGGGACCCGAGTGAGCCGTGGGCGCCTGGGGCCCTGTGTGCAAACGGTCACAGTTCCAGTGAGTCATCCGTCCTCACGGCCACGGCTGAGGCCGCGGCACTCTTCGGATCCCGAAGCGCACCGCCCCCACAAGCCATCGCCCGCGACCGAAAGGCGACCATGCCCGACCCCGTGAGCCGCACGATCCTCCTGCTCGACATCGAGAAGTACAGCGACCGGGACGACGTCGAGCAGACGTATCTGCGGCGTGTCCTCTACGACATCACCGACCGGGCCCTGGAACACGCCGGCATCGACGAGACGCTGCGTCTGCGGGCCGACCGTGGCGACTCGGTCATGGAACTGATCGACGCCAACGCATCCGTGGCGAGGCTGCTGCGTGCCCTGCTCACCGAGGTCCCCGCGCAGCTGCACGGCTACAACCGGATCGCCTCCAGCTCGGCCCGGATCAGGCTGCGGGGCGTGGTTTCCACGGGTTACGTGGCCGTGGACGAGCACGACGGCTGGGTCGGCTCGGACCTCAACCACGCCTGCCGTCTCCTCGACGCGCGGCTGCTGCGGGAGGCCCTGCGCGAACGCGCGTCCGGATTCGCGCTCTGTGTGTCGGAGGGCGTGCACGCCGGGATCGTCCGCCACGACCACCACGGCATCCCGGCCGCGGACTTCCACCCGGTAACGCTGACCGGCAAGAACGGCTCGCTGACGGCCTGGCTCCACGGCCCGGCCCCCGAAGGGGCGGCGACTCCGGAGACGGCGGGTTTACGGACGGCGGCTCCGGTCACCGCGACGGAAACGCCTACGGCCCCCGCCGCACCGGCTGCTCCGCCGAACGCCGCCCCAGTCCGGCCACCGACGCCGGCCCCCGGCCCGGTCTTCAACTTCGGCAGCGGGTCGCCCCGGTTCGGGGGCGGTCTCGTGGCCGGGGACCAGCACGGCGTGTCCGGCGGGCAGGTCACCGGGGACGTGCACCTCGGCGGCACGGTGGGTGAGGAGGCGTGACGGCACCCGAGGCCGGGGACGCCGGCCCCGACGACGTCACCCCGCGCGCCGCGCAGCAGCCTGCGCCCCCGAGCCGGGAACCACACACCGACACCGTGCCGGACCCGGACGAGGAGCGGCCCCAGGAGGCGCGGGCCGCGCAGCGGGAACTGTTCGCGCACACCCCGGACTTCATCCTCGGCGAGGGGACGGGCTTCGGCGGCAGCCTGGTCGGCGGCTCCCAGCACGGCGTGTCCGGCGGGCAGGTCGGCGGCGACGTCTATCTCGGCGGCAGGACCGAGATCCACCACCACGGCCCGGCGGCCACCGCCCAGGGCGCCTCCGGCGAGATACCCCCCGAGCGCCTGGACGCGCTGGCCGCGGTGTTCGCCGAAGGCCCCGCCTTCGGCACCGCCCTGGAACGGCTGCGCGACGAACGCGTCCTGGTCCTCCGCGGCGCCCACGCCACCGGCCGCAACGCCGCCGCCGTGATGCTGCTGCACCGGCTGGGCGTGAGCGCCGTCCACGCCCTGAGTCCCGAGACCCCGCCGGCCGCCCTGAGCGCACAGCTCACCCGGCCCGGTGGGTACGTCCTGCGCGACCTGCCCCTGAGCCGCAACCGCCCCCTGCGCGACACCCACCTGTTCGCGGCCCGGGACCAGCTCGGGAAGGCCGACGGCTATCTCGTCGTCACCGTCGAGAACTCGCCGCACCTGCCCGGCATCACCCCGTGCGCCTGGGTCCCGCCGGGCGCGCGGGTGTCGTACGGGCGCAGCTGGCCCGGCATCGACCGGACGACGTCGACGCGTTGCTCGCCCTCGAACCGGTGACGGGGTTTCTCGCCGCCCCGGATCGCCGGCCTGCCGAGGCGGCCGCGTTCGCCGAGTCGCTGGCCGCGTACGACGGCGGCGCTGAAGCCCTGGCCCGGCTCGCGGACTTCGGGCAGGCCACGGTGGAGAAGCAGTGCCGGGACTGGCTCAGTGACCCCGCGACGAGTCTGCGGGACAAGGCCTTCCTGCTCTCGCTCGCCGTCTTCGACCAGGCCCCGTACGTCCTCGCGGCCGAGCTCGCCGACAAGCTGTTCGTCCACTTACAGCGGCTCCAGCACCCCGAACAGCCACCGGAGATCCCGGTGTTCGGGCCGGCCGCCGAGGACCGGCTCGCGCTCGCCCGGGCCGAAGGCGAACTGCGCGACGAGCAGACGGAGTGGGGCGCGGTACCCCAGTTCATGTCCCGTTTCCGCGACGAACGCACCCCGCGGGTCCTGCTGACCGAGGTCTGGACGGGCCACCCCTCGGCCCGCCCCGCACTCGTCGAGTGGGTGAGACAACTCGCCCGCGACGGGCGCCCGTTGGTGCGCACCCGCGCCGCCGCGGCGACCGCGCTGCTCGCCGCGGCCGACCTGCCCTCGGCGATGGCGCTGCTCGTGGACGGCTGGGCCAGGTCCCGCGCCTTCGGCCCCCGGGTCACCGCCGCGAACACCCTGACGCTCGCCCTGCTCCTGGACCTGCCTGTCGCCCTGCGGCTCCTCACCCAGTGGTGCTCCGACTCTCATCCGGGCCGTCGTTGGACGGCCATCCGCGCTCTGGGCCTGCTCGCCCCGTTGCGCCCCGACCTCGCCGGAGCCGCGCTCGGCGCGCTCGCCGCCCGCGCGCGGGTCGACGCCAGCAGTCCGGCCGAGTATGCCAACCTCACCGAGTCCGCGGCCCTGTTGCTGTCCGGCGGCCCGGGCCGGCGCCGCGCCGAGGTGCTCGCCGAGTTCGTACGACTGCTGTACCTGGACACCCCGGCGGTCCGCGACCTCGCCCTCGCCGCCTTCGTGCGCGCCTGCGACAACGACGAGGACGGCGGACTCGTCGGCTGGTACGCCGAGACCGGCATGTACGAGGCCGACGCGGCCCGCGATCTCGCCACCCTCTGGCGCACCGCCCTGAACGACCGCACCCACACCCGCCCGGCCCTCGCCGCGCTGCGCACCTGGGTGTACGTCGCCGGGCGCCGCGCGGACACGGCACTGGCGCTCGAGCTGCTGCTGCCCGCGCTGGTCGTCACCGCGGACGACCGCAAACGGCTCGACCACGCGCTGCGCACGATGCGCGCCGAGGACGGTGGCCCGCGCCCCGCGTCGGCCGACCGCCTGCTCGCCGTGCTGCATCCGGCGCCCACGCGCTGAACCACCCGAGGGCCTCGAGGACCTTCAGGACCTTCAGGACCCTCAGCGCCCTCATCTCCCGCAGACCCGCAGTCCCGCAGTCCCGCAGAACTCGAGGAGTGACCCATGACGGACTTCCGCCGGCCGCCGGAGTGGCAGCAACAGGCCGACCGGCACACCGCGCTGATCGACCCGGTGCTGACCGTGCGCCCCATCTCGCGCTTCGACTACACCGCCCGCAGACAGGTCGGCGCGATCGACCACGCCCTGGTCTTCGTCACCGCGAGCGGCTCGTACGACGTCTTCATGCCGCCGCACCGGCCGAGCCGCGCGGAGGCGGCGACCCGCCGCTACACCTCCGTGTACGAGGTGGACATGGGCAGTCATCCCGTGCAGCTGGAGCTCGAACTGCCCAGTGACGACGACGCGTTCGCGTTCGGCGTCACCGCCGACCTGACCTGGCGCGTGTCGGATCCCGTCGCGTTCGTGGTGAGCGGCGAGCGGGACGTGCCGACCCGGCTGACCCGGGAACTCCAGCAGGCGGCCCGGCCGGTCACCCGGCGCTTCCCCATCGACGACAGCCCCGCCGCCGAACGGGCCGTCCAGCGAGCGGTGGAGGAGGAGGCCGACTTCGCGGCGGGCACGGGTCTGACCGTGTCGTGCGTGGTGCGGCTGCGCCTGGACGACGACGCGATCGCCCACCGGCGGCGCCGGCGGACCCTGCGCTACGAGTCGGAGATGCTCGACCCCGAGCACGAGTACCGGCTCCGGCAGGCCCGCCTCGAACACGAGCTGGAGGTGCTGCGTGAGCATCAGTCACAGGAGCTGATCGCCCAGAAGATCGCCTTCTACCAGCACCACCTCCAGCACGGCGGTGTCGGCGCCTGGGCCTTCCACCTCGCCGCGCACCCCAGGGACACCCGGATGGTGATCCAGACCCTGCAGAAGGACCAGCTCGGCGCGATCCGCAAGGAGCTGGAGGTGATCGCCGGGGACACGATGGAGGACTTCCAGAAGGCGGAGTCGGCCCGGTCCGTCCTGCGCTCCGTGGACGACCTGTTGCGTGAGCAGACACCCCCCGCGCTGCCCGCGGGCGCGCCCCCGCAGCCGCCGTACGGCGAAGCCCCTCAGCCGCCCTACCCCGACGCGCCGGGCCCCCAGCCGGGCGCGGCTCCGCAGCAGCCGTACGCGCCCGCGCAGCAGCCCTACACGTCTGGCTCACCGTCCGCCTACACCCCGGGGGCTCCGGCAGCGCGGTACGACGCGTTCCAGGCCCCCGCACAGGTCCCGTACGACCCGGCGGCACAGGGGTCCGCCGGGTCGTACGAGCACACGCTGTACGCCGTCCCCGCGCCACCCCCGCCGCCGACGTCCCCCGTCACCGACGGACCGGCGCCCGCCGTGCCGCCCGCGCCCGGGGCGTACCCGGCACAGCCGCCCGAGGCAGGGTCCGCGTGACCACCCTGTCCCCCGGCACCGGCACCGGCACTGGCACCGGCACCGGCACCACGGGAAACCGGGCCGCGGAGCGGCTGCTCACCGAGGTGCGGGGAGAGATCGCCCGCGCCGACTCCAAGGCCTCCGTCCTGGTGGCGGCCCTTGGGATGACAGCCGGGGTGTTCACCGCGCTGCTGGCCGGCCGGGACTGGTCGCCGGGGCGGCTGTCCGGTCCCGGGGCCGCGGTCTGGTGGGCCGGGGCGGGCGCGCTGACGCTGTCGCTGGTCTCGCTGCTGCTGGCGGTGCTGCCCCGCTACCGCACCGATGCCTGGGCCGCCGGACGGCCTCTCTGCTACTTCGGCGACATCCAGCAGGCCGTGCGCGAGGGGCGGCTCGCCGAGGCTCTCGCCGACACGGACCGTGACCCGGCCGCCGGTCTGCTGACCGCCCTCGCCGAGAACAGCGGGATCGCCGCGGCCAAGCACCGCTGGATCCGCGTGGGCCTGATCGCCTTCTGCGTCGGCACCCTGCTGCTGCCCACCGCCCCGCTCATCGGCTGACGTCCCCGCCTCGAAGGAGCCCGCCATGTCCCAGCCACCCACTCCGCCCGTGCCACCCGGCCCCGCCTACCCGGACCCGCCGTACCCGGAGACCGCCCCTCCCGGCACCCCCAGTCCCGCCTACCCGGCCCCGCCCTACCCCGAGACCACCACCACGAGCCCCACATACCCGGCCCCGCCCTACCCCGAGACCACCACCACGGGCGCCACGTACCCCGCCCCCGCATACCCGACCACCGCGATACCGGCCACCGCGCAGCCCGCATATCCGCAGGCACCCGCCTACCCGGAACCCACCGCCCCGGCCCCGCACCAACCGCGGCCCGGGACGCCCTCGCCGAACCCAGACCTGGGCGGTCCCTGGCCGGATCCGGCCCGTCCGGGTCCGGGCGCGGGGCGACCGGGCTCCGGCCACCCCGACGCCGCCCCGGCATACCCCGGCCCCGGCCCCGCCTACCCCGGCGCCGATCCCACCTACCCCGTCGACGCAGGCGCCGCCCCGCCTCCGTACGTCCACCCCGGCGCCGTACCCCCCGCGCCCGCTCCCCCCGGCGTGGCGCCCCTGCCCCCACCCCAGCCCGATGCCGCCCCCGACGACCTCGACTACCGCCACCGGGGCGCCCGTGTGCACGTCGCCGAGCACCAGCGGGGGGCCGATGCCACGGCGATCGGGCGGCTCGCGGTGCAGCTGCCCGGGGCGTTGGTGAGCCTCGCGCTGGTGAGTTCCCTGGCCCTGGGTGTCTTCGGGAGCGTCATGGGGACGTTCGTGATCGTGGCCTGGGTCGCCTCCGGGCTGCTCGTCTTCCACCGGCCCACCGAGCTGGCCTTCGCCCGGCACGTGCTCAAGCTCCGGCTGCCGACACCCGACGAGCGGGCCCGTCTGGAACCCGTCTGGCACGAGGTCACCGCCCGCGCCGGCATCGAGCGGGGCACCTACGAACTGATGGTGGAGAACAGCGAGGAGCTGAACGCGGCGGCGGTCGCCGGCCATGTCGTCGGCGTCACCACGTACGCCCTGAACCGGATCCCGAGCAGCAACCTCGCCGCCGTACTCGCCCACGAACTCGGCCACCACACCGGCGGCCACGCCTGGGCCGGACTGCTCGGCTACTGGTACTCCCTGCCCGGCCGGATCGCCTGGGCGGTGACCAGGGCGCTGGCGAGGTTCGCGATCGCCGTGGCCGGCGTGTTCTCCATGGCGGCGACCGGCTTCCTGATCCTGTTCATGAGCCTGGTGGTGGTGGCCGCGTTCTTCGCCGCCTGGTACATCACGATCCCGCTGGTCGCCGCCCCCTATCTGCTCGCCTACGCGGGCCGGCGCGGCGAACTGCGCGCCGACCAGCAGGCCGCCGAACTCGGCTTCGCCCGCCAGCTGGCCGAGGTGCTCCACCACTTCCAGACCGAGGAGACGGCGACCAAGGCCGCCCTCGTCGCCCAGGGACAGAAGCTCCGCGAGCCCGGCACCCTGACCAGGCTCCTGTCCACCCACCCCGACCACCGGACCCGGCTGAGCGAACTGGAACCGTTCCTGCGCCTGACCCGCTGAGCGCCCCGCTCCGGCGGCCCCGGACACGCCGAAGGGCGCCCACCCCGTACGAAACGGAGTGGGCGCCCTTCGAATCAAACTGCTCGCTTCACACTGCTCGCCTACTGGTTGTACGGCCCGTAGTCGTAGTCCTCCAGCGGCACAGCCTGCCCGGAGCCCGTGCCGAACGGCGAGTAGTCGATGTCGTCGTAGCCGACGGCCGAGTACATCGCGGCCTTGGCCTCCTCGGTCGGCTCGACCCGGATGTTGCGGTAGCGGGACAGACCCGTACCGGCCGGGATGAGCTTACCGATGATGACGTTCTCCTTGAGGCCGATCAGGGAGTCGGACTTGGCGTTGATCGCCGCGTCCGTCAGAACCCTGGTCGTCTCCTGGAAGGACGCCGCCGACAGCCAGGACTCCGTGGCCAGCGAGGCCTTGGTGATACCCATGAGCTGCGGACGACCGGAGGCCGGGTGACCGCCCTCCTGGACCACACGACGGTTCTCCTGCTCGAACTTCGAGCGCTCGACCAGCTCGCCGGGCAGCAGCTCGGCGTCGCCGGACTCGATGATCGTCACACGGCGCAGCATCTGCCGGATGATGATCTCGATGTGCTTGTCGTGGATCGACACACCCTGCGAGTTGTAGACCTTCTGGACCTCGCCGACCAGGTGGACCTGGACGGCACGCTGGCCCAGGATGCGCAGCACGTCGTGCGGGTTGGTGGCACCCACGGTGAGCTTCTGGCCCACCTCGACGTGCTCGCCCTCGCTGACCAGGAGTCGGGCACGCTTCGAGATCGGGAACGCCGTCTCGTCGCTGCCGTCGTCCGGCGTGATGACGATCTTCTTGGTCTTCTCGGTCTCCTCGATCCGGACGCGGCCGTTGGCCTCGGAGATCGGGGCGACACCCTTCGGGGTACGGGCCTCGAAGAGCTCGACGACACGCGGCAGACCCTGGGTGATGTCGTCACCGGCCACACCACCGGTGTGGAAGGTACGCATCGTCAGCTGGGTGCCGGGCTCACCGATGGACTGGGCGGCGATGATGCCGACCGCCTCACCGATGTCGACCAGCTTGCCGGTGGCCAGCGAGCGGCCGTAGCACATCGCGCAGGTGCCGACGTGGGACTCGCAGGTCAGGATCGAACGGGTCTTGACCTCCTCCACACCGTGGTGCACGAGCTGGTCGATGAGCACGTCGCCGAGGTCCACGTTGGCCGGCGCGATCACCTTGCCGTCGATGACGACGTCCTCGGCGAGCATGCGGGCGTAGACGCTGGTCTCGACGTCCTCCGTCTTGGTCAGCACGCCGTCGGCGCCGCGGGTGGCGATCTTCAGCTTCAGACCGCGCTCGGTGCCGCAGTCCTCCTCGCGGATGATGACGTCCTGCGAGACGTCCACCAGACGACGGGTCAGGTAACCCGAGTCGGCGGTACGCAGGGCGGTGTCCGCCAGACCCTTACGCGCACCGTGCGTGGAGATGAAGTACTCCAGCACCGACAGACCCTCACGGAACGAGGCCTTGATGGGACGCGGGATGGTCTCGTTCTTCGCGTTCGACACCAGACCACGCATACCGGCGATCTGACGCATCTGCATCATGTTTCCGCGAGCACCCGAGCTGACCATCATGGCGACCGGGTTGGTCTTCGGGAAGTTCGCGTTCATCGCCTCGGCGACCTCGTTGGTCGCCTTGGTCCAGATCGCGATGAGCTCCTGCGTGCGCTCGTCCTTGGTGATCAGACCACGCTCGTACTGCTTCTGGACCTTCTCGTCCTGGTCCTCGTAGCCCTTGACGATCGCGCGCTTCGCGTCGGGAACGACGATGTCGGAGATGGCCACGGTGACGCCGGACCGGGTCGCCCAGTAGAAGCCGGCCGCCTTCAGGTTGTCGAGCGTCGCCGCCACGATGACCTTGGGGTAGCGCTCGGCGAGGTCGTTGACGATCTCGGAGAGCTGCTTCTTGCCGACCTCGTAGTCGACGAACGGGTAGTCCTCGGGCAGCAGCTCGTTGAAGAGCGCACGGCCCAGCGTGGTGTTCAGGCGGAAGGTGTCACCCTGCTGCCACTCCGGTTCGCCCTCTTCGCGGGCCGGCGGGGTCCAGCCGCGCGGCGGGATGGTGCCCACCGGGAAGCGGATGTCCACGCGCGACTGCAGCGAGAGCTCGCCGGCGTCGAACGCCATGATCGCCTCGGCCGCGGAGCCGAAGGACCGGCCCTCGCCCTTGACGTTGCGCAGCTCGCCGTCGGTGGTGAGGAAGAACAGACCGAGGACCATGTCCTGGGTCGGCATCGTCACCGGACGACCGTCGGCGGGCTTGAGGATGTTGTTCGAGGACAGCATCAGGATGCGGGCCTCGGCCTGCGCCTCCGCGGACAGCGGCAGGTGCACGGCCATCTGGTCACCGTCGAAGTCCGCGTTGAACGCGGTGCAGACGAGCGGGTGGATCTGGATGGCCTTGCCCTCGACCAGCTGCGGCTCGAAGGCCTGGATGCCGAGGCGGTGCAGGGTGGGCGCACGGTTGAGCAGAACCGGGTGCTCGGCGATGACCTCTTCGAGGACGTCGTACACGACCGTGCGGCCGCGCTCCACCATGCGCTTGGCGCTCTTGATGTTCTGCGCGTGGTTCAGGTCGACCAGGCGCTTCATCACGAACGGCTTGAAGAGCTCCAGCGCCATCGCCTTCGGCAGACCGCACTGGTGCAGCTTCAGCTGCGGACCGACGACGATCACGGAACGCGCGGAGTAGTCCACACGCTTACCGAGCAGGTTCTGACGGAATCGACCCTGCTTGCCCTTCAGCATGTCGCTGAGGGACTTCAGCGGGCGGTTACCGGGACCGGTGACCGGACGGCCACGACGACCGTTGTCGAACAGCGCGTCGACGGCCTCCTGGAGCATGCGCTTCTCGTTGTTCACGATGATCTCGGGCGCACCGAGGTCGAGAAGGCGCTTCAGGCGGTTGTTCCGGTTGATCACACGGCGGTACAGGTCGTTCAGGTCGGAGGTCGCGAAGCGGCCACCGTCCAGCTGCACCATCGGGCGAAGGTCCGGCGGGATGACCGGCACGCAGTCGAGGACCATGCCCTTGGGGCTGTTGGAGGTCTGCAGGAAGGCAGACACGACCTTCAGCCGCTTCAGCGCACGGGTCTTCTTCTGGCCCTTGCCGGTACGGATGATCTCGCGGAGGCGCTCGGCCTCCTCGTCCAGGTCGAAGGACTCCAGGCGCTTCTGCAGCGCCGCGGCACCCATCGAACCGTCGAAGTACGTGCCGAAGCGGTCACGCAGCTCGCGGTAGAGGAGCTCGTCGCCCTCCAGGTCCTGGACCTTGAGGTTCTTGAAGCGGGTCCACACCTCGTCGAGACGGTCGATCTCGCGCTGCGCACGGTCACGCAGCTGCTTCATCTCACGCTCGGCACCCTCGCGCACCTTGCGGCGCACGTCGGCCTTGGCGCCCTCGGCCTCCAGCTCGGCCAGGTCGGTCTCGAGCTTCTTGGCCCGGCCTTCGAGGTCCGAGTCGCGACGGTTCTCGATCTGCTGCCGCTCGACGGAGACGTGCGCCTCCAGGGAGGGCAGGTCGCGGGTACGACGCTCCTCGTCGACGAACGTGATCATGTACGCCGCGAAGTAGATGACCTTCTCGAGGTCCTTGGGCGCCAGGTCGAGCAGGTAGCCCAGACGCGACGGGACACCCTTGAAGTACCAGATGTGCGTGACGGGGGCGGCCAGTTCGATGTGGCCCATCCGCTCACGGCGCACCTTGGCGCGAGTCACCTCGACGCCGCAGCGCTCACAGATGATGCCCTTGAAGCGGACACGCTTGTACTTGCCGCAGTAGCACTCCCAGTCCCGGGTCGGACCGAAGATCTTCTCGCAGAAGAGTCCGTCCTTTTCAGGCTTGAGCGTGCGGTAGTTGATCGTCTCGGGCTTCTTGACCTCGCCGTGGCTCCACTGACGGATGTCGTCAGCCGTGGCCAGGCCGATCCGGAGCTCATCGAAGAAGTTGACGTCGAGCACTATGCGTCAATCCCTCTCAGGGTTGTAAGTCTGTGGGGTCTGAAACGGGGGTCCTGGGGCCGGCCGGAGGTTCTGGATCTTGTCGCAGAACCTCCGGACCGGACTCCCGTCAGACCTCTTCGACGCTGCTCGGCTCACGCCGGGACAGGTCGATGCCAAGCTCCTCCGCGGCGCGGAAGACGTCCTCGTCGGTGTCGCGCATCTCGATGGACATGCCGTCCGAGGACAGCACCTCCACGTTGAGGCACAGGGACTGCATCTCCTTGATGAGCACCTTGAAGGACTCGGGGATGCCGGGCTCGGGGATGTTCTCGCCCTTGACGATGGCCTCGTAGACCTTCACGCGGCCGGTGACGTCGTCGGACTTGATGGTCAGCAGTTCCTGGAGGGCGTACGCGGCGCCGTATGCCTCCAGCGCCCACACCTCCATCTCGCCGAACCGCTGGCCACCGAACTGGGCCTTACCACCCAGCGGCTGCTGGGTGATCATCGAGTACGGGCCGGTCGAACGGGCGTGCAGCTTGTCGTCGACCAGGTGGTGCAGCTTCAGGATGTACATGTAGCCGACCGAGATCGGCTCCGGGAACGGCTCGCCGGAGCGGCCGTCGAACAGCGGTGCCTTGCCGGTCGGGAGCACCATGCGCTCGCCGTCACGGTTCGGAATCGTGTGGTTCAGCAGACCCGCGAGCTCGTCCTCACGCGCACCGTCGAAGACGGGGGTCGCGACGTTCGTGCCCGCGTCGACCTGGTCGGCGCCGATGACCTGCAGGCGCTGCGCCCACTCGTCCGCGAGGCCGGAGACGTCCCAGCCGCGGCTGGCGAGCCAGCCGAGGTGGATCTCCAGGACCTGTCCCGGGTTCATTCGGGACGGGACACCGAGCGGGTTGAGGATGATGTCGACCGGGGTCCCGTCCTCGAGGAACGGCATGTCCTCGATGGGCAGGATCTTGGAGATGACGCCCTTGTTGCCGTGACGGCCGGCGAGCTTGTCACCGTCGGTGATCTTGCGCTTCTGCGCCACGTACACGCGCACCAGCTGGTTCACACCGGGGGGAAGCTCGTCGCCCTCCTCACGGTCGAAGACGCGGACGCCGATGACCTTGCCGATCTCACCGTGCGGCACCTTCAGCGAGGTGTCACGGACCTCACGGGCCTTCTCACCGAAGATCGCGCGGAGCAGGCGCTCCTCCGGGGTCAGCTCGGTCTCACCCTTGGGCGTGACCTTGCCGACCAGGATGTCTCCGGCGACGACCTCGGCACCGATACGGATGATGCCGCGCTCGTCGAGGTCGGCGAGGACCTCCTCGGAGACGTTCGGGATGTCCCGGGTGATCTCCTCGGGGCCGAGCTTGGTGTCACGGGCGTCGACCTCGTGCTCCTCGATGTGGATCGAGGAGAGGACGTCGTCCTGCACGAGGCGCTGCGACAGGATGATCGCGTCCTCGTAGTTGTGACCCTCCCACGGCATGAACGCCACGAGCAGGTTCTTGCCCAGCGCCATCTCGCCGTTCTCGGTGGCGGGACCGTCGGCGAGGACCTGGCCGGTGATGATCCGGTCGCCCTCGTTGACGATGACCTTCTGGTTGACCGAGGTGCCCTGGTTGGAGCGGGAGAACTTGGCCAGGCGGTACGTGATGTACGTGCCGTCGTCGTTGGTGGTGGTGATGTAGTCCGCGGAGACCTCCTGGACCACACCGTCCTTCTCGGCCTTGACCACGTCGCCGGCGTCGACGGCGGAGCGGTACTCCATGCCGGTGCCGACGAGCGGGGCCTCGGACTTGATCAGCGGCACGGCCTGGCGCATCATGTTCGCGCCCATGAGGGCACGGTTGGCGTCGTCGTGCTCGAGGAACGGGATCATGGCGGTCGCGACCGACACCATCTGGCGCGGCGAGACGTCCATGTAGTCCACGTCGTCACCGGGGACGTAGTCGACCTCGCCGCCACGGCGGCGGACCAGGACGCGGTTTTCGGTGAAGCGCAGGTTGTCGTCGAGCGTGGCGTTGGCCTGCGCGATGACGAACCGGTCCTCTTCGTCGGCCGTCAGGTAGTCGACCTCGTCGGTGACGACACCGTCGGTGACCCGGCGGTAGGGCGTCTCGACGAAGCCGAACGCGTTGACGCGGCCGTAGGAGGCGAGCGAACCGATCAGACCGATGTTCGGTCCTTCGGGCGTCTCGATCGGGCACATGCGTCCGTAGTGGGACGGGTGCACGTCACGGACCTCGAAGCCGGCCCGCTCACGGGAGAGACCACCCGGGCCAAGAGCCGACAGACGGCGCTTGTGGGTGAGACCCGACAGCGGGTTGTTCTGGTCCATGAACTGCGACAGCTGGCTGGTGCCGAAGAACTCCTTGATGGAGGCGACGACCGGCCGGATGTTGATCAGGGTCTGCGGCGTGATCGCCTCGACGTCCTGGGTCGTCATGCGCTCACGGACGACTCGCTCCATACGCGCCAGACCCGTACGGACCTGGTTCTGGATGAGCTCGCCGACGCTGCGCAGACGACGGTTGCCGAAGTGGTCGATGTCGTCGGTCTCGACGACGATCGTGGTGCCGTTGTCAGCGGCCGTCTCGGTCTCACCGGCGTGCAGCTTCACCAGGTACTTGATCGTCGAGATGACGTCCTCGACGGTCAGGACACCCGCGTCCAGCGGAGCGTCCGCACCCAGCTTCTTGTTGACCTTGTAGCGGCCGACCTTGGCGAGGTCGTAGCGCTTGGGGTTGAAGTAGAGGTTCTCGAGCAGCGTCTGCGCGGCCTCACGCGTGGGGGGCTCGCCCGGACGCAGCTTGCGGTAGATGTCGAGCAGCGCGTCGTCCTGGCCCTGGGTGTGGTCCTTCTCCAGGGTGGCGCGCATCGACTCGTACTCGCCGAACTCCTCGAGGATCTGCTCGGTCGTCCAACCGAGAGCCTTGAGCAGGACGGTGACGGACTGCTTGCGCTTGCGGTCGATGCGGACACCGACCATGTCGCGCTTGTCGATCTCCAGCTCCAGCCAGGCACCCCGGGACGGGATGACCTTGGCGGAGAAGATGTCCTTGTCGGACGTCTTGTCGATGGAGGAGTCGAAGTAGACACCCGGCGAGCGGACCAGCTGGGACACCACGACACGCTCGGTGCCGTTGATGACGAAGGTGCCCTTGCCCGTCATGAGCGGGAAGTCGCCCATGAAGACGGTCTGGGACTTGATCTCGCCGGTCTCGTTGTTGGTGAACTCGGCCGTCACGAAGAGCGGGGCCGCGTACGTGAAGTCACGGTCCTTGCACTCATCGATGCTGTTCTTCGGAGGCTCGAAGCGGTGGTCGCGGAACGTCAGCGACATCGACCCGGAGAAGTCCTCGATCGGAGAGATCTCCTCGAAGATCTCCTCCAGACCGGACTTGGTGGGGACGTCCTGACCGGACTCGAGAGCCGCCTCGACGCGAGCCTTCCACGCGTCGTTGCCGAGCAGCCAGTCGAAGCTCTCGGTTTGCAGCGCGAGAAGGTTCGGAACCTCGAGGGGCTCCTTGATCTTTGCAAAGGAAATGCGCAGCGGGGCAGTGCTGGCGGCGTTGTTCGTATTCGCGGTCGAGGCAGTGCGCGAGGCGGCCAAGAGGGGGTCCTTCCGAGGGCTCGGACTCACTACGCGCGTACCGGTCCCTCTCCGGGACACAGAGACAGCCGTTTCCTTCTCCGGCTCACATGCTGGCCAGGTCGGATTCGGTCTGATCGTCGGTGTTCAAGCGAGGGCATGCCCCTGGTGACGGGCAGGGGACAGCTAACAGGCAGCGCAAAGGGTCAGTGTAGCCAGTTGGCACACTGATGTCCAGTGCGGGTTTTTGAGACCCTCGTTGTTCTCAACACCTTCGGCAAGCTCACGTCCTCAACGCACGTTGATACTGCCCTCTTCGTCGCCGATCCATGCCTCGGATTCGGATCGTTGTGACGACGCGTCCTGAGAATTGCGCGCTGCGTGCGGTTCGTCAAGGCCCCCTTGCCCGAACCGGGTGCTGCGCTCGTCACGTACAGCCCGTACCGGGGACGCCCGGAGGCACGATGAAGATCACCATACTCCGCGCGGACCTCGGTGCAAGGTTGCCGCCGCCCGGCTCCTCGAACGCCGAAGAGCGACCACCCGGATGGATGATCGCTCTTCGATGCGTCAGCGTTACAGCCCTCTCAGAGGAACCGTGTCAGCCGGCCAGAGAGTCCTGCGGACTCCGTGGGGTCACTTGACCTCGACGGAGGCGCCGGCGCCCTTGAGGGCCTCGGCGGCCTTCTCAGCGGCCTCCTTGGCGACCTTCTCGACGACGGGCTTCGGGGCGCCGTCCACGAGGTCCTTGGCCTCCTTCAGACCCAGCGAGGTCAGCTCACGCACGACCTTGATGACCTGGATCTTCTTCTCGCCGGCACCGGTGAGGATGACGTCGAACTCGTCCTGCTCCTCAGCGGCCTCGACGGCGGCCGTCGGGCCGACCGGGGCAGCGGCAACCGCGGCGGCGGCGGTGACGTCGAACTTCTCCTCGAACGCCTTCACGAACTCGGAGAGCTCGATGAGGGTGAGGGACTCGAACTGCTCGAGCAGCTCTTCCTGGGACAGCTTCGTCGCCATGGGGGCGATCCTTCCACTAAATCGGCTGGTGCCGGATGTACATGTGAGGCGGGCGTACTTTCGGCCCGCTGCGACCACTGCCTAGGCGGCGGTCAATGCGCGAGCCGAATTACTCGGCACCGCCCTGCTCGGCCTGCTTGGCACGAAGCGCCTCCGCGGTGCGGACGAACTTCGAGGGAAGCGCCTGGAAGAGCTGCGCAGTCTGGGTCTGCTTGCCCTTGAAGGCACCCGCCAGCTTGGCGAGCAGAACCTCGCGGGACTCGAGGTCCGCGAGCTTCTTGATCTCGTCGGCGGACAGCGCCTTGCCGTCAAGGACACCGCCCTTGATGACGAGGTTGGGGTTGTCCTTGGCGAAGTCACGAAGACCCTTCGCCGACTCCACCGGGTCACCGGCGACGAAGGCAACTGCCGTCGGACCGTTGAACAGGTCGTCGAGCGTCGTGATCCCGGCCTCGTTGGCCGCAATCTTGGTCAGCGTGTTCTTCACCACGGCGTACTGGGCGTTCTCACCGAGCGAGCGGCGCAGGTTCTTGAGCTGCGCGACGGTGAGACCCCGGTACTCGGTCAGCACAGCGGCGTTCGAGCTGCGGAACTGCTCCGCGAGCTCGGCTACCGCGGCAGCCTTGTCGGGCCTTGCCATGAGCGTCGGCCTCCTTCCGGGTGATGACGACCGCTCGGAAGGGGCTGGGAGAAACGAAACGCCCCGGCGCAGGCGCACGGGGCGTAACTCAACCGGTTTCCGCAGCGCGAGCAGCGGACTCCGGGAGTACTTCCACAGTCACCTACGCGGGTCGTCCGCGGTTTGCAGCGGATCCTTCGGCCACCGGGCCCTCTCACGAGCGCACGGCAACGACCAGCGGTCTTTGGCTTCTGTAGGAGAGTACGTGAACGAATCGCCGTCAGGCAAATCCGGTCGCACGGGGCTGAGCGACCGGCACCGGATCAGCTGTCCAGGGCCTTCTTCATCATCTCGGCGAGGTCCGCCGTGTCCTTGGCGGGCGGGGCCGTCACGCTCACCGGCTTGTTGACGTCGAGGAAGGTGATGGTCATGTCGAGCGGGCCCTTGTCGGCCTCACCCTTCATGCGGAACTGCTTGGTGTGGTCGTCGCCGTCCACCCACATGTCCATCGTGAGTTCGTCGACGCCCAGCTTCTCGTACTGCTTGATGCTCTTCTCGCGCGCCTCGCGAGTGGCCTTGTCCTTGTCCTTCAGGGAGGCCTTGAGGTCCTTGAGGGTGACGACCCCGGAGTAGCGCGTGGTCTCGGTGCCCTCGACGGTCTCGGTGCCGACCTTCTTCACGTCCTTGGCGCCGGTGAGGAAGGTGGACTCGGTCGCCGGGTTCTGGTCGGCCTGGCCCGCGCCCGGCGTGCCCCCGCCGAGGCCCTTGTCGCCCAGCGCGGACATGTCGAACTTGATCCAGCTCTTGCCGTCCATCTCCTTGGCCGCCGCGGCTCCCCCGCCGATGTACATGGCCTTGTCGACGAGCCGGATCTCCGCGGTGCCGTCCGCGCCCTGGTCGAGCGCCGTGATCTTCATGCTCATGGCCACGGTGGGCTTGGTGCGCATCGAGGCCTCGGCCTTGACCCGGCCCTCCTCGGGCACCTTGCCGGTCATGCGGTACCGGAAGGACGTGATGTCCTCCGTGTTCTTCGCCGCCTTGGCGACAGCCGCGGCGGGCGACATGCTCGGCGACTTCTCCGTCCCGCATCCAGCCGCCCCCGCGGCGAGGAGCAGGGCGGCGAGGCCGGCACCGGCGGTCTTACGGCGCCTGGACGTACGTATGGAAGACACCACTGATTCCCCCCAAGGAACACATGGACTACTCACAGCAAGGCCGTGAGCGTATCCCAGGAGGCGGCCCGGGACCCGCGAATTCCCTGGGCCTCAGGAGGCCGAACCGCCTTGCTGCGTCAGGAGGTTCCGGAAGTCCTGGGTGTCGTCGGCCGGGGGCCTGCGTGTGGAGACCCGGACGCCGTAGTCGCCGTAGTGGGCGGTCTGGGTCAGCTCGCCGGTCGCGGTCCTGCCCCGGTCGACCTTCTTGACCAGCAGGTCCCGGTCGTCGACCCAGATGTCCACGGTCTCGGTGGTGACGCCGGCCTGTTGGAGTTGCTCGCGCAGCCGCGCGTCGGCCACCTCGCCCACGACCACCGTGCCGGAGTAGTGGGTGGTGGCCCGCCCGTCGACCTGCTCCTCGCCGACCTCGCGCACGTCCTGGGAGTCGAGCAGCAGCCGTATCGACTGGTTCGGCGTGGTGGTGCGCATCTGGTCGCCGAAGGTCGCGCCGCCGCCGAGGTCCGCGAGGTGGTCATAGGCGTACTTGATCCAGTGCCTGCCGCCGGCCTTCCGGGCGAACGCGTCGCCCATGTGCGCGTAGTAGGCGTCGGGCAGATAGCGCGCCTCCATCGAGGTGATGCCGAGCGTGCGCATCGTCTCGGCCGTCGTGCCGCCGGTGTAGGTGATGGTCAGCGTGCCGGTGAGCCCCTGGTCCCAGTCGAGTGCGCCGTCGGCCTTGAGGGACAGCTGGGTGCCCATGACGGTCGTGGACCGTACCCGGACCGATTCGGCGCGGTCGGTGGACCGCTCGGCCAGGCGCAGGGCCGCGTGGGACGCGGAACTCGTCCGTCCGCCCTCGGGCTCGTCGGGCGACCCGGAGGAGGTGCAGGCGGCCAGGCCCGTCAACGCGGTCGCGGCCGCGAGGGCGATCCGGCACCCGTTCCTGCACTTCATACGTCCCCCTGTGCCGTCGCTCTGCCCGCACGCTAACCCAGGGCACGGCACCCGCACATGGGAACGGGCCCCGCACCTCGAAGGTGCGGGGCCCGTCGCCGACAGGGCGATCCGGCGGACTCGGCCAGATCAGACAGCCGCCGGGTCCTCCTCGACGAGGAGGTTGCGGGTGCGGTTCGGGTCGACCGGAATGCCGGGGCCGATCGTGGTGCTGATCGCGGCCTTCTTGATGTAGCGACCCTTGGCGGCGGACGGCTTCAGACGGAGGATCTCCTCCAGGGCCGCGCCGTAGTTCTCCACCAGCTTGGTGTCGTCGAAGGACGACTTGCCGATGATGAAGTGCAGGTTCGAGTGCTTGTCGACGCGGAACTCGATCTTGCCGCCCTTGATCTCGGTCACGGCCTTGGCCACGTCCGGGGTCACGGTGCCGGTCTTCGGGTTCGGCATCAGACCACGCGGGCCGAGGACCCGGCCGAGGCGGCCGACCTTGCCCATGAGGTCCGGGGTGGCGACGACGGCGTCGAAGTCCAGACGGCCCTTCGACACCTCGTCGATGAGCTCGTCGGCGCCGACGATGTCGGCGCCCGCGGCGGTCGCGGCCTCGGCACGGTCACCGGTCGCGAAGACCAGGACCCGGGCGGTCTTACCGGTGCCGTGCGGGAGGTTCACGGTGCCACGGACCATCTGGTCGGCCTTGCGCGGGTCGACACCCAGACGGAAGGCGACCTCGACGGTGCCGTCGAACTTGGACGTGGAGGTCTCCTTGGCGAGACGGACGGCCTCGAGCGGGGCGTACTGCTTGTCCCGGTCGATCTTGGCGTCCGCAGCGCGGAGAGCCTTGCTGCGCTTGCTCACAACTGCTCCTGTGTGTTCTGAAAGGAGTCGTGGTACGGGCCGAGCAGGCCCTGCCACGTGCGGCCGAGGCCGCATGGGGTTCTACGAAGGTGCTACGGGGCTGGGGTTCAGCCCTCGACCGTGATGCCCATGGAACGCGCGGTGCCGGCGATGATCTTCGACGCGGCGTCCAGGTCGTTGGCGTTGAGGTCGGGCATCTTGGTGGTGGCGATCTCGCGGACCTGCGCCTGGGTGATCTTGGCGACCTTGGTCTTGTGCGGCTCGCCGGAGCCCTTCTCCACGCCCGCGGCCTTGAGGATCATCTTGGCGGCCGGCGGCGTCTTGGTGATGAAGGTGAAGGAGCGGTCCTCGTAGACCGTGATCTCCACCGGGATCACCCAGCCACGCTGCGACTCGGTCGCGGCGTTGTAGGCCTTGCAGAACTCCATGATGTTGACGCCGTGCTGACCCAGCGCGGGGCCGACCGGCGGAGCCGGGTTGGCGGCACCGGCCTGGATCTGGAGCTTGATGAGCCCCGTGACCTTCTTCTTCTTGGGAGGCATTGCTCTCCGGGTCCTTTCGAATCGGATGTGCCTGCGCCCGGGTCGCGTCCCGGATGAAGGCATACCGCACAACGATAACGGGTATAGATGCGCGGCCAAAAACCGAGCAGGTCAGACAAGCTTTTGGCAGCCCATCTGACCTGGTCGGAAGCGGTAGGCCCAGAAGACCCGAGGAACTAGTTCTTCTGGATCTGGTCGAAGGACAGCTCGACCGGCGTCTCGCGGCCGAAGATCTCCACGAGACCCTTGACCTTCTTCGAGTCGGCGTTGATCTCGTTGATGGTCGCCTGCAGCGTGGCGAACGGGCCGTCGGTGACGGTGACCGAGTCGCCGACCTCGAAGTCCAGGACCTGGACCTCGACCTTGCGGGCCGGAGCCGGCTTGCCCTCGGCCTCGGCGGCCTCACGGGCGGCCTTCTCCTCGGCCTCCGGGGCGAGCATCTTGACGATCTCGTCCAGGGTCAGCGGGTACGGGTCGTAGGCGTTGCCCACGAAGCCGGTGACGCCGGGGGTGTTGCGGACGACGCCCCAGGACTCGTTCGTCAGGTCCATGCGCACCAGCACATAGCCGGGGAGCTTGTTCTGCCGGATGGTCTTGCGGTCGCCGTTCTTGATCTGGACGACCTCTTCCTGCGGAACCTCGGCCGCGAAGATGTAGTCCTCGACGTTCAGCGAGACGGCGCGCTGCTCCAGGTTGGTCTTCACGCGGTTCTCGTAGCCGGCGTAGGTGTGGATGACGTACCACTCGCCGGGGAGGGTGCGCAGTTCCTCACGCAGGGCGGCCACGGGGTCGACGGGCTCGGCCGGCTCTTCGTCCTCGGCCTCTTCCGCTTCCCCGGCCTCGTCCGCGAGCTCACCGTCGGTGTCCTCGGCGGCCTCGTCGTCGGCGGCCTCGTCGTTCTCGTCCTCGGCGTGGAGCGCGGCTTCCTCCGCGGGCTCGCCCGCGTCGGCGTCGGCAGCCTCGACCTCGTCCAGGTCCTCGTCCGCACCCTCGACGATCTCGAGCTCGTCTTCCACGGACTCGACGTCCTGCCCGTGTGGCTCGATGGCGTCGTTCAGGTTCTGGTCAGACACGGTGGCTGCTTCTTCCTGGATACATAGGGGTGGAACATGCGAAAACGGGCGCCGGTAACCGCGGCGCCCTTCGCTCTGTGCTCAGCCGAATACGTACTTGGCGGCGTGGTTGAGACCATAGTCAATCACGGTCACCAGGCCGATCATGACGAGCACGAAGACGATCACCACGGTCGCGTACGTCGTCAGCTGGCTGCGTGACGGCCAGACGACCTTGCGGAGCTCCGCGACGATCTGGCGGTAGAACAACGCGAGACGCTTCAGCGGACCCTTCTTGGCCCGCTTGCCGCCCTTACGAGTCTTCTTGGACTCCGGCGCCTCGTCCTGGGCATCAGGCATGTCGATGGAGCCCACGGCGTCCGTCACTCGTCCTCACCTGATTCCGGGTCGTGGCCGTGCCGCGCCCGGTCTGAGCCGCACGGCGGTGCATTGCTGTACGTACATGCGTGCACACATCCTGGCGAAGGTGTGTGTAGCAGGGCCGGAGGGACTTGAACCCCCAACCGCTGGTTTTGGAGACCAGTGCTCTACCAATTGAGCTACGACCCTTTGTGTGCCACCCAACGTACCGCATTCGCCCGAGTGCTCGGTGTGCACCGGTTGAGCGCAGCCCGCTGAAGGCCAACGAGGTGAGAGTGTACGTGTTCCGCGGCCCGAGGTCGAACAGAAAGTGCGCGTAGGGACGTTGTCCACGGAAGATCGCCCAGCGTGGGGCCCGGATCCGGACGGTTGTTCAGTGGTTGTTCAGTCTGTGAAACCCGCGTGCCGGGGAAGTTTCCGGTCTGGAACGATGGGGTCCATGAGCCCTGCAACCCCTCCCACCGAGCGCCGGGTCTCCGCCCGAGTCGGCGCGATCTCCGAGTCCGCCACCCTCGCCGTGGACGCCAAGGCCAAGGCACTCAAGGCCGCCGGGCGCCCGGTGATCGGCTTCGGCGCCGGTGAGCCCGACTTCCCGACCCCGGACTACATCGTCGAGGCCGCCGTCGAGGCCTGCAAGAACCCGAAGTACCACCGCTACACCCCGGCCGGTGGTCTGCCCGAGCTGAAGGCCGCGATCGCCGCGAAGACGCTGCGCGACTCGAACTACGAGGTCGACCCGTCGCAGATCCTCGTCACCAACGGTGGCAAGCAGGCGATCTACGAGGCCTTCGCCGCGATCCTCGACCCGGGCGACGAGGTCATCGTCCCGGCGCCGTACTGGACGACGTACCCGGAGTCGATCCGGCTGGCCGGCGGTGTCCCGGTGGATGTCGTCGCGGACGAGACGACCGGCTACCGGGTGAGCGTGGAGCAGCTGGAGGCGGCTCGTACGGAGAAGACGAAGGTCGTCCTCTTCGTGTCGCCGTCCAACCCGACCGGCGCGGTCTACAGCGCCGAGGACGCCGAGGCGATCGGTCGCTGGGCCGTCGAGCACGGCCTGTGGGTGCTGACCGACGAGATCTACGAGCACCTCGTCTACGGCGACGCGACGTTCACCTCGCTGCCCGCGATCCTGCCGGAGCTGCGCGACAAGTGTGTCGTGGTCAACGGTGTCGCGAAGACCTACGCGATGACGGGCTGGCGGGTCGGCTGGATCATCGGCCCCAAGGACGTGGTGAAGGCGGCGACGAACCTCCAGTCACACGCCACGTCGAACGTGTCGAACGTGGCCCAGGTCGCGGCGCTGGCCGCGGTGTCGGGTGGGCTGGACGCCGTCGCGGAGATGCGTGAGGCCTTCGACCGGCGGCGCCGGACCATCGTGCGGATGCTCAACGAGATCGACGGCGTGGTCTGCCCGGAGCCCGAGGGTGCCTTCTACGCGTACCCGTCGGTGAAGGGCCTGCTCGGCAAGGAGATCCGCGGCAAGCGGCCGCAGGACACGGTCGAGTTGGCCGCGCTGATCCTGGAGGAGTCCGAGGTCGCGGTCGTGCCGGGCGAGGCGTTCGGCACGCCGGGGTATCTGCGGCTGTCGTACGCCCTGGGGGACGAGGACCTCGTCGAGGGGGTCTCGCGGATCCAGAAGTTGCTGGCGGAGGCGCGGGACTGAGTATCGGTGGCAGGGCCCCGGCTACGTGTTGGCGTAGGCGGGGTCCTGTTTTTGTTTGGGGGTGGGTGGGGGTGCGGGTGGTGAGGGCGGGGTGGTGGTGGGTGGGGTGCGGGTGGTGCCGGTGGTGGGGGGTGCGGGTGGTGGGGTGGGGTGTGTTTGTGCGAGCAATGCCACTAAAGGGGAAAGTGCTACCGGGGCGGCGGGGACGTACGGCAGGATCTTTGGATGGAGCGTGTACGTGATGTCTCTGAGCTGCCTAAAGCCCATCTGCACCTGCACTTCACCGGGTCGATGCGGCCCACCACCGTGCTGGAACTGGCCGACAAGCACGGTGTGCGGCTGCCCGACTCCCTGACCGAGGCACTGACCAGCGGGGAACCGCCGAGACTGCGGGCCACGGACGAACGCGGCTGGTTCCGTTTCCAACGGCTGTACGACGCGGCACGCTCGTGCGTGCAGGATCCCGAGGACATTCAGCGCTTGGTGCGGGAGGCGGCCGAGGAGGACCTGCGCGACGGCTCGGGCTGGCTGGAGATCCAGGTGGATCCGACGTCGTACGCCCCACGGCTGGGCGGTCTGATCCCGGCTCTGGAGATCATCCTGGACGCGGTGGACACGACGATGCGGGAGACCGGGCTCGGGATGCGTGTCCTGGTCGCCGCGAACCGTATGAAGCACCCGCTGGACGCGCGGACGCTGGCCCGGCTGGCGGTGCGGTACGCGGACCGGGGGGTCGTCGGCTTCGGTCTGTCGAACGACGAGCGCCGGGGCATGGCGCGGGACTTCGACCGGGCGTTCGGGATCGCGCGGGACGGTGGGCTGCTGTCGGCGCCGCACGGTGGGGAGCTGACCGGGCCCGCGTCGGTGCGGGACTGCCTCGACGACCTGCACGCGCACCGGATCGGCCACGGGGTGCGGGCGGCGGAGGATCCGCGCCTGCTGAAGCGGCTCGCCGATCGGGGGGTCACGTGCGAGGTGTGCCCGGCGTCGAATGTGGCCCTGGGCGTTTACGAGAAGCCCGAGGACGTGCCGCTGCGGAAGCTCTTCGAGGCGGGCGTTCCGATGGCGCTGGGCGCCGACGACCCGCTGCTGTTCGGCTCACGGGTCGCGGCCCAGTACGAGATCGCGCGGGAGCACCACGGCTTCACCGACCAGGAACTGGCGGAACTGGCACGGCAGTCGGTGCGGGCTTCGGCTGCGCCGGATGATGTGCGGGGCGAGCTGTTGGCGGGGATCGACGCGTGGTTGAGCGGGCCGGTCGGCTGAGTACGGCGGGCTTTCAGAGGGTTACGCCTACGGTCACCGGTTCGTTGACCAGCGTGATGCCGAAGGCGCTCTTGACGCCGGTGACGACCTCGCGGGCCAAGGTGAGGAGGTCCTCCGTGGTTGCCTTGCCTCGGTTGGTGAGGGCGAGGGTGTGCTTCGTGGAGATGCGGGCGGGGCCGGTGCCGTAGCCCTTGGTGAAGCCGGCCTTGTCGATCAGCCAGGCGGCGCTCGTCTTGGTGTGGCCGTCCCCGGCCGGGTACGCGGGCGGCTGTACGTCCTCGCCGAGCCGGTCCCGGACGCGGGCGCGGAACGCGGTGAACTCCTCGTCGGTGAGGATCGGGTTGGTGAAGAAGGAACCGGCGGACCAGGTGTCGTGGTCCTCGGGGTCGAGGACCATGCCCTTGCCGGAGCGGAGCTTGAGCACGGTCTCGCGGGCGGCGGAGAGTGGGGCGCGGTCGCCGGGTTCGACGCCGAGGGCTCGGGCGGTCTCGGCGTACCTGATGGGGCCGGAGAGGCCGTTCGCGTTCTCCAGGGCGAAGCGGACGCGCAGGACGACGTAGCGCTGGGGGTCGGCCTTGAAGCGGCTGTGGCGGTAGGAGAAGGCGCACTCGTCGTTGGTGAGGGTGACCGTGGTGTGCGTGGTGCGGTCGTAGGCGACGACTTCTGTGATCGTCGACGAGACCTCCTGGCCGTACGCGCCGACGTTCTGGATCGGGGTCGCGCCGGCTGAGCCGGGGATCCCGGCGAGGCACTCGACGCCGGCCAGTCCGGCGTCCACGGTGCGGGCGACGGCGTCGGTCCACACCTCGCCGGCGGCCAGCTCCAGGCTCGTACCGTCGAGGGCGAAGCCCTTCGTGGCGATGACGAGTGCGGTGCCGGCGAAGCCCTTGTCGCCGATGACCAGGTTGGAGCCGCCGCCGATGATCAGCAGCGGGGTTCCGGTGTCGTCGGCCTCGCGGACTACGGCGATCACTTCGGCGTCGGTCTGCGCGGTGACCAGGCGGGTGGCGGGGCCACCCAGGCGGAAGGTGGTCAGCGGGGCGAGGGGGGCGTCGTGGAGTTCCTGCACGGGGCCAAGACTACGAGACGCGGGTTCGGTGGGGGTCGGGGCCGGGTCGGGGGTGTCCGTCCTCGGAACGTCGCGGAATCGGTCTCTCGGCGACTGGGCGGTGTTGACGCGACAACCGCTGCGGGCGGACACCCCCGACCCGTCCCCTTCGCGCCGTCCGCGAGTGCGGCAACCCAACCGACAATCGGCAATCACTGTCCCGAGCCCGGCGCCCGCTTCTTGACCCACCGCGACGGGTGGGTGTGGTGGGCGAGAAGCGGGGGTCTGGGGGCGGAGCCCCCAGGGGCGCTCGGAGCAGTGCGGGGGGCTGTCAGCTGGACGCCGGCTCCAGGTCCCGTAGGGGTGTGGGGGACGGTGCCTCTTCGGCGGAGTTCTCCTTGCCGTGGCGCCCGGGGATCAGCAGGGCCGTGAGTCCCGCGAGAGCGACCAGCGCCGACCCCGTGTACAGCGCCGGGCGCAATCCGTCTACGAAGGTCTGCCCGGTCTCGTAACCGCCCTGGGCCGAGAAGATCGACGCCATGATCGCGATGCCGAGCGCTCCGCCCACCTCGCGCAGGGCGTTGTTGGCGCCGGAGGCGATGCCCTGCTCCTGGGGCCGGACGCTGGACATCACCAGGTTGGCGGCCGGGGCGAAGTACAGCGCCATGCCGATTCCGCTGATGATCAGGCCGGGCAACTGGACGGCGTAGGAGGCGTCGGCGGTGACCACCGAGGCCATCCAGCCGAGGCCGGCCGCCTGGAGGAAGAGGCCGGTGGCGACGACCGGGCGGCCGCCGATCCGGTCGGAGAGGATGCCGGCGATCGGGGCGACGAGCATCGGCATGCCGGTCCAGGGCAGCATCCGCAGGCCCGCCTCGGTGGGCGAGTAGCCGAGCACGCCCTGCATGTACTGGCTGAGCAGGAAGATCGAGCCGAACATACCGAGGAACATGAGCAGACTCGCGGCGTTGATCCCGGCGAAGGCTCGGGAGCGGAAGAGGCGCATCGGCAGCATCGGGGTCTTGTGGTGGATGCCGTGGCGGACGAAGCCGCCGAGCAGTGCGGTACCCGCGATGAGGCCGGTCAGGACCAGGGGGCTGGTCCAGCCGTCGACGGGGCTGCGCACGAGTCCGTAGACGATGCCGAAGAGGCCGCCGCTGGCGAGAAGGGTGCCGGGGACATCGAGCGGGGCGCCCGTGCCGTGCGACTCGGCGAGGCGCAGACGGGCGAGGGGCAGCAGGGCCAGGCCCAGCGGAACGTTCAGCCAGAAGATCCAGTGCCAGGAGACGTGTTCGGTGAGACTGCCGCCGATCAGCGGCCCGGAAGCCACCGCGAGCCCGTTGACGGCGCCCCAGATGCCGTACGCCATCCCGCGCTTGGCGGCGGGCACGGCGGCCGTCAGCAGGGTCAGTGTCAGGGGCATCATGATCGCCGCGCCGACGCCCTGGACGGCGCGGGCGGCGATGAGGGTGTCGATGCCGGACGCCATGGCCGCGGCGGCGGACGCACCGGTGAAGACGGTGAGACCGGCGAGGAAGAGCCTGCGGCGGCCGAAGCGGTCGCCCAGTGCCGCGCCGAACATGAGGAGGACGGCGAAGGTGAGCGTGTAGGCGCTCACGGTCCATTCGAGGTCGTCCAGCGCTCCGCCGAGGTCCTCACGGATGGAGGGCAGGGCGGTGGTGACGACGAGGTTGTCCAGGGCCGCCATGAATCCGGCGACGCTGGTGATGACGAGGGCCCAGACGGCTCCCCCGCGACGTGCTGGGTGCTGTGACATCGCTCCCCCAGAGGATGTTCAGATGCGGTTAGTTATTGATGACTAACTTTCGTACTCATGAAAAGGCGTTCCCGACGCGCCTCGTTGTCCCTCTACTTCTCCAGTCGGCCCTTCGATCGCGCCGACGGGTAGAGCCCCTCCCAGACCCGGTGCTCGGGCGGAAAGCCCATGGACACCAGGCAGTTGATGAGCATTCCGTACGCCATGAAGGTGGCCGTTTCGTCGGTGTCGGCCCCCAGGGGCAGGTGGACGGCGTCCCACAGCCGCATCCAGCCGGCCCGCACCGCCTCACCGAACTCGTGGTCGCCGGACTGCTCGGCGGCGGCCACCGCCACGTACATCTGCATCTGCATCATCAGCCGCTCGGGCCGCTCCGCGATGACCGTGGTGTACGCGTTCGCCATGGCGTGCAGGGCCTCTTCTCCCTCAAGCCCCTCGGCGGCCTCCGCGAACGTGCGGATGGTGTCCTCCACGCACCGCTCGGCCGCCGCCAGGAAGATCGCCTTCTTGCCCGGGAAGAGCCGGAAGAGATACGGCTGCGAGACACCGACCCGCTTGGCGATCGCCTCGGTCGACGTGCCGTAGTAGCCGCCGCGGGCGAACTCGCTCGTCGCCGCGCGGATGACGCTCTCGCGCCTCTCCTCAGCGCTCATCCTGACCATGTAAGTAAGTTAGTACTCAATAACTGCTGGCGTCAAGGAGGCGGATACGTGAAGCACGAACGCGCATGGGGCGCCCTCCAGCTGGAGGGCGCCCCTGTCTACTTGCTTCGCGCTCGCGCTCAGGCCAGGCGTACGACCGCCCGTGACATTCCCAGTACCTTCTGGCCGGCGCTGGTGGCCGTGAGGTCCACGCGGACGGTGTTGTCGTCGAGCTTGACCGCGACCTTGCCGCTGACCTCGATCGTGGCGCCCTGGTCGTCGTTCGGGACGACGACGGGTCGGGTGAAGCGGACGCCGTACTCGACGACCGCGCCGGGGTCGCCGGTCCAGTCGGTGACCACGCGGATCGCCTCGGCCATGGTGAACATGCCGTGCGCGATGACGTCCGGGAGTCCGACCTCCTTGGCGAACTTCTCGTTCCAGTGGATCGGGTTGAAGTCCCCGGACGCGCCCGCGTACCGGACGAGGGTGTCGCGGGTCACAGGGAAGGACTGGGCGGGCAGTTCGGTGCCGACCTCGACATCGTCGTAAGCGATCTTCGCCGTCATCGAATGCTCACGCCTCCTCGGCCGCGCGGGCGACCAGCTTGGTCCAGGCGGTCACGACGTGCTCGCCGGCCTCGTCGTGGACCTCGCCGCGGATGTCCAGGATGTCGTTGCCCGCCATGGATTTGACGGCCTCGATGGTGGAGGTGACGGTGAGGCGGTCACCGGCCCGCACCGGGCGCACGTAGGCGAACTTCTGGTCGCCGTGCACCACCCGGCTGTAGTCCAGGCCGAGCTGGGGGTCCTGGACGACCTGGCCCGCGGCCCTGAAGGTGATCGAGAACACGAAGGTCGGCGGGGCGATCACATCGGGGTGCCCGAACGCCTTCGCGGCCTCCGGGTCCGTGTACACAGGGTTGGTCTCGCCCACGGCCTCGGCGAACTCGCGGATCTTCTCCCGGCCCACCTCGTAGGGCTCGGTGGGCGGATAGGTCCGCCCCACGAAGGACTGGTCGAGCGCCATGCCCCGGCACCTCCTGTGTCTGCTGTGGTTGACCGGCCGGTAACCGGGACCGGAACGACGTGAGGCCGCCCCCCGACTGCGGGGGCGGCCTCACGTACGAGCCTGAATTATCGCGTTTCGCGGTGCGCGGTGTGCGCGTTGCAACGCGGGCAGTGCTTCTTCATCTCCATTCGATCCGGGTTGTTACGCCGGTTCTTCTTGGTGATGTAGTTCCGCTCCTTGCACTCCACGCAGGCCAGCGTGATCTTCGGGCGGACGTCGGTGGCAGCCACAGGAGTGCTCCTTGACGAACGGATGGGACGATTAAAGCATTAACGCATAGAAGAGTAGCCGATCGAAGGACCGACCCCACAATCGGCTACTGTCAGTAGCGGTGACCGGACTTGAACCGGTGACACAGCGATTATGAGCCGCTTGCTCTACCGACTGAGCTACACCGCTGAGATGCGATCAACCCCCGCCTCTCGACGGGAACCTTTCGCACCAGAGCCCCAATACGGAATCGAACCGTAGACCTTCTCCTTACCATGGAGACGCTCTGCCGACTGAGCTATTGGGGCGAGCGATGAAGACATTACACGGTCGGCAGCCGTTCGCCCAAATCCGTTTCGTGGCCCTCGTGACGGGCTGTTCCGGGCTCCTCACGGGAGCCTCGGATGCCTCTTCGGCCACGGCGGACCACACCGGTACGACTATTGCGCTCCTCCCCGGCGGCAGCGTGGCTCCGCCCTAGGCTCGACTCACTCTGAGTGATCTTGCGTCCTCTTGCGCAGTCCCCGAGCTTGCGCAGCCCGAGCCCCTGGAGCGCGATGCCCGACAGCCAGCCGCAGCCGCCCCACTCGTCGTCGGGCTCCGCGTCCGGTTCGTCGGGTTTCTCGTCCGGGGCCTCCTCCGGTCACGGCTCGGCCGAGGGCGCGGCCCTCCTGCTCTGCGGAGCGCGACTCGCCGACGGCCGGACCGTGGACGTACGGCTGGTCGGCGGCCGCATCGAGGCGGTCGGCACGGTCGGGAGCCTCGCGGCGCGTGGCACGCGTCCGTTCGGCACGCGGATGGATCTGGGTGGCTATCTGCTCCTGCCGGCCCCGGCCGAGCCGCACGCCCACAGCGACACCGCCCTGTCGGCGGACGAGGAGGGACCGGTCTCGTACGACTCCGAGGACGTCCAGCGCCGGGCCACGGAGGCGGCCCTGCTGCAGCTGGGGCACGGGTCGACCGCGGTACGGGCGCACGTGCGGGTGGGCGATGTCCAGGGGCTCGGCGCGCTGGCCGCCGTACTGCGGGCACGGCGTTCGCTGCGCGGGCTGACCGAGCTGACGACCGTGGCGATGCCGAGGGTGCTGACCGGGGTGGCCGGTGCCGACGGTCTCGCGATGCTGCGGGACGCGATGAAGATGGGCGCCTCCGTGGTGGGCGGCTGTCCGGATCTGGACCCCGATCCGACCGGCTATGTGGAGGCGGTCCTGGAGGTGGCCTCCGAGCACGGCTGCCCGGTCGACCTGCACACCGACGCCACCGACCCGGCTCGGCTGGCCCGCATCTCGGCGATGGCCGGCGGGCTGCGCCCCGGGGTGGCCCTCACCCCGTGCGGCGGGCTGGACCGGCTGCCCACCGAGGTGGCCTGCCGGACCGCCGACCAGCTGGCCGCGGCCGGCGTGGCGGTGGTGTGCCTGCCGCAGGGCGGCTGCGCGGGTGCGGAACGGCGGGGCACGGCTCCGGTACGGCTGTTGCGTGCGGCCGGGGTGCGGGTGGCTGCCGGGAGCGGGGCCCTGAGGGACGTGTCGAATCCGGTGGGGCGCGGCGATCCGCTGGAGGCGGCGTACCTGTTGGCGTCCCGCCAGGGTCTGCGGCCCGAGGACGCGTACGACGCGGTGAGCGCGTCCGCACGCACGGTGCTGGGCCTGCCCGGGGTTCGGGTGGAGGCCGGTTTCCCGGCCGAGCTGTTGGCATTGCGGGGCGACCGGCTGGCGGGGGCGCTGTCTCTGGCGTACAGCCGGATCGTGATCCATCAGGGGCGGGTGGTGGCGCGGACCAGCGCGGTGCGGGAGTACTGCAATTCGGCCGCGGCGACGGAGTCGGGGCTGCCCAGGCAGGGACGCGGGCAGTTGCCGTAGGGCGTGGAGACCGACGGTGTGGAGACCGTAGGTGTGTGGTTTGTGTGTGCCCCCCCCTGAGGTGTCGCCGCAGTTGTGCGGCGGATGAGGGCGGGCGGGCGTACGGTCGGAAACATGCGCATTGTCATCGCTGGTGGTCATGGTCAGATCGCGCTGCGGCTGGAGCGGCTGCTCGCCGCGCGCGGGGACGAGGTCGCGGGGATCATCCGCCGCGCCGAACAGGGCGACGATCTACGGCAGGCCGGTGCCGAACCGGTGGTGCTGGACCTGGAGTCGGCCTCGGTCGAGGAGGTCGCGGAGCGCCTGCGGGGCGCGGACGCGGCGGTCTTCGCCGCGGGTGCCGGTCCGGGCAGCGGCGTGGACCGCAAGGACACGGTGGACCGGGGTGCGGCGGTGCTGTTCGCCGACGCGGCGGTTCAGGCGGGTGTACGGCGCTATGTCGTCGTGTCGTCCATGGGCGCGGATCCGGCGCACCAGGGCGACGAGGTGTTCGACGTGTACCTGCGGGCCAAGGGCGAGGCCGACGCGTACGTGACCGGTCTGGACGCCCTGGACTGGACGGTTTTGCGTCCGGGTTCGCTGACCAACGACGCCGGTACCGGACGCGTTCGGCTGGAGGCGCACACGGGGCGGGGCTCGGTGCCGCGCGACGACGTGGCCGCCGTACTGGCGGAGTTGGTGGACACGCCGGCCACGGCCGGTCTGGTCCTGGAGCTGGTCAGTGGGCCGACGCCGGTGTCGGTGGCGGTCAAGTCGGTGGCCGGAAACTGACGTTGGACGCCGATGGGGTGCCGGCGGCGCGGCAGGCGCTGTTGCGGCGGATGTACGAGGTCTTCTCGACCGACGAGCGGGACACGTTCGTGCTGCGCTGCCTGGCGCCGGATGTGGACTGGCCGAACGTACTGGACGGGGTCCGCTTGCACGGCCGTGACGAGGTGCGGGCGTACTGGTCGCGGCAGTTCGCGTCCGGCCATCCCCTCGTACGGCTGGAGGGGCTGCGGCTCGACGGGGACGGCGAGGCGGTGGTGGCGACCGTTCGGCAGGGGATGCGGGACGCGGGCGGGGAGCACTGGGCCGGCACGGTCGAGCATGTGTACCGGTTCGGTGGGGACGGGCTGGTGACGCGGATGGACGTGCGGGGCGGGCCTGCGGGATCCGCGAGTCCGCCCGTGAACCCCGCCTAGAACAGGGGGAGTTGACCGGGGAACTCCGGGACGGTGTAGCCGTCCAACGTAGGCTGCGCCGCCCCGAGTTCGGCCTGCCGCCGGGAGCCGGGGCAGGAGACGAGCTCCCCGCTCCCCCGTGCGCCGGGCGGGTCATGCCGGGCGAAGCGGCCGGCGACGACGGCGATCTCGCGACGGCATTCGGGACAGTGTCTGCGGCGGGTGGACATGGGATCAGTGTGCCCGGCGGGGGTGGGGGCGAGCCGAATCCTTGACACCGACCACGAGGCACGGCACGCAAAGAACCCCTCCGATCTACGTTTCCGCAGATCGGAGGGGTTCTTTCTCAGCGTGGCGGCGCCAGGATTCGAACCTGGGAAGGCTGAGCCGGCAGATTTACAGCGGGCTCCATTCACCGCCGACGACCTGCGGCTTCTCGTGAACCACCCACTTGTGGGGGCTACCTGGGGGAAGCAGGGGCGGTAGGCGGGCAGTGACCACCGCTTTAGGAGTTCGTTCCCCACCGGGTCCGGCGGGGGCCCGCCTCGTGCACCGGTGCCGTGCGCGTCTACTGACTGTCGCCGACGTCCACTGAAGTTGATGTCACTCGTGGATGTCAGAACGCTGCGACCGCATGCAAGCATGTCGTCGTGATCACCATTGACGTCAGCGAGGTGACCGACGAGCGCGCCCTGCACCTGCTCCTGAAGCGGGAGCTGGGCTTCCCGGACTTCTACGGCATGAACTGGGCTGCCTTCTGGGACGCAATCACTGGCCTGGTGCGGATCCCGGACCACGTGCGTTTCCTTGGCTGGGCTCAACTCATGGCCGGCGTTCCCAGTGGGGCCGCCACCCTTCAAGGGGCGCTCGACAACTACCGAGCCATGTGCCGCCCGGAGTTCGTCGCTGAGTACGCCTAATCTCCGGGTGCAGGCATAACCCTTCCAGTGTGGCAGATCATCGCCAGGTGCCCAGGCCGGAGCGGGGTGGGGGTGGTCACCTGTGGGTGCGGACTGTCACCGTTGGTCGGCTTCGGACGGCCCAGGGACGGCCCAGAGCCAGGCCTGCGCCCCTGCAGCTTGGTTGCAGACCCGCTGGCTCGGGTCGCAGACGGGTAGCCAGTGCTCACCGGGGCTGCACCGGGCGCGCTATTCTCTCGGCCATCACAGAGCATGGGAGCCTCGGATGTCGACACCGACCAGCACTGAGTTGTCCGTTGAGGGCGAGAGTATTCAGCAGCTCTACAACGACTACACATCCGAAAAGTTCTTGGTGAATCGGCGCTACCAGCGAAAGCTCGTTTGGGGAGTGGAAGAAAAGGAGCGCCTAATCGACTCTGTCGTTCAGAAGCTCCCGATTCCACTGATCCTTTTGGCGGAATCATCAGGAGAGCACTCTGGACGCCTTGAAGTAATTGATGGACTCCAGCGACTCAACTCCGTTTTCTCGTTCATTGAGAATGAATTCCCCTTGAACGGCGAGTACTTCGACCTCGCAACCCTCGCAGATACGAAGATTCGCCTTGACAGTGGAAGCCTAAAGCAGAAAACGCCAGTACTTGATCGCGAAGTCTGCCGAAGGATCGCCAACTACAGGCTTCCTGTATCCATCTATCGATCAGCAAGTGACGAATCGGTAGACGAAGTGTTTCGGCGCATCAACTCCAGCGGACGACACCTGAGCCCACACGAGATTCGGCAGGCTGGGGCCACGCAGACCATCGCCACTATGGTGCGAAGGCTCGCGGCTACTGTTCGTGGTGACGCCTCCTTCACCGATTTCGTTCCACTTTCCGGTATGGCAAAGATCAGCATTACGAACCACGATCTGCCATACGGCATCTACGTTGAGAACATTTTCTGGGTGAAGCAAGGCATCTTGACTCGTGAGTCCGTGCGCGAGTCGAGAGATGAGGAACTAGTTCTCGACATCCTTCTAGATCTAATGCTTGAGCGGCCGGCGGCTACAGGGCTCAGGTACCGTGACTCCGCTTACGGCATCGAGAATGACCGCGCAGTCACTAGTGCCGATGCAGTTCACCGACGGATCGTTTCCCTCGGCGAAGCCGAGCTAGAAGACCGTTTCGTCAATACGCTCGAACTAATCCAGAATGCACTCAATGAGTCGAGCAAGCCATTCGCGGCTCTCACTGTCACACAACAGAACTACAGAGGAGTCCCTAGGCACTTCCAGGCAGTCTTCGTCGCCATTAACCAGCTATTGCATGACGAAAGCCTCGAACTGAAGAGTAACAAGGATTTACTCGGCATCCTGTCAGGTTTTTGGGACGGGGATTTGAGAATCCCTTCAGGTGGCGGCGACTGGGGCTCAGAGCGCAAGAACCAACTACTGGAGATGGCAAAAGCAGCTCTCCGTCCGGCCTTCAAACCAAAGACAGATGCAAGGAGTGCTCACCTAAGGGATCACTCGGTGCGTTTCGAAGCAGCCCTTTCCATGGCTCTAACCGAAGATTCCCTCTTTGAGCTTAAACAAGGATTTTGCCGCATCAACGATGGCGCGACCTTTGACGATGCCAGCTTCGCAAAGATCCTCCGTACTGCGAGCGCCATGGCAAATCACGGTCGTGACAGCAAGGGTGTCATCTTCATCGGGGTCGCTGATGACGCCAATGACGCTGCAGCCGTGGAACGATTCGCGCAAATCAAGCCACTGCAGTACGAAGAATTCTTCGTAACCGGAACTCAGCACGAACTGTCGGCTATGAAGAAATCTATGGACGAGTTGTGGCGCGAACTGACCCAGCGGATCAAGACCTCAAAGCTCGACCTTGATTTCGCTGAAACCCTGGCACGCACACTCGCCCCTTTCAGATACAAGGGCTACTTGCTGTGGCGCCTTGAACCCAATTCAATCGGCAAGCCGGTTACCTACGATAACCGTTTCTACCAAAGGGTTGGCCCGCAGACAGTGGAGGCGGTCGGCCAATCGATCATCAGTTTGGTAAGTCGGTTCCAGTAGGGCACCACAAGGTCGACGGAGCGGCTTTGGGCTGGAGCTGCTTTGGGGCGAGTGATCATGGCCCCGTAAGCTTCCGGCGAGTCGGGCAGTCTGTGGACCTGCCCGTTAAAGCACGACGTTGGGGCCATGATCTTAGAGGCTCGCCCCAAAGCGGCTGCCTAAAGCCGTGGAGTCGACCGCCCCAGCCACAGAGGGTGTCTCCTACCTTCTGCCCGCAGCCGCCGAGCGCGCCGCCGGGCGCGGCCAGCCGGGGCGCAGACAGGAGGCAGGCCGCGCCGCAGAGGCGGCGCGCGCCCGCGCCGTGCGCGGGCCTTGATGCAGTAGGGAAAGTTCCACCGGTCTAGGACACGACAGCCTTCAATGCCTGCCCTCTCCCGCACACTTACAGCGGCGCGGACGGCATATCAGGCGTTGATGTCAGCGGATGCCCGGCCCACGGCCAGGAGGTGCGAACTGGCAGCCAGCAACTCGGGGTAGGGCTCAGCCATGCGCGCCGCCTCCATGGCAGAGGCAATCAGATCGTCCGTGGGCCCCTCGCCCGGCTGCTGCTCGGCCGCCTTCACGAGTGACCATGCGGGCCCCTCGATGCCGAAGACCTGTACGTCCGACAACCCGGAGTCCACCAGTTCCGCCACGAGCTCTTCAGCCCGGTGGAAGTAGGACAAGGTGAACCCTCGCACACCGTCATAGACGGCCGTCTCAAGAATCTTGGAGACGGAGCCTCGAATCCGTTCGGTGTGCAGGTGGGCGTACGTGACGTGCTCAAAGAGCGACGCGTACCGATTGATCGCCGCCGCCGCGACCAACCCACCGGGCTTCACCACGCGGTGAGCTTCCGCCAGTGCCTGACGCCGGTCATCAGGGTCGGGCAGGTGATACAGCGGCCCGAGGAGCTGCACTACGTCGAAACTGTCGTTCCGCTCGCGCAGATCGCGAGCGTCTCCCACGATCGCCGAGCACACGGCCGCCGCGCTCTCGACATGACGCGGTACGGGGTCCACGAGCGTGACGTCATAGCCGTCCTTCACCAGCCATTCAGCATGAATCCCAGTCCCCCCTCCCACGTCGAGTACGCGCGCCGGCGCGGGGGGCAAGAAGCGTCGGAGAAGTTCTTGAGTCCTGACCAGCTCCATACGTCCGTCTGCCGAGCTGCGCAGGCGGCTGTCCTCGTTCACTGTCTCGCCGTAGAACCGCATCACGGAGGGAGCCAATTCGAGATTCGACATGGTCGAAGTATCCTGTGTACCGGTGGACCAGTCCAGCGCGCGGAGTAGGGGAAGCCATGGCCGTTCTGAAGTACGAAGAGATCGCTGAATCTCTGCGCGCCCGCATCGCCGCAGGTGAGTTCGCTCCTGGCGCCACCATCCCGTCCGGCCGCGACCTGGCCGAGCAGTGGGGCGTATCACGGGCCACCGCCATCAAGGCCGTGGACGTGCTGCGCAACGACGGCGTGGTGGTGGCCAAGCAGGGCACCGGCTTCGTCGTCACGGAGACACCCGTGGCGCGTCCCGCCGGAGCCCGCCGCGCCGGGTCGGCGCGCATCTTGGGCGGAATGCCGTTCCTGCGGATCGGCGCGCCTGACTGGGCCGAACCTCCCACCCGCGTCGCCAACGCGCTTGGGATCTCCTCCGGAGTGCTGGCACTGCGACGCATCCGCGTCCTCCAGCTCCCGGACGGAACCCCGAACAGCTGCGTGGAGGCATGGTTCCCCCCAGAGATCGCGGAGGCGGCACCTCGCCTCGCCGACACTGCCCCAATCGCCGAGGGCACGACGCGTTATGTACGTCGGCAGACCGGCCGATTCCCGGTCGAGGGAGTGGACATCACAACAGTCCGCCTCGCCACGGACGCGGAAGCGGACCGCTTGCAGGTAGCGCCAGCCACCGCGGTCGCCGTAATCCTCCACACGGCATACGACGAGGACGGTCGCCCGCTGGTCTGCGAGGAAGGTGTCACGCCGTCCTCGCTTTTCGAGCAGGTGGACACCTACGCCATGTAGTGAAGCCGCCTGAAAGTAGCTGGACCGGTCACCCGGTCCAGCTCTTTTGATGCCTCGTCATACGCTCTGAGCTGGGCAAACTCCACCTGCTGCTCTCCAACTCGTTTTTCATTGCTTGACTGGACCGGTCCACCGGTCCAGTCTGTAGATGCAACGCCACAACGGCCGAACGGAACAGCTCGGCTGAAGGGCGGCTTCATGCCGCAATGCACAGGGCGGGGACGCTGCAATCCCGCTAAAGGCCAGGTGGAACAGGGTTTCGGCCCGTACTGGCGAGGTGGCCCGGCGACCGCGAGCAACGGCCGGAGAGTGGGGGCGTGGCCCCCCTTGCAGTGCATTTCCCCTGTCCATCGCCCTAAGGAGTGGCAGTGAGTCAACGAAGACGATGGGCGCCCGCCGTGATCGACCGGCACGGCGGGCGCCGCTCCACCTCGGTCCGCAGGCACCGCTGAGTGCTGCGGCCAACCGGTCACCTCTTGACCGACACGCGGCGGATAGCGCCGCGCCGGTTGCCTCCTCCGTCCGTCCGGCCCACGTGGTCGTACGGGCGGGGCTGAGGGGAGCCGGAAGTTCTGGTTTCCAACGGCGCGGCCCCGGTGCTCGAACACCGGGGCCGCTGTTTTGGGCCGTTGCCACGATGAAGGAGTCACGACCCATGAAGTGCATCGTTGCTGGTCATGTAGCTGTTACGCCGACCGAGTTCGCTGAGCTGGCGTTCGGCATCGACCTGGAGCTGTTCCTTGGCCCCGGCCGCGAGTCGGAGAGCGATCGGGCGGCGCGGCTGGACGTGGCGCGCGAAGTGCTCGCGGAGCTGCGGGAGTCGGACCTGGAGGCCGCGGCGTTCGCGGAATCGCTGCTGCGCACGAGCCCGCTGAAGGACGCGCGGGCCGCTGCTCGCCGGCCGCGCCGGACGTCGGCGCGTCGGTCGGTGCAGCGTCACGCGGTGCGTACGGCGGTGGCGGCGTGAGCGAGGACCTGACGCTGGACGATGTGGCCGTGCCGCTGCGTGCGCTGCGTCTGCTGGCCGCCGACTTTGGGCACCTGCCGGCGCCGGACGTGCACGTGTCCACCATCTACCCGGACCGCTTGGAGTTGACGTTCTACGACGACCTGCCCGGCTTCGAGGTGTGGCGGGAGGCCCTGGGGGTCGCTCCGGACGCGGTGACCTACCGCGAGCAGGGGAACGGCCGGACGCGCGTCCTGCGCGCGAGCGTCGACCATGCGGGCGCCGTGGTGCAGCTGACGGGTTACGCGGACGTCGTCGCCCCGGTGTTGGTCGGGGGTTCGGCATGAGTGCCCCGGCCCGCGTCGACGCATCGTTGACGCCCGTCGAAGTGCCGTCGACGCCCGTCAACGTGGACCGTGCCATTACCGCGCTCGCGGCGGTGCTCACGGTGGTGCTGACCGCGGTGGCGTTCTGGCTGTCCTACGAGCACTTGCAGGAGGTGGCCGCCGGTCACGGCATGGCGGAAGCGGTGGCCCGCTCGTGGGCGTGGCCGGCCACGGTGGACCTGTTCATCGTGATCGGTGAGCTGCTGATCCTGCGTGCGTCGCTCGCCCACCGGGTCGACTGGTGGGCCATTGGCCTGGTCACCGCAGGTGACGGCGCATCCATCGCGCTGAACGTGGCCGGTGTCGGCAAGGACGCCAACGCACTGAACTATGTGGTGGCCGCGGTGCCTCCGGTGGCCGCGCTGCTGGCATTTGGGGCGCTGATGCGGCAGGTGCACGCCTACCTCGCCCGCCGGGCGTCGACGGCCGTCACCACCCCGCCGCCGGGCGTCGACGCCCCTTCGACGCCCGTCAACGTGAGCGTCGACCGACCGACCGCCGCCCCGTCCGCACCCGCGGCCGTCGAGTCGGACCCGGTGCCGGAACGCCCGGCCCTGCCGGTCGCCGTCGAGACCGGTCCGACGCCCGTCAATACGGAGCCGGTCGGCGTCGACGCGCGGTCGACGGCCGTCGATCTGTGCATGCCGGTCGTCTACCCGAACCGGGTCGATCAGTTGGTGCGGGCGCTGTACGGGACGGACTTCACGCAGCCGAGCACGGCCCGGATGACGCAGGCGATGGCAGAGATGGGGCTCGGGGCGTCGGAGTCGACGGCCCGCACCGCGCGCGGACGGGTCAAGGCCCGTGAGCCGTACCTGGCCGACCTGCCCGCCGCGATCGCCGGTTGAGACGGGGGGAGCCGAGCGATGTCGTCCACGTACGGCAAGTGCTTTGACCCCACCGGTGCCCGCTACGGCATCCCCACCTTCCCGTGGCGGTACGCCCCGGACGGCTACGCCACCCGCCGGCAGTTACGGGCCCGTGGCTTACGCCCGGGTGGCCAGCCGGTGGCGGCGCAGGTGCTGCGTCCGCGCTACCGGCGCGGCCCGCTGGTCGCTTACCTCTACCGGCTCGACCAGGCCAAGAAGGTCAGGCCCATGACCCTGGGCAAGTGGCGGGCGCTGGAGTGCGCGATGCGCGCGCGCCGCACCTGTCCGAAGTGCCGCACGGACGCCGGATACGTCATCCCCACCTCGCTGGGCATGTGCGTGCCCTGCGCCTACCCCGACGACGAACAGCGCGCCGCCTGAACACCCCAACTGAACAGAGGAGTTCGAGTGAACACCACACGTCACCGCGCCCTGATCACGGGTGCAGTCACGGTCAGCGGAGCGCTGACCGTCGTGATCGGGGTGCGGCTGTCCGGCTACGGCGTGCCCCTCTCGCTGCTGCTGGCCTGCTGCCTGTCCTGCGTGACCACGTTCTCCAGCCTGCTGTTCAGCGTGATCGGCGCCTGGTCGACAAGCACTCACCGCTGCACGCGGCCCGGCTGCGACTTCCGCGTCAGCCTCACCCACGCGGACAGTGCGGAGAACCGGCGCTGGCAGGAGATCGCCGCACAGCACCCGCACCGCACCCACTGAACTACGGATTAACCGCGCGTTTCGGCAGGCCCGACCGGCAACTTCCTACGGCCCCGGTCGGGCCCTACTCCCCTTAAGGAGTGCTCACAGCATGACGGAACTCAGCACCGAGCCGGTAGCCGTTCAGGCTGCCCCGGCCACACCGCCCCCGCCCCCTGACACCCCGCCCACCGTGGCCGAGGACGTGAGGGAGGTGGAGCACACGCCCGGTGGGTGGCCCATCGTCCCGCTCGCCTTGTCCGGCGCGAACAGCACGGTGGGCGCGGTCGCCGCCGCTTCCCTGGCAGGCGGACCGATCGCCGCGGCGGTGGCTGCCACGGGGATGGTGGTCCTCGGTACGGTCGCCGCCACTCGTTCCCGCAAGCCGAGCCCGCGCCGCGAGGCTCGCCGGGCCGCGGCCCGCACGGCCGGCCGCAGGGCTGCACGCTCCGCAGGGCAGCGGAGCGCCGGTATGGGCACCCGCGCCAGCTCCGGGAACCGTTCGGCTGGCTCCCGTGCCGGCCGATCCGGGGGCCGCTCAGGCAGCGCGTCCGGCCAGCACCGCCGCGGCACAGGCACGGCTGCCCACCGCGCCGGCGCGAGCACCGGCACCGGCAAGAAGACGCACAGCAAAGCCGGTGGCGGTGCGGCCAAGCATGCGGCCGGTGCCGCGAAGCAGGCTGCGGGGCGGGTGGGGCAGGTCAAGGCCCTGCGAGCGGCGCAGAAGTCTGCAGGTGGATCCCATGGTGACAGGCGGGCGCAGACCACCGCGGCCCGCCGCGCGGTTGCCGATGCCCGCCGCAACGCCAAAGCCACAGCAGGCAAGGCAGGGGCGGGCAGGCGCGGGAGCGGCGGGGGCCGTCTGCTGGGTGGCGCCGTCCGTAAGGCCCGTGCCGCGCGGGATGCGGCGATCACCAAGAACCGGGCCAAGCGGGACGCCAAGGCAGGCGGCACGGTCGCAGCTCAGCGTGCCGCGGTCCGTAAGGCCCCGGCTCGCCGGGCGGCGCGTAAGGCACTGCGCCGGTCCGCGGCCCGCTTCCACGGCCGCCGCGTACTCGCCGCCCTGCTCTCCCTGCCGGTTGGGTTGCTGGGCTGCCTGACCACGCCCATCGGGCGCAAGTTCGATCTCCCGTGGCTGATGTACCCCGGCCGGCGCCTGTACTGGGCCATGGTCCGCACCGCCACGCAGCAGCGCGCCGCGCGAGACGAGACCGCCCGCGAGGACCTGCGCGAGCAGGAAGCCGCCGCGGACGCGCAGGCCGCCACGGACGGCACGGACGGCATCGCGGACAGCGTCGAACGGCCCGCGACCACGGTCCCCACCAGCACGAACACCCCCGCCAGTGAAGGAGAGCACGTGTCCGGTTTCCGGTTCGAAGAGGCCGCGGCCGAGATGGAGCAGGCCGCCAACCAGTACGACCCCGAGAACGCCATGGAGATCCTCGCCATGGTCGAAGGCCTCCCCGCCGCGCTGACCAGCGTCGCCAACGTCATGAAGATCCTCGCGGAGCGCTCCGACTCCGAGTTCCCGCTGGAGAAGGAAGTGGCGGACGGCTTCAACGACATCTTCGGCGCCGTGATGAGCGCGGTTGCGGTCGCGGAGGACATGGGCCCGCTGTTTAGGCAGGCCCACGCACAGGACATCGCCCGCCACGAGGACCCCCGCAACGGCACCGCGGCAGAGAAGGGCTGGAACGTCTGACATGAGCGCCACCGCCACCGCCAAGAAGCAGCAGAGCAGTGGCCCGGTGCTGGACTGGAGCGCCGGTCACGGACCCGTGACCGGCGCTCTGTCCGCCACCACCGGAGCCTTCGCCGTCGCCACCACCGGAGCGGCCACCGCCATGCCCCCCGGCTGGGCCCTCGCCGTCGGCGCCGCGGGCGCGCTCGGTCACACCGTCGTTGGCCTGCGGGTACGCAACGCCGGCCGCACCCTCGCCACCCGCGCCGCGTCCTGGCTGGTCGGCGCAGGCTGGACCACATGGGCCATGACCCACGGCCCGCTCACCTGGGCTGCACTCGGCTCCCTGGCCACCATCGGTGTGGGTATCGGGGCCGCCGCACGATCCAGCGCACTGTATGAAGAGGCGCGCGAGGAAGAGGCCCTCTCGGCTGAACAGCGGCAGGTCGCCGCGGAGTTGTCCGCGGAGCGCCGGGCGATCGCCGCGGAATGGGCCGAGCGTATCCAGCGCGTGTGCTCGGTCACCGTGCGCGTGCTCGGGGTCGAGATGTGGGAGACCGGCGCCGGGTTCTCCATCGACGCGGAACTCCCGCCCGGCGGCGCCACCTACGCCAAGATCGCCGCAGAGTCGGCGCGCCTGTCCGCGGACGCGCGGCTGCCGCACGGCTGCACCGCCACCGCTTCCCCCGGCATCCACCAGGGCCGCGTCATCATCGACGTGACCACGGTCAACGTGCTGGAGGAAGAGCGCACCTACCCCACCGACTACAGCGCCCTGTCCCTGCACACGGGCATCCCGTGGGGCTACCGCACCAACGCTCAGCAGATCCTCGCGTACCTGCGCGAGCAGTGCGCGCTGATCGTCGGTCCGACCGGTTCGGGCAAGACGAACATGGTGCACGCGATCCTCGCCGGGTTCGCCCGCGCCGAAGACGTCCTGACGTGGGTGATCGACCTCAACGCGGGCAGCGCGGGCCTGCCGTGGGTGCTGCCCGCCCTGAACGGGGAGATCGTGCGGGAGGACGGCAAGCCTGTGCGGCCCGGTATCGACTGGCTCGCCGGGACGTTCGACGAGGCCATGACGATGCTGGATGCGGCCGTGCGCGTGGCCAAGCAGCGCAAGATGGGCTACCAGGACCTGCTGTCCAAGGCCAACACGGACCTGTTGCCGATCAGCGCGCGGATTCCTCAGATCATGCTGGTGATCGATGAGGGCGCGGAGATCCTGGCCAGCCCCGACCGGCAGGTGCGCAAGCTCGGGGAGAAGATCCTGGAAGTCATCCGGATCGCCCGCGCCATGGGGGTGCGCACCGTGCTCACCGCGCTCGGGGCGACCGGGTCGGTGTTGAGCAACCTGATGATCCGCCGGGAGGCCAAGGTCCGCGTCGCCCTAACCGGGGGTGAGACCGAAGGCATGGACCTGAGCAAGATGTTCCCTGGCAGCCGCGGCCTGCGCGTGGACCAGGCCCCGTACAAGGGTGCCGGGTTCATGGGCACGCCGGAGTCGGCGGCCGCGTTGTTCAAGGCGTGGCGGATCCTCCCGAACCAGATCCGGGACATCATCGCCGCCACCTCCGACCGCCACCCCGTCCTCGACAGCGTGTCTGCCAAGGCCGCCGGGCCCGCCTACGCACGCCGCTGGGACGCTGAGCGCACCGCGTGGATGCGCGACCAGATCGCGACGGACGCCGATGCTGGCGACGTGGGGCCGGGCGGGCCGGGAGCGCTGCGCCTGTCCGCGCTGAGCCCTCAGCCGGAGTCGCCGGAGGAGGAGTTGGCGCGCCGGTTCCGTGAGGAGATCGACGCACAGTTCGGCACCGCACCCGACCCGCGCACCACCGACGAGGGCGACGGGCCGGACCGGTCGGCCGGACTGAACTTGTCGGCGCTGCGCGGGGAGCAGGACAGCCCCGCGCAACAGGCCGCGCTCGCCGCACTGCTCGCCGCCGGATCCGCAGGAACCGGAGCGTCCGCGATCGCCCGCGCGCTCACAGACCAGTACGGCACAACCCGTCAGACGGTCGTCGGCTGGCTGAAAACGTGGGTGGAGGACGGCATTGCCGTCCGCGTCGGTGAGGGCACCAAAGCCCGCTACATCCACCGCTCCCACGCGTCCGGCGACTGATCACTTGTCGCTTGTCGCCTCCCAGCTCACATGCCGCCTGCCGGGGCCTGGCGCCTCGGATACGGCTTGTGAGCTGGGAGGCGACAAGCGACAAGACAAGACAAGCGACAAGCCAGACGACAAGCCGCACGACAAGAGAGACGACAAGCACGCGACAAGCACACACCCACCCCGCACGGGCCCGCGCCACCTGTTGGCGCGGGCCCGCGGCACACCCCGAGGGAGCCAGAAATGAGCCAGCACAACCCGCACGGCCAGATGGCACCGCACATCCCCGCCGAGGTCTTCCAGCGCGCACAGGCGACCGGACAGCCGGTCGTGTTCGTCGTCAACGACACGCCCCCGGCCCGCTTCCCGTGGCAGCGGTTACTGATCCCGTTCGCCATCGCCGGGGCCGCCGCGCTCGGCACGTGGGGCGTGGTCGCCGCCCTGTGCTGGCTGATGGACGTCGCCGCCCACACCGCCACCGTCATCGCCGGCGCCGCCGGACCCATCGGGGTCGGCGGAGTCACGTTGAGGCTCGCCCGCAACAAGGGCGCCTAGCTACGCCAAGGGCGGCCCCTCCCTCTCGCCAAAGAAGCGGGGTCGCCCTTGCCAACCAGCATCCACTTACGGAACTGGAGACATCCAGCATGACCCATCACTCTGCCGCGCCACTGGAGGGCGGCAACATCAGCCTGTGCACCGGATCCAGTGCGCTGGACCAGGCCGTGGAAGCCGTCTCCGGCCTGCCCACGATCCTGGTCGGCGAGAAGGACCCGGCCGCGTCCCGACTGCTGGCCGCCCGACTGCCGCACGCCCCCAACCTGGGGGACATCACCGCCGTCGACTGGCCGGCGCTCGCCGCCGAGATCGCGCGCCCCAGGGCGCTGACCGCCGGGTTTCCCTGCCAGGACATCTCGAATGCCGGACCTCGGGGAGGAATCGCCGGTGACCGCTCCGGACTGTGGAAAACCATCGCCCGCGCCATTCGCCACCTTCGACCCCGCCTCGTCTTCCTGGAAAACGTCGCCGCCCTGCGAAGCCGGGGACTCGACGTCGTCGCCGCCGACCTGGCCGCGATCGGGTACGACGCGCGGTGGATGTGCCTACGCGCTGGAGATCCCGAAGTCGGCGCCTGCCACCGGCGAGATCGCTGGTTCGCCGTCGCGTATCCCGCTGCTGAAGACCCCCACCTCCCAGCTCGGGCGCAACGGGGGACCGCAGCACCCGGACAAGCGCAAGGCGGGCGGGCACGGGCCCACGCTGGAGGACGAAGTGGTCTTCTTGCTGCCCCCGACCGAGGCCTGAGGCTGCTGCCCACCCCGGCCGCCGCCGACGGAACCGGCGGCCCCGGCACCTCACCCAAGCGGCAGGGCGGGATGAACCTGCGCACCGCCGTCACGTTGCTGCCCACTCCCGCGGCCCGGGACTGGAAGTCGGGCGCCTCCAACCTGCTCGGCACCAACTCCCGCCCCCTGAACGAGGTGGTGGTCAATCTGCTGGCCACCCCGAAGGCGTCCGACGGACCGCACGGCGGGCCCAATCAGCGCGATGCGGCGGGGAACTACTACCTGCCCGGCCAGGCCGTGCGCCTGGACGGGCGGTGGGTGGCCACCAACGGCACCGACTACGGGCCCGCGATCCGGCGCTGGGAGCAAGTGCTGGGACGCCCCGCGCCCGAGCCGACCGAGCCGGGCGCGAAGGGAAACCGCCGGCTGTCCCCGGCGTTCGTGGAATGGATGATGGGCGCCGATCCCGGCTGGGTCACCGGCACCGATCTGGGTCTGTCCCGCTCCGATCAGCTCAAGATCCTCGGCAACGGCGTCGTCATCCACCAAGCCGCACTCGCCTACCGCACGCTGCTGGCCGCCCGCTCCGCACCCGAAGCCACAGAACGCTCCCAACTGGCCCTGGACATCGCCTAAGGACGCCAAGGGCGGCCCCTCCCTCTCGCCAAAGAAGCGGGGCCGCCCTTGCCAACCAGCATCCACCTACGGAACTGGAGACATCCAGAATGACCCAACCCACCGACATTCGGCGAGAGCGCCGGTACGACGGCATGAGGGAGCACCTGCGCACCGCGCTCGACCTGGCCGCCTCCGGTGTTCCGCCGCTGCCCCTGCGGGCGGGCAAGGTCCCGTTCGGCAACTGCCGCAGGTGCGCCAATAACGCCTGCGGGGGGCGACCCAACATGAAGACTCCCGGGCCCTGCGCCTGCCTCGCCCCCTGTCACGCGTGGGCCGCCGCGACCACCGACCCGGACGTCATCACCTCCGGACCCTGGCGCCACGCATGGCTGCGAGCCGAGGCGGTCGCCTACCACCCGGGCGGGGCGGGGCTGACCGTCGTGGACCTGGACAACGCCGACGCGATCGCATGGGCCCGCAAGAACCTGCCGACCACCCAGGTCGTGCCCACCACCCGGGGCGAGCATTGGCTCTACCTCGGTCGGATGCAGTCGGCCAACGCAGTCCGGCCTGGCGTGGACATCAAGTCGACCATGGCCTACGCCCGCTGGCTCGGGTCCGGCACCGGCACCATGGCCGCGCTGCCCGACGTCGTGCGCGCGCTCACCGCAGCCAAGCCCGCGGCCCCCGTACCCGTCAGGGTTCCCGCGCCGGTCGGGGGCGGGGAATGCCGCCACCGCACCCCCGCCTACCTCGAACGCGGGATCGCCATGGCCGTACAGCGCATCACCGAGACGTCCAGCGGCGTGCACACGGCCGTGTACCGGACGTTCCTGGCCGTGCTCTCCACGCACGGCCGGTGCGGCTGCCTCACCGAGGACCACATCGCCCGCCTGTTCACCGCCGCTCAGGCCAAGGGCGAGACCGCCCGGCACTGCACAGACGCGTGGACCAACGCGCGCACCACGTTGGGGCTTTGAGCATGGACGACGACGACAAGAACCCGGCCCGGAAGGTCATCGCGGACTACGCGCAAGAGCGCTTCCGCTACTTCCGCACCGCGGACGGCACCGTCTACGCACAGCGCAAGGGCCACCCCGTGGCCCGCCCTATCCGCTCCCAGGGCACCACCGGAAGCCACCGCCAAGAACTCATGGTCGGCCTGTTCAAGGACGGACTCGGCACGTTCAACGGCACCGCGATGAAGGAGGCACTCGACTTGATCGAAGCACTCGCCCTCACCGAGCAGGTCCAGCCCGTCCACATCCGCGTCGCCCCCGGCTTGGACGGGGCCACCTGGCTGGACCTGGGCCGCAACGACGGCCAGTCGATCCGCATCCACCCCACCGGCTGGGACATCCGCATCCCCGACCCAAGCGAAGTGTGCTGGCGGCGCACCCAGCTCACCGGCGAACTGCCCCTGCCCGCCAAGGACACCAACGGCAAGGGCATCGACGCGCTGTTCCGGCTGTGCAACTTCGCAGGCGCCGAGACCGAGTGCCTGGCCATGGCCTGGCTGATCGGCTGCCTGGAACCCTCCGTGCCCGTCCCCGCCCCCTTCCTCACCGGCCCCCAGGGCGCCGGGAAGTCCACCGGCGGGCGGATGCTGATCCGCCTCATCGAGGGCATGACCGGCGACCTGCGCCGCGCCCCGAAAGACGAGGACAACCTCATCGCGGCCGTGGCCGCGGGATGGGTCACCGCGCTCGACAACCTCTCCCACATGACCCCGGACCTGTCCGACGCCATGTGCTGCATCGTCACCGGAGCCGAGTCCGTCAAGCGGGCGCTGTTCACCGACGGAGACGTCTTCCGAGCCCGCTACCGCCGCCCCCTGCTCCTGACCGGCATCGACGTCGGCGTCATCCGCCCCGACCTCGCCGAACGCCTCCTGCCGCTCCGCCTGGAACGCCCTAAGGTGCGGCGCACCGAAGCGGAGCTGTGGACGGAGTACGCCCAAGCGCTGCCCGTCATGCTCGGCTCGCTGCTGGATTTGACCGTCAAGGTCCGCGCCGCCACCGCCGAGACACCAACCGACCTGCGGATGGCGGACTTCGCCCACCTATGCGCGCAGCTCGACCAAGCGATGGGCCTAGGGGCGCTGGCGGCCTACCGGGCCGGGCTGGACGACCTCAACGACGACGTCATCGAGGGCGACCTGCTCGCGCAGACCGTGCTGCAGTACGCGGCCGGCATGCAACCCGGGGCGCAGGAGCGGATGACGTCCGCGGAGTGGCTGCACCTCCTGACCCGGCTCTACAGCGGCGAGGACTGCCGCCCGCTGCCCAAGGGGTGGCCGACCACCGGCAAGGTCCTCTCCGACCGGCTCAAGCGCCTTCAGCCCACCCTCGCCGCCCGCGGCCTGGTCGTGGACTGGGGGCGCACCCGCGAGGCCCGCTACATCGAGCTCACCGAACCCGCGCCGGCACCCGGACCACAACAAGGTGCCGCGTTCTGAACACGGGGGTCACCGCACAACAGCAAGAAGAGCACCCGGCCCGACGCGGCGATGGGTGCTCCTCTTGCTGTTCGGTGCGCAGCACCGCCCGAAGGACGTGCCGCGCTGCGGCTCCTTCTTCGCGCTTGGAGCCGCGCACAACAACAGACACCACTCCCTCTTTTTCCTAAGTAGGGGAACGCTGCGTCACCTGCGTCACAAGCGATGGAAAACGGCCCCTGACCTGCCGGAAGAGCGTGACGCAGAGCCGATCCGTCTGCGTCATCGTGCGTCACCTGCGTCACGCCACCGTGACGCAGGTGACGCGGCAGTGACGCACCCCCGCCGTGCTGTGTCACGCATTCCCGCAGGTCAGAAGCCTGAATGACGCAGGTGACGCTGTGACGCAGAAATCCGAACCTCGGACAGGTGCCAGCCCGCCATGACCAGAGCCTCGAAGGAGTCGACTGTGGCACGCCCTCAGATGCTCAAGCTTCCCGAAGTCCTCGCAGAGATCAAGATGAGCCGCGCCGCCTTCTACCGCATGCGTGCCCGCGGCAAGGCTCCCAAGCTCATAAAGCTGCCGAACGGACAGATCCGGTGCCGTCGGGCCGACCTCGACGCGTGGTGGTCGTCCATGGAAGACGCTGCCGCCTGACCACCCCCAGCCCACACGAGACAAGAGGGGCCCGCTTCCGGCGGGCCCCTCTGGAGTTCATATGGCACTGACCTACGACGTTCGCCTCTACTCCATTGAGATCCGCAAGGATCGCCCGAAGCCCTACCGCCTGCGCTGGCTGGTCGGAGAGCGCAAGCACTCCAAGAGCTACACGCTCAAGGTCCAGGCGGAAGGCCGCCGTTCGGAACTCATGTCCGCAGTGCGCCGCGGCGACCAGTTCGACGAAGAGACGGGCCTGCCTGTATCCGAACTGCGCGCCAAGCACGGCTCCATCACGTGGTACGAGCACAGCCGCGCGTACATCGACCGCAAGTGGGCGCTGGCCCCGGCGAAGTCGCGGAAGAACTACGCCGATGCGCTGGCGACCATCACCCCCGCGCTCGTGAAGACCAAGACAGGTATGCCCGACACCGCGCTTATGCGGCGCGCCCTGTACGGGTGGGCCTACAACCGGAACCGCTGGAACGAGACCCCGCCGGACGATGTGGCCCGTGCCCTCACCTGGATCTCCAAGCACTCGATGCCGGTCTCCGCGCTGGAGGACCCGGCGACGGTGCGTCTGGCCCTGGATGCGCTGTCTCTACGGCTGGACGGTAAGGAGGCAGCGCCGCGCACGGCGAAACGAAAGCGGGCCTGCCTGAGCGACGTTCTCGGGCTCGCCGTGGAAGCGCAGTACTTCACCATGCCGGTCAACCCGATCACGGCCGTGAAGTGGACCGCCCCGAAGTCGGTGGAAGCGGTGGACCCCGAGAGCGTCGCCAACCCGCGCCAGGTCCGCGCGCTGCTGGCAGGGGTGCGTGAGCAGGGCCCGCGTGGCCGGCACCTGGAAGCGTTCTTCGGGTGCCTGTACTACGCGGCCATGCGTCCCGCTGAGGCCGCCGGACTGCGGGTGAGTCAGTGTCACCTCCCGGAGACGGGATGGGGGTTGCTCACCCTGCGGCAGGGGGTTGTGCGGGCCGGACGGAGCTGGACCGACGACGGGACGGCGCACGAGACGCGCCACCTCAAGGCCCGTGCCAAGAAGGATTCCCGTCCGGTGCCGATCCCGCCGCACTTCGTCCGCCTGCTGCGGCAGCACATCGCCACGCATGGCACGGCGCCCGATGGCCGGCTCTTCCGGACGAACCGCAACGGCCTGCTACAGGAAACCGGCTACGGGGAGGTGTGGGCGAGGGCCCGGAAAGACGTGCTGAGTGAAGCGGAGACGGTCTCGCTGCTGGCTCGCCGCCCCTACGACCTGCGGCACGCCGGAGTGTCGTTCTGGCTTAGCTCCGGGGTGGACGCTATGGAGTGTGCCCGCCGCGCGGGACACAGCATCGCGGTGTTGCACAAGGTGTACGCCAAGGTGCTGGATCAGACTCGGGAGCACGCGAACAGTCGGATCGATGCGGCCCTGCGGGAGTGGAACGAACCTGAGTGATCATGCTCTCCCCCGGGGGACACCTGGGGGACACGCACTGATCAAAGCTGGGATACGGGCGGCACGAGGTGAGACACGTCCGCGCCCCGTCCACGAGGCATCGCACGGAGACCGCTAACAAGAAACCCCCTCTGACCAGCGGTGAATGCTGGTCAGAGGGGGTTTTCCCCAATGTGGCGGCGCCAGGATTCGAACCTGGGAAGGCTGAGCCGGCAGATTTACAGTCTGCTCCCTTTGGCCGCTCGGGCACACCGCCGGGGTTGCTGCCCTTCGAACCGCTTTTCGGCGGCGCTCCGTGGCAACGACGTAAACAATACCTGATGCGGTGGGGTGCTTCGCCACCCGATTGATCTGCGCTCGGACGCCGGTGGGTGGCTAGGCTTGTCCGGATGCGGCCCGGGACTGCCGGGCTCGGCGCCCGCCCCCACGTACGCCGATACATACCTGTACGCACCCCGATACGCACCCCGATACAAGGAGCCACAGGACATGGCCGACTCCAGTTTCGACATCGTCTCGAAGGTCGAGCGGCAGGAGGTCGACAACGCCCTCAACCAGGCCGCCAAGGAGATCTCGCAGCGCTACGACTTCAAGGGCGTGGGTGCCTCGATCTCGTGGTCCGCCGACAAGATCCTGATGGAGGCGAACTCCGAGGACCGGGTGAAGGCGATCCTCGACGTGTTCCAGTCCAAGCTGATCAAGCGGGGGATCTCGCTGAAGGCGCTGGACGCGGGTGAGCCTCAGCTCTCCGGCAAGGAGTACAAGATCTTCGCGTCGATCGAGGAGGGCATCTCCCAGGACAACGCGAAGAAGGTGGCGAAGATCATCCGCGATGAGGGCCCGAAGGGCATCAAGGCCCAGGTGCAGGGCGACGAGCTGCGGGTCAGCTCGAAGAGCCGCGACGATCTGCAGACTGTCATCGCCCTCCTGAAGGGCAAGGACTTCGACTTCGCTCTGCAGTTCGTGAACTACCGGTAGCCACCGTCGAGCGATCGCCGGAGGGTGTGACCTGGGCTGCTCGCCCTCGTCGCACCCTCTTCTTCTGCGGGAGGTAGGTGCGGCAACAGAGTCGGCCGGAGCGTCATCCTCGCCGGTACCGGCGATCTGACCGCGCGGCACCCGGACCGCGGACAGCGGCAGCTTCTCAGCTGACCGCGTACCCGCTGCCGTAGCGCCTCCGCCGCCCGCTCCAGGTCCAGCACACCGCCCAGGAACCGCCGGTCCTGCTCGTCGGGATGCTCTCCCCGACACCGAGGTGCGCGATGCCGGGACGAATGGCTCATCCCGTGCCGGGTCTTCTGTCTCCGCAACTCCGCGACCAGCACCTGCCTTAGAGGCCTGTCGCGGCGCGCTCAGTCGCGTGAGTTGCCGAACAGCAGGCGGTAGAGGACGAGGAGGACGAGCGAGCCGCCGATCGCCGCCGCCCAAGTGGCGCCGTCGTAGAAGTCCTTGCTGATCGGGTGGTCGAGCCAACGGGCCGAGATCCAGCCGCCGAGGAAGGCGCCCACGATCCCGATGATGGTCGTACCGACGAAGCCGCCCGGGTCACGGCCCGGCAGCAGGAACTTGGCGATGGCTCCGGCCAACAGGCCGAGGATGATCCAGCTGATGATGCTCATGCCCTGAACCTGCCCTTCCGTTCTGTGCCCGTGCTGTCCCGGCGCTGTGATCTCGGTCGCTGCGGGCCGGGTCGCTGCGGGCTGGGTGTGTGCGCTGTGCGCGTCGCGCGAGTCTTCATGCCGTGTTGGTGAACAGGACGACAGGGCTGCACCCACCGGTTGCAGCGGTCAGTAGGGTGCCGCACATGACAGGTTCGGGCGCTGAACTGCGGCGCACCCTCGGGGTGGGCGACGCGGTCGTCATCGGCCTCGGTTCGATGATCGGCGCCGGGATCTTCGCCGCCCTCGGGCCCGCGGCACGCGCGGCCGGCTCCGGGCTGCTGCTCGGGCTGGCGGTCGCCGCCGTGGTCGCGTACTGCAACGCCACCTCGTCGGCGCGGCTGGCCGCCCTGTACCCCGTGTCCGGCGGCACCTATGTGTACGGGCGCGAGCGGCTCGGGCCGTTCTGGGGTTATCTCGCGGGCTGGTCGTTCGTGGTCGGGAAGACCGCCTCGTGCGCGGCGATGGCGCTCACCGTGGGCGCGTACGTCTGGCCGGGACAGGCGCACGCGGTCGCGGTCGCCGCCGTGGTGGCGTTGACCGCGGTGAACTACGGCGGCGTCCAGAAGTCCGCCTGGCTGACCCGGGCGATCGTGGCGGTGGTACTGGCTGTCCTGGCCGCCGTGGTGGTCGTGTCGCTGGGGTCGGGAGCGTCCGACGCCGGACGGCTGGACATCGGGGCGTCGGACGGTGTGGGCGGGATCCTTCAGGCGGCCGGCCTGCTGTTCTTCGCGTTCGCCGGGTACGCGCGCATCGCGACCCTGGGCGAGGAGGTGCGGGACCCGGCGCGCACCATCCCCCGCGCGATCCCGCTGGCCCTGGGGATCACGCTGGCCGTGTACGCGTGCGTGGCGGTGGCCGTCCTGTCCGTCCTGGGGGCGGGGGGCCTCGGACAGTCGGTCGCTCCACTGGCGGACGCGGTGCGTGCGGCGGGGGTGCCGGGACTGGTCCCGGTGGTACGGGTGGGCGCCGCCGTGGCCGCGCTGGGCTCCCTGCTCGCCCTGATCCTGGGCGTCTCCCGGACGACGCTGGCCATGGCCCGGGACGGGCACCTGCCCGCCGTGCTGGCCACCGTGCATCCGCGCTTCCAGGTCCCGCACCGGGCGGAGCTGGCGGTGGGCGCGGTGGTCGCCGTGCTGGCCGCCACGGTGGACGTACGGGGTGCGATCGGCTTCTCGTCCTTCGGTGTGCTGGCGTACTACGCGGTGGCCAACGCGTCGGCCTGGACGCTCTCCCGGGCTCCGGCGGCCCGCCTGACGCCGGCGGTGGGCCTGCTCGGCTGCGTGGTCCTGGCGTTCGCGCTTCCGGCGGTCTCGGTGGCGGTGGGGGCGGGAGTGCTGGCGGTCGGCGTGGTGGCGTACGGGGTACGGCGGTGGGGGGCGGGGCGGGGATAGGTCCCTTGGCCGGGGGCGGAGACGCTCCTGGACACGCTCCTCGCCATCGTCTCCCGATGGTCCCGATCACGCCACAGGGCCGTTTGCGGTTTCTGTTGAGCACATGACCAGCTGATACTGGGTTTGGCAGGCAGTGTCGGCGACGCTACTTCGAGAGGTGTCGATCATGAACCCGTTCAACCTGCTGTTGAACATCCTGTGGCTGATCTTCTGCGGGATCTGGATGGCGATCGCGTACGCCGTGGCCGCGCTGGTGTGCTTCATCCTGATCGTCACCATCCCGTTCGGCATCGCGTCGCTGCGTATCGCGGGCTTCGTGCTGTGGCCGTTCGGCCGGACCACGGTGGAACGGCGGGACGCGGGGGCGGGGTCGTTCGTCGGCAACGTGATCTGGGTGATTTTCGCGGGCTGGTGGCTGGCCCTGGGACACCTGGTCACGAGCATCCCGCTGTTCCTGTCCATCATCGGCATCCCGTTCGGGTGGGCCAACCTGAAGCTCATCCCGATCTCCCTCATGCCGCTGGGACGTGAGGTGGTCGAGTCGGATCAAGGGTTCGCCAACCGTTGAGCCACGACGTCATCACGACGTCATTGGGGGCGACCCGCCATCTTCTCGAGACGGGCGATGCGTTCCGCCATCGGCGGATGGGTCGAGAACATCTTGGAGAACCCCTGACCCGGACGAAAGGGGTTGGCGATCATCATGTGGCTCGCCGTCTCGATGCGGGGTTCCGGGGGCAACGGGAGCTGCTTGGTGCCCGTTTCGAGCTTGTTCAGGGCGCTGGCGAGGGCGAGCGGGTCGCCGGTGAGCTGGGCGCCTGAGGCGTCGGCCTCGTACTCCCTGGAGCGGCTGATGGCCAGTTGGATGAGGGTGGCGGCGAGCGGGCCCAGGATCATGATCAGCAGCATGCCGAGGAGGCCGGGGCCCTCGTCGTCGTCGGAGCGGCCGATCGGGATCAGCCAGGCGAAGTTGACCAGGAACATGATCACGGAGGCGAGGGCGCCGGCGACCGAGGAGATCAGGATGTCGCGGTTGTAGACGTGACTGAGCTCGTGGCCGATGACGCCGCGCAGTTCGCGCTCGTCCAGGAGACGCAGGATGCCGTCGGTGCAGCACACCGCGGCGTTGCGCGGATTGCGGCCGGTCGCGAAGGCGTTGGGTGCCTCGGTCGGGGAGATGTACAGCCGCGGCATGGGCTGTCGGGCCTGGGTGGAGAGCTCGCGGACCATGCGGTACAGGGCGGGGGCCTCGAACTCGCTGACCGGGCGGGCGCGCATCGCGCGTAGAGCCAGCTTGTCGCTGTTCCAGTACGCGTACGCGTTGGTCCCGAGGGCGACGACGACCGCGATGACGAGCCCCGCGCGGCCGAAGAAGGCACCGATGACGATGATGAGTGCGGACAGTCCCCCGAGGAGTACTGCGGTCCTGAGCCCGTTGTGCCGGCGGTGCACGGTACGCCCTCCAAGTCGTACAGCAGGGGAACCCTTTGCTTGGTGATCTTCCTTGCTGATCAGCTGTACCACTGGTGTCGCGGTGTCACGCCCAGTGGACCCTCCCGTTGTGGTGAACGCCAGGCGAGGGCCACTAGTTCCCTTGTGCGTCCGGGGGCCCTCGGCGGCCCTCCGGACGACGGGTCAGAACAGACCGGTGTCGGCGAAGCGCAGGACCAGCTGCGGGGCCCCGGAGAGGGCGACGGCGAGGACGCCGGTGAGGGCGATCGCGGCGGTGAGGGGAGCGGGCAGCCGGTGCTTGACGGGCTCGCCCTCCGGGGCGCGGAACAGCAGGCTCGTCCACTGGAGGTAGTAGAACAGCGCGATCACGACGTTCACGGCCATGACCACGGCGAGCCAGCCGAGGCCCGCGTCGACGGCCGCCGAGAAGACGGTGACCTTCGCGAAGAGGCCGATGATGCCCGGCGGCAGTCCGGCCAGGCTCAGCAGGAAGAAGGCGAGGAGGAGCGCCGCGAGGGGGTTCGAGGCGTACAGGCCGCGGTAGTCGGAGATGCGGTTGAGGGACTTCGTACGGCCGACGAGTGCGGCCACCGCGAAGGCGCCCAGGTTCACGGCGCCGTACATGAGGGCGTACGCGACGGTGGAGCCGATCGAGCGCTCGGCGTCGTGGGAGTACCCGGCCGCGGCGATCGGGACGAGGAGGTACCCGGCCTGGCCCACCGAGGACCAGGCGAGCAGGCGTACCGCGCTGTAGGCGCGGGTGGCCTGCTGGCGGAGGGCGCCGACGTTGCCGACGGTCATGGTGAGGGCGGCCAGCGCGGCGAGGGCCGGGCCCCAGACGTCGCCGTACGACGGGAGGGCGACGACGGTGATGAGGATGAGGCCGGAGAAGCCGACGGCCTTGCCGACGACCGACAGGTAGGCGGCGATCGGGAGGGGCGCTCCCACGTAGGTGTCGGGCACCCAGAAGTGGAAGGGCACGGCGGCCGTCTTGAAGGCGAAGCCGATGAGGGTGAGGACGACGCCGGTCTGGGTGAGGGTGTGCAGCTGCCCGTCGACGTGCTGGATGCGCTCGGCGACCTGGGTGAGGTAGAGGGTGCCGGTGGCGGCGTACACGAAGCTGATGCCCATCAGGCTGACCGCGGTGGCGGTGACCGAGGACAGGAAGAACTTCAGGGCCGCTTCGGAGGACTTCCTGTCACCGTGCCTGAGGCCGACGAGGGCGAAGGCGGGCAGGGAGGCGACCTCCAGGGCGACGATCAGGGTCGCGAGGTCGCGGGAGGCGGGCAGGAGGGCCGCTCCGGCCGCGGAGGACAGCAGCAGGAACCAGTACTCCCCGTCGGGGAGTTGCTTGTCGGCGTCCTTGAGGGCGGTGACCGACAGGAGGGCGGCGAGGAGGGCACCGCCGAGGACCAGGAGCTGGAGGACGAGGGTGAAGCGGTCGGCCGTGTAGCTGCACACGTCGGCGTCGCCCGTCAGGCAGAAGGTGCTGCGGTCGCCGTCCAGGAGGGGCAGCAGCATGAGGGCCGAGGCGGCGAGGCCCGCGACCGACAGCCATCCGAGCAGCGCCTTCTTGTGCTCGCCGACGAACAGGTCGGCGACCAGGACGACGAGTGCGACGACGGCCGTGATGGTGGGCGGGGCGATGGCGAGCCAGTCGACTGACTGGACGAGCGTCGCGGCCGCAGGCTGGGCCAGGGAGCTCATCGGGTGCCTCCTGCGAGGAGTTGCTGCACGGCCGGGTCGGTCAGGCCGAGGAGGGCCCTGGGCCAGAGACCGGCGACGACGGTGAGGGCGACGAGCGGGGTCCACGCCGCGAACTCGTAGCTGCGCACATCGGTGAGTTTCGGGGCTTCCTGCGGTACGGCGCCCATGCAGACGCGGCGGACCACGATGAGCATGTACGCGGCCGTCAGCAGGGTGCCGAAGGCGCCGATCGACATGAAGGTGAGGAAGGCGGCGCGGTTGAGGCCGGCGGCGGGCTCGAACGCGCCGAACAGCGCCAGCATCTCGCCCCAGAACCCGGCGAGGCCGGGCAGTCCGAGCGAGGCGACCGCGGCGAAGGCCAGCAGGCCCCCGAGGCGGGGGGCCTTGCCGTAGAGCGCGGCGCCGGTCTTGTCGGAGAGGGCGTCGAGGTCGGTGCTGCCGGTTCGGTCCTTCACCGCGCCGACCAGGAAGAAGAGGAGGCCGGTGATGAGGCCGTGGGCGATGTTGGCGAACAGCGCGCCGTTCACGCCGGTCGGGGTCATGGTCGAGATGCCGAGGAGGACGAAGCCCATGTGGCCGACGGAGGAGTAGGCGATGAGGCGTTTGAGATCGCCCTTCGCGCCCCGCTTGGCGAGGGCCAGGCAGGCCAGGGATCCGTAGATGATGCCGACCACGGCGAAGGCGGCGAGGTAGGGCGCGAAGGTGCGGAAACCGTCCGGCGCGACCGGCAGCAGGATCCGGACGAACCCGTACGTACCCATCTTCAGCAGGACACCGGCCAGTAGGACCGAGCCGACGGTCGGGGCGGCGGTGTGGGCGTCCGGCAGCCAGCTGTGCAGCGGCCACATCGGGGTCTTGACCGCGAGCCCGATCCCGATCGCGAGAACGGCGATGACCTGCACGGATGTGGTCAGCGAGCGGCCGTTGTCAGTGGCGAGTGCCACCATGTCGAATGTGCCCGCCCTGATTCCGATCAGGAGCAGGCCGAGCAGCATGACGACGGAGCCGAGCAGGGTGTAGAGGATGAACTTCCAAGCCGCCTGGGTCCGTTGCTCACCGCCCCAGCGGGCGATGAGGAAGTACATCGGGATGAGGACCATCTCGAAGGCGAGGAAGAAGAGCAGCAGGTCGAGGACGGCGAAGGTGGCGAGGGTGCCGGACTCGAGGACGAGCAGCAGGGCGACGAAGGCCTTCGGGGAGCCGCCCGCGGGCGGCTTGAAGTAGGAGTAGAGCGCGCAGAGGAAGGTCAGCAGCGCGGTCAGGACCAGAAGGGGGAGGGAGATGCCGTCGATGCCGAGGTGGATCCGCACGTCGAGTGCGGGGATCCAGCTGATGTCGGTCGTGGCCTGCATCTTCGAGGGGTGGTCGTGGTCGAAGCCGAGCGCGAGGACGGTCGCGGCGATGAGGATCACGCCGGTGACCGTCACACCGTGCCGCAGCGCGGCCTGCTCGGGTGACTTCCCCTTCAGTCCGGGCGGGGCGGGCAGGAGAGCGGCGACGGCGCCGAGGAGCGGGCCGACGACGATCAATGCCAGAAGGAACTGCATCACGGACTCGTTGATATCGATCACGCCTGCTCACGCTCCGGTGGCGACGAGGACGGCGGCGACCACCAGGACGACGGTGCCGGCGAGCAGCGCGCTCACATAGGTCTGCAGATTGCCGGTCTGGGCACGTCGTACGGCGGCCCCGAGCAGCCGGGGCAGCGCGCCCGCGCCGCGTACGTAGGTCTCGACGACCTCGCGGTCGAGGAACCGGACGAGGGTGGCTCCGGCCTGGACCGGGCGGACGAAGAGGGCCGAGTACACGGCGTCGAGGTGGAAGCCGACGGCCGCGTGGCGGTGCAGCGGGCCGAGCAGGAGCCGTGCGGGGTCCGACGGGTCGGGTGCGTGGGCCACGTCTCCGTAGGCGGGCCGGTGGCTGGCGATGGCCTCGGCCTCCACCTGGCCGGCGTCCCGCTCGGGGTGGGCGGCGACCGCGCCCAGCGGGACCCGGGCCGCGAGTTGGGTGGTGTGCCGCCAGGCCGCGTAGGTGACCAGGCCGCCGACCAGGGCCACGCCCGTGCCGAGGACGGAGGTGGCGAGGGTGGGGGTGAGGTCTCGGCCGTCGAACCAGTCGGGCAGCGTGCGGTAGGCGAGCGCGCCGACGGCGAGGGACGGGACGGCCAGGACCCACAGCACCACGGTCATGGTGAGGGGCTGCCTGCCGTGGTCGGGGGCCTCGGCACCCCGGCCGAAGAAGGCGAGCAGCCACAGCCGGGTCGCGTAGGCGGCGGTGAGCAGGGCGGTGAGGAGCCCGGCGACGAGGACGGTCCAGCCGGCCGCGCCGGGGGCCTGCTCGGTGTGTCCGGTGGCCACGTGCTCGGCGGCGCCGAGGACGGACTCCTTGGAGAAGAAGCCGCTGAACGGCGGGATGGCGGCGAGCGCGAGGAGCGCCACGGTCATCGTCCAGAAGGCGTCGGGGACGCGGTGGCGCAGGTCGCTCATGCGGGACATGGCGGCCAGCGAGTTGGTACCGGCGGCGTGGATGATCACGCCGGCCGCGAGGAACAGCAGCGCCTTGAAGGCGCCGTGCGCAAGGAGGTGGAAGACGGCGGCTGAGCGGTCGCCGACGGCGAGGGCGCCGGTCATGTAGCCGAGCTGACCGATCGTCGAGTAGGCGAGGACGCGCTTGATGTCGTCCTGGGCCAGGGCGGCGAGGGCCGAACCGGCCATGGTGACGGCGGCCATGACGGCGAGGACGACCATCGCGGCCCGGGAGGCCTCGAAGACGGGGAGGAGTCGGGCGACGAAGTAGACGCCGGCCGCGACCATGGTCGCCGCGTGGATCAGCGCGGAGACGGGGGTGGGGCCCGCCATCGCGTCGGGGAGCCAGGTGTGCAGCGGGAACTGCGCCGACTTGCCGGCCACTCCGGCCAGGAGCAGCAGGGCGATGAGGGTCGGGTGGTCGAGTCCGCCGTGGGCGACGGCGCCGAGGACCTTCGTGATCTGGAAGGAACCGGCGTCGGTGGCGAGGGCGAACAAGCCGATGAGGAAGGGGACGTCACCGAGCTTGGTCACGAGGAAGGCCTTGAGGGAGGCGGCGCGGGCCTCCGGGGTCTCCCAGTAGTGGCCCACAAGGAAGTACGAGCAGATGCCCATGACCTCCCAGCCGACCAGCAGCAGCATCAGGTCGCCGGAGTAGACGACGAGCAGCATCGCGGAGGTGAAGAGGGAGACGAGGGCGGCGTACGAGGGGTAGCGCGGGTCGTCGCGCAGATAGCCCGTCGAGTAGATCTGCACGCAGGCGGCCACGAAGGCGACCAGGACGGCGACGAGGGCGGCGAAGCCGTCGATGTCGAGGGCGAGTTCGATCGGGACTGAGCCGGTGGGGGTGAGTTCGGTGGCGGCCTCGATGGTGTGGCCGCCGCCCTGGCGTACGGCGACGACCACGGCGAGGCCGAGGGAGGCGAGGACCGGCAGGACGGCGAGGGGGCGGATGAAGCCGGGGGCGGTGCGGCCCAGGAGCAGTCCGGCCGCGGCGCCGAGGAACGGAAGGAGGGGGACGAGGACGGCGAGGGTGGTCGTGGTCACGCGCTGGCCTCAGCCTTCTCGGCGGCCGTCCCGGTCGTGGGGGGGCCCCCGTCGGAGTCGTCGGCCGGGTCGCTCTCGTGGCCCTCGGCGGTGTCGCGCAGCTTGTCGATGTCCGCGGTGCCGCGGTTGCGGTGGACGGCGAGGACGATCGCCAGGCCGATGCCGATCTCGGCTGCGGCGATGGCGATGGTGAACAGGGTCAGAGCCTGGCCGGAGTGCAGGGTCTCCTGGGCTGCCCGGCTGAGCCAGACGTCGAAGGCGACCAGGTTGAGGTTGACGGCGTTGAGCATCAGCTCGACCGACATCAGGACCAGGATCGCGTTGCGGCGGGCGAGGACGCCGTACAGGCCGGTGCAGAAGAGGAGAGCGGACAGGACGGCGGGATAGACGAGGTGCATCAGCGGGCGCCTTCCTGGTCGGCCTCGGCGGTGTCGGCTCGGGTCGCGTCGGCCTTCGCCTTGCGGGACAGGACGATCGCGCCGACGAGGGCGGCGAGGAGGAGGACGGACAGGGCCTCGAAGGGGAGCACCCAGTTCTGGAAGAGGCTGGAGCCGGTGGCCTCGGTGGAGCCGGCGGGGGGCCCGTCCAGGTCGATCCAGGTCGCGCGGAAGGCGTCGACGACGACCCAGACCAGGGCGGCGGCCGCGGCGACGGCCACGGTGAGGGCGGCCCAGCGGTTGCCGGAGTCGGCGTCCGGGGAGCGGCCGATCGGAGCCCTGGTGAGCATCAGACCGAACAGGAGCAGGACGACGACGGAACCGACGTAGATGAGGACCTGTACCCAGGCGATGAACTCGGCGGTGAGCAGGAGGTATTCGACGGCGAGGCCGCCGAGGGCGACCACCAGCCACAGGGCGGCGTGCACCAGTTGCCTGGTGGTGACCGTGACCAGCGCTGCGCCGAAGGTGACCAGGCCGACCAGGAGGAACGCGATCTCGACGCCGGTCGGGGAGAGGAAGCCGTGGGTCTCGGTGGCAAGGCTCACGGTGTCCCCTCCGGCGGCTCGGCCTGCGCGGCCGCCAGCTTCTCGGCGGTCTTACGGGCGGCCGCGATCTCCTTGGGTTCCTCCGCGCCGGGGTCGAGGGCGGGCGGGGCCGGGACGGTCCACATCCACTCGCGGAGCTTGTCGCGTTCGTGGGTGAGTTCGTGGATGTCGGTCTCGGCGTACTCGAACTCCGGGGACCAGAACAGGGCGTCGAAAGGACACACCTCGATGCAGATACCGCAGTACATGCAGAGGGAGAAGTCGATGGCGAAGCGGTCGAGGACGTTGCGGCTCCGTTCGCGGCCGCCCGGTGCCGCCGGCGGGACCGTCTCCTTGTGGGAGTCGATGTAGATGCACCAGTCCGGGCACTCGCGGGCGCACAGCATGCAGACCGTGCAGTTCTCCTCGAACAGGCCGATGACGCCGCGGGTGCGGGGCGGCAGGTCGGGCTGGGTGTCCGGGTACTGCTCGGTGACGGTCTTCTTCGTCATCGTGCGCAGGGTGACGGCCAGGCCCTTGGCGAGGCCTGAGCCGGGGATGCGGGGCCGGGTGGGCGGGAGAGGCTCGGCCATGGTTACTGGATCACCACCTTGACGATGCCGGTGAGGGCGATCTGGGCGAGGGACAGGGGGACCAGGAGGGTCCAGGAGAGCTTCTGCAGCTGGTCCTCGCGCAGTCGGGGGTAGGTGACGCGGAGCCAGATCACGACGAAGGCGAGGACGGCGGTCTTCAGCAGGGTCCAGACCCAGCCGAGGCCGTCGGCGCCCCAGGGACCGTGCCAGCCGCCCAGGAAGAGAACGGTGGTCAGGCCGCACAGGACGACGATTCCGGCGTACTCGGCGAGCAGGAACAGGGCGAAGCGGAGGCCGGTGTACTCGGTGTAGGCGCCGAAGATGATCTCGGAGTCGGCGACCGGCATGTCGAAGGGGGGCCGCTGGAGTTCGGCGAGGCCGGCGACGAAGAAGACGATCGCGCCGACGATCTGCCAGGGCAGCCACCACCACTCGAAGGCGTCCAGGATCCCGGGGAGCGACACCGTCCCGGCGGCCATCGCCACCGAGGCGGCGGTGAGCAGCATCGGGAGTTCGTAGGCGAGGAGCTGAGCGGCGGTGCGGAGGCCGCCGAGGAGGGAGAACTTGTTGGCGGAGGCCCAGCCGGCCATGAGCGAGCCGAGGACACCTACGCCCATCACGGCCAGGACGAAGAACACACCCGCGTCGACGACCTCGCCGACGGCGCCCTCGCCGGGGCCGATGGGGATGGCCAGGAGGACCAGCAAGTAAGGGAGGAGGGCCACGGCCGGGGCGAGTTGGAAGATACGGCGGTCCGCGCCCGCCGGGACGATGTCTTCCTTCTGCGCGAACTTCACGCCGTCCGCGACGAGTTGGGCCCAGCCGTGGAAGCCGCCGACGTACATCGGGCCGAGGCGGCCCTGCATGTGGGCCATCACCTTGTGCTCGGTCTGCCCGATGATCAGCGGGAAGGTGAGGAAGACGCCGAAGACGACCAGGAGTCGCAGGGCGACATCGAACGCGTCATTCACTGCGAGCCTCCTTCGGAGTCTTCGGGGGCTTCGGAGTCTTCGGGGGCTTCGGTGTCTTCGGGGACGTCGGGTGCTTTGGGGGGTTCGGCGGGGCCGTTCGGTTCCGGTTCGTCGAAGGTCGGGCGGGCGTGGTGCCAGGGGGCGTCCGAGGTGCGGGGGCTCCTGGAGGGACGGTCGGGTGTGTCCTCGGCCGGGGGCTGCGTGCGCCGCGACGCGGAGCCCTCACCGGCGCTGCGGGCACGTCGGGCCGGGCCGGAACCGGGGCCTTCGCCCGTACCGGTGCCGGTCCCGCCCTGCTGACTTGCCGAGCCTTCCGAGGCCGAGCGCGCGCGACGCGGACGGGTTGGCGCGGCGGCATCGGCCGACGCGTCTGGTGCACCTGGCGCGTCTGGTGCACCTGGCGCGCCTGCGGCGGACCGTGCGCCCGGAGCCGACGGTGCGTCCACCGTCGGGGGCGTCCCCTCCCGGTCCTCCACCGGCGACTCCCCCGGCTGACGCGTCGATCCCCCCGTCTGGCTCGCCGATCCCTCCGACGCCGAGCGCGCGCGGCGTACCGGACGCTCGCCCGCCGCGCGAGCCGGGCGCTCCGGCGTCGCGCGCCCCGCGCCCCGGGCCGGGCGGGCCGGGGCCGGTGGGAGCTGGCCCTTCTGCGGGCCCCACTCGTTCGGGTCGGGGACGCCCGGGGGAAGCATCTGGCGGCGTTTGGGGGCACCGTGTGCCCCGCCCGCCGCGGACTCCCCCGGTTCCTTCGCGCCGGGCCAGGCCTTGGCGACGCGGGCGGCCAGGACGAAGTCCTTGCGGAGGGGATGGCCTTCGAAGCCCTCGGGAAGCAGGAGATGGTCCAGGGAGGGGTGGCCCTGGAAGTCGACGCCGAACATTTCGTGCGTCTCACGTTCGTGCCAGGCCGCGCCCGCGAACACGTTCACCGCGCTCGGCAGGACAGGGGCCTCGTGCGGAACCGTCGTACGCAGCAGAAGTCGCCGTACCGGGGAGAGCGCCACCACGTGCGCCGCGACACGGAAGCCCGCGCCCGGTTCGTCGACCGCGCTCAGCCAGTCGAAGTAGGTGCAGGCCAGACGGTCGCGGGCCACCTCCAGCGCGGCGAGCCAGGACGCCGGCGGTACGTCGACCGTCAGCACCTCGTACGACTCCTCGGCCGTGGCCTGCGTACCGAACAATTCCTCGACCGGAGCGGGCAGCCAGCCGACCCCGGTCATCGCCCCTCCCCCGAACCGGAACCCGAACCGGACCCTGCCCCCGGCCCCCGTACCAGCCCACTCGTCAGCGCCGCCGCCGAAGGGCGCCCCGTGCCAGACCCGGACCCGGACCCGTACCGCTCTCCCAGCGACTCCCGCGCGATCTTCTCCTGGAGCTTGAGGATCCCCTGGAGCAGCGCCTCGGGGCGGGGCGGGCAGCCCGGGACGTAGACGTCCACCGGGATGATCTGGTCGACGCCCTTGGTGACGGAGTACGAGTCCCAGTACGGCCCGCCACAGTTGCTGCACGCGCCGAACGAGATCACGTACTTCGGTTCGGGCATCTGCTCGTACAGGCGCTTCACGGCCGGCGCCATCTTGTCCGTGACCGTGCCGGAGACCACCATCAGGTCGGCCTGGCGGGGGCCGGGCGCGAAGGGGATCACGCCGAGGCGGATGAAGTCGTGGCGGGCCATCGACGCGGCGATGAACTCGATCGCGCAGCAGGCGAGGCCGAAGTTGAAGACCCACAGGGAGTAGCGGCGGCCCCAGTTCAGGACCACCTTCATCGGCTCGGGGGCCAGCCGTGCGAGGGCACCCAGCCGCTTCGGCTCCGGAAGCAGAACGGGCTCGGGAGGAGTGGGGGTCACGTCCATGTCAGGACGCCCTTCTTGTATGCGTACAGCAGGCCCACGGCGAGGAAGCCGAGGAAGATGAACATCTCCACGAGGGTGGTCGCGCCATAGCCGGGAGCGGCGAACACCGTGGCCCAGGGGAACAGGAAGATCGAGTCGACGGCGAAGATGACGTACAGGAAGGCGTAGACGTAGTAGCGGACCTGGGTGTGCGCCCAGCCCTCGCCGACGGGGTCGACTCCGCACTCGTACGTCAGGAGCTTCTCGGGGGTGGGGACCACGGGCCGCAGCAGGCGTCCGGCGCCGAAGGCGACCGCGACGAACAGCACGCCGACGACGGCGAGCAGCCCGACGACCGAGTACGACTGGAAGTAGTCCGCCGCGACAGCGGTCGGTTCCCGCACGGTCCGTCCCTCGCTCCCTGTGAACGCTGCTGTTAGACGATCTGTACGCACCGGAGTCTAGGCCCTGCTAAAGGGAGCGTAAGCAGCCCGTCTGGCCTGAGGAAAGCCTTGGATGGCCGGGGTGGGGTTTTCCCCCGTGCGTGGCGGCGGTCCGCCTCATGGCGCGGTGGGCCGACGCACGGCACGCTGACCCGTATGACCGAACGTCTCTCGGCCTCGAGCCCCTACGGGGAGGCGGACAGCGACCGCCTGCCACCGGCCCGTCTCGCCTTCCCCCGGCACACCTGGAAGGAGATCGCGCACCTGCTGGCGAACTTTCCGGCGGCGCTGATCGGATTCGTCTACGTCGTGACGACGCTCTCCCTCGGAGCGGGGCTGACCGTCACGGCGATCGGACTGCCGCTGCTCGCCCTCGCGCTGACGGGCGCCCGTCAGCTGGGCAGGCTGGAGCGGGCGCGGGCCAGGGCGCTGCTCGGGGTGCGGGTGGACGAGCCGAGCCCGCTGCCGTGGGGCAGGAGGGGCGGCGGATTCCTCCAGCGGCTGTGGACGGGGCTGAAGGATCCGGTCGGCTGGCGGACGATGCTGTACGACTTCATCCGGCTGCCCTGGGGCATTTTCACCTTCGCCTTCACCCTGGCCTCGCTGTTCGTGCTGTGGCCGGTGCTGCCGCTGATCGCGCGGGGACTGACCAATGTCGACCGGGCGATGGTGCGCGGTCTGCTGTCGCCCTCCGACGAACTGGAGCGGCGGATCACCGAACTGGAGTCCGACCGGGGTGTCGTCGTCGACACGGCCGCCGCCGATCTGCGGCGCATCGAGCGCGATCTGCACGACGGCGCGCAGGCCCGGCTGGTCAATCTGGCGATGGGGCTGGGCATGGCCAAGGAGAGGCTGCTGGAGGGGCAGGCCGACGACAAGGTCGTGGCGGCGATGGTCGAGGAGGCGCACGGCGAGGTGAAGCTCGCGCTGCAGGAGCTGCGGGACCTCGCCCGCGGCATCCACCCCGCCGTCCTGACCGACCGCGGTCTGGACGCCGCGCTGTCCTCCGTCGCCTCGCGGTGCACGGTGCCGGTGAAGGTGACGGCGGACCTGGACGCCAGACCGGTCGCCGCCATCGAGGGCATCGCCTACTTCACCGTCTCGGAGCTGCTGCAGAACGTCAGCAAGCACAGCGGGGCGCGATCGGCGTCGGTGGACGTGTGGCGGTCGGACGACCGGCTGCTGATCCAGGTGTGGGACGACGGCCGCGGCGGTGCCCGCCTCGACGGCGGTACGGGCATGCGTGGCCTCGCCGACCGCCTGGACGCCGTGGACGGCCTCTTCGTCATCGACTCACCCCCGGGCGGCCCGACGGTCGTCACCGCGGAGCTGCCCTGGCGGGACCGCGACGAGGCCTCCGGCGCCGGCGGGTCCCGCGGGCACGCCGGTAAGCGGTAGGCGGTAGGGAAAACCCCCCTTCCGAGACGCCGACGGACTCCATGGTCCGCAGGCGCGCGGCACAGCAGAGTGAAGGTACGACGGCACAGCCGCAGACGAGGAGAAGGACGAGGCGATGGCCACGCACTACGGACAGAGCTACGGGCACGACAGCGAGCTCGGGTTCCCCGACGGGGTACGTCGGCGTCGTCTGCCGGCCGGGCTGCGGGCGCCGTTCGAGGCGCGCAGCTGGCGCGAACTGGCGTATGTGCTGCTGGGTCTGCCGATCGGCGTCCTGATGTTCGTGTACGCCGTCACGATGGTGGCGCTCGGTATGGGGCTGCTCGTGACGTTCCTCGGGATTCCGGTGCTGGCGGCGGGGCTGGCCGGCTGCCGGGGGCTCGGGGCGCTGGAGCGGGCCCGCGCGCGGGGGCTGCTCGGACTCGACGTGGCCGACCCGGAGCCGCTGCGGATCAAGAAGCAGGGCGCGCTGGCCTGGATGGGCGCCGTCCTGAAGAGCGGCACCTCGTGGCGGAGCGTGCTGTACACGCTGGTGCACCTGCCGTGGTCGGTGTTCTCCTTCGTCGTCGCGGTGAACTTCTTCACGCTCGGCTGGACGCTGATGACGTACCCGGTGTGGTTCTGGCTCTTCCCGCTGTACGGCGGACAGGGCGGGATCCAGCTGTACGGCGACGAGAGCCACCACGTGTACCTCGACAACCCGTTCGAGATCACCGTGACGGCGCTGGTGGGGCTGTTGGTCACGCTGGCCACGCCCTGGGTCCTGCGGGCGCTGACGATGGTGGACCGGCTGCTGGTGCTCGGGCTGCTCGGGCCGTCGCGGCTGTCGGCGCGGGTGGTGGAGCTGGAGTCGGACCGGGGGGTCGTGGTCGACACGGCGGCCGCGGACCTGCGGCGCATCGAGCGGGACCTGCACGACGGGGCGCAGGCCCGGCTGGTGGCGCTGGCGATGGACCTGGGGCTGGCGAAGGAGAAGCTGGCGGAGGATCCGCGGGAGGCGGCCCGGATGGTGGGGGACGCGCACGGTGAGGTGAAGACGGCGTTGCAGGAGCTGCGGGACCTGGCCCGGGGCATCCATCCGGCCGTACTGACGGACCGGGGTCTGGACGCCGCGCTGTCCTCCGTCGCCTCGCGGTGCACGGTGCCGGTGCAGGTGGAGGTGGACCTGTCGGCGCGGCCGGCCCCGGCGATCGAGGGGATCGCGTACTTCACGGTGTCGGAGCTGCTGCAGAACATCAGCAAGCACGCGCACGCCACGGGGGCGTCGGTGGACGTGTGGCAGGTGGAGAACCGCCTGATGCTCCAGGTCGTCGACGACGGGATCGGCGGCGCGGACACCTCCGCCGGTTCGGGGCTGGCCGGCTTGGCCGAGCGGCTGGACGCGGTGGACGGAATCCTGGTGGTGGACTCGCCGGCCGGTGGCCCGACCCGGATCACCGCCGAACTGCCCTGGCGAACGGTGTAGCCAGGTCGCTCGCTTCGGCACCCCTGATCTGCGGTTTCACCGTGGATCAGGGGGCCGAGCCATGCCGCGGAGATCGAACCCCCAGCCGTGCCCCCCGGCCCGGTCACCGAACCCCCAGCCGGAGCCCCGGGCCCTCAGCCGAACACCGAGCCCTCAGCCGAACCTGCCCCTCCCCAGCCTCAGAGGACGCGCGCCGCGCCCGGTCTGTCCACAGGCCCGGTGAGGACGGTCGGATCGCGGGATACTGACCCCCAAGGGATGGGGACGGGGCCGGTTTCGGCCCGCTGCAGGGGTTGGGGGACCAAGAATCGTGGAGGACAGGGTGCAGGTGGTCATCGCCGAGGATTCGGTGCTGCTGAGGGAGGGCCTGACCCGGCTGTTGACCGACCGTGGACATGACGTGGTGGCCGGGGTCGGGGACGGCGAGGCGTTGATCAAGACCATCACCGAGCTGGAAGCGCAGGGCGAGCTGCCGGACGTCGTGGTGGCGGACGTACGGATGCCGCCGACGCACACCGACGAGGGCGTGCGGGCGGCGGTCCAGCTGCGCAAGGCGCATCCGGGGCTCGGGGTGCTCGTGCTGTCGCAGTACGTGGAGGAGCGCTACGCCACCGAACTGCTGGCCGGCTCAAGTCGCGGCGTCGGCTATCTGCTCAAGGACCGGGTGGCCGAGGTACGTGAGTTCGTGGACGCGGTGGTCCGGGTGGCTCAGGGCGGCACGGCCCTCGACCCGGAGGTCGTCGCCCAGTTGCTGGGCCGTTCCCGCAAGCAGGACGTGCTCGCGGGACTCACCCCGCGAGAGCGCGAGGTGCTGGGCCTGATGGCCGAGGGGCGGACCAACTCCGCGGTCGCGCGGCAACTGGTGGTGAGCGACGGGGCCGTGGAGAAGCACGTCAGCAACATCTTCCTGAAACTCGGGCTGTCCCAGAGCGACGGGGACCACCGGCGGGTGCTGGCGGTCCTCACCTATCTGAACTCCTGACTTTCTGACACCGTGTCAGGTAAGCCGGACCCCTCTCGCGCCGGACGAGAACCGGGGGTCGCGCGGGAGCGTCTTCACAGTGAACGCCGGGGGCGGGTAAATCATGACAAATCGGGGTTCTCCGTCGTCTCAAAAGCGTGTCCATCATGCGAATGACCCAGGGAAGGCGACCCTTACGGTCGTAGGGTTGCTCCTGGGAGGCCAGCGGGACGGCCGCTCCCAGACAGCCGCCTCTAGGGAGGTCCAGTTCAGTGACCAGCCAGGTCAGTAGCCCAGCGGAGCAGGCCGACGGATCCGTCACGGGAGAGCAGCGCACCACGGCGGGCGTGAAAGACGTCCGCCGTCTGGACCGGGTGATCATCCGTTTCGCGGGGGACTCGGGTGACGGCATGCAACTCACCGGCGACCGCTTCACCTCGGAGACGGCGTCCTTCGGCAACGACCTGTCGACGCTGCCGAACTTCCCCGCCGAGATCCGCGCCCCCGCAGGGACGCTGCCCGGTGTCTCGTCCTTCCAGTTGCACTTCGCCGACCACGACATCCTCACGCCGGGCGACGCGCCCAACGTGCTGGTGGCGATGAACCCGGCCGCCCTCAGAGCCAACGTCGGCGACCTGCCGCGCGGCGCGGAGATCATCGTCAACACCGACGAGTTCACGAAACGGGCGATGCAGAAAGTGGGGTACGGCACTTCCCCACTGGAAGACGGTTCCCTCGACGGTTACCACCTCCACCCGGTCCCACTGACCACCCTGACCGTCGAGGCACTCAAGGAATTCGACCTCACCCGCAAAGAGGCCGAGCGCAGCAAGAACATGTTCGCGCTCGGCCTCCTGTCGTGGATGTACCACCGGCCCACCGAGGGCACGGAGAAGTTCCTGACCTCGAAGTTCGCCAAGAAGCCGGAGATCGCGGCCGCCAACATCGCCGCCTTCCGCGCGGGCTGGAACTTCGGCGAGACCACCGAGGACTTCGCGGTCTCCTACGAGATCGCCCCGGCGACCACGGCCTTCCCGGTCGGCACGTACCGGAACATCTCCGGGAACCTGGCGCTGTCGTACGGCCTGGTCGCGGCCTCCCGCCAGGCGGACCTGCCGCTGTTCCTGGGCTCGTACCCGATCACCCCGGCCTCGGACATCCTGCACGAGCTCAGCAAGCACAAGAACTTCGGTGTGCGCACCTTCCAGGCCGAGGACGAGATCGCGGGCATCGGCGCGGCACTGGGCGCGGCCTTCGGCGGCTCGCTGGCGGTGACCACGACCAGCGGGCCCGGAGTCGCGCTCAAGAGCGAGACCATCGGCCTCGCGGTCTCCCTCGAACTGCCGCTGCTGGTGATCGACATCCAGCGCGGCGGCCCGTCGACCGGTCTGCCCACCAAGACCGAGCAGGCGGACCTGTTGCAGGCGATGTACGGGCGCAACGGCGAGGCCCCGGTCCCGGTGATCGCCCCGCGCACCCCGGCCGACTGCTTCGACGCGGCCGTGGAGGCGGCGCGCATCGCGTTGACGTACCGCACGCCGGTGATGCTGCTGTCCGACGGCTACCTGGCCAACGGCTCCGAGCCCTGGCGCATCCCGGAACTGGACGAACTGCCGGACCTGCGGGTGCAGTTCGCGCAGGGGCCGAACCACACCCTGGACGACGGCACCGAGACGTTCTGGCCGTACAAGCGCGACCCGCAGACCCTCGCCCGGCCGTGGGCGATCCCGGGCACGCCGGGCCTGGAGCACCGCATCGGCGGCATCGAGAAGCAGGACGGCACGGGCAACATCTCCTACGACCCCGCGAACCACGAGTTCATGGTCCGCACCCGCCAGGCCAAGATCGACGGCATCGACGTACCGGACGTCGAGGTCGACGATCCGCACGGGGCGCGGACCCTGGTACTGGGCTGGGGCTCGACGTACGGGCCGATCACGGCGGCGGTACGGCGGCTGCGGACGGCCGGCGAGTCGATCGCGCAGGCCCATCTGCGTCACCTCAACCCGTTCCCGCGGAATCTGGGCGAGGTGCTGAAGGCGTACGACACGGTGGTGATCCCCGAGATGAACCTCGGTCAGCTCGCCACGCTGGTGCGGGCGAAGTACCTGGTCGACGCCCGCTCGTACAACCAGGTCAACGGTATGCCGTTCAAGGCGGAGCAGCTCGCCGCGGCACTCAAGGAGGCCATCGATGGCTGAGACGTCCACGGAAGGCACGGGCACGGTCGAGGCGCTTTCGCTCGTTCCCAAGGCCGAGGCCCGGCAGTCCATGAAGGACTTCAAGTCCGACCAGGAAGTGCGCTGGTGCCCCGGCTGCGGTGACTACGCGATCCTCGCCGCGGTGCAGGGCTTCATGCCCGAGCTGGGTCTGGCCAAGGAGAACATCGTCTTCGTCTCGGGCATCGGCTGTTCCTCCCGCTTCCCGTACTACATGAACACCTACGGCATGCACTCCATCCACGGCCGCGCGCCCGCGATCGCGACGGGGCTCGCGTCCAGCAGGCGGGACCTGTCCGTGTGGGTGGTCACCGGTGACGGTGACGCGCTGTCCATCGGCGGCAACCACCTGATCCACGCCCTGCGGCGGAACGTGAACCTGAAGATCCTCCTCTTCAACAACCGGATCTACGGGCTCACGAAGGGCCAGTACTCCCCCACCTCCGAGGTCGGCAAGATCACCAAGTCGACGCCGATGGGGTCGCTGGACGCCCCCTTCAACCCGGTGTCCCTCGCTCTCGGCGCGGAGGCGTCGTTCGTGGCGCGGACCATCGACTCGGACCGCAAGCACCTGACGGGGGTGCTGCGGGAGGCGGCCGCCCATCAGGGCACCGCGCTGATCGAGATCTACCAGAACTGCAACATCTTCAACGACGGCGCCTTCGAGGCGCTGAAGGACAACCAGTCGGCCGAGGAGGCGGTGATCCGGCTGGAGCACGGCCGGCCGATCCGCTTCGGCGGTGCGGGAGGTTCGCGCGGCGTGGTCCGGGACCCGGCGACCGGTGACCTGAGGGTCGTGGACGTCACCCCGGACAACGAGTCGGACATCCTGGTCCACGACGCCCACGCCGCCTCCCCCACCACGGCCTTCGCCCTGTCCCGCCTGGCGGACCCGGACACCCTGCACCACACCCCGATCGGGGTGCTGCGGTCCGTGGAACGGCCCGTCTACGACACGCAGATGGCGGATCAGCTGGACACGGCGATCGAGCAGAAGGGCAAGGGGGACCTGGGGGCGTTGCTGGCGGGCGGGGACACCTGGACCGTGGTCGGCTGACCGGGGGCCGTACGTCACAGGAGGGTCCGGCGCGTGGAGCGGCCGGACCCTCTCTGACGTAGGCGCGTGTCCCACATCCCGCTTGCTCGGTTCGCCGTTTCGCGACCGATGGCAAAGGGGGCGCACGGATGCACGCGCTGTCATCACATGTCGGGGATGTCCCTCTTGGCGCGGATCAGGGTCTCGCGGCTGATGACCACGATCCGTTCGTAGTCGGCGCGAGCCGCGTCGGCGGGTAGCTGGGGATCCAGCACGGCCGTGGCCTCGGTGCCGATGACGGCGAAGTTGCCGTCACTCAGCTCGAAGAGGTCCGGGCAGGTCTCCGAGGTCTGGCTGCCCCTCAACCTGGGCGGGTCCCCGATGCGACGGACGACACTGGGGACAGGGAATTCGCGGGGCACTCGGAGCCTCTTTACCACCCGGTGACAGTCCGGTCACGCTATCAAGATCCTCTATGGTCAACCCCGCCTTCGACACTCTTGGCGGGGAAGAATTCCCTTCGTTCGCTCGGCGGCGGCTCCTCGCGATTGACGCCCTCGGCGGCAGCGGGACCCGCCCGTCAGGCGGGCGGTTCGGCGGTGGCCGACGGCCCCACGATCCACCATTCCTCGGGGTCCTCCGCGAGTTCCTCCATCATGATGTCGACCGCCGCGCCGACCTGCGCCTCGATGGAGTCCGCGGGGATGCTTCGCCGGTGCTCGGCCGTCCGGTCCCAGTACTCCGCGAAGACGGCGTTGCGACACAGAACGCGCAGATGGCCGAGGAGCTCGTCCCAGCCGCAGGCCCCGACGCGATGGGCCAGCAGCAGGGATCCGTACTGCCGGTTAGCGAAGAGCAGTTGGCGTCGCTTGCCCTCGGTCAGGCCGGTCAGGGTGCTCGACGCGTCCGCCAGGGAGGGGTCGTCGATGGTCCGGTTCATCTGGTCCACCGTGAGCCGGTACTGCTGGATCAGGTTCGCCCGGTGGATCTCCTCGGTCATCACTTCGAGCTGCCGCAGCAACGCCACCAGAACGTCCTGCTGGCGCCTTCGGCGGGTACCCCAGGCGAGAGATGACCGTAAGAAGCCCAGCCCCGCCACTACCGCAGAACCGATACTGCGCGCGGCCAGATTCCGTGTGGCCATGTCAAGGCATCCCCCTGGATCCGGTGACCGTGCGCCGAAGGGTGGCTCGCAAGCCGGTCGCACAGTGGGCGTAGAACTCCGCATCCCAGCATGCCCGGGGACCCCGGTCGGCACGGGAGGCGGAGAGGGGGCGCATGGAGGGACGTGGGGCTTGGGCCGCCGGCGCCCTGACCTACGTGTGCCCCCGCGGGCGCCACCAGCGGAGTGGGCGGTGCCCCGCGCGGGCCCACCGACAGGGTGGGCGAGTACTTACTCCCAGGGGGGTACTTACTTCAAAGTGGGTACTTTCAAAGAGTTAGCGCACCACCTAGGGTTAGCGGTAACGCACCCCACAAGGAGTTTCCATCATGAGCATCGTCGTCACCGGAGCCACCGGCCACCTGGGTCGCCACGTCGTGGAACAGCTGCTGGAGAAGGTTCCGGCCGACCAGATCACCGCGGTCGTCCGCAACGCGGAGAAGGCCGCCGACTTCGCGGCCCGCGGCGTGAAGATCGCGCTCGCCGACTACAACAACCCCGCCTCCCTGGACGGGCTGTTCGCGTCCGGCGACAAGGTGCTGCTCGTCTCGGGCAACGAGTTCGACAAGGGCCGTGTCCAGCAGCACCAGGGCGTCATAGCCGCCGCGAAGGCGGCCGGTGTGGCGCTGCTCGCGTACACCAGCGCCCCGGGCAGCCTGACCGCCGCACTCGCCGACGACCACCGCGGCACCGAGGAGGCGCTGCTCGCCTCCGGCGTGCCCTACGTGCTGCTGCGCAACGGCTGGTACCACGAGAACTACACCGAGAACCTCGCCCCGGTGCTGGAGCACAACGCGGTCGTGGCCGCCGCGGGCGAGGGCCGGGTCTCCTCCGCCGCGCGCGCCGACTACGCGGCCGCCGCGGTCGCCGTACTGACCGGCGAGGGGCACGAGAACAAGACCTACGAGCTGGGCGGCGACGAGGCGTGGAGCTTCGCCGAGTACGCGGCCGAGCTGAGCCGGCAGACCGGCAAGGAGATCGCCTACAGCCCCGTCTCCGTCGAGGCGTTCACCGGGATCCTGACCGGTGCCGGGCTGCCCGAGCCGTTCGCCGCGATCCTCGCCGGCGTGGACGCGTCCATCGAGAAGGGCGAGCTGGTCGTGTCCACCGGCGACCTGTCCCGCCTGGCCGGCCGTCCGACCACGCCTCTCTCCGAGGCGATCGCGACCGCGCTCAAGGGCTGACCCGGGCGGACCGGCGTCCGGAGGCCGAACTCCCCCTCGGGCCTTCGGGCGCCCCACCCCCGGCTGTCATGACCGTATGCCGATACGGACATGACAGCCGGGGGTGCTCGGCGTTACCTTCGTGCAGCCGAGCAGAGCGCGAGAGGGAGGGCCCGTGGCCGGGACGTCGAGGAGTGAAGGCCGGATAGGTCTGCTGAACGGCTTCGCGGCGTACGGGATGTGGGGGCTCGTGCCGCTCTTCTGGCCCCTGCTGAAGCCCGCCGGAGCGGTCGAGATCCTCGCCCACCGGATGGTGTGGTCCCTGGCCTTCGTCGCCGTCGCGCTGGTCGCCGTGCGGCGCTGGGCGTGGGCCGGTGAGCTGCTGCGGCAGCCGCGCAGGCTGGGGCTGGTCGCGGTGGCCGCGGCCGTCATCACCGTGAACTGGGGCGTCTACATCTGGGCCGTGAACTCGGGTCACGTGGTCGAGGCCTCGCTCGGGTACTTCATCAACCCCCTCGTCACCATCGCGATGGGCGTCCTGATCCTGAAGGAACGACTGCGGCCCGTGCAGTGGGCGGCGGTCGGCATCGGTTTCGCGGCCGTCCTCGTGCTCGCCGTCGGGTACGGGCAGCCGCCGTGGATCTCCCTGACCCTCGCCTTCTCCTTCGCCACGTACGGCCTGGTGAAGAAGAAGGTCAATCTGGGGGGCGTGGAATCGCTGGCCGCCGAGACCGCGATCCAGTTCCTGCCCGCGCTCGCCTACCTGCTGTGGCTCGGCGCGCGCGGTGATGCCACGTTCACCTCCGAGGGCGTGGGGCACTCGGCCCTGCTCGCCTCGACCGGCATCGTCACCGCGATCCCCCTCGTCTGCTTCGGCGCCGCCGCGATCCGCGTCCCGCTGTCCACGCTGGGGCTGCTGCAGTACCTCGCGCCGGCCTTCCAGTTCCTGCTCGGCATCCTCTACTTCCACGAGGCGATGCCGCCCGAGCGCTGGGCCGGGTTCGCGCTGGTCTGGCTGGCGCTGACGCTGCTCACCTGGGACGCCCTGCGCACCGCCCGCCGCGCCGCCCGCACGCTCAGGGCCGGGACCAAGCCGTCGGCCGCGGAGCGGTCCAGCGCGGAACCGCCGGAGTCCAAGGCGCTGGACTCCAAGGTGCGGGACTCCAAGGTGCGGGACTCGGACTCGAAGGCGCTCGATCCGGAGCCGCTGAATCCGGAGCCGGTCCAGGGACATGCGCGGACGCTGGATCCGGAGCCGCTGGGCCCCTCCGCCGCCAAGCCGTAGTCGGCGCTCCCGCCACCCACCCGACACAGCGCCCGCGAGGCGCTCGCTGAGATCAGCTCTCCTCGGTGGGCCGACGCGATCTGAACGCCCGCGCCTTCGCCCGGTTCCCGCAGTGCTCCATCGCGCACCAGCGGCGGCGGCCCGGGCGGGAGGTGTCGACGAACAGCAGAGAGCAGTGGTCCGAGCCGCATTCGCGGACGCGGTCGGCGTACGGGCCGGTGAAGAGGTCGATCGCGTCCCGGGCGACGGTCGACAGGAGCTGGGTGCCCGTGGCGCCCGGGGCCCAGGCGTGGGTGCCGTCCGGGGCCATCCGGGGAACCAGCGGGGGCTCTACGGCGGCCGCGTTGACGGCATCGAGGTGGGACGGCTGCAGCGGACGGCCGTGGGCGCGGTCCGCGGCGAGCCGGAAGAGGGTGTCGCGAAGCTCGCGCGCCCCCAGCAACTCCCCTTCGGTGACGGCGAGTTCAAGCCCGTTCGGCAACCGGCTCCGGCCCGCCCAGGTCACCAGGTCGGCCGGTGTGTGCAGGACCTCGAACCGTGCGAACTCACCCGGTCCGCCCGTCGCCACCAGCTCCAGACACAGGGCGCCCGGGTCGAAGCGGAAGGTCTTGCCGCCGTACGAGACCAGGGTCAGGCCCGGGAGATCGACGGGGGCAGCCGGACGCCCCCGTCCGGGCGATTCCATCGCACGCTCGCCCATATAACCAGTATAACTGGTTATATGACTCAGACCACTCCCAGCCCGGTGCACTGGAAGCTCGTCATCGACGCCGGCGATCCGCACGCGCAGGCCGACTTCTGGGCCGCGGCGCTCGGTTACCAGGTCGAGGACAACAGCGCGCTCATCGAGAAGCTGCTGGACCTGAAGGCCGCGCCTGCCGAACTGACCGTCGAGTCGCACGGCCGCCGCGCCTGGCGGGACCTGATCGCCGCACGGCATCCCGAGGACCCGTACGACAAGGAGAGCGGGACCGGGCTGGGGCGGCGGCTGCTGTTCCAGCGAGTGCCGGAGGCGAAGACGGTCAAGAACCGGCTCCATCTCGACCTGCACCCCGGCGAGGGGCGGCGCGCGGGTGAGGTGGAGCGGCTGACGGGGCTCGGGGCGAGCGTACTGCGGGAGGTGAGGGAGCCGGGGGGCGAGTGGGTGGTGATGGCGGATCCCGAAGGGAACGAGTTCTGCGTGCACTGAGCGAGATGGTTCAGCTGTACGAACAGTGCTGACCTGATCGTGCTCTTGACGGAACTTCAGACTCAGCTTCACCATCGGTCACTCATTCCCTCAGGAATTCGGAGCCCCCCACCCATGAAGCTCTCGGTTCCCGGGCGCGCCACGGCCACCGCCGTCGTCGCCGCCTCGCTCCTGACCGGCGGGTCACTCGCCGGTGCGGTACCCGCGGCCGGCACGACGGCGGCCGCCGCGCCCGACATATCCGTGGCCAACGTCAAGGCACATCTCGCGCAGTTACAGTCCATCGCCACCGCCAACGGCGGCAACCGTGCGCACGGCCGCGCCGGCTACAAGGCCTCCCTCGACTATGTGAAGGCCAAGCTGGACGCCGCCGGGTTCACCACGACGGTCCAGCAGTTCACGTCCTCCGGCCGCGTCGGCTACAACCTGATCGCCGACTGGCCCGGCGGGGACACCAACCAGGTCGTCATGGCGGGCTCGCACCTGGACAGCGTCACGGCCGGCGCCGGCATCAACGACAACGGGTCCGGATCGGCGGCGATCCTGGAGACCGCGCTCGCCGTGTCCCGGGCGAACTTCCAGCCCACCAAACACCTGCGGTTCGCCTGGTGGGGCGCGGAGGAACTGGGGATGGTGGGCTCCCGGTACTACGTCAACAACCTCTCCACCGCGAACCGTTCACGGATCAGCGGGTACCTGAACTTCGACATGATCGGCTCGCCGAATCCCGGCTATTTCGTCTACGACGACGACCCGGCCATCGAGAAGACGTTCAAGACGTACTTCACCGGGCTCGGGGTGCCGACGGAGATCGAGACCGAGGGCGACGGCCGCTCCGACCACGCGCCCTTCAAGAACGCGGGCGTGCCAGTGGGCGGGCTGTTCAGCGGCGCCGACTACGTCAAGACGGCGGCGCAGGCGGCCAAGTGGGGCGGGACCTCGGGGCTGGCGTTCGACCGCTGCTACCACTCGTCGTGCGACACGACGGCCAACATCAACGACACGGCGCTGGACCGCAACAGCGACGCGATCGCATACGCGGTGTGGCAGTTGTCCTCGTAAGGGTGCCTTCGAGCTGGTGCCGTGCCTGCCACGGCACCAGCTCGCCCGCCCAGCGGCCCCGGCGTGACGGTCAGCCGCTGTCCCCGGCACGGTCGGTGAGCCGCCCCATGCGGGCGTGCGCCTTCTCCAACTGCTCGGCGTCGTCGGCGGCGGGGCCCTCCTCGGAGGCGAGCTCGGTCCACAGGGCGATCAGGGCGTGGCCCAGGTCCAGTCCCTCACGCGGGTCGCGTACGGCACGCCAGGCGGTGAAGGCGCTCTGCACATTGCCGTACGCGGCCTCCGCGTCCTGTGCGCGGTGGTGGACGTGCGCCAGGTCCAGGGAGAGACGGAACGCCCGGACCGGATCGTCGGCCAAGTAGGCGATGTAGGCGGTCAGTTCACGCAGCCTCAGCACCTCGGGATGCTCGGGCCCCAACGTCTGAGAGGCCTGCGCCACGGTCCGCTCCGCCAGCTGTGCCGCGGCGTCCGTGCGCCCCGCCTTCACCTCCTCGTTGATCCGCCCCATCGGCTCGGCGAGCAGGGCGGGCGCGGCATCGTCGCCGGGCGCGGTGAGGGGGCCGTCCCCGAGAACAGCCTCGGCGACGGCGTCGAAGCCGCGGGGCGGGGTGGGTTTGGGGGCGGGGTCGAGGCCGAGGTCGTCGGTGGGCTCGGGGGCGAGGAGGGGTGCGCGGGAGGGCGTGGGCGTGGGTGCGGAGACGGGGGTTGGCGTGGGGCCGTGCTCCGGTGCGGGCGCGGGGGGTGTGGGGGATGCGTCCATCACGGGCGGCGGGCCGAACACGCCTGTCGGGGCGGTGACCGTACCGGGGGTGGAGGTCTGCGCCTGCGGCCGCGGGAGCGCGCGCAGCGTGAACGTCGGTTCGGCCTCGTCGTCGGGCGTCGTCCCGTCCGGCACGGCGTCGACCGAGAGGGCCCGCATCCGGAACGTGGGCGCCTCGTCCCGCTCGGGCTCTGGCACCTCCGGCGGCAGATCCGTGGGGCTGTCGTACTGCGCCCACTGGGGCTGTACGGGGACCACGGGCGGGGCGGGCGGTAGCGGTGGGGCGGGCATGTCGGGCGCCGGCTCGGGCCAGTCGGTGTCCATCGTCGCGGGCGCCTCCGGCCAGACGGGTGACCGCAGAGGTGCCGACCCGGATGCCGCCGGCTCCGCTGGTCCCTCCGCCCTCTCCGTCCCCTCCCGCTCGGCCCGTTCGTCCCGCTCGCCCGCCGCTCCCATCCGCACCGGCTCCGAACTGAAGCCGCTCGAACCGTCAGGGGCGACCCGGAGGGGCACGACGTAGCCGATGCGGGTGTCGTGGATGGTGGCCAGGACGGTGTGACCGGTGGCGCGGGCGATGCGGTGAAGGTGGTTCAGGACGGTCTGCTGGATCTCCTCGCCGGGAGCCGCGACAACCCCGACACCGCCGACGGAGGCGCAGCCCGGACCCGCGTCGCCGGGAACGCGGACGTCGATCGGCACCGCCGAGGCGGCAGGACGCCCGGCCCGCTGGGGAGCCCCCTGGTGATCCCGCTGGTGATCCCGCTGTTGATCCCGCTTCTTGTCACGGCTGAATCGAGACATCGGTTCCCTCACTCGGATGCGTCGGAGAGTCGCCGGACAGCACCTTCGAATTCCATGGTGCTCCCTCCCGCCGTCGGACTCCGTCCCCAGCGTCAAGATCCGGTCGTACACGTACTGTCGAGTGTCTCCGCTCGCCCGCGATTCTCACGTCACTGTGGCGTCACAGCCTCGTTCCAGGAACTCACTCCTCGTCAGGGTCCTTCCCGGATGCGGTGACCGCCGTCGGGTAGGAAGGGGTGACCAGGAATGATCACGCAGATGGGGACAGGCATGCGGACGGACACACCACTCGGGCCGGAGATCTGGATCCGCGGGCCCGTGCCCGCGCCGGAGCCGGTTCCGCCGGAGCCCGTCCACACCCCCGCGACCGCCCGGCGCCGCCCCTTCGTCTCCTTCGTCGGCGCTCACGGCGGCGCCGGCACCTCCACCCTCGCGACCGTCTACGGCGGTCACGACTGCGGACGCGACTGGCCCGGGCCCGCTGCCCCGAGGTCCGTGCTGCTCGTCGCCCGCACTCATGCGGCCGGCCTGCGCTCCGCGCTGCACACCCTGGAGGTCTTCCGGCACGGCGGGGCGCCTCCCGGCCTCGATCTCGCCGCGGTCGTGCTGGTCGCGGACGCGCCCGGACGACTGCCGCGTCCGCTCGCCCAGCGGATCAAGGTGATCGAGTCGGCGATCGACGTGTACCGCGTGCCCTGGATGCCCGCCTGGCGGCTGGACGACCTGACCGGTCCCGCGCCCCGCGAGCCGGCCGCGCTGGCCCGGCTCGCCGCCGGTACCGCGTGACCACGCCCGACGAGGAGGGCTGAGGGACAGACCTAGGACGTCACGTCCTTCGCCGTGAAGCGGGCCCAGGCCGCCGAGCCGAACACCGCCGCGTACAGGGCCTGGATGCCGAGGTTCTTCACCAGGTCGTCCCAGTACACCGGGTCGCGCATGAGGTCGGCGAAGGACAGCCAGTAGTGGGAGAAGAAGTACGGCTGGATCGTGTGGAGTTGGGGGATCTGGTCGAGGATCTGGATGGTGATCAGCAGGCCCACGGTGGTCGCCATCGCCGCGATGCCGCTGCCTGTCAGGGTGGACACGAACAGGCCCAGGGCCGCCACGCCGATCAGTGACGCCGCCACCACCAGGGCGATCAGCAGGGCCCTGCCGAGGCCGTCGGCGAAGCTGATCCGGGTGCCGGAAATCGTGACCAGGTCGCCGAGCGGGAACAGCAGCGCGCCGACGGTCAGCGCCGAGACCGCGACCACCAAGGTGGCGACCAGGCAGAAGACCATCACCGTCGCGTACTTGGTGAGCAGGAGACGACTGCGGCCGGCCGGGGCGACCAGGAGGTAGCGCAGAGTTCCCGCGTTGGCCTCGCCGGCGATCGCGTCGCCCGCGATGACGCCGATCGCCATCGGCAGGAAGAACGGGAGTGTCGCGGCGAGCGCGGTGAAGACCAGGAACAGACCGTTGTTGGTGATCTGCGAGATGAACGCCGGTCCTCCGCCGCCGCCGGGGCCGGAGGACGAGCCGTCGCTGGTCTCCAGCTTCACGGCGATCCCGACCAGGATCGGCACGGCCGCCAGCACACCGAGCAGCGCGAGCGTGCGCCAGCGCCGGAAGGTGGTCAGCAGTTCGTTGCGCAGGAGACCCAGGGTCCACAGCGCACGGGGAGCGCGTACCGCCGGGGTCGGCGCGGTGCCGAACGGTTCGAGCCCCGTCCCTTGGGGCTTCGTCCCTTCGAGCCCTGCCCGTTCCATCCCCGACCTCTCGCCCTCGGCCCGCTCCGCCCCAGTCCGCACGGTCACGGCCCGCTCCCCCTCAGCCCGCGACATCGAAGCCCTCCCCCGTCAGTGCCACGAACACGTCCTCCAGGGAGGCCCGTTGGAGCCCGAAGCCGCGGACGCGGACGCCCGCCGCCACCAGCGCCGCGTTCACGTCGGCGAGATCGCCGTCCGGTGGCTCGGCGGTCACCCGGTCGTCCGTGACGATCACGTCCGAGGCCCCCTGCTCCTTCAGTACCCGTGCCGCGTCCGCCGCGTCCGGGGTCGTCACGGCCAGCCGGCCACGGGTGCCCGCCGCCAGGTCCGCCACCGGGCCCTGGACGATCAGTCGGCCCTGCGCCATCACGGCCGCGTGGGTGCAGACCTGCTCGATCTCGTCGAGCAGGTGGGAGGAGAGGAAGACGGTCGTGCCGTCGGAGGCCAGCTCCCGGATCAGGGAGCGGATCTCACGCATGCCCTGCGGGTCGAGGCCGTTGGTCGGCTCGTCGAGAACGAGCAGCTTGCGCGGCTGGAGCAGGGCGGCGGCGAGACCGAGGCGCTGTTTCATGCCCAGCGAGTACGCCTTCGCCTTCTTGCCGGCGGCGGCCGCCAGCCCCACCCGGTCCAGTGCCGCCGCGACGCGGTCGGCCCGGGTGCGCGGATCGGCGGTCGGGTCGGCGGCGTCGTACCGGGTCAGGTTCTGGCGGCCGGAGAGGAAGCCGTAGAGAGCCGGGCCCTCGATGAGGGCGCCGACGTGCGGGAGCACGGCGCGCGAGGAGCGCGGCATGGGGTGGCCCAGGACCCGGGCCGCACCTGAGGTGGGCTCGATGAGGCCCATCAGCATGCGGATGGTGGTGGTCTTGCCGGAGCCGTTCGGGCCGAGGAAGCCGAAGACGCTGCCCGCCGGGACGGTCAGGTCGAGACCGTCGACGGCGAGTTGTCCGCCGCGGTAGCGCTTGGTGAGCGCGCGGGTGTGGATGACAGTGCCCTCCACACCCTGGGGATCCGGCTCCGACTCCGGTTCCGTGGCGGACGTTTCGCCCATCGGCTCCCTCGATTCGTCGTGCGCGTACGCTACCCGCCGCGTGCGCCTACGGGTTTACCGCCCCGCGTCGGCCGCCTTCACCAGGGCGGCCTTGTCGACCGCGCCGACGTAGACCTTGCCGTCGTCGGTCATCAGGGCGTTGACCAGGCGGGTCGAGAAGACCGTGCCCGAGCCGAACTTGCCGGTGACCTTGTCGCCGAGCGAGCCGAGGAAGCCACCGAGGTCGCCGCCGGCCGCGGAGCCGCTGGGCATGCCCTGGCCGCCGGTGTCGAGGACCGCGACGGAGTTCCAGCCCTGGCCGATGACCTTGAGGCCGTCGAGCCCCTTGCCGAGGTCCTCCTCGGGCCTGGCGCCCGCCGGACCGTGCGCGCCCTTCTCGGGGATCTCGCCCTTCTCGGCCTTCGGGCCCTTCTCGCCCTCGGTGACCTTCGCGCCCTTGGGCGGGGTGAAGGCGAAGGTGGAGGCAGCCGGCTCGGCGAAGGCGACCTGGGTGAAGCCCGCGTCCACGACGGCGGCGCCGCCGCTCGACGGGGTCAGCGTGAACTTCAGCGGCAGCCCGGTCTTCGAGTCCACGGCCACGGTGATCTGGCCGACGGTGGAGCCGGAGTCCTTGGGCTTGATGACGAGGCGGTAGGCGTCGCGGCCCGCGACCTGCGCGGTGCCGTCGACGGTCACGGAGGTGGTGTCGTCGACCGCCTTGAGGGCCTCCTCGGTGAGGTCCTTGGGCGTGGCCGGGACGTCCCGCTCCTTGTCGGCGGCCGCCTTGCCGGACGTCGTGGCGTGGTAGACCTCGTTGGACTTGCTGTCGTAGCCCCAGACGTCCTTGCCGTTGTGGATCACGCTGTACTCGGAGCCGCTCTCCAGCAGGGACAGCTTCTGCCGGTCCGGGCCGTCGGCCGCGACGCGCATGGTGTGGGTGCCGGTCGCGAGCTCGGTCAGCTTGGCGGACGGGTCGGCGGAGGAGCCGTCGCCCTTGCCCGACTCCATGGCGCCGGAGGCCAGGCTGCTCTCCAGGCCGCCGAGGTCGGGCAGTCCGAGGTCCGTGCTGATCTTCACCGTGCCGGACAGCTGCTGCACGTCCGACGCGGCGATCTTCTCGATGAGTTTCTGTGCGCTGATCTTCGGCAGGTCGGGATCGCCGGAGTCGGCGAGTGCGGGGACGAGACCGATGGTCGCCGCCGCCACCCCCACCACCGCGACCGGGACGGCGTACCGCGCGGCCTTGTGCCGCCTCGGGTACCTGTCGTCGACCTCCGCCGCGGCAGTCGTGCTGTCGTCGGACTCATACGGTGCCATGTGTGCCTTACCTCCGTCGTCGGCGGCGGCTGTGCGACTCCCCTGCGTCCACCCCGTAGCCGCCATTCTCACCCGAATCGGTGAGGATTGGTGTTTTCCCCTGGTGTCCATCTGACCAAATGGGCCGGGAAGATGCGTCAACCCGCGGGCTCAACTCCACGTACACCTCCGGTATGACACGCGAAGGCGGCGGGGGGCCCCGGCCCCCCGGGGGGGGGGGGGGGGGCCCCCCCCGGGGGGGGGGGGGGGCCCGGGGGGGGGCCCCCCCCCCCCCGGGGGCCCCCCCCCCCCCCCCGCGGCGCCCCCCCCCACCCCCCCCCCCCCGCGCCCGCGCGCCCCCCCCCCCCCCCCCCCCCCCCCCCGCGCGGCCCCCCCCCGGGGGGGGGCCCCCCCCCCCCCCCCGCCGGGGCGGGGGGCCCCCCCCCGCCTCGGGTCGGTCCGGATCAGCGGTACGTCGCTACCCCGCCCGGTGGACCACCGCGTCGCACAACTCCATGAGCGCCAGCTTCGCGTCGCACTCCCGCAGCGGGGACAGCGCGGAGCGGGCGTCCTTGGCGTAGCGGACCGTGTCACGGCGGGCCTGTTCCAGCGCCGGGTGCGCGCGCAGGCCGGCCAGTGCCTGGGCGTGCCGTTCGTCGTCGGTGAGGTCGGAGTCCAGCAGCTCGCACAGGGCGACGTCCTCGGCCAGACCCAGCCGGGCCGCCCGTTCGCGCAGCCGCAGGACCGGCAGGGTCGCGATGCCCTCGCGCAGGTCGGTGCCCGGGGTCTTGCCGGACTCGTGGGAGTCGGACGCGATGTCCAGGACGTCGTCCGCGAGCTGGAAGGCGACGCCCAGCCGCTCGCCGTACTGCGTCAGCACGTCGACCACCGTCTCGTCGGCGCCCGACATCATCGCCCCGAAGCGGCACGCCACCGCCACCAGCGATCCCGTCTTGCCGCCGAGGACGTCGAGGTAGTGCTCGACCGGGTCCCGGCCGTCCTGGGGGCCCGCGGTCTCCAGGATCTGCCCGGTGACCAGGCGTTCGAACGCCTCGGCCTGGACCCGGACCGCCTCGGGCCCGAGGTCGGCCAGGATGTGCGAGGCGCGTGCGAACAGGAAGTCACCGGTGAGGACGGCGACCGAGTTGCCCCAGCGGGTGTTCGCGCTGTCCACCCCGCGCCGCACCTCGGCCTCGTCCATCACGTCGTCGTGGTACAGCGTCGCCAGGTGGGTCAGCTCCACCACCACCGCGGACGGCACGATGCCCGGCGCATAGGGGTCCCCGAACTGGGCGGCGAGCATCACGAGCAACGGCCGGAACCGCTTTCCGCCCGCCCGCACCAGATGCTGGGCGGCCTCCGTGATGAAGGGAACCTCGCTCTTGGTGGCTTCGAGCAGTCCCTCCTCGACAGCCGCCAATCCGGCCTGGACATCGGCTTCCAGAGCCTGGTCCCGCACGCTCAGCCCGAACGGCCCGACGACGGTCACGAGGGGTCTCCTGTCTGCTGGTGTCTACTGGCGATACACGGTTTGTCGATAGGTCGCTGACATCACTCAAGTCAGCGTATCCGGTCATCTTTCGATCACCGATAGCGCCCACCGGTCCAGGCCAGGCGGTATTGGATCATGCCGGGTATGTTTTTGATCACTTGAAAAGAACGGATATCTATCGACTTACATGGAAGTATTGAATCCTCCCCTCCTGGCGGGAGGGGATTCCTGACTCAGGCAGCCCCCTGGAGCAGTACTCCAGGTGGTCCTCCGCCCTCCGCCCTCGGCACCAGCCGGGTTGAGACCAGCCCGGACAAGCATCACCCGTGCGGAGTTCTTGTCCCGCGGGGACACGGTTCCACACGCGGCGCGGGTGTAGGTGCGCTCACCCGGCGACTGGGGTCCCCACGCCCCGCTCCGCCGTCAGAGTGGTGCGCGCAGTCGACGACACGCAGAGCCGGTCGGCGTAGCGGGTTACGCCCGCCGCCCACGGCCACCCCACGCCTGCCTCGCCCCCTCACAGCCCCAACCAGGGCACTGCGCCGTCCCCACCCCTCCGAAGGACCACACGTACGGACGTCGCACACACATTCCCGAACCTCGCAGCCGCCACCCCGACCAGTGATCACAGGCACACGCGTTCTCATCGCCGGCGATAACGAGCGGTACGGGCGCTCCGAGTTGGGCTCATTGCCCGATTTGCCGGTCTTGCGCTCGCCCGTGAGTTGGGTCACTCGCGGTCGAGTACACCCGGCTCCCACGTCACCTCCCTTCGCCTTGCCTTGCACGCCAGTTGAACCTTGGCAACAGCAAAGGATCAAGTGCCTCAAATGCCTCAGACCAAGGTCAATAGGTGCGAGGTATGAATCCGCCCTTGTTTCGGACATGTGCTCTCGCATACGTTCCCGGCCTGTCGGGCGGACGCCGAATCCTGCCGCCGCCCATAGAGACATCCACCGACGAACACCGCACGGCAGGAGCGGGGGACCCAGGTAAGCCGCCGTTCGGGATGTTCCAGGACATTCCGGTACGGCTCGGGGTGAAGTCGTGCCGCCTCATGGGGGCACGGCCGGGCAACTCCCGCCCGAACCCGACAGCTCACCTCGCAGGCGCCGGAGAAGGAACGTCCCCATGTCCGCAGGTCACAACCGTCTTTCCAAGAGAGCTCGTCTCGCCCGCAGGATCGCCGTCGCGGGCACCGGAGTCGCCGTCCTGGCGCTCCCGCTCATCGGCGCGACCACCGCGTCGGCGGCGACCCCGACCGTGGTCACCGCCTCCTCACTGGGTTACGCCAACAACCTCGACGGCTGGATCCGGGCGTCGCTCCAGGTCATGGCGGAACACGACATTCCGGGTTCGTACAACGGCATCTACCGCAATGTCATCCGGGAGTCCTCGGGCAACCCGTACGCCATCAACCTCTGGGACTCCAACGCGGCCGCGGGCACCCCGTCCAAGGGCCTGCTCCAGACCATCGACCCGACCTTCCAGGCGTACCACGTGGCCGGTACCTCGTGGGACCCGTACGACCCGGTCGCGAACATCACGGCCGCCTGCAACTACGCGGCCGCGCGGTACGGCTCGATCGACAACGTGTGGGGCGCGTACTGAGCCTCTTTCGCCGGTAGCCCTGTCACCGGTCGCCCTTTCGCCGGTAGCCCCGTCACCGGTAGCCCTTTGTCAGGCCTCCGGGAAGAGTCCTTCGAGGACGACGGCGACGCCGTCGTCCTCGTTCGACTGGGTGACCTCGTCGGCCACGGCCTTGAGTTCGGGGTGGGCGTTCGCCATGGCGATGCCGTGCGCGGCCCAGTCGAACATGGGGATGTCGTTGGGCATGTCACCGAAGGCGACGGTCCGGTCCGCGCCGAGGCCCAGACGGTCGGCGGCCAGTGCGAGGCCGGTCGCCTTGGTGATGCCGCAGGGCTGGAGTTCGACGGTGCCGGGCCCGGACATGGTGACCGTGGCGAGGGAGCCGACCACCGAGCGGGCGGTCGCCGCCAACTCGTCGTCCGACAGGTCGGGGTGACGCAGCAGCACCTTGCTGATGGGCTCGCACCACAGGTCGTCGCGCCGTCCCACGCGCACCGCGGGCAGCGTCGGGTGGGGCATGAGGTAGCCCGGTTCGATGAGGGTAAGTCCGTCGACGCCGTCCTGGTCGACGGCCGCGTACACCTCGCCCACCTCGGCCTCGATCTTGCCGAGCGCGGTCTCGGCCAATTCCCGGTCCAGGGTGACCGACCACAGCAGACGGTGCGCGCCGGCGTCGTACACCTGCGCGCCCTGCCCGCACACCGCGAGCCCCTCGCTGCCGAGGACGTCGAGGAGGGGCCGCACCCTGGGCGCCGGCCGGCCGGTGACGACGAGGTGCCGGGCGCCGGCCGCCGCCACCCGCGCGAGCGCGGCGAGTGACCGGTCGGAGAACGTGTCGTCGTCTCGGAGCAGCGTTCCGTCCAGGTCGGTGGCGATCAGTGAATATGCGGTAGGTGCGGCCATGATCAGAGAATACGGATGGAACGCCCCGCCGACTCGACGCGAACCGGACGGCTACCGCCTTCCCCCGCGGCGACGCCCGCTCCGGTCGCGCACGCCTGTTCCTCCACCACGGTTGTCGCGCTCACGCGACGTCCCGCACCACCAGTTCCGCCGGCACGGTCACCTGCGACGGGCGGCTACCCGTGGGCGGCGGCCAGGTGTTTCACCAGCCTCGGTGACGCGAACTCCGTCCCGCACACGAACCGCATCACCGGCCCGTACGACGCCGCCGACGGCAGGCCGGTGAAGTACAGGCCGGGGACGGACGACACGTACCCCGCGCCCAGTTTCGGGGCGCCCCGGCTCACCGTGAGCCCGGTGCGCAGTTCGTGGCCGAGGAAGTCCATCGCGGCCAGGTCCACGCGGTATCCGGTGGCCGCGATGACATGGTCGGCCGCCATCCGTTCCCTGCGGCCGGTGAGGCCGAGGGCGGTCAGCGTCGGGTGACCGTCGGCGGTGTCCGCGCTCAGCACCCGGTCGACCTCGCTGACCCGCACCGAGCTCTCGAAGCGCTCGCGCAACCACCACGCGCCCAGCGGGCCCAGAACCCGGCGGACCAGGTAGTGGCGGGCCTGGGCCGGCAGGCGGCGGTAGGGGTGCGGGTAGTAGCTGAGCGCCCACAGGGACCAGGCGCGGCCGAACGGTGACTCGGGTCGCAGCCTCGGCTGCCGCCAGGGGGGCGCCCCGAACGCGACGCTGCCGCGCCCGCGCGCCACCACACGCACCCGCGCGCCCGCCTCCGCCGCCAGCACCGCGGTCTCCAGCGCCGACTGGCCGGCGCCGACGACGATCAGCTCCTGGCCGGCGTAGCGGCTGAGATCGTGGTGCTGGGAGCTGTGGGAGAGCGCCCCGGTGGGGGCGGGGCCGTCCGGCGCGGCCGCGGCCAGCTCCGGGGGCAGATGGGCGAGGCCCGACAGGCCGGTCGCCACGACGACCGCGCGCGCGGTGAACAACTCGCCCGAGTCCAGCTTCAGTTCGAAGCCGCCGCCGGTCCGCCGGTCCACGGACACCACCCGTTCCCGCTCCAGCTCGGGCACCAGCTTCTGCTGGAACCACTCGCCGTACGCGATGAAGGTCTCGACGGGAATGATGTCCTCGTCCGTCACGAGCCGCCGGATGCCCGCGGCGTCGCAGTAGTCGGCCAGGGTGTGGTGAGGTTGCGGCGCGTCGATGCTGGAGGCGGCCGGGGTCGACTTCAGGAGCATTCCGGCGGGCATGTGGTCGCGCCAGCTGACCATGGGTTCGCCGAAGACACGGACGGGAATGCCGCGCGCCCGCAGATGCGCCGCGGTCGACAGGCCGAACGGGCCGGCACCGATGACTGCTACCGGTTGGATCACGAAGTCCCTCCCCAGGACGTCACTACGCCACTTCGTCACTACGTCACTACGTCACTTCGTCGGTTCGTCACTTCGTCAGGTCGCCGAGGCGGTTGCTGCGCCACAGCTGATACAGGTGCTTCGCGCCCGGTCGCACGAAGCGCGCGAGCATCGTGAGGAACGGCAGCGGGTCGTCACCCGCGAACCAGGCCAGCTCCGTCCCGCTCGCCCGCGCCGGTGCGTGCGGCGTCGTGTAGCCGCTGCGGCGGTAGGCGAGCAGGGCGGGCAGGTCGATGTTCTCCACGATGTACCGGTGGCCGGCCCGCTGTTCCCCCTCCGGAACGGTGCGCCCGGTCAGATCCAGATGCATGGCACGCACCACGTCCACCCCCGACTCGCTCTCGAAGAGCCGGAACTGGGCGCCCATGCGCGGGTTGAAGTCGAGGAGTTTGTACTGCCCGTCGCGCCGGTCGAAGCGCAGGTCGAGGTCGATGATCCCGGTGAAGCCGAGCTGTTTGATGAAACGCGCGGCGAGATCCGCGAGTTCGGGATTGTCGACGACGTACGCCCGCGCCGTCATGCCCGCGTGCGGTGGCCAGGAACGGACCTTGACCCCGGTGAACAGGGCCAGCGGGACCGAGTCCCGGTCGAAGTACGCGTGCACGATCCAGTCCTCCGCCTGCTCCCTCGGCAGGTACTCCTGGAGGACCACCCCCGGTCGCTCGCCCCAGCCCCGGGCCAGGCGGAGAAGCCCCGCGCGGGTGGCGATGCGGGTGGTGCCGTTCACGGCCGGCCTCTCCCGCCGTACGAACGCCTCGCGATTCTTGGCCACCACCGGGAAGCGGGCTTTCTCCGCGAAGTCGACGACATCGTCGTACGACCGCGGGAAGGCCGCCGACGGGCTCGGAATCCCGTGTTCCACGCACAGTTCGTGCAGCCCCTGTTTGCTGGCGAGGCGGCGCGGCAGCACCGGATCGACGCGCGGGAAGAGGAAGCGGTCACCCAGTTCGCCCTGGTGTTCGGCGATGAGGACGGCGGCCTCCTCGTCGGTGGGGATCAGCACCGCGGGCCGGCCGATCCGTCGCCCGATCCGCAGCAGCCCCTCCACCAGACGGCCCGGGTCCTCCGTCCCCCTCGTCGGCCACACGAACGCGCGCTTCAGGTAGCGGGACGCGGCCGCGGGTGTGTAACGGTCCTCGGTGATCGCGTACATCGGGACGCCCAGGCGGCCCAGACTCCGGATGGCGCCGACACCGCCGTGGTGCAGCGGATAGTCGCCGAACTTCACGATCAGGCCCGGCACTTCACGGGCGGCCGAAAACGGCACACTGCTGGTGCTCCTGGCCACGGGTCCCCCCACGTGTCCCCCCTACGGACCGGACCCACCCCGTCCGTGTCCCCCAAAGGACGCTAAGCCGGAATTGCACCCTCCCACAAGGAAATTTCGGACATTGCAAACTCTTTAGACACTGCCCAGGGCGGGCAACTCAGCCGTAACGTGTGGCACGACCACATGAACCGCACGGTTTGCACGAGAGTGAGGCAGCACCCATGCCCCCCTTCGACCTCCCCGAGGGCGACCCCTTCGGCCCGCACAACCTTCCGTACGGCGTGTTCTCGCTCCCCGGCTCGACGGACCGGACCGTCGGCGTCCGACTGGGGGACCAGGTACTCGACGCGGGTGCCGCGGCCGCCGCTCTGGGCTCCCCCTACGTCTCCCTGCTGGCCCGCCCCTCCCTGGGGCCGCTGCTCGCCGCGGGCCGCACCGCATGGTCGGACGTGCGGCGCGCGCTGACGGCATGGGTGACGGTCCCGTCCCACCAGGAGGCGATCGCGGGACTCTTCCGCCCGCTGTCCGACGTCACCCTGCACCTCCCCTTCGAGGTCGCGGACTACGTGGACTTCTACGCCTCCGAGAACCACGCCCGCAACGTCGGACAGATCTTCCGCCCGGACGCCGCCGACTCCCTGACCCCCAACTGGAAGCACCTGCCCATCGGTTACCACGGCCGCGCGGGCACGGTGGTGGTGTCCGGCACGGACGTCGTACGACCGTCGGGCCAGCGCAAGGCCCCCACCGACCCCGCACCCGTCTTCGGGCCGTCCGTCCGACTGGACATCGAGGCCGAGGTCGGCTTCGTGGTCGGGGCGCCCTCGCAGCCGGGCAGGCCGGTGGCACTGACCGACTTCCGCGAGCACGTCTTCGGACTGTGCCTGCTCAACGACTGGTCGGCGCGGGACATCCAGGCCTGGGAGTACGTCCCCCTCGGCCCGTTCCTCGGCAAGTCCTTCGCCACCTCGCTGTCCGCGTGGATCACTCCGCTGGACGCGCTGGAAGAGGCGCGGGTGACACCGCCGGAGCGCACCCACCCGCTGCTGGAGTACCTGGACGACTCCGAGGACGAGCCCGGCGGCTACGACCTGCGCATCTCGGTCTCCGTCAACGGCCACGTCATTTCGGAGCCCCCCTTCTCCACCATGTACTGGACCGCCGCCCAGCAGCTGGCCCACATGACCGTCAACGGCGCCTGGCTGCGCACCGGCGACCTGTACGGCTCGGGAACGGTGAGCGGATCCTCCGAGCGCGAACGGGGCTCCCTGCTGGAGCTGACCTGGAACGGCCGCGACGCACTCGAACTCCCCGACGGCAAGCGGACGTTCCTGGAGGACGGCGACGTGGTGACCCTGTCGGCGTGGGCGCCCGGGCCGGACGGGGTGCGGGTGGGGTTGGGCGAGGTCAGCGGGAGGGTTGTACCGAGCGCTTGAGGGAGCCGGTGAGGCCGGACGGGGCGCCGGTGAGCGGGTCGGCGGTGCGGGTCGACCCGGCCGGTCCGGTCCCGCCGTACGAACTGAGCCGCGCCCGGCGCGCCGCACTGATCACCGCGCCTGTGACATCCGTGTCCTGGTTACCGCCTGACTCCGGCGCTTCCCGCCGTCATACTGGCGGCGGGCGCCCCGCGCGGTTCGAGACACCGCACCCGCCGCCCGCACAGCCGCACGCAGCCCCACCGCCCGACCCGTAGCCGCCTCTCTTCCGACCAGGATCCGGAGCCCGTGGCATGACCTTCTGCCTGCTCCTGCTGAGCGCCGTCGCCCTGACGGCCGCCGTGCCGGCCCCGCGCGCGCTGACCCGGGCCGCGTGGCCCGAGCGGGACCCGGTGGTCGGCCTGTGGGTGTGGCAGTGCCTGGTCGCCACGGTCCTGCTGTGCTGTCTGACCGCCCTGGTCCTCGGTGCCGCCGCGGTCTTCCAAACGGTCCGCGACCACGTCTTCGCCCCGGCGCCGCCCGCCGTGACCGCGGCCTACGACCTCTCCGCGGCCCCGGTGTGGGCCGCCGCTCTCACCCTGTTGCTGGCCTGCGGCGCGGCCTGGACGACCGCGATGCTGACCCGGGAGCTCGTCGAGGCCCGCCGTCGCCGCGGCCAGGCCCACGCCCACCTGCGGGAGCGCGCCCCCGACCTGCCGGCGGGGCTGCCCGAGGCGCGCGGCCCGCTGCTGGTCCTGGAGGACGAGTACCCGGACGCCTGGTGGATGCCGGGCCACCCGCCCCAGCTGATCGTCACGACCGGCGCCCTGCACCGGCTCACCGACCACCAGCTCGACGCCGTCCTCACCCACGAACGCGGCCACGCCCGGGCCCGCCACAACTGGCTGCTCCACCTCTCCACCGCGCTGGCCACCGGCTTCCCCCAGGTCCCGCTGTTCTCCCACTTCTGCGACCAGACCCACCGCCTGGTCGAGCTCGCCGCCGACGACACCGCCTCGCGCCGCTGCGGCCACCTGACGACGGCGTTGGCCCTGATCGAGCTGAACCAACACCGCGGCGTCCTCTCCTGCGCCTCCACCCACCGCCTCCTCGGCGAGCGGGTTGACCGCCTCCTGGAACCCCAGCCCCGCCTGGGCCCCAGGCACCGGCTGCTGACGACGACGGTGGCGGCCCTGGTGCCCCTGCTCCCCCTTCTGATCACCTTCGCCCCGGGCCTGACGGCACTGTCCTAGGCGTCCCCGCTACACCTTTCCCCGGGCCCGCCGCGCGACCGCCTGGTGGCAGATCTTCCCGTCCAGCGCCGGACCCCCCAGGTCAGCGGCCGTACCGGCGGAGCCCTTGGTGGCGCAACACTCCCGCAACACAGCTTTCCCTACCGGCTCGCTATGGTTCGAAACATGCCAGCCTCCGACCGCGTCCGAGAGCACGCCGGCCAGGGCGCGACCACCGTCGCCGCCCACCGCGCGCGCCGTCGGCTGCGCGCGGACCAGGCACGCCAACTGGCCGACCTGCTGCGCCACCAGATCCTCACGGCCGGATTCCCGGACGGCACCCTCCCGCACGAGTCCACCCTCACCACCGAGTACCGCGCCTCCCGCAACACGGTCCGCCAAGCCCTGGACCTGCTCCGCGCGGAAGGCCTGGTCGAGCGCCTCCCGGGCGTCGGCACCGTGGTCGTCGGCCAGAAGTACCCGCACGGCCTCGACCACCTGATGGGCCTCGCGGAAACCCTCCACGAACACGGCCGCGTCACCAACGAGGTGCGCACGATGGGCCCGGCTCCTGCCCCCGCCCCCGTCGCCGACCGCCTCAAGGTCCCACCCGGCACGGACGTCCTCTACATCGAACGCCTGCGCCGCCTGAACGGCCTCCCCCTCTCCCTCGACCTCACCTACATCCCGCTCGACATCGGCACCGCCCTGCTCGGCGCCGACCTGGAGAACACCGACGTCTTCCGCCTCCTGGAAGCCATCACCGGTCAGCGTCTCGGCCACGCCGAGATCACCCTGGAGGCGGTGAACGCGGACACCCACTCCGCCGCCGTTCTGGAAGCCCCGCGCGGCGCGGCCGTCCTGATGCTGGAACGCCTCACCCACCTCGCCGACGGCCGCCCGGTCGACCTCGAGTTCATCCGCTTCCGCGGGGACCGCATCACGATGAGCGGCCTGCTGCACCGGTCGTTATGACCACGCGCCGGCGGCTGACCGGTCCATGTACCGGCCGCTGTAACTCGTAACCCGTAACCCTCACCCCCCGCTTGCGCACCTCCCTGGAGACAGCCATGCCCTTGGCGCCCCAGCGGGCCGACGTGCCCGTGACCATCGACGAGTCGAAGTGCATCGACGGCTGCACGCTCTGCGTGGACATGTGCCCGCTGGACTCCCTCGCCATCGACGAGAGCAACGGCAAGGCCTACATGCACGTCGACGAGTGCTGGTACTGCGGCCCCTGCGCGGCCCGCTGCCCCACCGGAGCCGTCACGGTCAACATGCCCTATCTGCTCCGGTGAGAGGCCTCCTATCCGCCATGAAACACCAACGCTCAGTAGTCGCCGTCGCCGCCGTCGCCCTGCTCCTCCCCCTCAGCGCCTGCGGCGGTGACGCGTCGGCCGGGGACAGTTCCACGGTCACCGTCACCGTCGGCTACCAGTCCAAGACGATCAACACCGTCACCGCCGGCACCCTCCTGCGCTCACTCGGCTACTTCGAGAAGCAGCTCAACGCCCTCCACGACGGCCACACCTACAAGGTCGACTGGCAGGACTACGCCACCGGCGCCCCCATCACCGCCCAGATGACCGCCGGGAAGATCGACATCGGCTCCATGGGCGACTTCCCGCTCCTCATCAACGCGGCCCGCGGCAAGCAGCTCGGCAAGCCCACCCGGCTGGTCTCGGTCACCGGCTACAACCTCCGCGGCGGCCTCAACACGATCGTCACCTCCCCTGGCTCCAGGCTGACATCCCTCACCGACCTGCGCGGCAAGAAGGTGTCGACCAGCATCGGCTCGGCCGCCGACGGCACCCTCGTGCGCGCCCTGCAACGCGCCGGCCTCGACCCCGACAAGGACATCGAGAAGCTCAACCAGCAGCCAGCGGTGGGTGCTTCGGCCCTCACCGCCGGCAGCACGGACGCGCTCTCGCAGTTCGTCGCCTGGCCCGGCCTGCTCGCCTTCCAGGGCAAGGCGAAGGCCTTGTACGACGGCGCCCAGCTGAACCTCCCCACCTTCCACGGCGTCACCGCCCGCGAAGACTTCGCCAAGCAGCGGCCCGCCGTCCTGGAGGCCTTCCTGAAGGCCCAGGCGGAGGCGACCGACTACCTCGACGAACACCCCGTGACGGCCGCCGAGAAGGTCGCCAAGGCCACCACCCTGCCCGCCGAGGTCGTCTACCTCTACAACGGCGACCACGGCATCGCCACCTTCGACCCGGCGATCAAGCCGCAGCTCGTCTCCGCACTGAAGGACGACGTGTCCGTGCTGAAGTCGGCGAAGCTGACCGGCGACGTGGACGTGGACGCCTTCATCGACGACCACTACGTCAGGAAGGCCCTCGGCGCGGACTACGCGAAGCGGCTCTCCGCCGCGCCCGCTCCCGCCGCGAGCGAGGTCTGGCCCAAGGGCGCCGAAACGACCCGCAGCTTCAAGACTCCCGCCGAGCTGCTGCGTTACGTCGCCGCGCACACGTCCGACATCCGCGCCTCCTACGTCCCCGACGCGACCACCGGCACCCTCTGGTTCGCCGACAAGGCGGTCTGGGTGGCCGACGGTGACCAGCTCCTCCCCTTCGTCGCCCCGGCGACCGCCCAGTCGTACATCGCCGGGCACGGCGGCGCCCGCGTCATCACATACGCCGACGCGCTGGGGCGGGCCTCGTGACCCGGGAGGCACGGCAGCCGGACCCTGACACGCGCCGCCAACCGAGGCAGCCGGACCCTGCCGCGCCACCGCACCCGAGGCGGGCGGGCCGGTTCGCGCCCCGGTATCCGCGGCGGGCCGGCCGGTACGCGCTGCGGGTCGCCTCGCTGGCGGTCGCCCTCGGCACCTGGCAGCTGCTGACCAGCCTGGACGTCAACCTGTGGCTGCGCTTCTCGCAGTTCCCCACGGTCACCGACGTGGCCCACGCCTTCACCGACCGGCTGTCCGGCCCCGACTACTGGACGGACCTCGCCGACAGCCTCACCCGCATCCTCACCGGTTTCCTCCTCGCGGCCGTCGTGGGCGTGGCCACGGGCGTGCTCGTGGCGCGGTCGCGGCTCGCGGAGGACCTGCTCGGACCGGTGCTCGAAGTGATCCGGCCCATCCCCGCCATCGCCCTCGTCCCGGTCGCGATCCTCCTGTTCCCCTCCAACGAACAGGGCATCGTCTTCATCACCTGCGCCGCGGCCTTCTTCCCGGTCCTGGTGTCCACCCGGCACGCGGTCCGCGCGCTGACCCCGGTGTGGGAGGAGGCGGTGCTCACGATGGGCGGCGGCCGGTGGCGGATCCTCGCCTCGGTGGTGCTGCCCGGTGCGCTGCCCGGGATCTTCGGCGGTCTGTCGGTCGGCATCGGCGTCTCGTGGATCTGCGTGATCTCCGCCGAGATGATCTCCGGCCAGTACGGCGTCGGCTACCGCACCTGGCAGGACTACACCGTCGTCGACTACCCGGGCGTCTTCGTCGGCATGGTCACCATCGGCGTCCTCGGCTGGCTCACCTCCACGGCCGTCGAAATGCTCGGCCGGCGCCTGACCCACTGGCTTCCGCGCACGTCGTACGCCCCGGGCACGCGTGTCCCCCGAACCCGCGCCGCCGCCCCCACCCCTGTGGTGGCGCGCCCCAAGACCGAGGAGGACGTGCCCCATGACCAGCTCGTCTGAGGTCCGCCCCGCCCGGCAGGCACGGACCGGTGCCGGGCTCACCCTGCGGGGCGCCACGCTCGGCCGCCCCGGCGCGATCGCGCTGGACGAGGTGGACCTCGACGTGGCGCCCGGCGAGATCCTCTCCGTGGTCGGCCCCTCGGGCTGCGGCAAGTCGACGCTGCTGCGCACCTTCGCGGGCCTGCTGCCCCCGCTCGCCGGCACGGTCACCCAGGACGGGAGTCCGCTGACCGGCCCCGCCGCCGACCGCGCCCTGGTCTTCCAGGAGGACGCCCTGCTGCCCTGGCGCACCCTGCGTGCCAACGTCGAACTCCCGCTCGCCATCCAGGGGTTGCCGCGCGGGCAGCGCAGGAAACAGGCCGACGCCTGGCTCGACCGGGTCCAACTCGCCGACCGGGCCCGGCAGTTGCCGCACCGGGTCTCCGGCGGCCAGCGCCAGCGCGCGCAGCTGGCCCGCGCCCTCGCCGCCCGACCGCGTGCCGTCCTGATGGACGAGCCGTTCGGTGCCCTCGACGCCCAGACCCGCGCCGGCATGCAGGACCTGCTGGTGGAGGTGCTGAGCGGCACGGGCGCGACCGTCGTGTTCGTCACCCACGACGTCGACGAGGCCCTGTTCCTCGGCGACCGGGTGGCCCTGCTCGGCGCGGGCGGCCTGATCGCGGTCCGGGACGTCCCGAACCCCCGCGACCGCTCGGCGCACGACGACCCGGCGCGTGTGGCACTGCGGCGTGACGTCCTCACCTCCCTCAGCAGCTGACTCCTCAGTACGTGAAAGGCACCCTGGTGGACACCACCCCGGACACCCCCACGGCCGGCGCCACGGACAGCCTCCCGGCGATCCCCGCGCTCACCGACGCCGAGGAGCTGACCTGCGACGTCCTCGTCATCGGAGGCGGCACCGCCGGCACCATGGCCGCCCTGACCGCCGCCGAGCACGGTGCGAACGTCCTGCTCCTGGAGAAGGCCCACGTCCGTCACTCCGGTGCCCTCGCGATGGGCATGGACGGCGTCAACAACGCGGTCATCCCGGGTCGTGCCGAGCCCGACGACTACGTCGCCGAGATCACCCGCGCCAACGACGGCATCGTCGACCAGTCCACCGTCCGTCAGACCGCGACCCGCGGCTTCGCCATGGTGCAGCGCCTGGAGTCGTACGGCGTGAAGTTCGAGAAGGACGAGCACGGCGACTACGCGGTCCGCCAGGTCCACCGCTCCGGCTCCTATGTGCTGCCGATGCCGGAGGGCAAGGACGTCAAGAAGGTGCTGTACCGGCAGTTGCGGCGGCGCGAGATGCGGGAGCGGATCCGTATCGAGAACCGGGTGATGCCGGTGCGTGTGCTGACCTCGCCCGAGGACGGGCGGGCCGTGGGGGCGGCCGGCTTCAACACCCGTACGGGGCAGTTCGTCACCGTCCGGGCGGGAGCGGTGATCCTCGCCACCGGCGCCTGCGGCCGCCTCGGCCTGCCCGCCTCCGGTTACCTGTACGGCACGTACGAGAACCCCACCAACGCGGGCGACGGCTACGCCATGGCCTACCACGCGGGCGCCGAGCTCACCGGCATCGAGTGCTTCCAGATCAACCCGCTGATCAAGGACTACAACGGTCCGGCCTGCGCCTATGTCGCCAACCCGTTCGGCGGCTACCAGGTCAACCGGCACGGTGAACGCTTCGTCGACTCCGACTACTGGTCGGGCCAGATGATGGCGGAGTTCGCGGCGGAGGTCGCCTCCGACCGGGGCCCCGTGTACCTGAAGCTGAGCCACCTCCCGGAGGAGTCGGTGTCGGCCCTGGAGTCGATCCTGCACTCCACGGAGCGTCCGACCCGTGGCACCTTCCACTCCGGACGCGGTCACGACTACCGCACCCATGACATCGAGATGCACATCTCCGAGATCGGCCTGTGCGGCGGCCATTCGGCCTCCGGCGTCCGTGTCGACGACCACGCCCGCACGACCGTCCCCCGTCTCTACGCCGCCGGCGACCTGGCCTGCGTCCCGCACAACTACATGATCGGCGCGTTCGTCTTCGGCGACCTGGCGGGCGCGGACGCGGCCCAGTACCGCCCGTACGAGGGCGAGTTGCCGGCCGGCCAACTGCGGGACGCCCACGAGCTGATCTACCGCCCGCTGCACAACCCGGACGGCCCTCCGCAGGCCCAGGTCGAGTACAAGCTGCGCCGCTTCGTGAACGACTACGTGGCCCCGCCGAAGTCGGGCGCCCGGCTGTCCCTCGCCCTGGAGGCGTTCGAGCGGATGCGCGCCGACATCGCGGAGATGGGTGCCCACACCCCGCACGAGCTGATGCGTTGCGCGGAGGTCAGCTTCATCCGTGACTGCGCGGAGATGGCCGCCCGTGCCTCCCTGGCCCGCACGGAGTCCCGCTGGGGCCTCTACCACGATCGTCTCGACCACCCGCGGCGCGACGACGCGTCCTGGTTCCACCACCTCGATCTGCACAAGTCCCCCTCTGGTGCGATGGAGTTCACGGCTCGTCCCGTGGCTCCCTATCTGGTCCCGATCGAGGAGTTCACCCCGACCGGCGGTGCGTCCCGGCACCTCGGCGAGGTGCACGCCGAACAGGTGGCGACGGCCGGGGCGCGGGACCTCGCTCCGGTGGCCTCCCGGACCGGGGCGGCACAGCCGGAGGCGGGCGGTGACCGGGAGAGCGCTCACGCCCGCCCCGCCTCCGAGCAGTCCTCGACCCGTCTCCTCGAACTCGTCGCTCTCGCCGAGGAGCAGCCCGAACTCGATGCTCTCCGGCCGTACTTGACCGACCCTTCACCGGCCGTCCGTCGCGAATCCGTCGCCGTTCTGACCGAGGCGCTGCCGACCGGGACGGGGCCCGCCCTCGCCGTGGCGCTCCGCGACCCCGCCGCCGAGGTCCGTGCCGCTGCCGCCGCCTCGTTGCGCGAGCTCGTCGAGACGCTCCCGCCCGAACCGGCGCTGCGCGACGGTCTCGGCGCCGCGCTGGCCGAGTCCGATCCCGTCGTCCGTGCCGCGGCCCTGGACGTACTGCGCGCCTTGCGTCTCGGTGACGCCGCTCTCTTCGCCGGCTCCCTCTCGGATTCCGACACCGCCGTCCGCATCGAGGCCGTGCGTGCACTGGTGTCGGTCGACGCCGCCGAAGAACTCGCCCGCGCCGCCACGGCCGACCCGTCACGTGAGGTCCGCGTCACGATCGCCAAGGCCCTGGCGACGGTGTTCGCGGGACGCCCGGCCCTCGACCCCGGCCCCGTCCACACCGCCCTCGCCGCCCTGGTCGACGACCCCGACGCCCTGGTGCGCGGTGCCGCCTACGGAGCGCTGGGCACCACCGGCTGCCCCGCACCGCTCGCCACCCGGGCCACGGCCGCCCTGGCCGACCCCGCCTGGCAGGTACGGTCGGGCGCCGCGACCGCCCTGTCCGCGGCGGACCCCGACGCGGCCGTCCCCGCGCTGGCCAAGGCTATTGCCGACCCGAACGCCGACGTCCGCAAGGCCGCGGTCCTGGCGCTGACCCGTCACTCCGCCACCGAGGCTGCCCGTGCGGCCCTGTCCACGGCCACCGCAGACACCGACGCGGACGTCAGGGCGTACGCCACCCGGGCCCTGTAGGGATCCTGGCGCCCGACCCCTCTGTCGAGCCCGCTATATCCAGCCCTCTATATCCAGTCCTCCGGTTCGGGCTCCCCATCCATCTCCGGCCAGTCGTCGAAGCCTGATCCGGAAACCGACCCCGGCCCTGACCCCGTGCCCGGTCCCGGGTCGATGTCCCGCGCCGGGCTCGACGCGGGGCCCCCGCTGCCATCCGTCGGGTTCGTCGCCGCGGCCCCGGGAGGGCCGCCCAGTCCGGCGAGCACCCCGACCACGCCCTCCCCATAGGTCACCAGCTTCTTCTCGCCGACGCCGCTGATCCCACCGAGTTGCTGCACCGAGGTGGGCCACACCGTCGCGATCTCCCGCAGTGTCGCGTCGTGGAAGATGACGTACGCCGGAACGCCCTGTTCCCGCGCCTGCTCGGCCCGCCAGGCACGCAGCGCCTCGAAGGCGGGCTGGAGGGCCTCGGGCAGTTCGGCCGCCGCGGCCTTGGCCTTGCGCTCGCCGCGCCCGGAGCCGGACGAGCCGGACCCCGAGGACCGCGAGGGCGCCGCCTTCTTCGGCTCCTTGCGCAGCGGCACCTCCCGCTCCCGCCGCAGCACCGACCCGCTCGCCTCGGTCAGCACCAGCGTGCCGTACTCCCCCTCGACGGCGAGGAGCCCCTGCGCCAGCAACTGCCGTACGACACTTCGCCATTCGCCGTCGGAGAGGTCCTCGCCGATACCGAACACGGACAGCTGGTCGTGATCGAACTGGATCACCTTGGCCGTGCGCTTGCCCTGGAGGATGTCGACGATCTGCACCGCGCCGAACTTCTGGCCCCGCTCCCGCTGCAGCCGCACCACGGTCGACAGCACCTTCTGCGCGGCGACCGTGCCGTCCCACGTCTGAGGCGGGACGAGGCAGGTGTCGCAGTTGCCGCAGCCCGTCGGGTCGGGGTCCTGGCCGAAGTAGGCGAGAAGCTGACCGCGTCGGCACTGGGCCGTCTCGCACAGCGCGAGCATCGAGTCCAGGTGAGCCGCGGCCCGGCGCCGGAACGCCTCGTCGCCCTCACCGGACTGGATCAGCTTGCGCTGCTGTATGACGTCGTTGAGGCCGTACGCCATCCATGCCGTGGATGGCAGCCCGTCCCGGCCGGCCCGGCCCGTCTCCTGGTAGTAGCCCTCGACCGACTTGGGCAGGTCGAGGTGCGCCACGAAGCGGACGTCCGGCTTGTCGATGCCCATGCCGAAGGCGATGGTGGCGACCACGACCAGCCCGTCCTCCCGCAGGAAGCGGGACTGGTGGGCCGCGCGGGTACCCGCGTCGAGGCCCGCGTGGTACGGCACCGCCTCGATGCCGTTGCGGGACAGGAACTCGGCGGTCGCCTCCACCGACTTGCGTGAGAGGCAGTACACGATGCCCGCGTCGCCGGCGTGTTCCTCCCGCAGAAAGCCCAGCAGCTGCTTCTTGGGGTCGGCCTTCGGCACGATCCGGTACTGGATGTTGGGCCGGTCGAAGCTCGCCACGAAGTGGCGGGCCCGCGGCATGTTCAGCCGCTGGGTGATCTCCTGGTGCGTCGCGTGCGTGGCCGTCGCCGTCAGCGCGATGCGCGGAACGTCCGGCCAGCGCTCGCCGAGCAGGGACAGGGACAGGTAGTCGGGGCGGAAGTCGTGGCCCCACTGGGACACGCAGTGCGCCTCGTCGATCGCGAAGAGAGCGACCTTGCCGCGCGAGAGCAGGTCCAGGGTGGAATCCAGCCGCAGCCGCTCCGGCGCCAGGTACAGCAGATCCAGCTCGCCCGCCAGATACTCGGCCTCGACGACTCGCCGCTCGTCGAAGTCCTGCGTGGAGTTCATGAACCCGGCGCGCACGCCCAGTGCCCGCAGCGCGTCGACCTGGTCCTGCATCAGCGCGATGAGCGGCGAGACCACAATGCCCGTACCGGGTCGGACCAGGGACGGAATCTGGTAGCACAGGGACTTGCCGCCGCCGGTCGGCATGAGGACGACGGCGTCCCCGCCGGCCACCACATGCTCGATGACCTCGTCCTGCGCGCCTCGGAAGGCCTCGTACCCGAAGACCCGGTGCAGCGTGGCCAGTGCCTCGCTCTGCGTCGCCGGCGTCTCGGTGATCCCTGGCATCTCGATGATCCCGCCCGTCCCGCCCATAGCCATGTCCCCCGTACGTCGTCCCTCGACCACTGCCTCCACGATAGGGCTCGGGACCGACAGCGCCCGAGTTATCCACAGGCCGTCCACGGGACTGTCGCCGGTCGGTCCGAGCGACCCCCTCAGGAACCCGTCCCTGGGTCGTCCCGGACCCGGGCCGGGCAGCATCCGCGGTGCGCCCGAGAACGACACGTGGGCCCCGGCTCCCCACCGGGAACCAGGGCCCACCACAGCAGCGGCGCAGGTCAGCGCACGAACACTCCCGCCTGGTTCGCCAGGTCCAGGAAGTACTGCGGCGCGACACCGAGGACCAGCGTCACCGCCACACCGACCCCGATCGCGGTCGTCGTCAACGGTGACGGCACCGCAACGGTCGGCCCCTCGGGCCGCGGCTCGCTGAAGAACATCAGCACGATGACCCGGATGTAGAAGAAGGCCGCGATCGCGGACGAGATCACACCCACCACGACCAGCGGGGCCGCGCCGCCCTCCGCCGCCGCCTTGAACACGGCGAACTTCCCGGCGAACCCGGAGGTCAGCGGAATGCCCGCGAAGGCCAGCAGGAAGACCGCGAACACCGCCGCCACCAGCGGTGAACGCCGGCCGAGCCCGGCCCACTTGGACAGGTGGGTCGCCTCACCCCCGGCATCCCGGACGAGCGTGACCACCGCGAACGCCCCGATGGTGACGAACGAGTACGCGGCCAGATAGAAGAGGACCGAGGACACACCGTCGGGCGTGGTCGCGATGACACCCGCGAGGATGAAGCCCGCGTGCGCGATGGACGAGTACGCCAGCAACCGCTTGATGTCCGTCTGCGTGATCGCGACGATCGCACCGCCCAGCATGGTGACGACAGCGACACCCCACATCACCGGCCGCCAGTCCCAGCGCAACCCCGGCAGCACCACGTACAGGAGCCTCAGCAGCGCGCCGAAGGCCGCCACCTTGGTGGCCGCCGCCATGAACCCGGTCACCGGCGTCGGCGCGCCCTGGTAGACGTCGGGCGTCCACATGTGGAACGGGACCGCGCCGACCTTGAAGAGCAGGCCCATCACCAGCATGGCTGCACCGATGAGCAGCAACGCGTCGTTGCCCATGGTGTCCGCGAGCGCCGGGTCGACGTTCGTGACCGTTCCGTCGACGACCTGCGCGATCCTCCCGTACGACATCGAGCCCGCGTAGCCGTACAGCAGTGCGATGCCGAAGAGGGTGAACGCGGAGGCGAACGCGCCCAGCAGGAAGTACTTGACCGCGGCTTCCTGCGACATCAGCCGCTTGCGGCGGGCCAGCGCGCACAGCAGGTACAGCGGGAGGGAGAAGACCTCCAGGGCCACGAACAGGGTCAGCAGGTCGTTGGCCGCCGGGAAGATCAGCATGCCGGCGATCGCGAACAGCAGCAGCGGGAACACCTCGGTGGTGGTGAACCCGGCCTTCACCGCGGCCTTCTCGCCGTCGCTGCCGGGCACCGAGGCCGCCTGCGCGGCGAAGGAGTCGACGCGGTTTCCGTGCGTCTCGGGGTCGAGCCGCCGTTCGGCGAAGGTGAACAGGCCGACCACGCCGGCCAGCAGGATGGTGCCCTGCAGGAACAGGGCCGGGCCGTCCACGGCGATCGCGCCCATCGCCGCGATGCCGGCCTTCGTCGTCGCGTACCCGTCGGAGGCGAGCGCGACGACCGCGGCGAAGGCGGCGGCCAGCGCGACCACGGACACGAACAGTTGGGCGTAGTAACGGGACTTGCGGGGGACGAACGCCTCGACCAGCACCCCGAGGAGCGCCGCGCCGATGATGATCAGGATGGGCGACAGTTGTCCGTACTCGAACTTCGGTGCGTCGATCTTCGAGATCGGATCGGCCGCGGTTGTCCACAGGCTGTGGACGGCTGTTGCGCTCACTTGGCCGCCTCCACCTCGGGCTGGGGGTCCTTCTGATGTACATCGGACATGGTCTGCTTGACCGCCGGGTTGACGATGTCGGTGACCGGCTTCGGGTAGACGCCCAGGAAGATCAGCAGTACGACCAGCGGGGCGACGACCACGAGTTCCCGCACCCTGAGATCCGGCATCGCCGCCACCTCGGGTTTCACCGGGCCCGTCATCGTCCTCTGGTAGAGGACCAGGACGTACAGCGCGGCGAGCACGATGCCGAAGGTGGCGATGATCCCGATCACCGGGTAGCGCGCGAACGTGCCCACCAGGACCAGGAACTCGCTCACGAAGGGCGCGAGCCCGGGGAGCGACAGGGTCGCCAGGCCACCGATCAGGAAGGTGCCGGCGAGCACCGGGGCGACCTTCTGCACTCCGCCGTAGTCAGCGATGAGCCGCGAGCCGCGCCGGGAGATCAGGAAGCCGGCCACCAGCATCAGGGCGGCTGTCGAGATCCCGTGGTTGACCATGTAGAGCGTCGCCCCGGACTGGCCCTGGCTGGTCATCGCGAAGATGCCCAGGATGATGAAGCCGAAGTGCGAGATCGACGCGTACGCCACCAGCCGCTTGATGTCCCGCTGGCCGACGGCGAGCAGCGCCCCGTAGATGATGCTGATCAGCGCCAGGACCAGGATGACGGGCGTGGCCCACTTCGACGCCTCCGGGAACAGCTGGAGACAGAAGCGGAGCATCGCGAAGGTGCCCACCTTGTCGACGACCGCGGTGATGAGGACGGCGACCGGGGCGGTGGCCTCCCCCATCGCGTTGGGCAGCCAGGTGTGCAGCGGCCAGAGGGGCGCCTTCACCGCGAACGCGAAGAAGAAGCCCAGGAACAGCCAGCGTTCGGTGTTGGTCGCCATGTCGAGCGAACCGTTGGCCCGTGCCTCGGCGATGTCCTGGAGTGAGAAGCTCCCGGCGACCACGTACAGACCGATCACCGCGGCCAGCATGATCAGGCCGCCGACCAGGTTGTAGAGCAGGAACTTCACGGCCGCGTACGACCGTTGCGTGGACGCCGTCTCCTCGCCGTGCTCATGGGCACGGTCCCCGAAGCCGCCGATGAGGAAGTACATCGGGATCAGCATGGCTTCGAAGAAGATGTAGAAGAGGAAGACGTCGGTGGCCTCGAAGGAGAGGATCACCATCGCCTCGACGGCCAGGATCAGGGCGAAGAACCCCTGAGTCGGCCGCCAGCGCTTGTTGCCGGTCTCCAGCGGGTCGGCGTCGTGCCAGCCCGCGAGGATGATGAACGGGATCAGCAGCGCGGTCAGCGCGAGCAGCGCCACCCCGATGCCGTCCACGCCGAGCTCGTAGCGGACTCCGAAGTCCTTGATCCAGGCGTGGGATTCGGTGAGCTGGTAGCGGTCGCCGTCCGGGTCGAAACGCACCAGGACGACGGCGGCGAGGACGAGGGTGGCGAGCGAGACCAGCAGCGCGAGCCACTTGGCGGCGGTGCGCCGGGCGGCCGGTACCGCGGCCGTGGCGATCGCGCCGACGGCCGGAAGCGCCGCCGTCGCTGTCAGCAGGGGAAAGGACATCGGTATCAGACCGCCCTCATCAGCAGGGTCGCGGCGACGAGGACCGCCGCACCGCCGAACATCGAGACCGCGTACGACCGCGCGAAGCCGTTCTGCAGCCTGCGCATCCGCCCGGAGAGGCCGCCCATCGAGGCCGCCGTGCCGTTGACGACACCGTCGACCAGGGTGTGGTCGACGTACACCAGGGAGCGCGTGAGGTGCTCTCCGCCTCGGACCAGGACCACGTGGTTGAAGTCGTCCTGGAGCAGGTCGCGCCGGGCGGCCCGGGTGAGCAGCGACCCGCGCGGGGCGAGGACCGGCACCGGACGGCGGCCGTACTGGGCGTACGCGACGGCGACGCCGACGACGAGCACCACCATCGTGGCGAGGGTGACCGTCAGCGCGCTGACCGGGGAGTCGCCGTGGCTGTGGCCGGTGACGGGCTCCAGCCAGTGCAGGAAGCGGTCGCCGATGCTGAAGAACCCGCCCGCGAAGACCGATCCGAAGGCCAGCACGATCATCGGGATCGTCATGGAGCTGGGCGACTCGTGCGGGTGCGGTTCGGCGTGCTCGCCGTGGTGCTCGGCGGCGGGCTCCACGCTCGGCTCGGCCGGGGAGGGCGTCGGAGCGTTGCGCCAGCGTTCCTCGCCGAAGAACGTCATCAGCATCACGCGCGTCATGTAGTACGCCGTGATGGCCGCGCCCAGCAGGGCGCACGCGCCGAGGATCCAGCCCTCGGTGCCGCCCTTGGCGAAGGCCGCCTCGATGATCTTGTCCTTGGAGAAGAAGCCCGACAGGCCGGGGAAGCCGATGATGGCGAGGTAACCGAGGCCGAAGGTGATGAAGGTGATCGGCATGTACTTCCTGAGGCCGCCGTACTTCCTCATGTCGACCTCGTCGTTCATGCCGTGCATGACCGAACCGGCGCCGAGGAACAGCCCGGCCTTGAAGAAGCCGTGCGTCACCAGGTGCATGATCGCGAAAACGTAGCCGATGGGGCCGAGGCCCGCGGCGAGGACCATGTAGCCGATCTGCGACATGGTCGAGCCGGCCAGCGCCTTCTTGATGTCGTCCTTCGCGCAACCGACGATCGCACCGAACAGGAGCGTGACCGCACCGACGACGGTGACGACGAGTTGGGCGTCGGGGGCCGCGTTGAAGATGGCCGCGGAGCGGACGATCAGGTACACGCCCGCGGTCACCATCGTGGCGGCGTGGATGAGGGCCGAGACCGGGGTCGGGCCTTCCATCGCGTCCCCGAGCCAGGACTGCAGCGGCACCTGGGCGGACTTGCCGCAGGCCGCGAGCAGCAGCATCAGGGCGATCGCGGTGAGCTTGCCCTCGGTGGCGTCACCGGCCAGTCCCGGATCGTCCAGGGTGCCCAGCAGCGGGCCGAAGGCGAAGGTGCCGAAGGTGGTGAACATCAGCATGATCGCGATCGACAGGCCCATGTCGCCGACGCGGTTGACCAGGAAGGCCTTCTTCGCCGCGGTGGCCGCGCTGGGCTTGTGCTGCCAGAACCCGATCAGCAGGTAGGACGCCAGACCGACGCCCTCCCAGCCGACGTACAGCAGGAGGTAGTTGTCGGCGAGGACCAGCAGCAGCATCGCCGCGAGGAACAGGTTCAGATAACCGAAGAAGCGACGACGGCGTTCGTCGTGCTCCATGTATCCGACCGAGTACAGGTGGATCAGCGAGCCGACGCCGGTGATCAGCAGGACGAAGGTCATCGACAGCTGATCGAGTTGGAAGCCGACGTCTGCCTGGAAGCCCCCGACCGGGATCCAGCTGAACAGGTGCTGGGTGAGGGTGCGGTGTTCGGCGTCCTTGCCGAGCAGGTCGACGAAGAGGATCACACCGATCACGAAGGACGCGCCGGCCAGGGCCGTGCCGATCCAGTGGCCGATGGCGTCCAGTCTCCGGCCGCCGCAGAGCAGGACCGCCGCTCCGAGCAGGGGCGCCGCGATGAGCAGCGCGATCAGGTTCTCAGCGTTAGTCACGGTTCAGCGACCCCTTACAGCTTCATCAGGCTGGCGTCGTCGACCGAGGCCGAGTGGCGGGAACGGAACAGCGACACGATGATCGCGAGCCCGACCACGACCTCCGCGGCGGCGACGACCATCGTGAAGAAGGCGATGATCTGGCCGTCGAGGTTGCCGTGCATCCGGGAGAAGGCGACGAACGCGAGGTTGCAGGCGTTGAGCATCAGCTCGACGCACATGAACACCACGATCGCGTTGCGCCTGATCAGCACCCCGGTGGCGCCGATCGTGAACAGCAGGGCGGCGAGATACAGGTAGTTGACGGGGTTCACTTCGACGCCTCCTCGGCCCGCTTGAGGTTCGCCGGCTCGATCTCGGTGCGCTCCAGGCGCTCCGTGGCGCGCCGCTCCAGGGCCCGCAGGTCGTTGAGCGCTTCCTGCGACACGTCACGGATCTGTCCGCGCTCCCGCAGCGTCTTACTGACGGTGAGGTCGGACGGGGTGCCGTCGGGCAGCAGGCCCGCGATGTCCACGGCGTTGTGCCGGGCGTACACGCCGGGTGCCGGCAGCGGCGGTACGTGCTTGTTCTCGCGCACCCGCTGCTCGGCCAGCTCACGCTGGGACTTGGGGCGCTCGGTGCGCTCGCGGTGGGTGAGCACCATGGCGCCGACGGCCGCGGTGATCAGCAGGGCGCCGGTGATCTCGAAGGCGAACACGTACTTGGTGAAGATGAGGGCGGCGAGGCCCTCCACGTTGCCGTTCGCGTTGGCCTGGCCGAGACCGTTGAACTCGGTGAGGGACGCGTTGCCGATGCCCGCGAACAGCAGGACGGCGAAGCCGAGTCCGCACAGCAGGGCCAGCCAGCGCTGGCCCTTGATGGTCTCCTTGAGGGAGTCCGCCGCGGTGACGCCGACGAGCATCACCACGAACAGGAACAGCATCATGATCGCGCCGGTGTAGACGACGATCTGGACGACGCCCAGGAAGTAGGCGCCGTTGGCGAGGTAGAACACCGCCAGGATGATCATGGTGCCGGCGAGGCAGAGCGCGCTGTGCACGGCCTTCTTCATGAGGACGGTGCACAGGGCGCCGATCACGGCGACGGTGCCGAGAACCCAGAACTGGAAGGCCTCGCCGGTGGAGGTGGAGTAGGCGGCCAGTGCGCTCATGCCTCCACCTCCTCGTCGGAGGGCTGCTCGCCCTTGGAGACGGCGATCTGCTGCTCCGTGCCCGGCGCCGCCTCCGTCACCAGGCCCCGGTAGTAGTCCTGCTCGTCGGTGCCGGGATAGATGGCGTGCGGGCTGTCGACCATGCCGTCCTCGAGGCCCGCGAGCAGCTGTTCCTTGGTGTAGATGAGGTTGGCGCGGCTGGAGTCGGCCAGTTCGAACTCGTTGGTCATCGTCAGCGCGCGGGTGGGGCACGCCTCGATGCACAGGCCGCACAGGATGCAGCGGGCGTAGTTGATCTGGTAGACGCGGCCGTACCGCTCGCCCGGCGAGTAGCGCTCCTCGTCGGTGTTGTCGGCGCCTTCCACGTAGATGGCGTCGGCGGGGCAGGCCCAGGCGCACAGTTCGCAACCGACGCACTTCTCCAGGCCGTCCGGATGGCGGTTGAGCTGGTGCCGTCCGTGGAAGCGGGGAGCGGTGGTCTTCTGCTGCTCCGGGTACTGCTCGGTCAGCCGCTTCTTGAACATGGCCTTGAAGGTCACGCCGAAGCCGGCCACGGGGTTCTGGAAACCGGGCTTGGTCTCCTTGGGCTCCTCAGCCATCGGACGCCTCCTTTCCATCCAGAGATCCGTCACTCTGAGTATCGGGCCCACCACTGACAATCAGCTCCCGCTCGCGCCGCGAGCGGCGCCGTGGCACCGGTGGAAGCTCCTGTCCGGGCAGTGGCGGTACGGGGAACCCGCCCGCCATCGGGTCGAACCCGGCCGGTTCCTCGGCGGCCTGCTCGGCCGTCTTCGCCTTCTCGCGGAACATGTCGACGACGAAGGAGAGCAGCAGCAGGACGAGGACCCCGCCGACCACGTAGAGGACGATGTCGGCGAAGTCGTAGTTCTCGTTCCTGAGGGTCCGCACGGTGGCCACGAGCATCAGCCAGACCAGGGAGATCGGGATGAGGACCTTCCAGCCGAGCTTCATCAGCTGGTCGTAGCGGACCCGCGGGAGGGTGCCGCGCAGCCAGATGAAGAAGAACAGCAGCAACTGCACCTTGATCACGAACCAGAGCAGCGGCCACCAGCCGTGGTTGGCGCCCTCCCAGAAGGTGCTGATCGGCCACGGGGCCCGCCAGCCGCCCAGGAAGAGCGTCGTCGACACGGCCGAGACCGTCACCATGTTGACGTACTCGGCGAGCATGAACATCGCGAACTTGATCGACGAGTACTCGGTGTTGAAACCGCCGACCAGGTCGCCCTCGGACTCCGGCATGTCGAAGGGGGCGCGGTTGGTCTCGCCGACCATCGTCACGATGTAGATCAGGAACGAGACCGGCAGCAGCAGGATGTACCAGCGGTCCTGCTGCGCCTCGACGATCGTCGAGGTCGACATCGACCCCGAGTAGAGGAACACCGACGCGAACGCGGCGCCCATGGCGATCTCGTACGAGATCATCTGCGCGCAGGAGCGCAGACCTCCCAGCAGCGGATAGGTGGATCCGGAGCTCCAGCCGGCCAGCACGATGCCGTAGATGCCGACCGAGGCGACCGCGAGGATGTAGAGCATCGCGATCGGCAGGTCGGTGAGCTGCATCGCGGTGCGGTGGCCGAAGATCGAGATCTCGTTGCCGGACGGGCCGAAGGGGATCACCGCGATCGCCATGAAGGCCGGGATGGCCGCGACGATCGGCGCGAGGACGTACACCACCTTGTCCGCGCGCTTGACGATGACGTCTTCCTTGAGCATCAGCTTGATGCCGTCGGCGAGCGACTGGAGCATGCCCCAGGGGCCGTGCCGGTTGGGGCCGATGCGCAGCTGCATCCAGGCGACGACCTTGCGCTCCCACACGATGGAGAACAGCACCGTCACCATCAGGAAGGCGAAGCAGAACACCGCCTTGATGACGACCAGCCACCAGGGGTCGGTGCCGAACATCGAGAGGTCTTCAGCGGCGAGGTACGGACTCATGCCTCCACCTCCTCGGTGACGTCGGAGGCGAGCGTCGCCGGTCCGATACGGACGAGTGAACCGGGCCGCGCCCCGGTGTCGGAGGCGACGCCACCGCCCACGGAGTTCAGCGGGAGCCAGACCACCCGGTCGGGCATGTCGGTGATCCGCAGGGGAAGTTCGACCGTGCCGGTGCTCGCGGTCACGGCGAGCAGGTCGCCGTCCTTCACACCCGCCTCGGCGGCCGTGGCGGGCGACACGCGCGCGTGGGCCGCGTGCCGTGTCCCGGCGAGCGCCTCGTCGCCCTGCTGGAGGAGTCCCTGGTCGAGCAGCAGCCGGTGCCCGGCCAGTACGGCCTCTCCGGCGGCCGGCCTCGGCAAGGGCGCCGGGGTCTCCAGGGGGTCGGCGGCGCGCGTCCCGTCCCAGGGGCCCAGCCGGTCCAGCTCCGCGCGCGCGGTACGCAGATCCGGCAGGCCCAGGTGTACGTCCATGGCGTCGGCCAGCATCTGCAGGACGCGCGCGTCGGTGGGCGCGAGACGGCGGGTCATCTGGTCGGGCTTGAGCGCGGCCTCGAAGAAACGCACCCGGCCTTCCCAGTTGAGGAAGGTGCCGGCCTTCTCGGCCACCGCGGCGACCGGAAGGACGACGTCCGCGAGTTCGGTGACCTCGCTGGGCCGCAGCTCCAGCGACACCAGGAAGCCTGCCTCCTGGAGGGCTTCCCGCGCGCGGGCCGGGTCCGGCAGGTCCGCGACCTCGACGCCTGCGACCAGCAGCGCCTGCAGTTCGCCCCTGGCGGCGGCCTCGACCATCTGGCCGGTGTCGCGCCCGTAGCGGTGCGGCAGTTCGGCCAGGCCCCAGACCGCGGCGACCTCGTCCCGCGCCCGCGGGTCGGTCGCCGGGCGCCCGCCCGGCAGCAGCGAGGGCAGCGCGCCCGCCTCGACGGCGCCGCGCTCCCCGGCCCGGCGCGGGATCCACACCAGCCGCGCGCCGAGCGCGGACGAGGCCCGTACGGCGGCGGTCAGGCCGCCCGCCACGCAGGCCAGCCGCTCTCCTACGACGATCACCGAGCCCTCGGCCCGCAGTGCCTCGGCGGCCGTGGCGCCGCCGTCCTCAAGGCCGTCCCCGCTCGCGAGCGCTTCGAGCCACTCGGTCTCGGTGCCCGGGGCGGCCGGCAGCAGCGTGCCGCCCGCCTTCTCCAGGCCGCGGGTGGCGTGCGTGGCGAGGGAGAAGACCCTCTGTCCGTGCTTGCGCCAGGCCTTGCGCAGCCTCAGGAAGACGCCGGGCGCCTCCTCCTCGGCCTCGAACCCGACCAGCAGAACGGCGGGCGCCTTCTCCAGAGCGGTGTACGTGACGCCCGTACCGTCGAGGTCACGGCCGCGGCCGGCGACCTGGGCGGCCAGGAAGTCGGCTTCCTCGCCGCTGTGCACACGCGCGCGGAAGTCGATGTCGTTGGTGTCGAGCGCCACCCGCGCGAACTTGCTGTACGCGTAGGCGTCCTCGATGGTGAGGCGGCCGCCGGTCAGGACCCCGGCCCGCCCGCGCGAGGCGAGCAGTCCCTGGGCCGCGATCTGCAGCGCCTCCGGCCAGGAGGCCGGCACCAGGTCGCCCTCCGGGTTGCGCACCAGGGGTGACTGGAGCCGGTCCCGCTGCTGCGCGTACCGGAACCCGAACCGTCCCTTGTCGCAGATCCACTCCTCGTTGACCTCGGGGTCGTTGGCCGCGAGCCGCCGCATGACCTTGCCGCGCCGGTGGTCGGTGCGGGTGGCGCAGCCGCCGGAGCAGTGCTCGCACACCGAGGGCGAGGAGACCAGGTCGAAGGGGCGGGAGCGGAATCGGTACGCCGCCGAGGTCAGCGCGCCGACGGGGCAGATCTGGATGGTGTTGCCGGAGAAGTACGACTCGAAGGGGTCGCCCTCGCCGGTGCCGACCTGCTGGAGCGCGCCCCGTTCGATCAGCTCGATCATCGGGTCGCCCGCGACCTGGTTGGAGAACCGGGTGCAGCGGGCGCACAGCACGCACCGCTCACGGTCGAGCAGGACCTGCGTGGAGATCGGCACGGGCTTCTCGTAGGTCCGCTTCTTTCCCTCGAAGCGGGACTCGGCCTGGCCGTGCGACATCGCCTGGTTCTGCAGCGGGCACTCGCCGCCCTTGTCGCAGACCGGGCAGTCCAGGGGGTGGTTGATGAGGAGCAGCTCCATCACACCGTGCTGGGCCTTCTCGGCGACCGGCGAGGTGAGGTGGGTCTTCACCACCATCCCGTCCGTGCAGGTGATGGTGCAGGAGGCCATCGGTTTGCGCTGGCCCTCGACCTCGACGATGCACTGGCGGCAGGCGCCGGCCGGGTCGAGGAGCGGGTGGTCGCAGAACCGGGGGATCTCGATGCCGAGCTGCTCGGCGGCCCTGATGACCAGGGTGCCCTTGGGCACGCTGATCTCGACGCCGTCGATGGTCAGCGCCACGAGGTCCTCCGGCGGGACCGCCGCTTCTCCCCCGCCCGAGGGAGCGCTGGTGGTCACAGTCATGCGTTCACCTCCGTGCGGTCGGCCCAGGCCGTCGACCTGGCGGGGTCGAAGGGGCAGCCGCGTCCCGTGATGTGCTGCTCGTACTCCTCACGGAAGTACTTGAGCGAGGAGAAGATCGGCGAGGCGGCGCCGTCGCCGAGGGCGCAGAAGGACTTGCCGTTGATGTTGTCGGCGATGTCGTTCAGCTTGTCGAGGTCGGCCATGACGCCCTTGCCGGCCTCGATGTCACGCAGCAACTGCACGAGCCAGTAAGTCCCTTCGCGGCACGGTGTGCACTTGCCGCAGGACTCGTGGGCGTAGAACTCGGTCCAGCGGGTGACGGCACGGACCACGCAGGTCGTCTCGTCGAAACATTGCAGAGCTTTTGTGCCCAGCATGGAACCCGCGGCGCCCACTCCTTCGTAATCAAGAGGGACGTCGAGATGCTCGTCGGTGAACATCGGAGTCGAGGAGCCGCCCGGCGTCCAGAACTTGAGGCGATGTCCGGCTCGCATGCCGCCGCTCATGTCGAGGAGCTGGCGGAGTGTGATGCCGAGCGGGGCCTCGTACTGACCGGGAGTGGTGACATGGCCGCTGAGCGAGTAGAGCGTGAAGCCCGGGGACTTCTCGCTGCCCATCGACCTGAACCACTCTTTGCCCCGGTGCAGGATCGCGGGAACCGACGCGATCGATTCGACGTTGTTCACCACAGTCGGGCACGCATAGAGGCCCGCGACGGCAGGGAAAGGAGGACGCAGCCGCGGTTGACCCCGGCGGCCTTCGAGCGAGTCGAGCAGCGCGGTCTCCTCACCGCAGATGTACGCGCCCGCGCCCGCGTGCACCGTGAGTTGGAGGTCGAGTCCGCTGCCCATGATGTTCTCGCCGAGGTAGCCCGCCGCGTAGGCCTCACGCACGGCCTCGTGCAACCGCCGCAACACGGGGACGACTTCACCACGCAGATAGATGAAGGCATGCGAAGACCTGATGGCATAACACGCGATGACGATGCCCTCGATGAGGCTGTGCGGGTTCGCGAAGAGGAGCGGGATGTCCTTGCAGGTCCCTGGCTCCGACTCGTCGGCGTTGACAACTAGATAGTGCGGCTTTCCATCCCCTTGCGGAATGAACTGCCACTTCATTCCGGTCGGGAATCCCGCGCCACCACGGCCGCGCAGACCGGAGTCCTTGACGTACGCGATCAGGTCGTCCGGTGACATGGCGAGCGCCTTGCGGAGCCCCTCGTACCCGTCGTGCCGTCGGTAGACGTCCAAGGTCCAGGACCCGTCGGCGTCCCAGAAGGACGACAGCACGGGTGCGAGCAGCTTCTCGGGGCTGGTGTCTTTGAGTTCGGCTGCCAAGGTCATCACTCCCCCTCCTCGGCGGCAGGCCCTGCCGGGTGGGCCGGGTCGGAGGCCGACGTGTCCTGTGGCGCGTCGTGTGAGCTGAGGTGCTCGGTCGGTGACGGTTCGTGCACGGCCCTGTCCTGCGGCTCGCCGTGCGGATCGCCGTCGCGTGGATGGACCACGCGTGCGGGCGTGGCCTCTCCCCTAGCCAGGCGGAGGCCCACCAGCGAAGCGGGTCCCGCTCCGCCGCTCGCCTCGACGGCCCCGGGCCGCTCGTCGGGGAAACCGGCCAGGATCCGGGCGGTCTCCTTGAAGGTGCACAGCGGCGCCCCGCGCGTGGGCTCGACCGTGCGGCCGGCCCGCAGGTCGTCGACGAGGCGCTTGGCGGTGGCGGGGGTCTGGTTGTCGAAGAACTCCCAGTTGACCATCACCACCGGGGCGAAGTCGCAGGCCGCGTTGCACTCGATGTGCTCCAGGGTGACCTTGCCGTCGTCGGTGGTCTCGCCGTTGCCGACGCCGAGGTGTTCCTGGAGGGTCTCGAAGATCGCGTCGCCTCCCATCACCGCGCACAGCGTGTTGGTGCAGACGCCCACCTGGTAGTCACCGCTGGGCCGGCGCCGGTACATGGAGTAGAAGGTGGCGACCGCGGTCACCTCGGCGGTGGTCAGGTCCAGCACGTCCGCGCAGAACCGCATCCCCGTGCGCGTGACATGGCCCTCCTCCGACTGCACCAGGTGCAGCAGCGGCAGGAGCGCCGAGCGGGAGTCGGGGTAGCGGGCGATGATCTCCCGCGCGTCCGTCTCCAGCCTCGCTCGGACGTCGTCCGGGTAAGCGGGGGCGGGCAGTTCGGGCATGCCCAGGCTGACGCCCCGCTCCGAAGAAGAGGTGGTCACCGGTCGACGCCTCCCATCACGGGGTCGATGGACGCGACAGCGACGATGACGTCGGCGACCTGGCCGCCCTCGCACATCGCCGCCATGGCCTGCAGGTTGGTGAAGGACGGGTCGCGGAAGTGGACCCGGTAGGGGCGGGTGCCGCCGTCGGACACGGCGTGCACGCCGAGCTCGCCCTTGGGTGATTCGACCGCCGCGTACGCCTGTCCCGGCGGCACCCGGAAGCCCTCGGTGACCAGCTTGAAGTGGTGGATCAGGGCCTCCATGGAGGTGCCCATGATCTTCTTGATGTGGTCGAGGGAGTTGCCGAGGCCGTCCGGGCCCAGGGCGAGCTGGGCGGGCCAGGCGATCTTCTTGTCGGCGACCATGACCGGGCCGGGCTGCAGCCGGTCCAGGCACTGCTCGACGATCCTGAGGGACTGGCGCATCTCCTCCAGCCGGATCAGGAAGCGCCCGTAGGAGTCGCAGGAGTCGGCGGTGGGGACGTCGAAGTCGAACGTCTCGTAGCCGCAGTACGGCTGCGCCTTGCGCAGGTCGTGCGGCAGGCCGGCGGAGCGCAGGATCGGGCCGGTGGCGCCGAGGGCCATGCAGCCGGCCAGGTCGAGATAGCCGACGTCCTGCATACGGGCCTTGAAGATGGGGTTCCCGGTGGCGAGCTTGTCGTACTCCGGGAGGTTCTTCCGCATCTTCTTCACGAACTCGCGGATGTGGTCCACCGCGCCGGGCGGCAGGTCCTGCGCGAGTCCGCCGGGGCGGATGTACGCGTGGTTCATCCTCAGGCCCGTGATGAGCTCGTAGATGTCGAGAATCATTTCACGATCACGGAATCCGTAGATCATGATCGTGGTGGCGCCGAGTTCCATGCCACCGGTGGCGATGCACACCAGGTGCGAGGACAGCCGGTTCAGCTCCATCAGCAGCACCCGGATGAGGGTGGCGCGGTCCGGGATCTGGTCCTCGATGCCGAGGAGCTTCTCGACGGCGAGACAGTAGGCGGTCTCGTTGAAGAAGGACGTCAGGTAGTCCATGCGCGTCACGAACGTGGTGCCCTGCGTCCACGTGCGGAACTCGGTGTTCTTCTCGATGCCGGTGTGCAGGTAACCGATGCCGCAGCGGGCCTCGGTGACCGTCTCGCCGTCGATCTCCAGGATCAGGCGGAGCACTCCGTGGGTGGACGGGTGCTGCGGCCCCATGTTGACGACGATGCGCTCGTCGTCGGCCCGGGCCGCGGACTGGACGACCTCGTCCCAGTCGCCGCCGGTGACCGTGTAGACGGTGCCCTCTGTGGTCTCCCGAGGGGAGGCATGCGAAGTGCTCACGAGTACGACCTCCGCTGGTCCGGAGCCGGGATCTGGGCGCCCTTGTACTCGACGGGGATGCCGCCGAGGGGGTAGTCCTTGCGCTGCGGATGGCCCTGCCAGTCGTCCGGCATCATGATCCGGGTCAGGGCCGGGTGACCGTCGAAGACGATGCCGAAGAAGTCGTAGGTCTCGCGCTCGTGCCAGTCGTTGGTGGGATAGACGGAGACCAGTGACGGGATGTGCCGGTCGGTGTCCGGGGCGCTGACTTCGAGGCGGATCAGCCGGTTGTGGGTGATCGAGCGCAGGTGGTAGACGGCGTGCAGCTCGCGGCCCTTGTCGTGCGGGTAGTGGACGCCGCTCACGCCGGTGCAGAGCTCGAAGCGCAGGGCGGGGTCGTCGCGCAGGGTGCGGGCGACGCGGAGCAGGTGCTCGCGTTCGATGTGGAGGGTGAGCTCGCCGCGGTCGACGACCGTCTTCTCGATCGCGTTGTCGGGCAGGAGCCCCTGTTCCTCCAGCGCGCCCTCCAGCTCGTCGGCGACCTCGTCGAACCAGCCTCCGTAGGGGCGGCTCGCCGCTCCCGGGAGCCGGACCGAGCGGACCAGGCCGCCGTAGCCGGAGGTGTCGCCGCCGTTGTTGGCGCCGAACATGCCGCGCTGGACGCGGATCTCCTCACCACCCTCGCCGCGCTGGCCGGGGAGGTTGTCGGCGCCGAGGTCCTTTTCGGGGTTCACCCCGTCCGGCCCGCCCGCGCCCGTGGTGCCGTTGGCGTCGCTCACCGCAGCAGCCCCTTCATCTCGATCGTCGGCAGGGCCTTGAGCGCCGCTTCCTCCGCCTCCCGGGCCGCCTCCTCGGCGTTCACGCCGAGCTTGGACGTCTGGATCTTCTGGTGGAGCTTGAGGATGGCGTCCATCAGCATCTCCGGCCGTGGCGGGCAGCCGGGGAGATAGATGTCGACCGGGACGATGTGGTCGACGCCCTGGACGATGGCGTAGTTGTTGAACATGCCGCCCGAGGAGGCGCAGACCCCCATGGAGATCACCCACTTCGGGTTCGGCATCTGGTCGTAGACCTGCCTGAGCACCGGCGCCATCTTCTGGCTGACCCGGCCGGCGACGATCATCAGGTCCGCCTGCCGCGGGGATCCGCGGAAGACCTCCATGCCGAAGCGCGCCAGGTCGTAGCGGCCGGCGCCGGTGGTCATCATCTCGATGGCACAGCAGGCGAGGCCGAAGGTGGCCGGGAAGACGGACGACTTGCGCACCCAGCCCGCGGCCTGCTCGACGGTGGTCAGCAGAAAGCCGCTCGGCAGCTTTTCTTCGAGTCCCATGACTAAAGGCCCCTCAGTCCCATTCCAGGCCGCCGCGCCGCCATACGTACGCGTACGCGACGAAGACGGTGAGCACGAAGAGCAGCATCTCCACGAGCCCGAAAACACCCAGGGCGTCGAAGGTGACGGCCCAGGGGTAGAGGAAGACGATCTCGATGTCGAAGACGATGAAGAGCATCGCCGTCAGGTAGTACTTGATGGGGAAGCGCCCGCCGCCGGCCGGCGTGGGGGTCGGCTCGATCCCGCACTCGTAGGCCTCGAGCTTGGCGCGGTTGTACCGCTTCGGACCGATCAGCGTGGCCATGACCACGGAGAAGATCGCAAAGCCTGCCCCGAGGGCTCCCAGTACGAGGATGGGCGCATACGCGTTCACCGCTCCTCGCTCCTCTCAGTCGGCACTGACTGCTGGCGATGTTCGGACCCACATCCGCCTCACCTGTCCCACGAACCCCGCTGGTCCCGGCGAAGATCGAGAACATGTGAAGCAGGTCACAAGCCCAACTGCCTCGCATCCTATGCCTGCGACTCTGTGATCTGCGACACGGGGTATTGCACAAGCTTTGTGATCTCCACCACCTGACGAAGGATCATGAAGTCGGATGAGCAGTGATCTTCATACTCGAAGCGTCCGAGTGATCACGAGAGGTGACATTTTCGCTTGTCAATGCGGCGTGAGCGGGGCGTCTCTATATCAAGAGACTTCCTCTGCATCCAAATTGACACGGGAAGCGAGGCCTTGATAGAGGGCCGCGTTCACACATCGGAGCGAGGGGTCGCGTGGGTGTGGATGTGTGCACGCGTTCACGAGCGGGTGTCCGGTCGTGACCCGCTCGCAATCGGTCCGTGATCCCCCCGCGAGACGCGACCGTTCTCGCAACCGTTGCGTGACCTCCGCCACATCCACAGGAGCCACACAAGAAGCAGGCTTGGCCACTCACCGCGACAGATGGTAGGCGGAGGGCAATCCGGACCAAACGACGAAAGGCCATGATCACAGGCTTGATCGCCTGCGTCCGCAATGTCCGTTACGGCGTCAATAAAGAGCGGCACACCTGTCGTTCAGAGGTCCGATTGAACAACTGTGGCGCAGCACACGTTTCTTGAAGGTATGGAGGAGCCCCTGATACCGGTTGTTCTCATGTCCCACACCGCTCACATACGCAGCCACCGGAAACCCCGCCGCAGCGCGTCGAAAATCGCGATGCGGGCCGGAGTGGCCGGTGGCGTTCTCAGCACCCTGGCTGTCGCCGGGGCAGCCGGTTCGGCCAGCGCCGCCGAGCCGGTGACGCAGACGCTCGAACTTCCCACCCTGACGGCCGACATGGCCACCCAGGTCGCCCAGTCCGCCGACGCCACACAGCAGGCCGCGGCGAACTACCAGTTGCAGGCCGAGCGTGACGCGGCCGCCGCAAAGGCGGCGAAGCAGGCCAAGGCGGACCTCGCTGAGGCGAAGAAGAAGGCGGAGGCCAAGAAGAAGGCCGCCGAGGAGACCGCTCGCAAGGCCGCTGCCGAGCGCGCGACCCGCAGCAGCGAGCGGACCACCCTGTCCGCCGCCGCGAGCGCTGACACGTCCGTGAGCACGTCCACGTCCTCGTCCACGGCCACCGGTTCGGCCGCCGCGGTCGTCTCCTTCGTGAAGTCGCAGGTTGGCAAGCCCTATGTGCTGGGCGCGAGCGGTTCGTCCGCCTACGACTGCTCCAGCCTCGTCCAGGCCGCCTTCAAGCAGGTCGGCATCAGCCTGCCGCGCGTCTCGCAGGACCAGTCGACGGCCGGCACCCAGGTCGGGCTGAGCAACCTGCAGCCGGGCGACATCCTGTACTGGGGCAGCGCGGGCAGCGCGTACCACGTGGCGGTGTACGTCGGCGACGGCATGTTCGTCGGTGCGCAGAACCCGTCGACGGGCGTCGCCGAGAAGCCGCTCTCGTACGACCCGCCGACCGGCGCGGTGCGGGTGCTCTGACACCGGGACACACACAGACATACGGAGGGGGCCGCAGCCGCTCGGGCGACGGCCCCCTCTGTTGTGCCCGAGTGGCGCCACAGGACTGCCCAGGGACGACAGGGGTGTTGTCCGGGGCGGGCCGAGCCCGGCGGTGCTGGGCGGACCGAGCGCGGCCCGGCGGGAGGAGGTCCTCGCGCGCCGGGCCGCCACGTCAGCCGCTCTCAGCGACGGATCGCACTGAGGTGACCGGATCGTCCCCCTCAGCGGCCGATCACGCCTTCGGTGCCACCTTGCTCAGTCCGTTGATGATGCGGTCCATCGCGTCGCCGCCCGTGGGGTCGGTGAGGTTGGCGAGCATCTTGAGGGTGAACTTCATCAGCAGCGGGTGGGTCAGGCCGCGCTGGGCCGCGATCTTCATGACCTTCGGGTTGCCGATGAGCTTCACGAACGCGCGGCCGAGCGTGTAGTAGCCGCCGTAGGTGTCCTTGAGGACGCGCGGGTAGCGCTGGAGGGCCAGTTCGCGCCCCGCGGGAGTGGCGCGGGCGTGTGCCTGGGCGATGACCTCGGCGGCGATCTGGCCGGACTCCATGGCGTAGGCGATGCCCTCGCCGTTGAAGGGGTTCACGAGGCCGCCGGCGTCGCCGACAAGCAGCAGGCCCTTGGTGTAGTGCGGCTGGCGGTTGAAGGCCATGGGCAGCGCGGCCCCGCGAATGGGACCGGTCATGTTGTCCGGGGTGTAGCCCCAGTCCTCCGGCATCGACGCGCACCAGGCCTTCAGGACCTCGCGCCAGTCCAGCTCCTTGAAGGACTCGGAGGTGTTCAGGACGCCCAGGCCGACGTTCGACGTGCCGTCGCCCATGCCGAAGATCCAGCCGTAGCCGGGCAGGAGGCGGTCCTCGGCGCCCCGGCGGTCCCACAGTTCCAGCCAGGACTCCAGGTAGTCGTCCTCGTGGCGGGGTGACGTGAAGTACGTACGGACCGCGACGCCCATCGGGCGGTCCTCGCGCCGGTGCAGCCCCATCGCGAGGGACAGCCGGGTGGAGTTGCCGTCGGCGGCGACGACCAGCGGGGCGCGGAAGGTGACCTGGCGCTTCTCGTCGCCGAGCTTGGCGTGCACGCCGGTGATCCGGCCGGTGCGGTCGTCGAGGATCGGCGCACCCACGTTGCAGCGCTCGTAGAGCCGCGCGCCCGCCTTCTGTGCCTGCCGCGCCAGTTGCTCGTCGAAGTCGTCGCGCTTGCGGACGAGGCCGTAGTCCGGGAAGGAGGCGAGTTCCGGCCAGTCGAGCTGCAACCGCACACCCCCGCCGATGATCCTGAGGCCCTTGTTGCGCAGCCAGCCGGCCTCCTCGGAGATGTCGATGCCCATGGCGACGAGCTGCTTGGTGGCACGCGGGGTGAGGCCGTCGCCGCAGACCTTCTCGCGCGGGAACTCGGTCTTCTCCAGCAGGAGCACGTCGAGTCCGGCCTTGGCGAGGTGGTACGCGGTGGTGGAGCCGGCTGGCCCCGCGCCGACGACGATCACATCGGCGGTGCTTTCGGAGAGGGGCTCGGTCACGGCGGGATCTCCCCAAGTTCGGAATGTGCGTGCCGACCGGCACTGGACATGGGCAGTCTATTCAGCAGAATTGATCACCCGGCTGAAGGGCTGCCCAGTGAACCGAGCTCTCCCCGTAGTACGGCTGCGCGTCCCCACCGACGAGGACGCGGTGGCCTGGCACCGGACCTTCGCCCACCCGGACGTCATGGAGTTCCACGGCGGCCGGGTCGCGGAGCTGTCGGTCTACGAGGAGCTCACCGCGCGCCAGCGCCGGCACGACGCCGAGCGGGGCTACTGCCTGTGGACCATGCTCGACGAGTCCGGGCAGGTCATCGGTTTCACCGGGGCCCAGCCGTGGGAGCGGGAGTGGGGCCCCAAGGGCGAGATCGAGATCGGCTGGCGGCTCGGACGGGAGCACTGGGGCCAGGGGTACGCCACCGCCGCGGCGCGGATGACGGTGGAACGGGTGCGTGCGGCGGGCGTACCGACCGTGGTGGCGATGGTGAACGCCGCCAACGCGCGCTCCATCGCGGTGACCCGGCGCCTGGGGATGAGCCTCGCCGAGGTCTTCGTGACGCCGAGCACCCGCCAGGAGGGGCACTGCTACCGGCTGATTCTCCAGCCCTCGTGCATCCAGATGACTGCATCCGGATGAATGGATCCAGCACGAGACGTCACCGAGAGTAATCGACTGCTACAGAACGACACTTGACGCTTCCGGGCGGTACCGGGCCGGGGTTACTCTGCCAGTACCGCTGGGGGTGACATCCGTGCGAATTACACCCAAACCGCTGGAAGTGCGCGTGCCGAGGCTGGTCGGCCTGATGGCCATGGACGCGCGTGAGGCAGCCGCGACAGGCGGCGTGCTGCTCGCCGCGCCCGACCGCCCCGACTTCTCCCGCACCGTCGTCGACTACGTCGTACGGCAATATCCGCCACCCGGTGTCGAAGTGCCGCGCGGGGCCGTGGTCACGGTCTGGTTCGAGTTCGGCGAGGGCGAGGGAGGCGGAGGCGCGGGCGTCCACGAGCCGCGCCTGCCGCGGCCGGGCGGAGGCGGGTTGCGGCGCGAACTCGATGAGCCGGGCGGCCCCTTCGCCACCGTGGCCGGATTCGGCTCGCCGTACTGACCACCGGGCAGGCCCGTGCGGCCCAGCCCCAACGGCCTACTTGCCGTCGGTCTTGAACCCGCGGTGCAGGGCCACGATCCCGCCGGTCAGATTGCGCCAGGCCACCTTGGACCAGCCGGCCTCGCGCAGCCGCCCGGCCAGTGCGGGCTGGTCGGGCCAGGCGCGGATCGACTCGGCGAGGTAGACGTACGCGTCGGGGTTCGAGGAGACGGCACGGGCCACCGGGGGCAGGGCACGCATCAGGTACTCGGTGTACACCGTGCGGAACGGTGCCCAGGTCGGATGGGAGAACTCGCAGATCACGACCCGGCCGCCGGGCTTGGTCACCCGGTACATCTCGCGCAGCGCGGTGTCCGTGTCCTGCACGTTGCGCAGCCCGAAGGAGATGGTGACGGCGTCGAAGGTGTCGTCCTTGAAGGGCAGCCTGGTCGCGTCGCCCGCGGTGAACGGCATCCAGCTGTGCCTGCCCTTGCCGACCTGGAGCATGCCCAGGGAGAAGTCGCACGGGACGACGTACGCGCCGGTGCGGGCGAAGGGCAGGGAGGACGTGGCCGTACCGGCGGCCAGGTCCAGGACCTTCTGCGCGGGACGGGCGTCGACGGCCCTGGCCACCTCCTTGCGCCACACCCGGTCCTGGCCGAGCGACAGCACGTCGTTGGTCAGGTCGTACCGTTCCGCCACGTCGTCGAACATCGAGGCGACTTCGTGCGGCTGCTTGTTCAGGGAGGCGCGGGTCACGTGGCCATTGTTGCAGTACGTCACCCCGCGCCCGCTCAGGGGAGGAGCCGTGGTTTCTTCCTCGCGGCCACGTCCTCCACCCACCCGCACAGCAGGACGAACCCGGCGATCAGGACCCAGCCGACGCCGAACATGAACCACTGGCTCTCCAGCGGCAGATACCTCTCGAACGCGGGCACCTCCCAGAACTGGTCGATCAGCGGGACCGCGAGGATCAGCGCGATCTGGTGCCAGAGGTAGATCGTCACGGCCCGGGCGTTGAAGACCGTCACGATCCGGTCCAGGCGGGGCATGGACGTCAGTCCGGCGAAGTCGATCCGGAACCGCGACTTGGCCCACATCAGGAGCATGACGAAACCGGCCGACCAGAAGGCCTGCGCGAGGGGGATCTCGTCCAGGTCGTAGGTCCCGAACTCGGCCCGGTGGGAGAAGGCGTACCAGCCGCCGTACCCGAGCGCGGCCAGGGACAGCAGGACCACCGCGGCCGGCCTCAGCCGCCGCAGCACGCCGTCGCGGTGGGCGAAGCCGAGGATCCAGCAGAACAGGTACGTCGACAGGTCCCACAGCGCGCTGCCGAGCCGGTCGTCCGGGCCGGACCACACGAAGTTCAGGACCAGGACCGGGGCGAGGGACAGGAACAGTACGGGGACGGGAGCGAGTCGGAACACCTTCAGCAGGAGCGGGGACAGGAGCACGAACCAGAGGTACGTCCGCAGGTACCAGAGGATCTCCCAGGCCTGCTCGCCCCACGCGTTGCCCGGGGGGTCGCCGAGCGGGACAACCCAGTAGACGATCTGCCAGCCCGGCATCCAGTCGTGGACCAGCATCGCCAGGACCACGAAGACGCCCCAGAACCAGAACGGGGGCAGCAGGCGGCGCAGCCGGCTCCTCACCACCGTGAGCGCGGGCCGCTCCAGGGACTTCGCCATCAGGGTGCCGGCCAGGCCGAACATGATCCCCATCGACGGGAAGACCAGTCCGGCCCAGGCCCAGCCGAAGGTGTGGTAGGTGACGACACGGATCAGGGCGACGGCCCTGAGGGTGTCGAAGTAGCGGTCGCGGCCGGCGGGCTTCGCCGGTGGCGGAGGCTTCTCCTCCGCCGGCCCGACAGCGGCCTCTGTCTCGGCCTCGGCCTCCGGCGCCCACACCGGCGGATGGGGCTGTTGCGGATACGACTGCTGGTCGTACCCCACGTACCCCGTGTACCCCTCACGCCCCACGTACCCCGCGTACTCCTCGTACCCGTGGCCGGGCTGCTCCCCGTACCCATGGCCGTACCCCTGCGGCTGCTCCTGGCCCCAGCTCATCGGCTCGCCCCCGCCGGAGTGCCGACCTCGCCGGTCCGCTTCAGTTTCTGCCAGCGCAGGCGGCCGCCGGTGAGGGCGGTGATGCTGGAGTGGATGAGGACGAGGTACATCATCTGGCGGTAGGCCAGTTGTTGCAGCGGCATCATCAGCAGGTAGCGGTACTTCTCGCGGTCGAGGCGGAAGGCGTACGCCGCGCACACGAGTTGGACGGCCAGCACCGCGCACCACGCCAGCAGCGCCGCCTGGAAGTCGACGAAGATCATCGAGTAGACGGTGAACACGTCGATGAGCGGGGCGAAGACCGGCGTGACGATCTGGAAGACGACCACCAGCGGCATGCCGACCCGGCCGAAGCGTCCCGAAGGCCCCTTGTCCGTGAGGGACTTGCGGTGCTTCCAGAGCGCCTGCATGGTGCCGTAGGACCAGCGGTAGCGCTGCGACCACAGCTGCTTCAGGGAACCCGGGGCCTCGGTCCAGGCGCGGGCGTGCTCCTCGTAGACGACCCGCCAGCCCTCCCGGTGCATGGCGATGGTGATGTCGGTGTCCTCGGCGAGGGTGTCCTCGCTCATCCCGCCGACCTGGAGCACCGCGTCGCGGCGGAACGCCCCGATCGCACCGGGGATGGTCGGCATGCAGCGCAGCAGGTCGTACATACGGCGGTCGAGGTTGAAGCCCATCACGTACTCGATGTGCTGCCAGGCGCCGATGACGGTGTCGCGGTTGCCGACCTTGGCGTTTCCGGCGACCGCCCCGACCTCCGGATCGGCGAACGGCTGTACGAGGTGCCGTACGGTGTCCGGCTCGAAGACCGTGTCGCCGTCCATCATCACGACGATGTCGTAACTGGCGCTGCGTACCCCGTTGTTGAGGGCGACCGGCTTGCCCGCGTTCTCCTGGCGGATGACCCGGACGTTCGTCATGCCGAGGGACGCGGCCGCGTCGCGCGCGATCTCGGAGGTGCCGTCGGTCGAGCCGTCGTCCACCACGATGACCTCGATCGGATGGGTGCTCCGCGCCAGCGACTCGAGGGTGTTGGCGATGCACTCCTTCTCGTTGTACGCCGGGACGATCACGCTCACCGGCCGGGTGACCGTCGGTCCCCAGCTGAACCGGCGGGTGTTGCGCTGTCGGTAGTGCCGGCGGGCGAGGATCAGCATCATGCCGAACCGGCCCATGACCGCCACCCCCACGACGATCAGCCCGGCCGAGAGGGCCGGAACGGCCAGCTCGGCGACGGCGACGGCCAGGACGAGGGCCTCGCCCTCGTAGAGGGTCGCTCCGGTGGCCTCACGGTGTGCGGCCTGGAGCGGGGAGGCGGTCGAACTCCCATTCCTCGTCGGGCCGTTGGGTCCGCCCGTCGGCTGTCCGCTGCCGCCCGCGCCGGACTGCTGTTGCTGCTCGATGACGCCGCTGATGGTGGTGAAGGTGTACCCCTTCGCCTTCATCTTCTCGATGTACTTCGGCAGCGCCTGGATCGTCTGCGCGCGGTCGCCGCCCGCGTCGTGCATCAGGACCGACGCGCCCGTGGTCCCCTTCGGCGTGGCCCACTGGACGATCTTCGAGACGCCCGGCTTCTTCCAGTCGTCGCTGTCGGTGTCGATGAAGACGCTGGTGTAGCCGTCGGCGCCGAGTTCCTTGTAGACGGGCCAGCTGTAGTTGTCGATGGCGTCCGTCTTGGAGGAGTACGGCGCCCGGAACAAGGTGGTCGTGATGCCGGCCGCGCCCGCCAGCGTCAGCTGCGTCTGCTCCATCTCGCGCCGGACCCGGGCGTCGCTCTGGTAGGACAGGTCGACGTGGGTGAAGGTGTGGATGCCCACCTCGTTGCCCTGCTCGACCATGTCGTCCACGATGCCCGGGTAGCGCGAGACCATCGAGCCGACCAGGAAGAACGTGGCGGGGACGTCGTACTTCTGAAGGACCTTCAGCACGTCGGGCGTGTACGTCGGGTTGGGGCCGTCGTCGAAGGTGAGCGCGATCGTCTTCTTCGGGACGGAGACGGTGGTGGCCCGGCCGCCCCGGAAGGAGAGGATCGGCCCGCCGTTGAGGACCTTGTCGGGGACCTCGTCGGAGTCGGCTCCGTCGCGCACCCGCTGGTCGCCGCCGACCTCGGCGCGCAGATAGCCGTCGAGCAGCATGACGCTGGTCAGGGCGAGCAGGAGCAGCAGCGCGAGGATGATCCGCGGTCTCTGCAGTGCCGCGGCCTTGCCTGCCGCCCGTTCCATCCGGGTGGGGGCGCGCCGGCGGCCGCGTGAGGGTGTCGTCGTCATGGGGTGCCTGCGCTCCCGTCAGTCGTCGGCCGCGGCGGCGGACGCCGACACGGTCGGGGCGGAGCTGGGCGGGGCGCCGGTGGCGATGCCCGTGGGCGGGGTGCCGGTGGGCCTCGCGGGCGGGGTGCCGATACCGCCCTGCGGCTCGGCGCCGCGGGGGCCGGAGTTCTGGTAACCGCCGCGGCCGCCGCCGAACGGCACCAGCGAGGACGGGTTGATCGAGGTGCCGATGCCCATGAACGCCATGCTGAGCACGACCGCGTACCCGAGGCAGACGACACCGACCAGGAGACCGACGCGGCGCAGCAGCTTGGAGCGGCGCCCGGAGGTGTCGACGAACACGGGCCCCTCGGCGGACTCGCTGCCGCGTTTTCGGCGGCGTCCGCGCCCGGCGGTGGCGGCGCGGTTTTCGATGGCAGGCTCAGAATGCATTCCCGGATGCTAGGGACCCTTTATTCGGTCCTGACTCTGCATTTCTTGTGAGCCGCCCGTGAGAAAGTCGCCAACCTGTCCCTTTCCTGAGAGTTTCCCAGAAATCCTGCGTAACTCCCCTCGCAGAGAAAGGAGTTGAATGCCCGGATCGCACCCTTGAGGTGCACCTTTTGACCATGTCTGCCCATGAAGTGCCCGTGTGTTTGCTGTCCCTGCGAAGCCCGGTCGGGTGTGAGACATTTCCCCTCCGGAAGCGCTCTTCGTTTCCGTCCTGAGACAGAAGCAACGAGAGCGGGTGGATACGCAATGCGGAGTCTCCTGAAGCCGGCGGCTGGGCTCACCTGCCTGTTCGCGCTGACCACCGTGGGCTGCTCCGCGGAGTCAGACGGCACCTCGGACGCGGCACCCGACGCCTCCGGACGGACGACCACGGCCCCGAGCGCGAGCGCGAGCGCGAGCACTCCGCCGAGCGAGGAGGCGTCGACGGCCACCGCCTACGCCCCCTACGTCAGCGCGACGGACGCCTCCGACCTCGATGCCACGGGCTCCCCCGGGACGTACAACCTGGCCTTCGTGATCTCCGACGGCAGTGGCTGCACACCGAAGTGGAACGACGACGACGCCGTCGGCTCCTCCGCGGTGAAGTCCCGGATCGCGCGCCTGAAGGAGGACGGTGCCACCGTGCGGGTCTCCTTCGGCGGGGCCTCCGGCAAGGAACTCGCGGCGACCTGCGACAGCGCGGCGAAGCTGGCCGAGGCGTACGGCAGGGCACTGGACGCGGCCGGCTCCACCCAGGCCGACTTCGACATCGAGGGTGACGAACTGGCCGACGCCGCCTCGGTGGACCGCCGCTCGGAGGCGATCGCCCTCCTGCAACGGGACCGCGCCGACCTCGGCGTCTCCTTCACGCTGCCGGTGATGCCGTCCGGCCTGGACGCGGACGGCCTGGCGCTGCTGGAGTCGGCCAACGAGCACGACGTGCAGGTCTCCACCGTCAACCTCATGACGATGAACTACGGCGAGTCGTACGACGGCGACATGGGCGACTACGCGCTCACCTCCGCCAAGGCCTCCCACACCCAGCTGATGAAGGTGTTCGGGCTGGCGTCCGCGGCCGCCTGGCGGGGCATGGCGCTCACGTCGATGATCGGCGTCAACGATGTCGACGGTGAGACCTTCACCCTCGCCGACGCGGCCCAGGTGCGGACGTTCGCCGCCGAGAACGAGATCGCGTGGGTGTCCATGTGGTCGACCTTCCGCGACCAGCAGTGCGCGGAGGGAAAAACCGGGGACGACGACGCGAGCACCAATTGCAGCGGGGTGGAACAGGGTTCGGGCGCGTTCGCGAAGGCGTTCGCGGGCTGACGCCGCCTTCCGGACGAGGTGTCGACGACGCCCACCGCCCGGACGTCACCGACGCCGGTGCACCAGGCGTCCCGCGCACACCGTCGCGACACACGCGCCGGTCTCGTCGAAGACCGCAAGGTCGGCGCGTTCGGTCTCCCTGATGGCCGCCGGGCGGGTGCGCGGGAGTACGACGAGGTCGTTCCGGTCGGCCGCGGCGCGGAGTTCCGGCGAGTCGACGTACTCCTCCAGGACCGTCACCGCACCGGTCTTCAGCACCGCGTGGACGCGTTCGCGTGGCGACGGGGCCTCGGGGAGCGGGCCCTCATGAACGCGCGCCGGTCCGAGCACCCCGGGCCAGTGCCGCACCCGAGCGCCCGGAAACCGCTCCCGCACCTCCGCGAGCGTCCCCACGGCGGCGACCCGGGAGCCCTTGACCGCCACGGCACCGTCCTTGACCGGCTCGGTGCCGTCCCAGGTCCGCCGGACCTCGTCGGCCGCGTGAATGGTCTCCACCCCGTGCTCGGATCAGCTCAGTTGGAGGTGAGCAGCTTCAGCTCGGGGTGAGCCGTGCCGCCCTCGATCGCCGTGGACGAGATGTGCGACATCACCCGCTCGTCGACGGGGTCGTTCGCCGGGTCGTCGTGCACGACGAGGTGCTCGTACGTCGTCGCCCGCTGGGCCGGGACGCGTCCCGCCTTGCGGATGAGGTCGATGATCTCCATCCGGTTGGAGCGGTGCTTGGCGCCGGCGGAGGAGACGACGTTCTCCTCCAGCATGATCGAGCCGAGGTCGTCCGCGCCGTAGTGCAGCGACAGCTGGCCGACCTCCTTGCCGGTGGTCAGCCACGAGCCCTGGATGTGGGCGATGTTGTCCATGAACAGCCGCGCGATGGCGATCATCCGCAGGTACTCGAAGAGCGTGGCCTGGGTGCGGCCCTTCAGGTGGTTGTTCTCGGGCTGGTAGGTGTACGGGATGAAGGCGCGGAAGCCGCCGGTGCGGTCCTGCACGTCACGGATCATCCGCAGGTGCTCGATGCGCTCGGCGTTGGTCTCGCCGGTCCCCATGAGCATGGTGGAGGTGGACTCCACACCCAGCCGGTGCGCGGTCTCCATGATCTCCAGCCAGCGCTCGCCGGACTCCTTGAGCGGGGCGATGGCCTTGCGGGGCCGCTCCGGGAGGAGTTCCGCGCCGGCACCGGCGAAGGAGTCGAGACCGGCCTGGTGGATCCGGGTGATGGCCTCCTCGACCGACACCCCGGAGATCCGGGCCATGTGCTCGACCTCGCTGGCCCCCAGGCTGTGGATGACCAGCTGCGGGAAGGCCTGCTTGATGGCGGAGAAGTGCTTCTCGTAGTACTCGACGCCGTAGTCCGGGTGGTGGCCGCCCTGGAACATGATCTGCGTCCCGCCGAGTTCGACGGTCTCCTGGCACCGGCGCAGGATGTCGTCCAGGTCGCGGGTCCAGCCCTTGGCGGTGTCCTTCGGGGCCGCGTAGAAGGCGCAGAACTTGCACGCCGTGACGCACACGTTGGTGTAGTTGATGTTGCGTTCGATGATGTACGTGGCGATGTGCTCGGTGCCCGCGTACCTGCGGCGGCGCACGGCGTCGGCGGCGGCGCCGAGCGCGTGCAGCGGGGCGTCGCGGTAGAGGTCGAGCGCCTCCTCCGGGGTGATCCGCCCACCCTCGGCGGCACGGTCGAGGACGGACTGAAGGTCGGCCTTCTCGGTCACCGGGCGTCCCTTTCGTCAAGGGTTGTGGACGGACCGAACCAGCCTACGTCAGGCGCTTCTCGGGACCGACCTCAGGCCGCGTACGCGCCCATCAGCAGCCCGAGGTACGCCCCCGCCAACAGGAACGGCCCGAACGGGATCGCCGTCTTGCGCCCCGCGCGTCTCGCGACGACGAGGGCACCGCCGTACAGCGCCCCGAGCAGGAACCCGGCGAACGTGCCGAGCAGCACGGTCCCCCAGCCGTACCAGCCCAGCGCGGCGCCCACCCCGAGCGCCAGCTTCACATCGCCGAAGCCCATGCCGCCGGGGTTGACGAGCCACAGCAGGAGGTATCCGGCGCCGAGCGCGAGGGCGCCCAGCGCGGCGGTCGGCCAGTGCCCGGTGTGCTCGGGCACCGCGGTGACCACCGCGAGGAGGGCGAGGGTGGCGGCGGCGAGCGGCAGGGTCAGCACGTCGGGCAGCCGCCGCACCCGCAGGTCGACGAGGGTCAGCAGGACCCACACCGGCACCGACAGCAGCCAGACGACGAGGTCGGGCCGGGTGTCGGTGGCGGCGGCGAGGCCCGCGCACAGGAGGGCGGTGACGAGACAGACCAGGGGGGCGCCGGGGCCGTACGCGCCGGTCGGCGTGCACTGCCCGCACCGCGCCCGGCCGAGCCACCCGCCGGCCGGCCCGCCGAACGGATGCCCGCCGGGGCACCGATCCCGCCAGTCCTCCTCCTCCGGAACGGAGAAGCGGTACGCGGCGCGCGGCACCAGCACTCCGGCGGCCGCACCCCACAGCGCCGCGACGGCGATCAGCAAGCCGGTCATCGGCCGATCATCCCACCACGGCCACCCACCGGGATCAGGGCTCCAGCAGGTCGACCTTCACGTCTGCCGGGAAACCGGTGGTGGGGCCGACGCGGCGGGCGAACTCCGCGACCGCCTCCAGCTGGGGGCCGCCGAAGCGGAAGTCGAGGGTGGTGAAGTACCGCTCCAGGACCTGCTCGTCGAAGGCCTCCCAGCGGGCCGCCTGTTCGGCGACCTTGCCGACCTCCTCCAGGGAGAGGTTGCGGGAGTCGAGGAAGGCCTCGTGCACCTTGCGGGTGATGACGGGCTCGCGCTCCAGGTAGTCGCGGCGGGCCGCCCACACGGCGAAGACGAACGGCAGCCCGGTCCACTCCTTCCACAGCGCGCCCAGGTCGTGGACCTCCAGCCCGAACCTCGGCCCGTCGAGCAGGAGGGCCCGCAGCGCCGCGTCTCCGATGAGTACGGCGGCCTCGGCCTCCTGCATCATCAGGCTGAGGTCGGGCGGGCAGGTGTAGTACTCGGGCTCGACGCCGAACCGGTCGGCCAGCAGCAGCTGGGCGAGCCGGACGGAGGTGCGCGAGGTGGAGCCGAGGGCGACGCGGGCGCCGTCCAGCTCCTCCAGCGGAACCTTCGAGACGATCACGCAGGACATCACCGGGCCGTCGCACCCCACGGCGATGTCCGGGAAGGCGACCAGGTCGCCCGCGTTCCTGAGGAACTCGACGAGGGTGATGGGACCGATGTCGAGGTCCCCCCGCACCAGCTGCTCGCTGAGCTTCTCCGGGGTGTCCTTGGTCAGCTCGAAGTCGAGCAGCGTGCCGGTTCTCGCGAGCCCCCAGTACAGGGGGAGGCAGTTGAGGAACTGGATGTGGCCGACGCGCGGCCGGGTGCGAGCAATGTCCACATCGCGAGACTAGACCCACAGGAGTAGGCTCCGGACTCCACCCCCGAGGTCAACCTCCGAACGATCTTCAAACATCCGGGTGACGTGATCTTGGCCTCTATTGCTTTCGGCTGCCCGCGTGCTAGGCTCGCCGCAAGTTGCAGTTTGGTTTCCCTTGCAGTACAGAGCCTGCGGAGCATGTGACCGCGGGCTCCAGTCGTTTTCAGACGTATGCAGTTGTGCGGCATTTTTGTTTTCACACTTGCAGGGTTCTGGAGCAGGGCAACCCTTTGGGCCCAAGGAGGGCTTATGGCTACCGGAACCGTGAAGTGGTTCAACGCCGAAAAGGGCTTTGGATTCATCGCCCAGGAAGGCGGCGGCCCCGACGTCTTCGTCCACTACTCCGCGATCAACGCGAGCGGTTTCCGTTCGCTGGAGGAGAACCAGCAGGTTTCCTTCGACGTCACGCAGGGCCCGAAGGGTCCGCAGGCGGAGAACGTCACCCCTGTCTGAGTTCATGAGCCCAAAGCTCTGATCCGGAACCGATAGCAGTACCCAAGGAGCCCCGCGCCGCAAGGCGACGGGGCTCCTGCCTTGGGTGGACCGACCGGCTCCCGGCCCGGTGCCGGGAGCGGGCCCCGGCTCACCGCTCGTAGAGCCCCTCCACCTCCTGCGCGAAATCCTTCAGTACCGTCTCCCGACGCAGTTTCATCGACGGCGTCAGATGGCCGGCCTCCTCGGAGAAGTCGGTCGGCAGGATCGTGAACCGGCGGATGGACTCCGGGCGGGAGACGAGCTTGTTGGCCTCGTCGACGGCGCGCTGGAGGATCCCGCGCAGTTCCTCGTCGGTGACCAGGAGCTGCGCCGGGACCGGGTGCTTGCCGTTCATCCGGCGCCAGTGGGAGACGCCGGCCATGTCCAGGGTGATCAGCGCGGAGATGTAGGGACGGCGGTCGCCCAGGACGATGCACTGGGAGACCAAGGGGTGGGAGCGCAGCCAGTTCTCCAGCGGGGCGGGGGCCACGTTCTTGCCGCCCGCGGTGATCAGGATCTCCTTCTTGCGGCCGGTGATCGTGAGGTACCCCTCGTCGTCAAGACGGCCGATGTCACCGGTGGGGAACCAGCCGTCGGTCGACGCGGGGATCACTCCGCCGCCGTGCGGGTCCCAGTAGCCGCGGAACACATGCTCCCCGCTGAGCAGGATCTCGCCGTCCGCCGCGATCCGCACCTTGGTGCCGGGCAGCGGCCAGCCGACCGTGTCCAGGCGGGGCTTGAGCGGCGGGGTGACCGTGGCCGCGCCGGTCGACTCGGTCAGGCCGTAGCCCTCGATGATCTCCATGCCCGCGCCCGAGTAGAACGCGGCGAGCCGGCGGCCGAGTGGTGAGCCGCCGCTGATGATGTGGCGGACCCTGCCGCCCATGGCGTTGCGGATCCGGCGGTAGATGAGGGAGTCGTAGAAGGTGCGGGCGGCCTTCAGGGCGGTGCTGGGTCCGGAGCCGGTGCCGGCCAGGCGGGCCTCCATCGCCTCGCTGTAGCGGACGGCCACGTTCACCGCGCGGTCGAAGGCGGTCGCCCGGCCGCCGGTCTCCGCCTTGGCCCGGGCGCTGTTGAAGACCTTCTCCAGCATGTACGGGATGCACAACAGGAACGTCGGTTTGAAGGCGCCGAGTTCGGCCACCAGGTCCTCCGCCTGCAGGCTCGGCACGTGGCCCAGCCGGACCCGGGCGCGGACGCACGCGATCGCCACCATCCGGCCGAAGACGTGGGACATGGGGAGGAAGAGGAGGGTGGCGAGTTCCTCGGCGGACGACGACCGGAAGACGGGGTGGAGCAGTTCGATCGCGTTGTCGACCTCGGCGAGGAAGTTGCCGTGCGTCAGCACACAGCCCTTGGGGCGGCCGGTCGTGCCCGAGGTGTAGACGACGGTGGCGAGGGTGCCCGGGCCCAGCATCCCCCGCCGTACGGCGACTTCCTGGTCGGGGACCGGCCGGCCGAGCTCCGCCACCCGCTCCAGGTGCCCCTTCTCGATGACCCACATGTGGCTCAGGTCGGGCAGCCGGCTGAGCTCCGGGCCCAGCGCCGCCGCCTGGGACGCGTGCTCCGTCACCAGGGCCACCGCACCGGAGTCCTGGAGGATCCAGCGGGTCTGGAAGACGGAGGAGGTGGGGTAGATCGGCACGGTGACCAGGCCGGCGGCCCACGCGGCGAAGTCGAGGAGCGTCCACTCGTAGATCGTCCGGGCCATCACGGCGATCCGGTCGCCGGGCATCAGCCCCTCCGCGATCATGCCCTTCGCCAACGCCAGTACCTGCTCGGCGAACTGGGCGGCCGTCACATGCTCCCAGCCCCCGTCCCCCGTGGAGCGGCTGAGCACCCGGTGCTCAGGAGCCGCGTCGGCGTTGTCGAAGGGCAGGTCCGCCAGCGAGCCGTGGGTGACCGGCGGGGCGATCGCCGGCACGGACACCTCCCGGACCTCACCGTCCAGTCGCCGGATCTCCGGTGCGACCAGAACGGGCGCTCCGTCGTAGTCGTGGCCGGACAGGTAGGAGAGGGACATGGGGCAGCTCCTGAGGCGTGCAGCTCGGTTCCACTCTGCTGCAAGTGGTACGTGCGGTACGTACCGGGACGTTCACCGGCTGTTGCGACTTAGGGGTCCTTGAGAGTCACTGCCGGGTTACCGGGGGTTAGGCGGCGATCGTACGGGGCCCTCGTGGAAGGTTGGTGCGGGTTCGGAGGTGTTTCCGAGCCGGGCGTGTGCAACCTCGGAGGTTACGTGCGGACGATTCGCGTCCGCCCTGGTCAGGGCGGCGGCGGGGCGCTCCGGGGGTGCCGTGACGTCGGCGGCCGCGACGGGGGCGTGTCGACCGGCTCCGCACCTTTGACATAGGCTTACCCGCAGTAACCTTACTTTGGAGTAAGGAAGCGGGTAAGGGCAGTCACCGCAGCTGGGAGATGACATGGTCGACCGCCACCTGACCGTCCTGACCGGATCCCCCTCCCTCGCGCCCCTGCTCGCCCGTGGTGCCCTGCTGTCCCCGTTCAAACGGCCCCGCCCGGACGCGGGCTTCCCCCGCACCCGGCTGGTGCTGCCCGGTCTGCGCGTGGACCTGGCGCGGCTGGCCGCCTACGAGCGGGTGTGCGGGTTCCCGACCGGGGACGACGCGCTGCCGCCGACGTATCCGCACGTCCTGGGCTTCCCGCTGGCCATGCGGTTGATGAGCGGCCGGGACTTTCCGCTGCCGCTGCTCGGGCTCGTCCACACCTCCGTCGAGATCACCCAGCGGCGGGCGTTGACCGCGACCGGGGAGTACCGGCTCACGGTGTACGTCGACGAGGTGGTCCCGCACCGGCGGGGCACCGAGGCCGCCGTGGTGACCGAGGTGCGGGCGGCGGACGGGGGGCGGACGGGGGCCGTCGGAGCGGCGGGAGATGAGGCGGTGTGGGAGTCGCGGAGTACGTATCTGGCCCGGCACCGCACGGACGGCCTGCCGGGGGCGGCGGCGTTGGTGACGTCCGTGACCTCCGTGACCTCCGTGACCGACCAGCGGGACCCCCTGCCCGCCGTCGCCGAGTGGCAGCTCGCCGGGGACGTGGGGCGGCGGTACGGCGCGGTCTCCGGGGACCGCAACCCGATCCACCTGTACCCGCTCACCGCACGGCTGTTCGGCTTCCGCGGGGCCATCGCGCATGGCATGTGGACGGTGGCCCGCTGTCTGGCCGCGCACGGCACCCCGGCCGCCGCCGTGATGCGGGCCGACTTCCGGGCGCCGGTGCCGCTGCCGGGGACGGTCACGTACGCGGCCGGGGACGGTCTCTTCGCACTGCGCGGCGCGGACGGCCGTACCCATGTGACCGGAGGCGTCTACCCGCTGGTCTCGTGAGCGGGGTCGGGCGGTGACCAGGGGCGCCCTTCCATCAGGTTGCCCAGGCCGGCCCACGCGAAGTTCATCAGGGTCTCCGCCGCCTGCCGGGCGGTGACACCGTCCGTCGCGTTGGCCCAGTCGGCCAGCGACTCGGCGGCTCCGACCAGGGACTCGGCCAGACCGGCGACCTCCCGCTCCGGCAGATCGGGGTCCCGGTGGGCGGACCGGGCCGCGACGGCGATCAACCGGGTCACGAACGCGACCAGTTCCGCCCGCATCGCGGTGACCTCGGCGGCGAACGGCTCGCCGTGGGTGCGGGCCTGGAGGTGCAGGACCGACCAGCCGTCCGGGTTCTGCGCGGTGTGCCCGAAGAACGCCCGCAGCCCGTCCCAGAGTTGGCGGTCGGCCGGCAGACCGGACCCGACCGCGGCCCGGACCGCCTCGGTGAGCGCCCGCGCCTCACGCCGGATGCAGGCGGTGAAGAGGTCTTCCTTCGAGTTCAGGTACAGGTACACCAACGGCTTGGACACGCCCGCCAGTTCGGCGATCTCGTCCATCGAGGCGGCCATGTACCCGCGCTGCCCGAAGGTCCGTACGGCGGCGTCCAGCATCTGCTGCTCACGGACCGCTCGCGGCATGCGCTTGCTCTTCACGGCACCCATGCGCACAGAGTAGTTGGGTGCCGACCACTCGCAGTCAGGTCAGGAAGCCTGGCTCTGGGCCCGCGCCGTGTCGTCGGCGGTGTCCTCCTGGCTGCGGTTCGCCTCCAGGTTGGCCTTCACACGGTCCACCTTGCGCACGACCTGGATCGAGGCGCGGTCGCGTTCCTTGCGGAGCACGACGAAGCTGATCGGGGCGGAGATCACCAGGGCCAGCAGGATGACCCACATGCCGTTGGAGGCGCCGAGGCCACGCGGGGCGGCACCGGAGTAGACGAGGCCCCAGACGACCCCGAGGCAGCCCACGAAGATCCCGAGGCGCATCAGCGTGTAGCGGAGCATCTCAATCCACTCTTCCGATTCCAAAAAGGGGCACTGCCCAGTGAAGCACGCCCGAGTCCCGATCTTCGAGGGGGGTGGACCAGGTCCGGTCGGGTCAGGTCAGGCCGGTCAGTGCAGCGGAAGCAGCATGATCACGTCGTCCCGGTCGTCGCCGGGGGCGACGCGAATCGCGTCGGGGACCCGGCCGACCTCCTTGTAGCCGCAGGACTCGTAGAACCGCTCCAGGCCCAGGCCGCCGCGGCAGGTGAGCCGGATCGCCTCGATGCCGTCGAGGGTGCGGGCCGCGTCCGCGGCGGCGGCCAGCAGGTCCCGGCCGTACCCCTGGCCCTGGTGCCGGGGGTGGACCATCACCGTGTAGAGCCACAGCCAGTGCGTCATCAGCCGGTGCGTGTTGAAGGTGAGGAAGCAGGCCGCGGCGACCTGCCCCTCCTCGTCGTACCCGACGAGCAGCCGGGCGCGGCCCTCGGCCATCCCCACGAAGTGCTTCACCAGCTCCGGCCGGATCGCCTCCTGGCTCACCGGCGCCACGAAACCGACGGCGCCGCCCGTGTTGGAGACGTCCGTCCACAGGTCGAGGAGGCCGTCGCGCAGGGCGGGGGTGACGGCCGGGTCGAGGGTGAAGGTAAGGGGCATGAGGCGAGAGTAGTTATTACGCGAGGGTCGCCTCAAGGACGTAGCGACGTCGTGTACGTCACCCCAGCGCTCGCGCCGCCACCGTCAGGTCGGCGACGAGTGCCCGGTAGGCGGCCTCCCGGTCGTCCGAGCGCAGCACCGACGACGGGTGCACGGTCGGCACCAGCCGTTCCGGGCGACCGTGGATCTCCTCCTCCACCACCGTCCCGCGCACCTGCGTGACCCGGAACGACGACCCCAGCAGGGCCTTGCCGGCGGTGGCACCCAGCACCACGATCAGCTCCGGTTCGACGACGGCCAGCTCGGCGGCGAGCCACGGGGCGCATGCCATCATCTCCCGCAGCGTCGGTGCCCGGTGTATCCGGCGCTTTTTGGGCTCCGCCTGGGTGAACTTGAAGTGCTTGACGGCGTTGGTGACGTAGGTGTCCGCAGGCTCGATGCCCGCCTCTTCCAGGGCGCGGTCCAGGAGCTTGCCGGCGGGGCCGACGAAGGGTTTGCCCTGGCGGTCCTCCTGGTCACCGGGCTGCTCCCCGACGAGCATGACTCGGGCGGCCGCCTTTCCGGCACCGAACACCGTCTGGGTGGCGTCCCGGTGCAGGGGGCAGCCCTGACAGTCGGCGGCGGCGCGGCGCAGGGCCGCGAGACCGCCGCGGGTCGGCACGAAGGGCTCCGCCGTGTATGCGTCCTCGGGGGGCATGGGGGCCGAGTACCCGCCGGGGGTGGTTCGGACGCATTGCGGCTGCGGGTGCGTGGGGGCTGGTCGCGCAGTTCCCCGCGCCCCTAGGTGGGGATACTCGCCCCAGGGCGCGGGGAACTGCGCGACCGGCCACCCACGGACCCGCGGGCGAGGTGCCCTCACAAGCCCCCGCCCCAGGGGCGCGGGGAACTGCGCGATCGGCCACCCACGGACCCGCGGGCGGGAACGGTCTCAGACCCGCATCGCCTGCGGCGCCTCCCGGCGGGCCGGATCGGGGCCCTCGTACTCGCGGAGGATCTCGTACCGCGTGTTCCGCTCGACGGGGCGGAAGCCCGCGTCGCGGATGAGGTCGAGGAGGTCCTCGCGGGTGAGCTTGTTCGGGGTGCCGTAGTTGTCGGCGTCGTGGGTGATCTTGTACTCGACGACCGAGCCGTCCATGTCGTCGGCGCCGTGCTGGAGGGCCAGTTGGGCCGTCTGGACGCCGTGCATCACCCAGAAGACCTTGACGTGCGGGACGTTGTCGAACAGCAGCCGGGACACCGCGAAGGTCTTGAGGGCCTCCGCGCCGGTCGCCATCTGGGTACGCGCCTGGAGCCGGTTGCGGACCTTGCCGTCCTTCATGTCCACGAAGTCGTGCTGGTAGCGCAGCGGGATGAACACCTGGAAGCCGCCGGTCTCGTCCTGCAGTTCACGCAGCCGCAGCACGTGGTCCACCCGGTGGCGGGGCTCCTCGATGTGGCCGTAGAGCATGGTGCACGGGGTCTTCAGCCCCTTCTCGTGCGCCAGCCGGTGGATGCGCGACCAGTCCTCCCAGTGGGTGTCGTGGTCGACGATGTGCTGGCGGACCTCCCAGTCGAAGATCTCGGCGCCGCCGCCGGTCAACGACTCCAGACCGGCGTCGATGAGCTCGTCGAGGATCTCACTCGCGCCGAGCCCGGAGATGGTCTCGAAGTGGTGGATCTCGGTGGCCGTGAAGGCCTTGAGGGAGACGTTCGGCAGCGCCTTCTTCAGCTCGCTCAGCGAACGCGGGTAGTAGCGCCACGGCAGGCTCGGGTGCAGGCCGTTGACGATGTGCAGCTCGGTGAGGTTCTCGCTCTCCATCGCGGTGGCGAGCTTCACCGCCTCCTCGATGCGCATCGTGTACGCGTCCTTCTCGCCCGGCTTGCGCTGGAAGGAGCAGTAGGCGCAGGACGCGGTGCACACGTTGGTCATGTTGAGGTGACGGTTGACGTTGAAGTGGACGACGTCACCGTTCTTGCGCGTCCGCACCTCGTGCGCGAGTCCTCCGAGCCAGGCCAGGTCGTCCGACTCGTACAGCGCGATGCCGTCCTCACGGGTCAGCCGCTCACCGGCCCTGACCTTCTCCTCCAGCTCGCGCTTGAGCCCGAGATCCATGCCCACAACCTTTCCACGACGAATCCGACAACCGTACGCCCCCACCCCTCGGGCGTGAGCCGGCCCCAAAGGACACCCGAACGCGGCTACTCCTCTTCGGGCAGCTCCCCGACCCTGTTCTCCCACTTCGTGGAGAGCACGACCGTGGTACGGGTCCGGGACACGCCCTTGGTCCCCGACAGCCGGCGGATGATCTTCTCCAGTCCGTCCACGTCCGTCGCCCGCACCTTGAGCATGAACGAGTCGTCGCCCGCGATGAACCAGCAGTCCTCGATCTCCCCGAGGTCCTTCAGCCGGGCGGCCACGTCCTCGTGGTCGGCGGCGTCGGAGAGCGAGATGCCGATCAGCGCGATGACGCCCAGACCGAGCGAGGCGGAGTCGACGGTGGCGCGGTAACCGGTGATGACACCGGCCGCCTCCAGCCGGTTGATGCGGTCGGTGACGCTGGGTCCCGACAGGCCGACGAGGCGCCCCAGCTCCGCGTAGGAGGCCCGGCCGTTCTCTCTCAGGGCCTGGATGAGCTGCCTGTCCACGGCGTCCATGCGATCGAAGCCTTCCGCTGAAAGTTCTTGGGTGATGTCAGGTACTGCGACTAGCTCAGACGGCGCTCACGTCGCAGGGGTTGCCCCGCCTTGGCCGAGTTCGCCCTTCCAGCGGCGGTAGAGGCGGTGGTTGACGCCCGCCGCGTCGAGGACCCGCCCGGCCACGAAGTCCACCAGGTCCTGGATGTGGGTGGCGCCCGCGTAGAAGCCCGGCGAGGCGGGCACCACGCTCGCGCCGGCGTCGTCCAGGGCGACCAGGTGCCGCAGTGTCTGACCGCCCAGGGGAGCCTCCCGTACGGCCACGACCAGCGGGCGGCGCTCCTTCAGGGTCACGCCGGCGGCCCGCTGGAGCAGGTCCTTCGACAGCCCCAGCGCGACCCCCGCGACACACGCGGTCGACGCGGGCACGATCAGCATCCCCTTCGCGGGGTACGACCCCGAGGACGGCCCGGCCGCCAGGTCCCCGGCAGCCCAGTACCGCACCCGGCCGATGTCCACCGGGAAGCTCTCCGGCTTTCCGTCGGCTCCCCTGGCCAGCCATTCCCGCAGGTCGTCGCGCCAGTGCGCGTCCCGGAAGGCGATACCGGTCTCGTCGAGCAGGGTGAGCCGCGAGGCCCGGCTGACGACCAGGTCGACGCACTCCCCCGCGTCCAGCAGCGCGCGCAGGACCGCGGCGGCATACGGCGTACCGGACGCCCCGGAGACCCCCACGATCCAAGGCACGCGCTGCGTTTCTCCTGCGTTCACACCCCGAGCGTACCGGCGTGCGCGGAAGTACTCAGGACCGGCCGGTCAGGTTCGAGAGGACGCGCCGCTCGGCGCCCCGGGTGCGGCCCGCCGAACCCGGCCGGAGCGGGGTACGTCCAGGGGGCGTCAGGCCGTCGGCAGGGAGATCGTGATCCGGGTGCGTTGCCCGGCGGAGAGGGAGACGTTCCGGGCGTGCGGGCCCAGCGTGGAGGGGCGGACCTGTGCGGTGGTGGTGACGGCCGTGATGCCGCGGCGGCTGATCAGCGTGATGTCCTGGGTCCGGTCCGCGGTGACGGTCACCGTCGTGAGGCCGTCCGACAGGTCCCAGTCCAGGCTGTGCACGCGGATTCCGCCCCGGGCCCTGAGGCCGGTGATCGTGCCCTTGTCCCACTGCTCGGGCAGTGCGGGAAGGAGTTCCACCACGCCCGGCCTGGTGTGCAGCAGAGCCTCGGCCAGGACGGCGGGCAGGGCGTTCGCGGCGTCGGCGTTGTAGATGTGCCGCCCGGGATTGTGGGAGGTCATCAGCGACCGGAAGAGCATGTCACCGCCGATGATCTTCCGGAGGTTGTCGTACACCTGGGCGCCGCTCTTGAGCCGGGCGGCGGCCAGGGCGCGATGGAGGCTGCCGTGGGCGGAGAGGTTCTGGTCGCCACGCAGTTCGAGCGCCTTGAGTGCCGGTGCCACGAGGTCGGGACGGTCCTCCGGGTTGACCTCGTCCAGGGGCCAGACCGCGTACAGGTGCTGGATGTGGCGGTGGTCGTAGTGGTCGGTCAGGCCGGGCCAGGACCATTCGGCGAGCGCGCCGTCCTCGTTGATCCGGTGGTCGGGGATCCTGTCGAGCAGCGCCGTCCAGCGTTCGACGCCCTCACCGCTGCCCTGTTCGACGCCGAGGACGCCCGCGGCGTCGACGGCGGCCCGGAGGGCGTGCCGGCCGGCCGTGATGTCGCCGGTGGCGTTGACGGACAGGGGCTCGCCCGTGCTGCCCGGGGCGTTCTCCATGGAGAAGGACGGCACGAAGACCGCCTTGCCGTGGGTGTCCGTGCGGGTGAGGAAGTCCTCGTAGAACAGGGCCAGTTCCATCAGCGCGGGGCCGAGCCTGTCCCGCAGGAACACCTGGTCGCCGGTGACCTCGTAGTACTCCAGGAGCGGGAGGAGCAGCCAGTCGGCGCCCCCGGTCCAGCAGTGGCCGGGGAAGTCGCCGCCGTTGAAGTGCAGCATGTGGCCGTACTCGCCGTCGGTACGGGAGGGGGCGAGGAAGCCGCGGGCGCCGTAGAGGTTCCTGGCGTTGGTGCGCCAGTGGTCCAGTTGACCGAGGATCAGGTCGGCGTAGCCCTCCATGGCCTCGGTGAGGTCGAGGATGTTGCCGCCGGCGACCTGGAGGTTGACGTTGGCGTCGGTGGTGAAGTCACCGGCCCAGGCGGCGGTCCACGCGCCCGTCCAGATGCCGGTCAGGCGGGGCGGCAGGATGCCGCTGGAGCTGAGGAAGAGGTAACGGCCGGAGTCGTAGAGCCGCTCCAGGAGCGCGGGGTCGATGACGTCGCGGTCGGCGTTCTGACGGGCGATCAGCTCGGTGGTGGACAGTCGGCGGTCGGCCTCGGGGACGTTCAGGTCGAGGCGGGAGCGGTCGTACAGCTCCGAGTGGATCCGCGTGTGCCGGGCGAGCAGTACCCCGTAGTCGGCTTCCAGGGTGGCCAGGCCCGCGTGCAGGGGCCTGGCGTCCCAGGCGGTCGGCGTCTCGTACCTGTCCAGCCGGGTCAGGAGGGTGAGCCTGGCCGCCCCGGTGACGACGATGGCCGAGCCGCGGACGGCGAGGGTGCCGCCGGTCGGCACGACGCGGGTGACGCCCTCGTAGCCGTGGGCGCCCAGTCCCTCGGGGTAGGTGCCGCGCAGGTTCAGCCATCCGGAGCCCTCCGCGGCGTCGGCCAGGGTGGTGAAGGTCATGCGGGTGTGCAGGCTGTCGCCCCCGCCGTGGTCGGTCGCGGTGTCGTCGAGCGCGGTGTGCACGCCCAGGGTGACGTCGACGGTACGGCCCGGGGCCGGCAGCAGTTCGTGGACGACGACCCGGTCGGCGCGCGAGACGAAGACCCGCCGGGACCAGGCGCCGTGCCCGTCCGTCCAGGCGGAGGTGACCTCACCCGTGCGGAAGTCGGTGACCCGCGTGTAGCGGTCGTGCCGGTTGGGCCGGTCGTACCGGTCGGCCGCGGGGTCCTCCGTGGTGGCGATCCGCAGTTCGTACGCGGGGTGGTACGTCTGGGTCCAGCGCAGCTCCCACCCGGCGGCGAAGTCCCGGCTCGCTCCGGCGTAGTCCCCGGCCAGCGCCTTGTCCCGCACCGCTTCCAACCGGTCGGCGAGGACCGGAGGGGTGAGATCGCGGGTGCCGTTCGGCAGGACGAGGCGGTGGTGGTTGAAGACGACCTTTTCCAGTGCCGGGTCCCCGTACACCACCGCCCCGTACTCGCCGTTGCCGGTGAGGAAACCGTCGGTCCACTCGTCGGCGGGAGCGGTGTCATGGATCCCGCGGTCGGGCAGCGCGACCAGGGCCGCCGTGGACGAGGCCGGGCCGCCCGCCGGGGGGTGTGCGGAGTGCATCGCTTTCCTGTCCTTGGTGAGTCAGTGGTGAGATCAGGGGTGAGATCAGTGCGTCTTGTCGTATGCCTGCTGGTAGATCTGCAGGAAGCGCTTCAGCCCGAGCTGGTCGAGGTTCTTGAGGTACGAGTCCCAGTCCGAGTCGAGGGACTTCTTCCCGGTGATGAACTGCACGGCGCTCTGCTGTACGAAGGTGCCGATGTTCGTCTGGAGCGTGGCGAGTTCACTCGCCTGCGTCGGATCGATCCACGCCTCCCCGTACGGGAACGTCTCGGCCTTGTCCGCGTGGGGCTCGTAGAGCTTGGTGGCGTCGAAGAGCCGCCGCTCGTATCCGTCGGGCGACTTGGGGTCCTTGGCCACCGCCTGCGTGTTGCGGAACTGCGCGGTGTTGTTGTACTGCGCCAGCGCGTCCCAGTTGCCGTTGGGAGGCGGAGAGTCGACTCGTTTGTACTGCGTCGTCAGGCTCTCGTCGAGTGCGACGTCGCCGGGGCCCGGCTTGACCCAGCCCTTCGGGCCGAACATGCCGTTGAGCTCACCCTCCTGGCTGAAGATGTAGTTCAGTATCTTGATCGCCGCGATCTGCTGGTTCGGTGAGGCCTTGGTGGTGACGACGAAGGTCGCTCCGGGAACCGACGGCGAGGCGTACGTCGCGTAGCTCTTGCCCTGCGGGCCGGTCAGCGGAGGCAGCGCGTCGTACTGCTGGTCGCGGCCGTCCTTCTGTCCCTGGGTGACAAAGATGCTGGGGTGCATCACCGTCGCCGAGCCCAGGACCACCCCGCCCGCGTGGTCGCCCAGCTTCAGCAGGGCGTCCGCGTTCTGGGTGAAGACACTGCTGTCGATCAGACCCTCGTCGTAGAGCGACTTGATATACCGCAGGCCCTCGCGCCAGCCCCCCTTGTCCGCCTGTATGTCGGCCTTGCCGTGGTTCAGGACCAGGGTGGGGTTGGTGGCGGGGGTGAAGTTGCCGTTCGGCGTGTCGATGAACGCGTTCATCAGGTACGGGATGATCGTGTCGCCGGTGTCCCCGCTCAGCGGGACCTCGTCGGCCTTGCCGTTGCCGTTGGGGTCCTTCGTCTTGAAGGCTTTCAGGACGTCGCGGAACTCGTCCGTGGTCGTCGGCGGCTTCAGCCCCAGCTTCTTCAGCCACGCGCTGTTCATCCACAGCTTGGACGGATACGAGCAGTGGTAGCAGTCCACCCACTGAGGCATTCCGTAGACCTTGCCGTCGGGTGCGGTGGCCATCCGCTTGTACGCGGGGACTTGGGCGAACGCCTTCTTGATGTTGGGGCCGTACTGGTCGATCACCTTGTTCAGCGGCTGGACGACGCCCTGGCCGGAGAGCTTGAGGAGCTCCGTCTGGCTGAACTGGTCCACCCACGGAATCAGCAGGTACACGTCGGGCAGGTCACCGCTGGCCAGCGAGATCTGGCGCTTCTCCTTGGCCGCGCCACCGTCCTGGGTGGTCGTCTGCCAGTTGATGGTGATGTTGAACTTCCGCTTGATCAGCTGGGTGAACTGGTTGGTCTTGAGGTTCTGGTCAGCGGCCTGAGGAGCGAAGACGCTGAGGGTGACCGGCGGGTTCCCGGTGATCGTGGGGAGCGGCTCGGAAGCGTCGGTGTTACCGGACGAACCACCGGTACAGGCCGACAGGGTGCCGAGCAGCGTCCCGGCGACCGCCGCTCTGGTGAGGAGAGGTGAACGAGGCATGGGGGGAGGAACCCTTCTGGTCACGAGCGGATGACAAGCGGGAGTGAGGCGAGCGCAGGGAGGACGGGGAGGACGGGGAGGTGTGAGGCGTGCGCGGGGAGGCGTGAGGCGTGCGCGGGGAGGCGCGGACTGCTCAGCCCTTGATCGCGCCGATCATGATCCCCTTGGTGAAGTACCGGGCGACGAAGGGATAGATGAGCAGGACGGGCACGCTCGCGATGACGATCAGGGAGTACTTGAGCAGGTCGGCGAGTTGCTGGCGTTCCAGCATCTGGGAGGCGTCCGTCATGCCGCCGGAGGTGGTGTTGAGGATGAGGATGTTCCGCAGCACCAGCTGGATCGGGTAGAGGTCGGCGTCCTTGAGGTAGAGCAGGGCGTCGAAGTAGGAGTTCCACTGGGTGATGGCGTACATCAGCGCCACCACGGCGATCATCGGTTTGGCCAGGGGCAGGGCGACCTTCCACAGGAAGCGCAGATCCCCGCATCCGTCGAGCTGGGCGGCCTCGTACAACTCGTCGGGGATCATGGTGCGGAAGTAGGTGCTGGCGATGACGACCTGCCAGACGCCGATAGCCTGCGGGACGATCAGCGCCCACGGAGTGTTGATCATCCCGAGTGCCTGGACCACCAGATAGGTGGGGATCAGGCCTCCGGAGAACAGCATGGTGAAGATCACCACCCCCATGACCGGGCCGCGCCCGAACAGGGTCTTGCGGGACAGGGGGTAGGCCAGGGCGATCGTGAGGACGACGCTGACGAACGTGCCGGCCCCCGTGTAGAAGAGCGAGTTGAGGAATCCGGTGACGATCTGCGGGTCGCTCAGGGCGACTTCGTAGCCGCGCAGGGAGAAATCGACCGGCCAGAACAGCACCCGGCCGGACGAGACGGCTATCGGGTCGCTGAGCGAACTGGCGACGATGTTCAGCAGCGGAAGCAGAACGACGGCCAGAAACGTGCACAGCAGCAGGTAGGTGCAGAACAGGAACATCCGGTCGGTCCGGGTCTCCTGGATGTGCCGCTGCCGTCCCGGCCCTTGGAGCGGGAGCGGACGCGTGGAGCGGCGGCCCCGGTGGATGCCGGGCCGGCGCGGGCGGTCCTCGTTCTCCGGGCCGGCAACCGCTGTGATCTGTGACCGGCTCATGACCATACCCCGCTCCCGGTGAGTCGTTTGGCGACGAAGTTCACGCAGACCAGCAGGGCCAGATTGACCACCGAGTTGAGCAGTCCGATGGCGGTCGCCTGGCTGAAGTCGGCGTTGAGCAGGCCGGTCTTGTAGACGTAGGTGGCGATGATCTCCGAGGCGCTGAGGTTCATCGGGTTCTGCAGCAGGTAGGCCTTCTCGAAGCCGATGGTCATGATGTTGCCGACGGCGAGGACGAGGATGATCACCGCGGTCGGCCTGATGCTCGGCAGGTCGACGTGCCAGATCTTCTGCAGTCGGGTGGCGCCGTCGACGCGTGCCGCCTCATACAGCGACGGATCGACACCTGAGAGGGTGGCCAGGTAGATCACCGCCGAGTACCCCGCGGTCTGCCAGATGTCCGACCAGACGTAGATGTGCCGGAAGTAGTCCGCGTCCGCCAGCAGGTCCGTCCTGCCGACGCCGAGGAAGCCGGTGACATGGCTGATCAGACCTGTCTGGGGAGACAGGATCATGATCGTCATCGAGACGACGACCACGGTGGAGATGAAGTACGGCGCGTACGTCACCATCTGGACGGTCCGCTTGAAGATCCCCTGACGGATCTCGTTCAGCGCCAGCGCCAGGACGACCGGCACCGGGAAGCCCGCGATCACCGCGTAGAACGACAGCAGGAAGGTGTTCTTCACCAGCTGCCAGAAGACCGGGTTGCCGAAGATCTGCTGGAAGTTGCGCAGGCCCACCCAGTCGCTTCCCCAGACGCCCCTGATGATGTTGTAGTCCTTGAAGGCGATGACCGCGTTGGTCATGGGGACGTACTTGAAGATCGCCAGGTGGACCAGCGGCACCATCAGCAGTAGGTAGAGCGTCCAGTGCCGGGTGACACTGCGCCGGGCCCGGCGCCGCATGCTCACCTTCGGCACCCGGACCGTCGTCGGCGCACGGAGCGTCTTCGGCACGCCGAGCGTGGTCGAACTGCCCATTGCTGCGTCTCCTTGTCGGGCCGTGCGGGGAGGGGAACGGACAGTGGGCTCGCGAGGCAGTGACGGCCGTGACACCTCGTAGGCAGCGGCCGACGTCCCATGGCTGTGGCGGGCGCGCGGGCCGGACGTGCGGCCTCGGTCGGCGGCGCGCTCAGGCCGGCGCCCGCTGCACGACGTGTCAGCCGTGTCGGCGAAGTGTCAGCCGTGCCGGCGAATGAAACGCTCGCCGCGGATTCCGGCGAGTAAGAGGTGGGAGGCGGGCGCCGCGACAGCGCGGGTGTCGACGGTGGCCGCGCGGCCGGAACGGCTCGGGCGGGGCCGGTGGTTGCTGATCGGTTCAGTCATGGTGCGTGGCCATCCCGGCCCGCGGGCCGTGGTGTCGGTTCGGAGTCACGGCAGCCACCCGCCGTCACGCGTCTATGGCTGTCCCTGCGGAACAGTAGGTTCCGGACATGGGATGGATTTAAGAGCCACCGGGCACCACTGTCCATACCTGCGGCAGAAATTTATATATGCGACCGCACCACCTGCGGTTATTCAATCCACTGACCGTGGCGGCCGCAGGCGCCTCTCCCCTACGATCACGGTCATGGGATGTATTGCCTCGGTGTCACGTGGTCCGGTGACCGGCCGCCATGGGCTTGGGGCCCGCGCTGTCGGGGCTGCCGACGGCGGGCCGGCCACCGCCGCTCACACCGTCAGACCACGCACCAGCAGATCCAGCAGCGCGCACCCGAACAGGGCGATGCCGATGAAGCCGTTGACGCTGAAGAACGCCCTGTTCAGCCGGGACAGGTCATGCGGGCGCACGATCGAGTGCTCGTAGACGAAGGCGCCGGCCACGATCATCAGGCCCAGCCAGAAGAAGGTGCCCGCGTCCGTCGCCACCGCGTACCAGACGAACAACGCCGTGGTGAGCGCGTGGCAGACCCGCGCCCCCCAGACGGCCGCCGGGATGCCGAAGCGGGCCGGGACCGACAGCACGCCGATCTCCCGGTCGGTCTCCACGTCCTGGCAGGCGTAGATCAGGTCGAAGCCGCCGATCCAGATGCCGACGGCCAGGCCCAGGATCACCGCGTCCCAGGACCACTCGCCGGTGACGGCGAGCCAGCCGCCGACCGGGCCCATGGCCTGCGCGAGACCGAGGATGGCCTGCGGGAAGTTCGTGAACCGCTTGCCGTACGGATACACCACCATCGGGATCACCGCGATGGGGGCGAGGGCCAGACACAGCGGGTTCAGCAGGGCCGCCGAGCCCAGGAAGACCACCAGCGCGATCAGCGCGCCCGTCCAGGCGTGGCGGACCGACATCGCACCGGTCACGAGTTCACGGTGCGCCGTACGCGGATTCCTCGCGTCGATCTCGCGGTCGATGATCCGGTTGACCGCCATCGCGAAGGTGCGCAGGCCCACCATGCAGACGGTGACCAGCAGCAGGCGGCCCCAGTGGATGTTCTTGTCCCACTGGAACATGGCCGTCAGTGCGGCGATGTACGCGAAGGGCAGGGCGAAGACCGAGTGCTCGATCATCACCAGGCGCAGGAACGCCTTGGTGCGCCCCGGTTGCGGAAGAGCGGCTGACGCGCTGCTCACAGGCCGTACTCCTTCCAGCGGCGGTCGACCTTCGCCGCCGTCTCCGGGTCAGACTCCACCATGTCGGGCCAGCCGCCGTCACGGGTGTAGCCCTCCTCGGGCCATTTCCTGGTCGCGTCGATGCCCGCCTTGCCTCCCCAGAACTGCTGGTAGGAGGCGTGGTCGAGATGGTCGACGGGGCCCTCGACGAGGGACAGGTCACGGGCGTAGTCGGTGTTGCCGAGCGCCCGCCACGCGACCTCGTGCAGGTCGTGGACGTCACAGTCCGCGTCGACGACCACGATCAGTTTGGTCAGGGACATCATGTGGGCGCCCCAGACGGCGTGCATCACCTTCTGGGCGTGCTTCGGGTACTTCTTGTCGATCGAGACGATCGCGCAGTTGTGGAAGCCGCCCGCCTCGGGCAGGTGGTAGTCCACGATGTCCGGGATGATGATCTTGAGGAGCGGCAGGAAGAACCGTTCCGTGGCGCGGCCGAGCGGGCCGTCCTCCGTGGGCGGGCGGCCCACGACGATCGACTGGAGCAGCGGCCGCTTCCGCATCGTCACGCAGTCGATCTTCAGCGCGGGGAAGGGTTCCTGCGGGGTGTAGAAGCCGGTGTGGTCGCCGAAGGGGCCCTCGGGCAGCATCTCGCCGGGCTCCAGCCAGCCCTCGATCACGACCTCCGCCTGCGCGGGCACCTGGAGGGGGACGGTCTTGCAGTCGACCATCTCGATCCGCTTGCCGGCGAGGAACCCGGCGAAGAGGTACTCGTCGATGTCCCCGGGGAGCGGGGCGGTGGAGGCGTACGTCACGGCCGGCGGGCATCCGAAGGCGATCGCGACCGGCAGGCGTTCGCCCCGCCTCGCCGCCACCTGGTAGTGGTTGCGGCTGTCCTTGTGGATCTGCCAGTGCATGCCGATGGTGCGCTTGTCGTGCCGCTGGAGGCGGTAGAGCCCGAGGTTGCGGATCCCGCTCTCCGGGTCCTTGGTGTGGGTGAGCCCCAGGTTGAAGAAGGAGCCGCCGTCCTTCGGCCAGGTGAACAGCGCGGGCAGCCGGTCGAGGTCGACGTCGTCGCCCTGGAGCACGACCTCCTGCACCGGTGCGTCCTGGGACTTCACCTTCTTCGGCGGTACGTGCGTCATCGCGCCGAGCTTCCCGAAGGCCTCCCGCACACCGATGAACCCCTGCGGCAGCTCGGGCCGCAGCAATCCGCCGATCTTCTCCGAGATCTCGCCGTACGACTTCAGGCCGAGCGCCTTCAGCAGCCGCCGGTCGGTCCCGAAGACGTTCATCGCGAGGGGCATGTCGGAGCCCTTCACGTTCTCGAAGAGCAGCGCGGGGCCGCCGGACTTCTGCACCCGGTCGACGATCTCCCCGACCTCCAGGTACGGATCCACCTCCGCCTTGATCCGCTTGAGGTCGCCCTCGCGTTCCAGGGCCCTGAGCAGGGAACGAAGATCGTCGTAAGCCATGGGGTCAAGTATCCCCGAGCGACTAGGCTGGCCCGGTACCTGGGGTCCGTGCTACTGGCCCCGACGACCGTTCAACCGAGAGGCCCCATGCTCCGGGTACTGATGTTCCTCGTGCCACTGGCGCTGAGCGTGTACGCGTTCATCGACTGCATCAGCACGAAGGACGAGGACGTCCGCCACATGCCCAAGCCGCTGTGGGCGATCCTCGTGCTGGTGTTCCCGCTGGCGGGCTCGATCTCCTGGCTGATCGCGGGCAAGAAGCGGCACCCGGCCGGCGCGGGTGGCTACACGGGCCTCACGGGTTCCGCCGGTTCGCCGTGGAGCCGGGGCGGCGGGCGGCAGTGGGTGGCGCCCGACGACAACCCGGAGTTCCTCAAATCCCTGAGGGACCAACCCGACAACAACGGGGACCACGGGGACAACGGGGACGACGGCCGGAAGCGCCCCGGCGACGACCCCAAGGGCGACTGACGAGACCGCGGCCGGTCCCTACAGGTTGTACGCCGACGAGCCTCTCGAAGCGGACAATGCGCCCCTGGGCCGGAACACGTCCGGAGCGGACACTTACCTCGCATGACGACTGCTCCGGCCGACTCCGCCGGCACCCTCGCTCCCGCATACGGTGACAAGGTCATCGCCGTCGAGACGGCGGGCTCGGACCCGATCCCCGACGCCGAACGCCACGGCTCCCCGCTCCAGCTCCTGTGGACCTGGGCGTCTCCCAACATCGAGTTCGCGACGGTCTACATCGGCGTGATCTCGGTCCTCTTCTTCGGTCTGAGCTTCTGGCAGGCGACCGCCGCCATCCTCCTCGGCACCGCGGTCGGGGCGATCGCCCAGGGCGTGCTCTCCCTGGACGGGCCCCGGTTCGGGGTGCCGCAGATGGTGATCGGCCGCTTCTCCTTCGGCCACCGGGGCAACGTGCTGCCGTCCGGTGTCAACGCGGTGGTCGCGGGCGTGGGCTGGTTCGCCGTCAACAGCGTCAGCGCGGCCTTCGCGTTGAACACGCTGACGGGACTGCGTCCGCTGCCCTCGCTGCTGCTCGTGGTGGCGGCGGAGATCCTGATCGGCTTCATCGGCCACAATTTCGTGCACGTCTTCGAGAAGTACGCGTTCCCGGCGCTCGCGGTGATCTTCCTGGCGGCCGGGGTGTGGACCTTCAAGGACGCCCACCTGGGCGGCGGCGGCGCGGGCGGCGGCATCGGCGGCTTCCTGCTGGCGTTCAGCGCGGCCTGGGGGTACGCGGCGGGCTGGAACCCGTACGCCACGGACTACTCGCGCTATCTGCCGCGTACGGCGAGCAAGTTCAAGACGGTCCTCTACCCGGCGGTCGGCCTGTTCGTGTCGGTCGCCGTGGTGGCCGTCATCGGCGCGGCCTCCGCGACGATCGTGGCCCCGAAGGACGCCACCCCCACCGCTGCCTTCACCGGTCATCTCCCCGGCTGGCTGGGCGACCTGGTGCTGCTCGCCATCATCCTCGGCGCGGTCTCCGCGAACGCCCTGAACGTCTACTCCTCCGCCATCTCGCTCACCTCCCTCGGCCTGAAGCTCCCGCCGTGGCTGGGCCGCGGCACGCTGGTCGTGTTGTCCGGAGTCGCCGGTACGGCGGCGGCATGGGCGTCCCTCTCGGACGCGGGCTCGGCGTACGAGGCGTTCCTGCTGGTCATCGCCTACTGGGTGGGCCCGTGGCTCGGCGTCGTCCTGGTCGAGCGCCTGCTCCAGGGCCGTACGACGAGCGACGAGGTGCTCGCGTCCCGCCTCGGTGACCGCACCTTCACCAACTGGCCCGGTGTCACCGCCCTGTTGATCGGCGTGGCGGTGTCCGTCCCGCTCTTCTCCAACCAGGAGAAGTACGTCGGCTACGTACCCGAGCACTGGCCGTCCTTCGGGGACAGCACCCCGCTGGTCGGTTTCGCGGTGAGCGCGGGACTGTACGCGGCGTTGCGGGGGCGGCTGGGGTCCAGGGCGTAACGGCTAGGGCGTGTTGCGAAAGTCCCGTCGTCCGCCCGGAGGGCGGGCCGAGCGGCGTCGTGGGGGCCCCTCCCGCTCGAGCGCAGCCGAGAGTGGGGGAGCGTGCTCTCGGCGTGCCGGGCGGAAGCCCTCGTACTGGTTGTACGTGGGGTTTCGCCCGGTGCGGCGAGAGTGCGTGCCAGACGTCGCTCGGCAGGCGGGACTTTCGCAACACGACCTAGCGCAGAGCGGAGGTGAAGGCGGCCCAGGCGGAACGGGAGACCAGGAGGACGGCGCCGTCAGGGTTCTTGCTGTCGCGGACGGGGACGACGGTGGGGAATCCTGGGGCGACTTCGATGCAGTTGCCGCCGTTGGCGTCGCTGTGGCTGCTCTTGGTCCAGGTCGCGGCGCTGAGATCGTGGCTGTTCATGATGCTCGTACCTCTCCATCGCGTCGCCGATCAGCGCGGCGGACTCGGGGGCTGACGGAGAGTCCGCCCTGAGCACATCATAGGTCTGGCTGTGCCGGGCGTAGACGGCCGGATCGCCGTTGAAATGGCCACGGTCAAGCGATTCCGAGTAGACCCACTCATGCCCGTCGGGCAGTTTGATCAACGACATGGAGCCGCTGGGACGCTCCAGTCCGATGCGGTCGGCCGGGGCCACCTGGATATGGATGTGGGGGAGCTGCCCCACGCTGAGCAAATGCGCGCACTGGTCTCGCATGACGGCCCCGCCACCCACCACGTTGCGCAGACAACTCTCGTCCAGGACGACCGTGTAGAACGGGCCACCGTCGGCCAGGAAGCGCCGCTGTCGGCTCAGTCGAGCCCGAACGCGTTCCTCCAACTGGTCGCCGCGCACAAGTCGCGAGAACAGGGCCCGCGCGTAGTCCTCCGTCTGCAACAGCCCGGGAATGACCCGCTCTTGATACTCCCGCAGGGCAACGGCCACCTCATCCATCTCGGCCCGCCGCCGGAACCAGTCCGGATGCTCCACCTGCGGATACCAGTCCACCTTCCCCCACAACCGCGCCAACACCCCACCCGTACCCAGCACTTCGTCGCACTTCTTCGCGAACGTGTCCTGCGGTACCCGCGTCCCCGCCTCCACCCGGGCCACGTGCGAGCGGTCGCAGGGGATCTCCTTGGCCAGCCCGTCCTGCGTGAGCAGGGCCTTCTCGCGGAAATGCCGGAGCACCTCGCCGAACAGGTCGGCGCTCGTCACCCCGGACGCCCCCTCCGCATTGCGCCGCGTCACCGCGTCCCCCTCCGTGTCAAAGAGCCACTCGCACGCGCCAGGCATTGATACGGACCGTTCCCGTGGGCGACGCTCGATACACCCAGAGTTACGAAAGGTGCCGAGAGTTGCACATGCCTGAGCGGTTGGAACCGGGAACGCTCGTCTATGACCCGCAGGCCGGGAAAGTGGGCGAGTACCAGGACAGGGTGGGCCCGTACGCGATGCTGCGCCCCGTCGGCGGCGGCCGGGAGTGGCAGGCTGACCCGTCGCGGATCCGGACGGCGACGCAGGATGAACGGCTGAGTGCGGGAGTGAAGGCGCTCAACGACCGCTTCCGGGAGGGCCTGGGGGCGCCGCGCGAGGTGGCTGACGTGTCCCGTCCGCCCGTACCGGTCCCCGGCTGCGGGAGTTGCGAGGAGTTGGCGACCCGCCGGGACGAGGCACGGGCCGCCTTCGACGGCAGCGCGGAGACGGACGCGAACGTGCTGCTGCGTCAGCACCAGGGCCGGGACCACGGAGGCACCCCGGCCGCCGGGCGCCGGATCTTCCGGTACGTGCCGTACTCGATCGTGCAGGACCCCTCGGCGCAGCCGGAGTACGAGGCGTACTGCGTCTCCGGCGAGGAGGCGGAGTGCGGGGCGGGGTCGGGCCCCTGCCAGGCCCCGGCCGCGGTCGAGGAGTGGCAGCGCCGGCACACCCAGGAGACCCGCCACCTGCGCTACCGCCGCAGCTTCGCGGACTACGCGGTGCTGGAGCGGCAGTGAGGGCCGCCCCGCACCGCCGGGGACCGAGGGTCGGGCTCGCCTACAGGAATCCCCCCGTCCGTGACGCCTCGTTCTTCGCCACCTCCCCGGGTGCCCCCGCCGCGACCACCGTGCCGCCGCTGTTGCCACCGCCGGGGCCCAGGTCGATCAGCCAGTCGGAGGCGCGCATCACGTCCAGGTTGTGCTCGATGGTGACGACGGAGTGGCCCGCGTCGACGAGGCGTTGGAGTACGTCGAGGAGGCGGGCGGTGTCGGCGGCGTGCAGGCCGGTGGTCGGTTCGTCGAGGAGGTAGAGGGTGCGGGCGCCGGGCTTGCGGCCCAACTCCTTGGCCAGCTTGAGGCGTTGGGCCTCGCCGCCGGAGAGGGTGGGTGCGGGCTGGCCGAGCGGGAGGTAGCCGAGGCCGACGTCGACCAGGCGCCGTACCCGCTCGGTCAGGTCGGCGACGACGGGCTCCACGAACAGCCACTCGTCGGGGGTGACCCGCTCCTTCAACCCGCCCAGCCAGAGCGCGAGTTCGTCGAGCGGGAGACTCGCCGCCGCGACGATCGTGAGGCCGTGCACGGTGACCGCCCGGCTCTCAGGCCGCAGCCGGCTGCCCCCGCACGCCCCGCAGCCCGCCTTCACCAGCGCCTGCTTCTCGGTCCGTTCCCGGTACTCGGTGTCCTCGATCCGGTCGGCGTACCGCCGCATCAGCGCCGTCACCACGCCCTCGAACCGGCCCCCGAGCACGGTGGCGGGCGGCTCGACGCCGGGGAACCGCTCTCGGAACTCGGGGCTTTCGACTGGAGGGACTGCGCCAGGAGGGCAGCAGCGAGGCGCTGCGGGCGGCTGTCAGCGCGCGCGGGGCGGCGCTGACGGCCCGCACCCGCGCGATGCTCGAAGGGGCGGGCGCGCTGTACGACTACCTCAGCGCGACCGGGACGACGACAGGATCGGCAGCGGAGGGGCCGGGCCCATCACCCACGTGATCACGGCCGGCACGGCACCGGTTCCCGGCTCTGGACATGTGCGGGGGGATTTTGACACGGTGAGGGGCACCGGCCCTATTCGAACATACGGCCGATGACACCTTCGTGGAGGCCTGCCGTGTCGCTCGACTTCTACGCCGCCCAGAGCCCGTTCTCCGACCCGGGAGACCTGGCCCACCGGTACACCGGCCTGCCGCGTGATCCCGCCGGACTCGCCCGCACGGTCCGGGATCTGCTCATCCACCGCCTGGAAGGCGAGCTCCTCGGGTACGCCATTCCCACCGACCGCCTCCACAACGACGCCGAGACCCGGTACACCGACGACATCCTGCGGATCCTCGTGGCACGCGACGACGCCCCGCTGACCCGGCGGCGGGCGGTCGAGGACCGGTTCGTCGGGGTGTGCCGCGACTTCACGCTGCTGCACTGCTCGTTCCTGCGCCATGTGGGCGTCCCGGCCCGGCTGCGGTCCGGCTTCGCCGACTACTTCGGCACGGACGGCTTCCACGGTGACCATGTGGTCACCGAGTACTGGGACACGGAACGCGGCTGGCTGCTCGCCGACGCCCAGCTCGCCGACCCGGGCATCACCCGGCACTGGAACGCGGACTTCGACCCCATGGACGTTCCGCGCGACCGCTTCCTCGTCGCGGGCCAGGCGTGGCGGGCCGTCCGTGAGGGCGGGGCGGACCCGAGGACCTTCGGGCTCCATCCGCCGGAGCAGGGGCCCATGTTCGGGGAGCGGTTCGTCGCCGGCAACGTCCGGCTCGACCTGGCCGCCCTGAACAAGGTGGAGACCCTGTTGTGGGACGTGTGGGGAGAGGACGGCGAGTTCGGCGAGCCCCTGTCCGAAGCGTCCCGCGAGCTCTACGACCGCGTCTCCCTGGTCGCGGGTGACGACGTGTCCTTCGACGGGGCGCGCAAGCTGTTCACCGAGGACGACGTCCTGCGCACCCCGAAGACGGTGCTGTGTATGGCGCCGTACAACGGGACCAGCCGGGTCACGCTGCGCTGAGCGAGTCAGGCGACGGTCCGCAGTCCGCCCCGGCCCGTCGCGCCCGTCCCCCGCACCACCCGGTGCGCACAGGCCGCCGCCAGCAGCTCGCCCAGCAGGTCCGGGTCGTCGATCTCCAGGCCCAGAAGGGACTCGATGCGTTCCAGTCGCTGGTAGAGGGACTGGCGGCCGATGTGCAGGAGGGCGGCCGTGCGGGTCGGGGAGCAGCCGTTACGGAGGTGGACCTCCAGGGTGCGGACGAGGTCGCTGGGGCGGGTCGCCTCCCAGGCCAGCAGCGGGCCCAGCGCGTGCTGGACCAGCCCCGCCAGACGCTCCCGGTTGGCGTCCACCCCGCCCCGGGTCAGCTCCCGCTCCAGGGCCAGGGCCCGGGAGGATGTCACCAACGGGCCGTCGGGTACGCCGGGTTCGGCGGCCGGGACGGTCAGCGCCAGCTCCAACGTCGTACGGGCGGCTCGGAGCGTGTCGCTCCAGCGCAGCCAGCCACCGTCGGAGGTGACGGCATGGCCCACCGCGACGGTGAGCCCGGGAGCCGCGACGGCGCGGAAGGCGTCCTGGACGGCGCGGACCGGGTCGCCGGGGCGGGTGCCGTGGCCCGGCAACGACAGCAACGCCAGCACGTCGCCCGGAAACGCCGCCCGCAGGGCGCTCGCCCCGCCCAACAGCCGTACCGCACGATCCACCGTGCTCACATCCCGCGCGCAATGCAGGGACACGCCGAGCAAGCGGGCACCCGGGCCGGGGTGGAAGCCCGCGAGGGCGGACCGGGCCTCGACCTCGGGCTGGTTCAGGGCCGCGCGGTCCGCCAGGTCCGCCAGCAGGGCGGCCGTGTGGTCGCCGCCCCAGGGGCGGACCACGGAACGGCCCGACAGGCCCCGCGCCACGATCGCCCGGTTCGCGGCCTCCGTGATCCGCACGAAGGGCACGACCCGGTGCAGGGACAGCAGCGGCATACCCAGCCGGCGGGCCTCGTCGGTCACCTCGGCCGGCATGTCCGGCAGGGCGCGGCCCACCTCCACCGCGAGCCCCGCCGCGCCCCGGGCCGCCAGCTCGCGCACATAGCGGCGGCGGACCTCGTCGTCGGCGTCCGTCAGCCCGAAGCCGTTGGTCAGCAGCAGCTCGCCGCCGTCGAGGAAGTTGGCGCCCTCGTAGACCTCGCTGGAGTGGACCCAGCGCACGGGGCGGTCCAGGGCGGCCTCTCCGGCCAGGAGCTCGGGCGCGGCGGCCCGTACCGGGTCGAGGGCCAGGACTTCACGGAGGGTGAGTGCGGGCACGGGCACCTCCAGGGCGCTGACAGTTCGTCCTACTGCGCGTCGCGGACAGTTCGTCCGACTGCGGGTCGCGGACAGTTCGTCCGGCTACGGGATGCCGGGAGAGTACTTTCCGCACGTTGCCCTCGTGTTTCGGCCACAGGAGAGTGAACGTATGGACCCCATGGATCAGGCGACGGCACGCATCTGGCTCGCCACCGCCGTCGAGGAGGCCCGCGCCGGGCTCGCCGAGGGCGGCATCCCGATCGGCGCCGCCCTCTACTCCCCCGACGGCACGCCCCTCGGCCGCGGCCACAACCGGCGCGTCCAGGACGACGACCCGTCCATGCACGCGGAGACGGCCGCCTTCCGGGCGGCGGGACGGCAGCGGTCGTACCGCGGTACGACGATGGTGACGACCCTCTCGCCGTGCTGGTACTGCTCCGGACTGGTCCGCCAGTTCGGGATCTCGCGGGTCGTGATCGGCGAGGCGGCCACCTTTAACGGCGGGCACGACTGGCTGGCGGAGGCAGGCGTGGAGATCGTCCTGCTCGACGATCCCGAGTGCGTCGCCATGATGCGCGACTTCATCAAGAACCATCCGGCACTGTGGAACGAGGACATCGGTGAGTGAGCCCCGCATTCCCACGATCGACTTGAAGCCCTGGCTGAGCGGTGACCCGGACGTCCGCGCCGGCATCGCCCGGACCGTCGACGAGGCCCTTCAGACCGCCGGGTTCCTGCTGGTCACCGGGCACGGCGTGGACCCGGCCCTGCGCTCCGGGATCCGGGAGGCCGCGCGGACGTTCTTCCGGCTGCCCGCCGAGGCCAAGCAGCCGTACGCGGCGAAGGTCGGCGGGCGCGGCTGGCTGGGGCCGGGTGCGGAGGCCAACGGGTACGCGGAGGGCACCGAGACCCCGCCGGACCTGAAGGAGTCGCTGACGTTCGCGACGCACGAGCCGTTCGACGACCCAGTCGTCAACGCCGAGTGGTACGCGCCGAACGTCTGGCCCTCCCAGGTGCCCCAGCTGCGAGTGCTCTGCGAGGAGTACCTGGCGCGGATGGCCGAACTGGAGAAGGAACTGCTGTCCCTCCTCGGCGAGGCGCTCGGCCTCGAACCGGACTTCTTCTCCCGGCACATGGACCATCCGACGTACGGCTTCAACATCAACTGGTACCCGGGCACCGAGGTCGTCGGCACCCCGCAGCCGGGCCAGTTCCGCATCGGCCCGCACACCGACTTCGGGACGGTGACGATCCTCGACCGGCAGGCCGGCAAGGGCGGCCTTCAGGTGTACACCGACGAGGGCGGCTGGGAGGACGCGCCCTACGACCCGGACGCGTTCACCGTCAACGTCGGTGACCTGCTGGCCCGTTGGACCGGCGACCGCTGGCGGTCCGGACGCCACCGGGTCCTTCCCCCACCGCCCGACGCGCCCGCCGAGGAGCTGATGTCCCTGGTCTACTTCGGCGAGTGCACGCCGGGCACGCGTGTGGAGTCAGTCCCGGCGCCGGTGGGACGGGTCGCGTATCCGCCGGTCGACTCGCATGTGTACCTGCGGGAAAAGCTGGACTCGATCACGGTCGACTGACGGGACCGGAAAGAGGAGCCGGCCAACCGCCGACCGGGGCACCTCCCGGCCTTGTCAGCTGCCGTCTGCGACGGGAGCTGAGAGAGAGACTTTGCGGGTGCCCCAGTGTGTGGTGCGGGCTTGAGTGAGGGCCCAGTACATGGCAGGGCGGACGACGAGCAGATTGAGCACCGTCACCAGGGGTGTGAGGAAGAGCCAGGCGATCAGCTTCTGACGGGTCGACAGCTCCGGCCGCAGAGCTGCATACATGCCTGTTTGGGCGTAGGTCATGATGAGCCAGTATCCGAGCCCCTGGACGAACAGCATCTTGCCATCGGTGTGGTAGGGCACGACGAACAGAACCCAGACGTACAGGATGGGCAACGTCGCTGTGACAACCAGGCCGTAGAGTCGAAAGAACAGGGGAGCTGCGGAGAAATTCGTCAGTTCCCACCCGACGTAGCGCCAGTACGACTTGAACCATCGGACTCGTTGCGTGAACAACTCGTTCAGGTCCGTGGGCATCTTGCTGTAGACCCACGCCTCGTTGACCGCCACCACCTGGCCACGCTGTAGTGCGTAATGAGTCAGACGCCTGTCGTCTCCCGCCGTTCCGGAGCTGACGTAGTCGTCCAGGTTGTCCAGGACCAACTCCTTGCGGTACACGGCGAGAATGCCGGAAGTGGGGGCGACTGCCCCGACCTGAGAGCGGGCCATTCGTGTGACCAGGCACCAGGTGACAATCTCGAGGTCGATCACTCGCGTCAACAAGTTGTGCGCGTAGTTGGAGACCAGAGTCAGCCCGGTGCACGCCTGAATCCGGGGGTCGGACATGGCCTTCAAGCAGTGCGCCAGACCCATGCCGTGCACGATCGAGTCGGAGTCGACGGTCATGATGAGGTCATAGGTCGAGGGATCGACCGTGCGCAGCACGTTTGCCTGGGCTTCACGTTTCCCTGCGTTGTCCTGGCGATGCCAGGTCACGAGAGGGTGCTCGAACGGAACCACCGGAACCTTGGAACCGTCGTCGACGACGTGGATGGCATCGGGCGGACGTACTTGGTTGATGAGCGCCCAGACTGTCTTGTACAGCGCGTCGGGCGGTTCGTTGTAGGCGGGAACGATGGCCAGCACGCGACCCTCGTACTCCGGCAGGTGGGTGAAGCTTCTGCCCTTCACCACCGCAGCCAGCGAGTAGATCAGAACTGCCGTAATGGCGGCGTAGAAGACCAGGGCGGCTCCCCAGGGCTGGGTACTCCAGTAGATGTGGTAAATGAGTGTCCAGGCGGCGGCCGCCACGGAGGCGGCCACACACACCCAGGTCTGCCACGGAGCATGCACGCCCCGCTTTGACGTGCGGTGCTGCTCGGACATGTCAGGAACGCCCTCGCTGCTGACGGGTGACGGCCCGGTAGGTAAAGGCCCCAGCCAGGACGAGCGTCACCGCTACGGCCAGTATCCAGTTCAGTGTGACGCTCGCCCCGAAGAGCGTGAGCGCGCCCACTCCGGTCCTGGCCAGTGCACCGTCGTCGTAACCCATGGTTTCCCCTCTGTGGATCGGCTTTGCTTGACTTCTGTGGTGGTTGGTTGGCCGACCGGGCCACACGGCTTTGTGCGGTCACTCGGCATGTGATGTGCCCAGGAGGCTTGGCGTCCGCGTCCTACAGCCGCTCGACGCACGGGCCGCCCGGCACGACGCCCCGCGTGTCCAGCACGAAGGCCGCCTCGGCGGCGACCTGCGTGAGGTCGAACTCGGCGTGGGGTGTGAGCACTACTACGGCGTCGAAGTCGGCAACGCTCATGCCGTCGGCCGCGGCGGCGAAGGGGATGTCCCGGCAGCCGCCTCCCGAGAGGTAGGGGTCCACCACGGTGACGTCCGCGCCCATCTCACGCAGCCGGTCGATGACCTGGACAGCCGGCGACTGACGGGCGTCCGCGGTGCCTGGCTTGTAGGCGGCTCCGAGCGCGAGGATGCGAGCGCCGTGCACGCTGCGGCGGAAGCGCCGGTTCAGAGCGTCCTGCAGGCGGCGCACGACGTAGTCGGGCTGGCTGTCGTTGATGTCCTGGGCGAGCTCGATGAGCCGGAAGGTCTGCCCGTGCCGGGCCTTGACGTGGTGGCTGAGGTAGACCGGGTCGATGGGCAGGCAGTGCCCGCCGACACCGGGTCCAGGCAGGAACTTGGTGAAGCCGAACGGCTTGGTCTCCGCGAGGTTCAGGGTGTGCCACACATCCACGCCGAGGGTGTGCGCCATCCGGGAAAGCTCGTTGACCAGCGCTATGTTGACGTGCCGGAAGGTGTTCTCAAACACCTTGGCCAGCTCCGCCTCCTCCAGCCCGGAGGCCGAGACGGTGACCTCGGTGACCGTGTCGTAGAAGGCCTTCACCCGCTGCAGGCACGTTTCTGTCAGCCCGGAGACGATCTTGGGAGTGTTCTCCAGCCTCCACGCGGTATTGCCCGGGTCGATGCGCTCCGGGCTGAACCCGACGTGGAAGTCGCGGCCGGCCGTCAGGCCGGACCCCTCCTCAAGCAGGGGGATGAGCACATCCCGGGTGGTACCGGGGTGAGTGGTCGACTCCAGGACCACCGTGGCCCCGGGTTCGAGGTGCACGGCCAGCACGCGGGCCGCTTCCCTCACACAGCTCAGGTCCGGGGCGCGGTCGGTCAACGGCGTCGGCACCGTGATGACCGCGATGTCGAAGCCCTTGAGACGCTTCGGATCCGATGTGGGCGCGTAGGCGCCGGAGCGCAGCGCGGACTGCAGGCGGTCGGAGTCGATGTCCTCAACGTAGGACGAACCGGACAGCAGTCGGTCACAACGGCCGGTGTCGGGCTCGTAACCGACCACGGCGTGCCCCGCCTCGGCTGCCCGCATTGCCAGGGGCAGGCCGACATAGCCCTGCCCGAGAACGCAGATGTTCATGGTGGATCCCCTCCTGGAGCCGGCCCGCGGCAAATGTGGGCCGACGAACGGCGCCCCTGAGGTGCGGTCACCGCCCTGATCCGGGCAGGCGTCCGCGGCGCCGACTGGTGCATGGGTTTGCGGTACGGACCGGATCCTTTGCTGCCACCCCCCGTCGGGTTGCAGTAGGCGGCCCGTTAATTCACCGCCGGCTCGACGACCGGTTCAGGCCCCCTGCCTGAACGTGCGCAAGACGCGCACATCGATCTTCACAACTCCCCCTCATTCACTCTGTCAAGAGTTCAATAGACTGGCGAGAAGTGGAAGCCCTGTGGCCGATTTGAAATTTGTGACTTATCTCGCAATGACCAACCGTCAGACCTGTCCGGCCATCAGCAGACAAGCTTTGGCCACGACTTGTGTGTCCTGCCGCCCCCGGCGAACGGGCGCGCACGACGGAGCGGCGGCCCGGCGGCACCCTTGGTGGCGCGATCCAGAGCCACGGCGCCGTGGCCGGAATTGATGTTCACAATTCCTCCGAACTTGTCGGTCACCGAGGCTTCGGCGGGCACCCAGGAACCTCTACGGGACCCTGACCGCGTACATGCGATTTTGCGACTGAGAACCGTTGCATTCCTTAATTCAGTGCGCCCCCTGCGCGCCCCTGTACCACCGGCGGAGCCCACCGGCCCGGCCCGGCTACCGCACAGTCAAGGGCCCTGACGGCGTTCCGGACGCCGCTGCGGACCACGGGGCCGTGACGGCGACGCGGATATGCGGACGTGCACGCCGGGAACCCGCGCGAGGACCCGGGCCTTCCCGCGGGCGGCGGGGAGGCGCTTCAGGCGCCGGCCCAGGGGCAGCCCGCGCCGCGTCCCGCTCGGGCGGCCTCCGCGGCCGCGTCCACGCCCCCCTTGCCCGTTCCGGACGACGAAGGCCGGTCCCCCGTGAACCACATCACAGGGAACCGGCCTTCATGGCAGGCGAGTTGCCGGAGCTACACGCCCGCGTACGAGTGCATGCCGCCGACGAAGATGTTCACGCCGTAGTAGTTGAACAGCCAGCAAGCGAACGCGATCAGGGCCAGGTAGGCGGCCTTGCGGCCCTTCCAGCCGGCCGTGGCGCGGGCGTGCAGGTAGCAGGCGTAGGCGACCCAGGTGATGAACGCCCAGGTCTCCTTGGGGTCCCAGCCCCAGTAGCGGCCCCAGGCGTCGCCCGCCCAGATCGCGCCCGCGATGATCGTGAACGTCCACAGCGGGAAGACGGCCGCGTTGACGCGGTAGGAGAACTTGTCCAGGGACGCGGAGGACGGCAGCCGCTCCAGGAAGGACGTGGCGAAGGTGCCGGGCTTGCCGCCGTTGGCGAGCTTGTTCTCGTACGAGTCCTTGAACAGGTACAGGATCGTGGTGACGGCGCCCACGTAGAAGACCGCGCCGCACAGGATCGCGGTCGAGACGTGGATGTACAGCCAGTACGAGTGGAGGGCGGGAACCAGCTGGTCGCTGGCGGTGTACAAGACGGTGACGGCGATGCCGAGATCGAGCAGGACCGTCGTGATCAGGAACAGCCCGAGCCAGCGCACGTTCTTCCGCAGCGCGAGCAGCGCCAGGTACACCCCGACGGCCACGGTGGAGAAGGTGATGTTGAACTCGTACATGTTGCCCCACGGCGCCCGCTGCACCGACAGGGCCCGGGCGAGCACACCGCCGAGCTCGATGAGGAACGCGAGCACGGTGAGCGAGATGGCGATACGCCCGTAGAGGTCGCCCTGCTCGTTCCCGCCGTGCGCCCCGGGCCCGTCCGGCACGTCCCGCGCCCCGGCCGCGGCCCGTACGACGACCTTGGGCCGCTCCAGTACGGCGGTCCCGCCGGCGTTCTTCACCGTCACCTCGGGCGCCTTCGCCCCGCCACCGGCACCGGCACCGCTGGTGAGCGCCGCCGCGGTGCGGCCGATCTTGCTGCGGCTGCCGAAGATCCATTCGGTGATGTACGCGAAGAAGGCCAGCGTGTAGACGGCCATCGAGGAGTAGATCAGCGTGTTGCTGAGGTTCGCGAGGTTTTCGTTGGTTGCGGCGGCCAGATCGGTAGCGGCGGCGAGAGTCATTTCGTCTCAGCCCCTTCGGCAGGTACGACGTCGGAGTCGGGGGTGTGGGGGGTGCGGGTGTCGTCGGAGGGGTCAAAGGCCCCGTCGGAGTCCGACGGGTCTTGTGGGTCGGGGGCGCCCGGTGCCTGGTCGTACAGGATCCCGGCGAGGTCGCCGAGTTCCTGGGGCACCTTCGCGGACTCGCTGCGGCCGAGGCCCGCCATTTCAATGACCGTCACCCCGTCAGCACTGCGCGTAGCGCGTACCCACACGCGGCGGCGCTGGATGAACAGGGAGGCGGCGAGACCGAAGATGGCGACCACGGCACCGCCGAGCGCCCAGCCCGCCCCGGGCTGCCGGGTGACCTGGAAGTTCGCCCACTCCTTGATCCCCTTCTCGAAGGTGACCGAGCCGGCGCCGTTCGGGAGTTGCATGGTCTGGCCGGGCCGCAGGTTCTTCCGCAACTGCTGGCCCTTGGAGTCCTTGAACCCCTTCATGTTGGTCTTGTCGAGCTGGTACACGCTCTGCGGGATGCCCGCGTCGACGCCGAGGTCGCCGTGGTACGCCGCCAGGTTCAGCACCGGGTTCATCAGCGCCGGGAACTGTGAGACCACCGAGGTACCGCCGCCGTAGGTCGGCAGGAAGGCGGCCTGGAAGCCGAGCTGGTCCTTCTTCCCGTCGGGGTCGCGGTAGCCGTCCATGACCTTGATCGCACCGGTGGAGGTGACGTTGGAGTCGAGCGGCAGCAGCGGTACGGCGTCATTGAAGACGACGTCGCCCTTGCCGTCGCGCACGGTGATGACGGGCGCGTAGCCGTGGGCGGTGAGGTAGACCTTCGAGTCGCCCACCCGCAGCGGCTCGTTGACCTTGATGGTGGTCTTCTTGGCCTTTCCGTAGGCGCCGACGCTGTAGTCCACGGTCGCCTGGTAGGTGCGCGGGGTGCCCCGGTTCGGACCGGACGTCTCGTAGGTGCCGGTGAACTTGTCGAGGTTGAAGCTGAAGGGGTCCAGGTCGTCCTGGGTGAACAGGGTCCCGGACTTGAAGTCGTCGTACTGGGTGAGGGTGTTGGAGAAGCCGCCGTCGCCCTCGACGATCAGCTTGTTGCCCTCGGACTTGAAGAGCTGGCCCCAGGCGAAGGCGACCAGCATCACGACCAGCGCGATGTGGAAGGCGAGGTTGCCGAACTCCCGCAGGTAGCCCTTCTCGGCGGCGACCGCGTCACCGGCGGTGTGCGCGCGGAAACGGCGCTTCTTCAGCAGGGTGAGCGCGGCTTCACGGATCTGTTCGGGCTCGGCCTCGGTGCGCCAGGTCGTGTAGGCGGGCAGCCGGGTCAGACGCCGGGGAGCGCCCGGCGGGCGGCCGCGCAGCTGGCCCACGAACTGCCAGCTGCGGGGCACGATGCAGCCGATGAGGGAGATGAACAGCAGGATGTAGATCGCCGAGAACCACACCGAGCTGTAGACGTGGAAGAGGCCGAGCTTGTCGTAGATCGGGCCGAGGACGGAGTGCTTCTGCTGGAAGTCGGCGACCTTCGTCTCGTCGGTCCCGCTCTGCGGGATCAGGGAGCCGGGGATCGCGCCGAGCGACAGCAGCAGGAGCAGCAGCAGCGCGACCCGCATGGAGGTGAGCTGTCGCCAGAACCAGCGGGCCCAGCCGAGGACGCCCAGGGTGGGCAGGTTGAGGGCGTCCTCCTGGGGGGCGGTGGACAGCTGGGAGCCGGCCGCGCCCAGGTCCTTGTCGTCCGCCCGCTCGGTGGCGGTGTCGGAGGCGGTCTCGGGAGTCGCGCTCATCGTTCAGATCCCCACAGTGAAGCCGTTGGACCAGGTCTGCATCTGCTGCACGATGCTGTCCCACGCGCCGGTCAGCAGCAGCAGCCCGGTCGCGATCATCATGCCGCCGCCGATCCGCATGACCCAGACGTAGTGGCGCTTGACCCAGCCGAAGGCGCCGAGCGCCTTGCGGAAGGCGACCGCGGCCAGCACGAACGGTACGCCGAGGCCGAGGCAGTAGGCGACGGTCAGTATGGCGCCGCGGCCCGCGCTGCCCTGGTCCTGGGAGAGGATCAGTACGGAGGAGAGGGTCGGGCCGATGCACGGCGTCCAGCCGATGCCGAACAGCGCGCCGACCAGGGGGGCGCCGACCAGACCGGTCGAGGGCCGCTGGTGGAAGCGGAACTCGCGCTGGGTCATCCAGGGCATCAGGCCCATGAAGAAGACACCCATGAGGATCATGAACACGCCCAGCACCTTGGACGTGACGTCCTTGTGCTGCTGGAGCGTGTCGCCGAAGTACCCGAAGAGGGCTCCGCTGGAGACGAACACGGCGGTGAAGCCGAGGACGAACAGCGAGGCACCGGCCACCATCCGCCCGCGCCGCGCCTGAGCCAGGTCGGTCCCGGCGACGCCGGTGACGTAGGAGAGGTAGCCGGGGACGAGGGGCAGGACGCACGGGGAGAAGAAGGAGACGAGGCCGCCGAGCAGCGCGACGGGCAGGGCCACCAGCAGGGCGCCGTTGAGCACCGTGCCGTTGTAACCCGTGGCGGCGAGCGTGGACGCTACGGTCACGTCACTTCTCCGCGAGGACCGGCTTGAGCATGGCCCGCAGCTTCTCCTCGCTGAGCGCCTGCAGCGTCCGCGCGGCGATCTTCCCCTGTCGGTCGATGATCAGCGTCGAGGGGATGGCCTGCGGGTTGAGGGTGCCCTTCTTGAAGCGGAGCATCAGCTTGCCCGTCGGGTCGTAGAGACTCGGGTAGCTGACGCCGAACTCCTTCTCGAAGGCCCTGGCCAGACTGACCTTGGCGTCGCGGGTGTTGATGCCGACGAACTGGACGCCCTGGTCCTTGACGTCCTTGTAGACGGTCTCGAAGTTCTTCGCCTCGGCACGGCAGGGCGGGCACCAGGAGCCCCACACATTGAGGACGACGACCTTGCCCTTGTAGTCGGCGACGTCCAGCTGCCCGCCGTCCACGGTCTCGCCGGACAGGTCGGGGAGGTCGGCCCGCTCACCCTTCGCGGCGGTGGAGACGCCGTTGGCCCCGGTGACGAAGTTGGTGTCGCCGCCACCGCCCGAGGTGCCGCCCGAGCCGCACGCCGAGAGGGTCAGCGCGACGGCCGCGGCACCGGCGGTGAGCAGGACGGCGCGGCTACGGGTGCGGTTGGTGCGCTGCGCGGTGGACGAGTCGTCGGTGCGCAGGGGGGCGCGGTGGGCGGCACTCATGTGAAAAGTTTCGCATGCCCGTTCTGGGGATCTTGCCCACCCCCCTTGCGGGCGGAAACCCGCATTTCAGGCGGCTTTCCCGGAGGCCGTGGAGCCGGCCGCGGGCGTCTTCTTCAGGAACTCCTTCCAGCCACCGGCGGGTTCCTGGCCGACATCGAGCGAACGGAGCTTGGTGAGCACCTCGGGCTTCTGCACGTCCATCCAGTCCACGAACTGCCGGAAGGAGACCAGGCGTACGTCCCCGCCCTTCTCCTTCTCGCGCGCGATGTGCTTGAACGCCGCCTCGACGGCGTCCATGTAGATGCCGCCGTTCCACTGCTCGAAGTGGTTGCCGACGAAGAAAGGCGCCCTATTTGTCTCGTATGCCCGCTTGAATCCCTGGATGTACGCCTGGGACGCCTGCTGCCGCCAGCCCGGGTAGTTGGACGGGGGAGCCTTCGTCGAGTTGATCGACTGGTTCGCCAGCATGTTGTAGTCCATGGAGAGCACTTCGAAGCTGTGTCCGGGGAAAGGTATCTGCTGCAACGGCAGGTCCCAGATCCCCTGCTTCTTCTGCGGCCACGTCTGACGCCCGCCCGGCGACGAGGCGTCGTAGCGCCAGCCGAGCTCGCGCGCGGTGGGCAGCAGGTTGCCCTGGCCGAGCAGACAGGGCGTGCGGGCGCCGACGAGTTCCTTGTCGTAGTCGAAGGGCAGCGCGGGCAGGTCGCTCCAGCCGGTGTTGGTCCGCCATTCCTTGACGAAGCCCTTCGCCTGGTCTATCTCACTGCGCCACTGCTGGGGCGACCAGTTGCCGACCGTGCCGGAGCCGGAGCAGAAGTGCCCGTTGAAGTGGGTGCCTATCTCGTGACCCTCGAGCCAGGCGCGGCGGACGTTCGTCAGTGTCGCCTTGACGTGGTCGTCGGCGAGGTAGCCGATGTCGGAGGCGCCGCGCCGGTTGTTCGGCGGGTCGTAGAGACGTTTCTTCGACTCGGGGAGCAGGTAGAGCCCCGACAGGAAGAAGGTCATGCTCGCGCCGTGTTCCTTGGCGAGGTCCAGGAAGCGGGGGAAGAGCCCGTTGCCGACCTCGCCGGCGCCGTCCCAGGAGAAGATGACGAACTGCGGCGGAGCCTGGCCCGGCTCCAACGGTTCGGGTTTCCCTGGCTGGTGGGGCTGCTTGCCGGTGAACGAGGTGGAGCCGTCGCCGATGGGGCGGGCGCTGGGCTTGGGGCTGCCACTGGGGCGACCACTCTTGGAACCGCCGGGGTGACTGGATTTGTCTGAGGCGGTGAGGCTGCCGCAGCCGGCGAGTCCGGCGGCGGCCGCGGCACCGGCCCCGAGTCCGAGTGCTCCCCTGCGGGTGAGCGTGCGCATGGCGTCCCCGTTCGTCACGTTCTCTGGTGGTCACCCAGTCAGAGGCGGCGACGAACGGGGAGGTTCCTCAGATTCTTACGGTTTTCGTAACAGATGCCCACGGAAGGGGCCTAGCAGCGAGCGGGCCTCGTGTGACGTCCCCCACGTCAGGCACGCCCCGTGCTCACGCCCCGAAGGCCTTGCTGTTGCCCTTGCCCTTGCCCTTGGTCGGCTTGGCGCCGGCGAGGAGGTGGGTGGGGACGAGGTCGCGGGCGGGCTCGGAGTAACCGACAGAGACGATCTTGTCACCCCGGTAGGTGAAGGACGTCAGCGAGGCCAGCGTGCACTGCCGCTTGCGCGGGTCGTGCCACAGCCGCCGCTTCTCCACGTACGACCGCACGATCCAGATCGGCAACTGGTGACTGACGAGCACCGCCTCATGCCCCCGCGCCTGGTCCTTCGCGGCGTTCAGCGCGCCCATCATGCGCACCACCTGGTCGACGTACGGCTCACCCCACGACGGCCGGAGCGGGTTGACCAGGTGCTTCCAGTTCTCCGGCCGCCGCAGCGCCCCGTCGCCGACCCCGAACGTCTTGCCCTGGAAGACGTTCTCGGCCTCGATGAGCCGCTCGTCGGTGGCGAGGTCCAGCCCGTGCGCCTTGGCGATCGGCGTCGCCGTCTCCTGCGCCCGCTCCAGCGGGGAGGCACAGACATAGGTGACATCGCGGGCGGCGAGGTGCTCGGCGACCCGGTCGGCCATCTGCCGGCCGAGCTCGGAGAGGTGGTAGCCCGCGAGACGGCCGTAGAGGACACCGTCGGGGTTGGCGACCTCGCCGTGCCGCATGACGTGGACGACGGTGAACTCGCTGCCGTCGGCGCCGTTCTTGCTGTTGCCGTTCTCGCTCACGCGGTGGCCTCCGCAGCCGCTCGGGCCGCCGCCGGAAGGGCGTCGGCGATCCGCTGGATGGCCCGCTCGTCGTGGGCCGTGGACACGAACCAGGACTCGAAGGACGACGGCGGCAGATAGACACCGTTCGCCAGCATCGAGTGGAAGAAGGCGGTGAAGCGGTACGACTCCTGCGCCTTGGCGTCCTCGTAGTCGCGGACCGGGCGGTCCGTGAAGAAGACGGAGAACATGTTGGAGGCGTTCTGCACGGTGTGCGCGACGCCTTCCTTGGCGAGCGCGTCCGAGACCAACGCCTGGATCCGCGTCGACACGGAGCCGACCTTGTCGTACGCCGCGTCGTCGAGGAGCCGCAGCTGGGCGAGGCCGGCGGCGGTGGCGATCGGGTTCCCGGAGAGGGTGCCGGCCTGGTAGACCGGGCCGGCCGGGGCGAGGTGCTCCATGACGTCGGCGCGACCGCCGAAGGCCGCCGCCGGGAACCCGCCTCCCATGACCTTGCCGAAGGTCATCAGGTCGGGCCGCACCCCGTCGATGCCGTACCACCCGCTCCGGCTGGTCCGGAAACCGGTCATGACCTCGTCGGAGACGTAGAGCGCGCCGTTTTCGGCACACGCGTCCTTCAGCCCCTGGTTGAAGCCGGGCAGCGGCGGTACGACGCCCATGTTGCCCGGGGAGGCCTCGGTGATCAGGCAGGCGATCTCGCCGGGGTGGGCGCGGAAGGCGGCGTGCACGGCGTCGAGGTCGTTGTACGGAAGGACGATGGTGTCGCCGGCCTGGGCGCCCGTGACGCCGCGGGTGTCGGGGAGCGCGAAGGTCGCCACGCCACTGCCCGCCGCCGCGAGCAGGGAGTCGACGTGACCGTGGTAGCACCCGGCGAACTTGATCACCTTGGAGCGCCGGGTGAAGCCGCGGGCGAGCCGGATGGCCGACATGGTGGCCTCGGTGCCGCTGGACACCAGCCGCACCTGCTCCAGGGGGTCGATCCGGTCGACCATCTCCTCGGCGAGCGCGACCTCGCCCTCACCGGGGGTACCGAAAGAGGTCCCGCGGGAGACGGCGTCCTGGACGGCGGCGATGACCTCGGGGTGCGAGTGCCCGAGGATCATGGGCCCCCAGGAGCAGACCAGGTCGACGTACTCCCGGCCGTCCGCGTCCGTCAGATACGGGCCGGTGCCGGACACCATGAACCGGGGCGTTCCGCCCACGGCACGGAAGGCACGCACCGGGGAGTTCACGCCGCCCGGCGTGACGTCGGCCGCTCGGTCGAACAGGGCCTGCGAGGCAGGCGCGTCGTATGCATAGGGATATTCGCTCATGACCCGCGACTTCTCCGACCTTCCCCGACTTCTTGGACTCCGGTTGTCAGTGACCTCCTCAGGGTAGGCCAGGGGGCACACCCGACCGCGGGGCAGCCGCCCGTCCCCGACGATCTGCGAAACTGGCCATGGATACACACAGCTCACATGGCCCCGGCGTACGTATAGGTGTACGGAAGCTTGTTCAGGGGCTGCGAAGATCCTGCGGACAGGTGTTTCAACGCACGTTTCGTCAGGCGGCCGTGGGGGAGGTCACTGACACGATGATCGGGTTGCGCGGCGGGGGCCACGCGTCCTAGAACAGCAGTCGGGTGGAGATATGCATCGCGGTGGCGGACTGGGCGAGGGGACTGACGACCTGGGTCCTCGACGTGCCCGGCGGGGAAGGCACCGACGCGAGGCGGAGGAATCGAACGAACCACGTCAGGGGCACGTTGTACCGGGTGGACCGAACGAGTCAGAGCTGACCGACCGACGGGTCGAACAGCTCAGGGCGGGGAGCAGGAATGGTGGTCGGGTGGGGGTGACGTACAAGTATTTCGGCGCGCCCGACGGCGCGACCGCGGCCCGCGTCCCGATCTCGATGCGCCCCGAGGAACTCGGCGGCGACGAGCTCGGGATGAACGGCATGTTCACCAAGATCAAGCCGGAGACGATGGCGGCGATGGTCCTCACGGGCATCGAAGGCGTCCCCCTCAACAGGGTGCCCCCGCTGGAACTCGTCGTCCTCCACCCCGACTACGCGGTGGTCAAGCTCCCCATGACGGTCGTCGACCCGCTGCGCGGCATCGGCGAGGAAGCGGTCGGCGCGGCGGCGTTCATCTGGTCGACGGTGCCGGACCGGGGTGGACCACGGGACGCGTTCAACGTGTACCAACTGCTGCACGAGTGGCAGGACTTCAGCCATCGGTTGCATGAGGCGGGGCATCAGCCGTACTGCCTTGTCTGGCCGTGAGCCTGGCAGTTCATGGTGTGCGGGCGGGGCTTTCGGGTCCCGCCCTCGTCGTGTGCGCAGGGTCGGCTCGATCACGGTGAACGCGAGCGCCTCCGCGCCCGTACCCACACGGACAGCTTCGACGAGCCCGTGTCGCGGGCTCCGCCTAGGATGATCCCGATGAAGAGCCCTGAGCAGCACCTCGCGCCACCGCCCGTGCGGCCGTGGCGTGCGCTGCTCATGCTCGGGTTGCTGGCGGGGCTGCTGGCCATGCACGCCATGGCCCCGGGCGGCATGGGCCATGAACGGGCCGCCGACACGCAGCGCATGACGTCGGTCTCGGTCAGCGCTCACGGCGAGTGCTCCGGGGGCTGCGGCGGAGGACACGTCCAGCACGCCGATCCGACCTGCGCGGCGGCCGCCGTACGCGGTGCGCCGGTCCTGCCCGCCCCGCTTCCCGACCCGGTGGCCGTCCCCGAACGGGGCGACACCGTCTGCGCGTACACGCCCAAAGCCCCGGACAGCGCACGGGCGCCACCGTCTCTGGCGGAACTCCAACTGCTGCGGATCTAGACACCACGCGGCACCACGTCACCGGTACGGCGACGCGGTGTACCTCGGCATGTCCACATCCCTTTTCGCACAGCAGCACAGGAGTTTCCGCATGCGCAACACCCGTACCCTGACCCGCCGCGCCATCATCACGGCCGCCACCGTCACCGCCGCCCTCGTCCTCGCCGCCTGCGGCAGTGACAGCGGCAGTGACAGCGAGAGCACCGGCAGCGCGGGCAGCGACACGTCCGCGAGCGCCGGGGCCGATGCCGCGGCCGGTGCGCACAACGCCCAGGACGTGTCCTTCGCGCAGGGCATGATCCCCCACCACCAGCAGGCCCTGGAGATGGCGAAGCTCGCCGACGGCCGGGCCTCCTCCCCCAAGGTGAAGGACCTCGCCGCGCGCGTCGAGAAGGCACAGGACCCGGAGATCAAGACCATGAGCGGCTGGCTGACGTCCTGGGGCGAGGACGTTCCGACGTCCGGCGACAGCATGGAGTCGATGCCCGGCATGGACCACTCGGGCGGATCCGGGATGGCCGGGATGATGGACCCCGCTGACATGGGCAAGCTGGAGAAGGCGTCCGGCGCGGACTTCGACACCATGTTCCTGACCATGATGATCGACCACCACAAGGGCGCCGTCGAGATGGCCGGCACCGAGAAGAGCAAGGGCAAGTACGGTCCCGCCATGTCCATGGCCGGCGACATCGTGACCGGGCAGACCGCCGAGATCACCGAGATGAACAAGCTCCTCGGCAAGAACTGACGGTCGGAGGAAGTGGACGGGGAGGGGCCGGTGTCCGCGCCGGTCCCTCCCCCTCTCCCTTCCCTCTCCCTCCGATCACGTTCTCCGATCGCGTCCGCGCGTTCAGTGCACGTGCGGGCCGCCGGTTGCCTGCGGCTTGGTGTGCGGTACGAGGACGAGGGCGATCAAGGCGCTCGCCGCGGCGATGACGGCGGCACCGACCGCCTGATCACCGGCGGCGTCGACATGTTCCTCGGCCAGTACGGTCCGCGGGCCGACAGGCCGTAACGACTCGCGCGCATCGGAAGGAAGGGGACCCCCGTGCACTTCAGATACCCCCAAGGGGTATAAGTTACCGAGCCTGGAATTGATTGCCAGATATACCCACCTGGGGTATACAGTGAGTCGTGTACGGGTACCCCTACCCCGTATCCGCACACGCACATGGCTGTGACCGCATCGACCAGGAGGAACCCATGTCTTCGTCTTGCTGCTCCACGGACGGCAACTGCTCGACCGGCGCCGCAGGCCAGGCCACAGCTACGGCCACGGCGACCGCGACGGCCACGGAAGGCGCCACCACGACGTACGCCGTCTCCGGTATGACCTGCGGCCACTGCAAGGCCACGCTCACCAAGGTCATCGGTGCACTGGACGGCGTGACCGAGGTCGATGTAGACCTCGACACCGGCCGGGTCACCGTCACGAGCGCCGCCGAGCCGGACGACGCGGTGATCGCCGAGGTCGTCGACGAGGCCGGCTACGAGCTGACCGGCAGGGCCTGACCCGCAATCCCCCGGATCACCGGGACCCGGGTGACGAGATCAGGCAACCCGACGGGAACGGAGCTGATTCATGAGCCACAGCGATCACCACACCGACACCCCGCACGAGCAGCACGAGCAGGACTCCCACGCCGGTCACGGCGGTCACGCCTCGCACGCGGGGCACGCGGGTGCCTCCTGGGCCATGGCCATGAAGGCGACGCTGCACTGCCTGACCGGGTGCGCGATCGGCGAGATCCTCGGTATGGCCATCGGTACCGCCCTCGGCTGGGGCAACGTGTCCACCATGGTCGCGGCGATCGTCCTGGCGTTCCTGTTCGGGTACTCCTTCACCCTGTTCGCGGTACGCGGGGCCGGTCTGGACCTCAAGTCCGCGATCAAGGTGGCGCTGGCCGCCGACACCGTCTCCATCGCTGTGATGGAGCTGGTGGACAACGGCATCATCGCCCTCGTCCCGGGTTCGATGGATGCCCAGCTGTCGGACGGGCTGTTCTGGTCGACCCTCCTCGGCGGGTTCGTGATCGCCTTCCTGATCACGACCCCGGTGAACAAGTGGATGATCGGCCGCGGCAAGGGCCACGCCGTCGTCCACGGCTACCACTGAGGACGAGCCGAGGACGAGCTGAGGGCGAGCTGAGGGCGAGCTGACGGTGAGCCGGCGGCAAGCCGACCGCCGGCTACCGCAGCGGTGCCGTGTCCAGCAGTTCGCCGGCCAGCCGTTCCGCGGGTGCCTCGGTCTGTCCGGCGATGCGGCGGAAGGTTTCCTGGGCGGGGCGGGCCGGCCATTCGGCGGGCAGGTGGCGGGCCGGGAGCCGGGGGTCCGTGCGGATGGTCCAGAGCCACTCGCTGACCAGCCGCAGCCGGGTCGCGATCGGGTCGCCTCCGGACCCGGCGTCCGGATGGGCCGTCCAGCGCTTGTCGAAGGAGACGTAGCGGGCGGCGATGTTCTCCAGGTCCCAGGTGTCACGGATCATCAGCCCGATGTCGGTGGCCTCGTCGGCCTGGGCGTGGAAGATCTTGACGTGGGCGGCGAGCCCGAGGTCCGCGACGACGCCCGCGACGTCGACCCTCCCGGGGGCGACCCACAGCCCGCTGTACAGCGCGCCGAATCCGGACCACGCGAGCTGCGAGCGCAGATCGTGGCGCTGCCGCTGCCAGGACTCGGGGAACGAGAAGCCCAGCAGCGTCCAGGCTCCGTCCCAGTCGTCGTTGACGGCGCCCTTCTGCCAGATACGGATCCGGCCGTCCTCCAGGACGCGCGTCGCCTGCGGGGTCAGGCCGAAGTACATCCTGCGGCCCTCCCGCTGACGCCGCAGCAGGCCCCGGTTGACCATGCGGGTCAGGGTGGACCGTACGGCCTGTTCGCCGACGCCGACGCGGCCGAGCACCTCGATGATGCTGCCCGAGTAGACCCCCAGGTCGCCCGCCTCGAGGACGTGGTTGCCGAAGAAGGCCAGCATCAGCGACTGCGGCCGAAGCTGCGGGCTGCCCGAAGGGTCGCTGACCGAGGTGTCCAGGATGTCGTCGTCCTCCACGCTGGCAAGGGTACGACCGCCCGCCGGCGGTGCGGCGGGCGGTCGTACCGCGTCAGCGGCGGTCGGCCGGGTGGGCAAGGTCGTACGGCCGCGGATACGGGGCGGGGCGGTAGGCGACGTATCGGGCGGGGGAGGTCGGGTCGGCCGCGGCGGCCCTGGTGTTGAGGGACCCGGGGTCGGTGTCGTGCCAGCCGCCGGTGGTGACGCGGTCCTCCAGGGTGTGCAGGGCGGCGAGCTGCTCGGCGGGGCTGAAGGTGCAGTGCCCGGCGTTCTCGACGTACGCCTGTCGAAGCAGCGGTGCCGAACCGGCGGCGGTGACGGCGCGGCGCAGGGCGCTCTCGGTCTGGACGGGCACCAGGGCGTCGCCGGTGGTGTGGATGTCGAACTGCGGTTTCGTCAGCCGCCCGGTGAAGGAACTGGTCCGGCTCATCCACGCGGCGGCGGCCGGGTCGGCGCTGATGCGCGGGGCGCGGTTGAGGGTGGCGAGGTCGGCGCGCAGGGAGAGGCCGGCCTTCTTGTACAGCTCGGTGACCTCCTTGCGGACGGAGGAGCGGCCGAGCATCGCGGCGTAGTCGACGCCGGTGTTCCAGGACATGTTGCCGCCGGCCCGGGATTCGGACTCCTGCCGCCGGTTGAAGGCTGCGATCTTCAGCAGACCCTTGACGGCCTCGTACTGGTTGGCCTGTTGGGCGTCCCAGTCGGTCGCGGCGGGGCGGGTCTGCGTCGGCTGGTTCCAGACCGGGATGTTGTGCAGGGCGGCGGCCAGGGCTGTGCGGGCCCGGCCTTCGGGCGTCGTCTGCGCCGAATCGACCACGGCCGTCAGGGTGTTCGCCGCGTCGGTGGCGGCCGTCTGGTCCGCGAGGTTCACCAGGGGGACGTCGGAGCCGGGCGCGAGGAGTGTCTTGATGGCGAAGACGGGGTCGAGGGTGTTGTTCCAGTTGGCGATGCCACCGTGGACGAGGCCGCACATGGACAGGGAGCCGTCGATCCGGTCGGGGTGGCGCTCGGCGATCGCGGTGGTGACGAGCCCGCCGTACGACCGCCCCCAGGCGATCGTGCGGCCGGCCGCGCCGAAGCGGTCGGTGAAGGCGGAGAGGGCGGCCATCTGGTCGGGGACCGCGTCCGTCACCGCCCAGCCGGTGGTGGCGTACGAGGAGCCGACGAGTGCGTACCCCTGCTGGAGGAGGAGGGCCTTGGTGGCCTCGTCCGGGGCGTCCTGTGCGGGGTTGGGCCGGCCGGTGTCGTTGTACCCGTGGCTGAAGAGGAGCACGGTGCCGTTCCAGGCCGCGGGCACGTCCATCAGGTACGTGGCGCCGGAGGGGAGCCGGCCCTCGATGTGGCTCGTGTCCGCCGCGACCGCCGTCGAGGCGGGGAGGGCGGTGGCGGCGAACAGCAGGGCGGCGACCCAGGCGGTGCGGGTACGGGGGCGGGTTCGGGTGCGGGTGCGGGTGCGGGGCGTCATGCGGAGATCTCCTGCGTGTGGGGGGCGTCGGAGGCTGGAGGGGTGTCGGCGGAGTCGATGAGGGACGACCGGCTGGTCTCGCGTACGAAGAGGACGGTCACGGCGGTGATCGCCGCGCCGCCGCACAGCAGCAGCGCCACCGGGGTGCTGGAGCCGCCGTTCCCGGCCACCAGGCTGCCGGCGATCATCGGGGAGAACCCGGCGCCGATGAGGGTGGCGCTCTGGTAGCCGAGGGAGGCGCCGGTGTAGCGGACCTTGGTGCCGAACATCTCGGTGAGCAGGGCGCCCAGCGGGCCGTACATCGTGGACTGGGCGATGCCGTGGCCGAGGACGACGGCGAGGATCAGCAGTCCGGGCGACTTCGAGTCGACCAGCGCGAGGACCGGGAAGGCGAGCGCCGCCGAGGCGACGGCTCCGGCGAGGACGACCGGGCGGCGGCCGATCCGGTCGGAGAGCGCGGACGCGCAGGGCAGCACGACCAGGGCGACGCAGGCGGAGACCGTGAGCGCGGTGAGCACCTGCGGGCGGGCGTAGCCGATGCCGGTGGCGTACGCGATGAGGTAACTGGTCAGCAGCGACTGGGCGGTGAAGGCGCCGATGCCGACGCAGCAGGCCAGCACCAGGGGGCGGGGGCGGCGCAGTACGTCGAGGATCGGCAGCCGTGACTGGGCGTGGTCCTTCTTCACCTCGGCGAACAGCGGGCTCTCGACGACCTTGAGCCGGACGAAGAGGCCGACGCCGAGCAGCACCACGCTCAGCAGGAACGGCACGCGCCATCCCCAGGCCGCGAACTCGTCCTTGGGGAGGGCGACGACGAACGTGACGACGGCGGTGGACAGCAGGGAGCCGAGCGGGGCCCCCAACTGCGTGAAGCTGGACCACAGTCCGCGCCGACGCTCGCCCGCGTGCTCGACGACCATCAGGGTGGCGCCACCCCACTCACCGCCGATGGCGATGCCCTGCACCACGCGCAGCGCGATCAGCAGGACCGGCGCCCAGACACCGATGGTGTCGTACGTGGGCAGCAGGCCGACGAGGAAACTCGCGCCGCCCATCAGGCCCATGGTGAGCAGCAGCATCGACTTGCGGCCGAGCCGGTCGCCGAAGTGACCGAAGAGGATGCCGCCGAGCGGGCGGGCGACATAGCCGGCGGCGAAGGTGCCGAAGGCGGCGATCGTGCCGACGGCCGGGTCGGCACCCGGGAAGAACAGTTCGCCGAAGACGAGGGCGGCGACGGTTCCGTAGACCAGGAAGTCGTAGAACTCGACGGCGGTGCCGAGGAGTCCGGACAGGGCTACCCGGCGGAGCTGGCGGGCGCGTTCGGGGGACGGGGGCGCGGGCGGTGGTGCGATGGGGGACGAGGGCATCGCGGTCTCCCTTGAGCGGAGGAAGGACACCGTGAAGTTAGGCGCTTAAGTCACCTCCGTCAAGAAAGTGCACAACATTGGTCCGCGGTAAGCCCCCGCCCCTCGACGGCGGACTCGTCACCCCACCCCGCTCAGCCCGCCCCCGACCGTGAACCCGATCACCGCCCCACCCCCGTCCCGCCGGATCGCGAACGGCGTCCCCCCGTGCGCGAGCGCCACCTCCCGCACGATGGACAGGCCGAGGCCGGAGCCGGGCAGGGAGCGGGCGTCGGCGGCCCGGTAGAAGCGGTCGAAGACCCGGACCAGGTCGGCGTCGGCGACGCCGGGCCCGCGGTCGAGGACCTCGACCCGGACGGTCCCCGGCCGGGCCGGACCGGCGATGTTGATCTCGATGGGCTCGGTGCCGTCACGGTCGAACTTCGCCGCGTTGTCGACCAGGTTGGACAGGGCGCGGGTGAGCATGCCGGGCCGTCCGTCGGTCGTGGTGTCGCCGCTCGCCCGGAGCAGGATCTGACGGCCGGTGCGGCGGCGGGCGAGCCCGGCGACGTCCTCGGCGATGTCGGCGAGGTCGACCCGCCGCGGCGGCTCGGTGTCGGACTGCCCGGCCGCGAGCTCCACCAGCTCGTTGACCAGGTCGGTGAGCTCACGCGCCTCCTGACCGAGGTCCGCGACCAGCTCTTCGCGGGTGGCGGGGGGCAGCTCGTCGATCCTGCGGAGCAGCGAGATGTTCGTACGCAGCGACGTCAGCGGCGTACGCAGCTCGTGCCCGGCGTCCTGCACGAGCCGCCGCTGGTCCTCCTCGGACTGGGCGAGGCGGCCGAGCATGCGGTCGAAGGCGCGACCGAGGCGGCCGACCTCGTCGTAGCCGGTGACGGGCACCTGGATGCCGAGCCGGCGGGTGCGGGCCACGTCCTCGGCCGCCGAGGTGAGGATCACCAGGCGGCGGGTGATGCGCCGGGCCAGCCACCAGCCGAACAGGCCCGCCCCGACCACCACCGCGGCCATCAGGATCAGGGTCCGCTGCTGGAGCGCCCGCAGCAGGTCCTCGGTGTCGCTGAACTCCTGCGCGACCTGCACCGCGCCCCGGCCGCCGCCGAGGGACACGGTCGCGACGCGGTAGACGTCGCTGCCGACGTGGACGTCCTTGTGCTCGACCGCCCGACCGGCCGGGACGACGGTCGCGATCTCCCGGTCGCCGCCGGTCACGGGCAGGCCCGGGCGCCCCGGGTCGACGACCGCGCCGTCCGGCCCGAGTACCTGCACGTCGGTCCGGGCGGGGCGTACCAGGTCGTGACCGGGTTCCGAGGAGGAGAAGTCCTCCGGCGCCATCCGGTGCTGCCGCACCTCGGCCCGCAGATCCTGCACGACCTCGTCGAACACGGACTCCTGGTCCACTCGGACCAGCCGCGCCGCCGCGCTGTACGACAGCACCCCGACCAGGACGGTGACGGCGGCGGTCACCGTGGCGAAGGACACCGCGAAGGTGGTGCGCAGGGACAGCAGCCGGGGCCGCCGGGAGGACAGCAGTCGCCCGAGGCGGCCCACTCAGTCCTCCCGCAGCACGTAACCCACCCCGCGGACCGTGTGGATCAGCTGGGGCGCGCCCGGTTCGTCGAGCTTGCGGCGCAGGTAGCCGACGTACACGGCGAGGTTCTTGGAGCCGGGACCGAAGTCGTAGCCCCAGATCCGGTCGTAGATCGTGGAGTGGTCGAGGACGATGCCCGCGTTGCGCACCAGCAGCTCCAGGAGCTCGAACTCGGTGCGGGTCAGCTCCAGCTCGCGGTTCCGGCGCCAGGCGCGGCGGGCCTGCACGTCCATCCGCAGCCCGGCCGCCTCGAGCTGCCCCTCGGGGGCGGGCGGCGGCTTCGGTACGCCGGTCAGAGCGCCGACCGGGCTGGTGCGGCGCAGCAGGGCACGCAGCCGGGCGAAGACCTCCTCGACGTCGAAGGGCTTGACCACGTAGTCGTCGGCGCCCGCGTCGAGGCCGGCGATCCGGTCCTGGGTCTCCACGAGTGCCGTCAGCATCAGGATCGGCGTGCGGTCGCCCTCGGCGCGCAGCACCCGGCAGACCTGGAGGCCGTCGATGCCGGGCATCATCACGTCGAGGACGAGCACGTCCGGCGGGGTCCGGTGAGCCTGCGCCAGCGCCTCGACGCCGTCGGCGACCGCGATGACCCGATACCCCTCCAGGGTCAGGGCCCGCTCCAGGGCGTGACGGATGGCGCGGTCGTCTTCGGCGAGCAGCACGGTTCGGGACACGTCCTCAGTGTGCCCTGACCTCCGGCGACCGGGCCGTGTGAGGGTTCTTACGGTCACCCTTCTTACTGGGATCTCACCGTCACACGGCCCGGGCATCGCGGGTCACGCCCGCACGGTCACGCCCGCAGCGCGGCGAGCCGCTCCTCGAACGGGACGAACGCGACTGGCGGGGACTGCGCGGCCCGCGCGTCGGCCGGCGCGTCGGCCGGCGTGGACTGCGCGACCACTGTGCTCCGCGCGACCTGCGCGGCCATCGACACCCCCGTCATCAGCCCCGCCAGCTCCCCCGCCGCCCGCTCGATCCGTGCGTCCAGCCCCTCGGCGCCCCAGTCCTCCGAGGCCGCGTACACACCGGTCGGGACCACGACGGCCCGCAGGTAGGCGAAGAGCGGCCGCAGCGCGTGGTCCAGCACGAGGGAGTGCCGGGCGCTGCCCCCGGTCGCCGCGATCAGCACCGGCTTCCCGGCCAGCGCGTCCTGGTCGCTCACGCTGAGCACGTCGAAGAACGACTTGAACAGTCCGCTGTACGACGCCGAAAACACCGGAGTGACGACGATCAGTCCGTCCGCCCCGGTCACGGCGTCGATCGCGGCGGCGAGGCGGGGGCCCGGGAACCCGTTGGTGAAGTTGTGCGCGATCTCCACGGCGAGATCGCGCAACTCGACGACCTGCGTCTCGACAACCTGCGTCTCGACGCCCTGCCCGTCGACCGGGACCTGCCCGTCGACCGGTGCCTGCCCCTCGACCGGGACCTGCCCGCCGACCGGTGCCTGGCGCCCCACCGCGGCCGCCAGCCGGTCCGCCAGCAGCCGGGTGGACGACGGGACACTCAGCCCGGCCGAGACGACGACGAGCCTCATTCGACCGTCACCCCCTGGCGGCGGCGAGCAGCGACTGGTGGGTGGGTGCCTCGGGCACGTCGGCCGGACGCCCGACGGCGAACTCCTTCCGCAGCACCGGCACCACCTCCTCGCCGAGCATGTCCAGCTGCTCCAGCACGGTCTTCAGCGGCAGCCCGGCGTGGTCAAGGAGGAACAGCTGGCGCTGGTAGTCACCGGCGTACTCGCGAAACGCCAGGGTCTTCTCGATGACCTGCTCCGGGGAGCCCACGGTCAGCGGGGTCTGCTCGGTGAACTCCTCCAGCGACGGCCCATGCCCGTAGACGGGGGCGACGTCGAAGTAGGGCCGGAACTCGCGCACCGCGTCCTGGGAGTTCCTCCGCATGAACACCTGGCCGCCGAGGCCGACGATCGCCTGCTCGGGCGTGCCGTGCCCGTAGTGGGCGTACCGGCTGCGGTAGAGCTCCACCATCCGCTTGGTGTGGTCGGCCGGCCAGAAGATGTTGTTGTGGAAGAAGCCGTCGCCGTAGTACGCGGCCTGCTCGGCGATCTCCGGTGAGCGGATCGAGCCGTGCCAGACGAACGGCGGTACGCCGTCCAGCGGGCGGGGCCTGGACGTGAAGCCCTGCAGCGGGGTACGGAACTTCCCCTCCCAGTCCACGACGTCCTCGCGCCACAGCCGGCACAGCAGGGCGTAGTTCTCCACGGCGAGGTTGATGCCCTGCCGGATGTCCTGCCCGAACCACGGGTACACCGGGCCGGTGTTGCCGCGCCCCATCATCAGGTCCACCCGGCCGTCCGCCAGGTGCTGGAGCATCGCGAAGTCCTCGGCGATCTTCACCGGGTCGTTGGTGGTGATGAGGGTGGTGGAGGTGGACAGCACCAGCTTCTCCGTGCGCGCGGCCACGTACCCGAGCATGGTCGTCGGGGACGACGGCACGAACGGCGGGTTGTGGTGCTCGCCGGTCGCGAAGACGTCGAGCCCGACCTCCTCGGCCTTCAGCGCGATGGCGACCATGGCCTTGATGCGCTCGCGCTCGGTCGGCGTACGGCCCGTGGTCGGGTCCGGCGTGACATCGCCGACGCTGAAGATCCCGAACTGCATGGTCGCTCAACCTCCAAGTTGTTGACCGTTCAACTATAGCTCTCCAACGGTCACCCGGGCAGGCGTATTCCCCGGCATACGCGCAAGCCATGCACCGACCCCCGACAGGAAATGCGCTTGACGCTCAGCCCTCCCGGTCCCATATTTACCTGCGTGACGCAGATACTGCATGACAAAGACGAAAAGAAGGTGTCCGCCCGCACCCGCTGGGCGATCCTCGCCGTGGTCCTCGCCGCCGATGTACTGGACCTCCTCGACGCCACGATCACCAACATCGCCGCCCCGACCATCACCAGGGATCTCGGCGGCGGCGCGAGCCTGGTCCAGTGGCTCGGCGCCTCCTACGCGCTCGCGCTCGGCGTGCTGCTCGTGCCCGGCGGACGGCTCGGCGACAGATACGGGCGCCGCCGGATGTTCCTGATCGGGCTGGCCGGATTCGTCGCCGCGTCCCTGGCCTGCGGACTCGCCCCGACCCCGCTTGTGCTGGTCGTCGCCCGCCTCGTCCAGGGCGCCTTCGCCGCGCTCGTCATCCCGCAGGGCTTCGGCATCCTGGGCGCCACCTGGCCACGCGACCAGATCGCCAAGGCGTTCAGCCTGTTCGGGCCGGTGATGGGCCTGTCGGCCGTCGGCGGTCCGATCCTCGCCGGGTTCCTCGTCGACGCCGACCTCGCGGGGCTCGGCTGGCGCCCCATGTTCCTGATCAACCTGGCCCTGGGCGGTGCCGCCCTGATCGCCGCCGCACGCCTGCTGCCGCGTGACACCGGCGATCCGTCCGTGTCGGTCGACGGCCCCGGATCGGCGTTGCTCGCCGGCGCACTGCTCGGCCTGCTCGGCGGCCTCATCGACGGCTCGGACCACGGCTGGACGCCCCGCGCTTTCGCCCTGCTGCTTCTCGGATCCGCCCTGTTCGCCGGCTTCTGCCACCGCCAGCGCACCGCCGCCCGCCCCCTCGTCGAGCCGTCTCTGCTGCGCAACCGTGGCTTCACCTCGGGCCTGATCCTGGGCATCCTCGTCTTCGCCGCGACCGCCGGCCTCCTCTACGTCATCTCTCTCTTCTTCCAGCAGGGCCTCGGCCGCTCCCCCGCCGGCACCGCGCTCGGCCTGATCCCCCTGTCGATCGGGATCGTCGTCGCGTCCATCGCCTGCTACCGCCTCATCCACTCCTACGGCCGCGGGCTCGTCGTCGCCGGACTGCTGATCTTCACAGCGGGCTGCGGATACCTGGCCTGCCTGGTCCTCAACGCCGGTACATCAGTGAGCAGTTGGGCGCTTGTCCCGCCCCTGCTCCTCATCGGCCTCGGCATGGGCACCTGCTTCGGCACGGTGTACGACATCACGATCGGCGACATCGCCCCCGCGGAGGCGGGCAGCGCGAGCGGCTCGCTCAGCGCGGTGCAGCAGGTCGCCAACGCGATCGGGGCGGCGGCCGTGACCACCGTGTACTTCCACACCGCCGACGGCGGCGAGGCCCACGCGATGACCGTGAGCCTCGGCGTGGTCGCCGCGGCCACGGTCCTGTGCCTGCCCCTCGTACGCCTGCTGCCGCGCAAGGCGCAGGCGGACCACCACCACTGAGGGGTGCCCGGCTCCCGGGGCGGCCGTGGGCGAGGAAAAGCCCGGCCGCCCGTCACACTCCCCTCCCGCTCCACGTCAACCCGGTGAACGCACCGCAGCCCACCGATGAGGAGCACACCATGTCCGTCGCCCACACCGTCGTCACCCTGCTGGCAGCCGCCATGGCGGGCTACTCGGGGATCGTCGTCCTCACCCGGGCTCAGTGGATCACCAAGGCCCTGGCCGACTACCGGGTGCCGATCTCGTGGTGGCCCCGGCTCGGGGCGGCGAAGGTCGCCGGGGCCGTGGGTCTGCTGGTCGGGCTGTTCGTGCCGGAAATCGGGGTCGCGGCCGGGATCGGCCTGGTGCTGTACTTCGCCGGGGCGGTGGTCACCGTGGCGCGGGCGCGGTGGTACTCCCACATCCCGTTCCCGCTGGTGTACGCCGCCCCGGTGGTCGCCGCGATGACGCTGGGCGCCCTGGCCTGACCCGGTTCCGGTTCAGGTCGCCGCAGGCGTTCACACCTCGCCGGCCCGCAGCCGGGCCACCTGAGCGGCGCTGAACTCCGTCGTACGCCTCATGTGGTCGACGAGCAGCCCGAGCTGAGAGTCGTCCAGATCGTCGAAGAGGGTCGACCAGCCGCCTGACAGGCGCTCCCACACCTGCCCGAACTCGGCGATCCGCTCCGGCACGGTCGCCACCAGCACCTTCCGCCGGTCGGCCACGTCCCGCTCCCGAACGACGTACCCCGCCCGCTCAAGCCGGTCCACCAGCCGCGTCGCCGACCCGGTCGTCAGCCCGGTCAGCTCGGCGATGCGGCCGGTCGTGACCGGCCTGCCCTCCAGGGTGAGCAAGTTCAGACACTGCAGGTCGGTGGGGTGCAGCCCGAGGTGATCGGCGACCGCCTGGTTGAAGAGGGCGTACGACGCCATGTACCGGCGGGAGACGGTGGACAGCTCCGCCGTCAGCCGCTCGCGTGCCTTGCCCGCCGTCGCCTCACCGGCCATCCCGTCTCCCTCTCCTCTGCGCCGCGCAGAGATCCTACGCCGCAACCGCCGGGACGGGTGCGGCGCCGCCGCCTGTTCAGGCGTCGTGACGGTGCCTGTTCAGGCGGACGTGAGGCGGAGTCGGCTCAGGACGGCTCTTCGGGCAGCAGACCGAGCTGCCCCAGGAACTCCATCTCGTCGAAGTAGAGCCGGTAGTCGACGATGCGGCCGTCCGCCACGGTGGCGATGTCCACCCCGCGGATCCTGAGCTCCTTCTGGGTCGCCGGGAGGGTCTCCCCGGTGGGCAACTGCAGCGGCCCGGTGTTCCTGCCGCTGAAGAATCCCTCATCGATGGCCGTGTCGCCAACCTCGTACGCGTGCAGGGTCTCGAACGTGGCCTCGGGGACCGCCTCCGTCATCTGCCGCCAGTACTCGACGATGTGGTCGCGCCCGCGGATCTCCCCCTCGTCGGGGGTGACGGCGACCGCGTCCTCGGCGTACAGCTCCCCGACGACCTTGATGTCCTGGTGCGCGGTCAGCGCGTCCGTGAGCCGGTCCATCACTTCGCGTGCCTGTCCCATGATCCACCTCCAGCGAAGTCAGAGGATCACCCACACCATTCTCCCACCGCTCTTCCGCCCTGCAGACCGGAGAACGAGATACCGAACCACCCGGTCGCCGGGCCTGCCTATCCTGGCCGAACAGCTTTCCGACCACGTCCGAGGAGCACCCCCATGGCCACCGCCGCCCCGTCCGCCGCCTCCCGCATCGCCGTCGTCACCGGTGCGAGCAGCGGAATCGGCGCCGCCACGGCCCGACAGCTGGCAGCGGCGGGCTACCGCGTCGTCCTCACCGCCCGCCGCAAGGACCGGATCGAGGCGCTCGCGGAGGAGATCACCGCCGCGGGCCACCAGGCGACCGCGTACCCCCTGGACGTCACGGACCGCGCGGCGGTGGACGAGTTCGCCTCCGCGTTCCGGACGATCGGCGTGCTGGTCAACAACGCGGGCGGAGCCCTCGGCGCCGACCCGGTGGCCACCGGCGACCCGGCCGACTGGCGCACGATGTACGAGACCAACGTCATCGGCACCCTCAACCTCACCCAGGCCCTGCTCCCCAAGCTGGACGCGAGCGGCGACGGCACCATCGTCGTCGTCTCCTCCACGGCCGGCCACGGCACGTACGAGGGCGGTGGCGGCTACGTCGCCGCCAAGCACGGCGCCCACGTCCTCGCCGAGACCCTGCGCCTGGAGATCGTCGGCCGCCCGGTCCGCGTCATCGAGATCGCGCCCGGCATGGTCAAGACGGACGAGTTCGCCCTCACCCGCTTCGGCGGCGACCAGGAGAAGGCGCAGAAGGTCTACGAGGGCGTCGCCGAGCCCCTGACGGCGGACGACGTGGCGGACACCATCACCTGGGCGGTGACCCGCCCCAGCCACGTCAACGTCGACCTCCTCGTCCTGCGCCCCCGCGCCCAGGCCTCCAACACGAAGGTCCACCGGGAGGCGTGAGGCCGCGCCGACCCGGGCGCCTTACCAGACTGACCGGCGCGCGGTCCCGGAAGAGCGAAACGTCGCCGGGCAGGTCGGTTGCGCGGCCATGCTGCTCCCAGCGACGAGAGCGGGGGCGGGGGCGGGGAACGTGCAGGCGATCCTGGCGGGGGCCGTACTTCTGGTATGTCTGAGCACGCCCCTGATGGGAGGGATGCAGCAGCCACGGCTGAGGCCGAAGCGGCCGAAACGGTCGAAGCCGCAAGAACCCGAATACTCGGTAGGCGCGCCGTTGGCGGTGGGGCTCGGCTCCTGGGCGATGTGGCTGCTGACGTTTCCGGTGATCCGCGTCGGCTTCACCGGCACCAGGAACACCTGGGTATGCGTGGCATTGCTCGTGCTGTGCGTTCTGGTCGCCCGGCTGATGGTCCGGATGGCGGCCCCCGCGCGACTCAAGGGGAGTCGCATGCTGGTCGCGGCACGCGCGGTGGGCCTCTGCTGCGTCGTGGCGGTCGTCGTGGCACCGCTGGACACGAAGGTCCCCACGCAGCCCATGGCCGGGATGACCGTGATCTACGCGACGACCGCCGCCGTACTGGGTCTGACACGGATCGTGGATCACGGCTACTTCCCGCTGGTCCTGCTGCGAAAGGCACTGTGGAAGGCGCTCCAAGCCGTAGTGACCGGGTACTGGATCCACCACACCGGCGGCACCCTCGTCCCCGACCCGGACGACGCCACCGCCGGGACGCTGCTGCTCGCCGTCCTGTGGTGGTCGCTGGTGGGACTGTCCGCCGGCGGCGCGGTGGCCGCGGCGGTCCGCCTGGTGCCCTGGCTGAGGACCGGGCCGCCGGCCCGCCCCGCGCCCCCCTCAGTGACGTCCTGGCCACCGGCCGTCGGCGCTGTGTGGACGGCCGAGCTCACCCACGACAACAACACCTACAAGGAGCGTCCGGTGATCGTGCTGGAACGCACCCCGGGCTTCGTCCGCGTGCTCGGCATCACCAGCGTCGACAAGTCCGACCGGCGGCGCGGCTATCTGAAGCTCCGCCTGTCCGAGTGGGAGGGCGTACTGACGAAGGACGGCTGGCTGAACCTGGAGATCGTGCACGTCCCGTACTGCGACTTCATTCAACGGCGCGGAGAGTGCCCGGACCGGGTGTGGGACGCGCTGTGCACGAAGGCCGACGTGCGGGAGCGGCCCGCGAAGGCAGGACCGGCTCCGGGTTTCACCTTCCGGCACCGACTGCGGTCAGCAATGAACGCGCACGTCGGCCGCGACTCACGCACGGTCGGCGCCGACGCCGGTCTCACGCTTCAACCGAAGTAACTCACAGGAGTGAACGTCATCGATCACGCGAACGGGGTCTGAACGGGCGATCTAGGCTCACGCCATCACCAAAGCGATGGTCCTCGGTCGGGCGGCCACCCGACCGAGGGCCTGACCAGCAAGGAAGGAACAGCTTCCTCATGGCTGACTGCGAGCCTATCGCCCACGCATTCATGGACCTCACAGTCCCCGAGTACGCGTACATGTTCGGCTTCTTACAGGCGGACGGGCATCTGCAACAAGGGATCGGACAGAAGGGCAAGTTGTCCGTCGAGCTCAGCGCCCGGGACATCGAGATTTTACGAAAGTTCCAAAAACTGACGCCCTACTACAGCAGCGTCACCGAACGCATCCGTGCCACCAACTTCGCCGAGTCTCACCGCTCGGCAACCTGGAGCCTGTTCTCCCTCGAAGCGAGGACCAGACTCAACGATCTCGGCCTGCCTTACGGTCGCAAGTCGAAGACGATTTCACCACCTCGCGGCGAGTTCGCAGGCCGCGACTACCTCCGCGGCCTCATCGACGCCGACGGTTCGGTCGGGTACACCAGCAAAGGCTTCCCCTTCATTTCCCTCACCACAGCCAGCACGGCTATCGGCACATATCTGTGCGGCTACGCGCGGGAGGTCACGGGGGCTGAGCGCATCATCAAGCGCAACGCCCGCGACAGCATCTACAACGTCCTCTACACCAAGGAGATCGCCCAGAGACTGGCCGCCGACATGTACTACCCCCATTGCCTGTCCCTGGAGCGCAAGCGCACGGTGGCCGACTCACTCGCCCATTGGGTACGTCCGACAGGTATGAGGGTTGCCTACACCAAACGTCGCTGGAGTGAGCACGAAGACCGAATCCTGATGGACCACAACAATCCGACGTCGGCAGCCGAGGAACTCGGCAGGACCATCCAGAGCTGCAGCCTGCGCCTCTGGCGACTACGCACCGGCCAAGTCGCCACGCCAAACGATCAATGACCTTATGAACGAGGCCCCTGCCCCCGCCGGGGGCCTCTTACGTCAACCCTTCACGCAGACAATCTGCTTCAGCTTGGCCACGACCTCTACGAGGTCCCGCTGCTGATCCATCACATGGTCGATCGGCTTGTACGCACCGGGGATCTCGTCCACGACTCCGGAGTCCTTACGGCACTCCACGCCCCGCGTCTGCTCTTCCAGGTCCTTCGTCGAGAACCGGCGCTTCGCCGCACTGCGGCTCATTCGCCGACCCGCGCCATGCGACGCCGAGTTGAATGCCGCCTCGTTGCCGAGACCCTTCACAATGTACGTGGCCGTCCCCATGGAACCCGGGATGATTCCGAGATCACCGGCACCAGCCCTGATCGCACCCTTGCGGGTCACCAAGAGGTCCATCCCCTCGTAGCGTTCCTCTGCCACGTAATTGTGGTGGCAACTGACCTCCGTCCCGAAGGTCGGCTTCGCCTTCTTGAATTCCTTGCGGATCACGTCCTTGAGGAGCGCCATCATGATGGTGCGGTTGTACTTCGCGTACTCCTGCGCCCAGTAGAGGTCATTTCGGTACGCAGCCATCTGCGGAGTGTCCGAGACGAAGACGGCGAGGTCGCGGTCGACCAGGCCCTGGTTGTGCGGCAGGTTCCGGGCTACGCCGATGTGATGCTCGGCCAGTTCCTTGCCGATGTTCCGGGAACCGGAGTGAAGCGTGAGCCACACCACCCCCTCAGTGTCCAACGAAACCTCAAGGTGATGATTGCCCGACCCCAGCGTCCCCATCTGCAAAGCAGCCCGCTCACGCCGGAACTTCACCGCCTCAGCAACCCCATCGAACCGCCCCCAGAAGTCGTCCCACCCCGCGGTGGCCAGCCCATGGAACCGCCCCGGCTCGACGGCGGTGTCATGCATCCCGCGCCCCACCGGAATCGCCTGCTCGACCTTCGACCGCAGCCGGGACAGGTCCCCCGGCAGGTCATTGGCCGTCAGTGAGGTCTTCACCGCCGACATCCCGCACCCGATGTCCACTCCCACCGCCGCGGGACACACGGCCCCGCGCATCGCGATGACGGACCCGACGGTGGCGCCCTTGCCGTAATGGACGTCCGGCATGACCGCCAGGCCCTTGATCCACGGCAGGGTCGCCACGTTGCGCAGTTGCTGGAGGGCGCCCTCCTCGACCGTCGACGGATCGGTCCACATACGTATCGGGACCTTCGCACCCGGCATTTCCACGTACGACATTTCGTCCTCATTCCCCCGGAAAAACAACAGAAGCCTTGAATCGCAAAACCAGCGCCAGGATCAACGAAAGGGACATCGGACCGGCGTCCATGGCCATGCGTGCGATAGACATTGTCTCCAGGGGGCGCCCCCGCGCGGCAAGCGATTAACCAGCGGGGAGGCCGAGTTCCCAGTGCGCGCACCAGCCCACAGATCCGTCGAGAGGAGCCTGACCGTGCAGCGGAAGGCGTACGTAACAGGCGTCGCCACACTCCTCGCGGCCCTGCTGGCCGGCTGCACCGGCAGCTCGGACGACGGCGGCACCACGGACGACGCGAACCCCGGCACCGCCGGCACCGCCTCACCCGCCGCCGAACCCGGCCGGTACCGCACCCTCCCCGAACCCTGCGGTGCGGCGGGGCGGAGCACCCTCGACTCGCTCCTGCCGGGCATCCGGCAGATCACCGACGCGGACCAGCGGGAGAAGGCGTACGCGGGCGAGCCGACCCTCACCTACGACACCGACCGCAAGGTGGGCTGCCGTTGGAAGGTGGCCCAGCGGGACGCCACCGACCATCTGCTCGTCGACTTCGAGCGGGTGGTGTCGTACGACAACACCGTGAGCGACGACACCGAGGCGCAGGAGTTGTTCGCGAAGATGGCGGACGCGGCCGACCTGCCGGCGCCGGTGGACTCCAGTGCCGCCTCGGACGCGGGCAGCGGCGACCCGAGCGGTACGGGCACCGGCAGCCCCACGACCGCCCCGTCCGGCTCCGCGTCGGCACCCGCGTCCCCTTCGTCCGGTTCCTCCGCCGCCGGCGGCGCTTCCCCCGCCTCTCCCTCTTCCCCTTCCTCTTCCTCTTCCGCGTCGTCCCCCACATCGCCGTCCCCCACGTCCTCGTCCTCCGTCGCCGCGTCCGATCTCCAGCCCCGCCTCCTCGACGATCTCGGCGACGAGGGGTTCCTGGACGACGCGTTGAGCAGTGGCGGTTCGACGGCCCAGCAGCGCACCGTGACTGTGGCGTTCCGCACGTCGAACGTCATTGTGACGATCGAGTACGAGGAGCAGTCGGCGACTCTCGGGGTGACCCCCGACAGTGAGGAAATGCAGGACAACGCCCGGAAACTGGCCGGACAGCTGGCCGATTCACTGTCCGACTGACCCCCCTTCACAGACCTCTCACCCGCACGCACAAAGCGACCGAACCAAGGCCACACCGGTTCCTCACCGCGTACGGTGGCCCCGCGGACCCGATCCGACGGCAGGAACCACAAGCGTCATGAGTGAAGGAACCATGCAGCGACCAGCACATCGAGACCTGGGGGCCCCTCCCACGCCGTTCAGGCCGTGGGGAAGTGACGAGCGAGACCAGCGTGAGCGGCGGGCGAAGAGCCGCAGCCGCGTCCTTGTCTGCGCGGCAGTGGTCCCCGCGGTGCTGGTCGTAGCCGGCTGCTCCTCGGACTCCGGCTCCGACAACGCGAGCAGCCAGAGCGGCAGTTCCGCCGGCAGCCCGGAGGCGTCGGCGTCCGCGAGCCCGTCACCGACGGTGCAGGCGGCGGTGTACAGCTCGCTCCCGAAGCCGTGTGCGGTGGTGTCGAAGAAGACCCTGGGCGACCTCGTACCGAAGGGGACGAAGTCCGGCAAGGAGGGCTCCTCCGGTGACACGGCGACCCGGGCCGGCTGTTCCTGGAACAGCCTCGACAACAACGGCGTCAAGGGCTCCCAGTTCCGCTGGCTGAACATCTCGATGCTGCGTTTCGAGTCGGACACCTCGCGCGGCAGCGGCGACAAGCAGGCGCAGGCGTACTACGAGAAGCAGGTCCAGGACGCCCAATCGGCCGAGGGCGCGAAGAACGCCAAGTCGAAGCAGCTCGCCGGGGCGGGCGACGAGGCGACGACGGTGACGTACGACCTGAAGAAGAAGGAAGGCTCCTTCAAGCAGCAGACGGTCGTCACGCGCGCCGAGAACGTGGTCATCACCGTCGACTACAACGGCGCGGGCCTCGCCGGTGAGAAGACGCCGAGCGCCGAGACCCTGACGAAGCTCGCCGAGAAGGCGGCCAAGGAGACGGTGGCCGCGGTGGCGGAGGCGAACGGCAAGGGCCAGGGCAAGTCGGACGACGGGGGCGACAGCTCGGCGAACAGCTCGCCGTCGGCGTCGAAGAGCGCGGCCCCGTCGGAGTCCTCGTCGAAGTCCTCGGCGAAGTCGCCCTCGAAGAGCGCGTCCCCATCAGAGTCAGCGGCCAAGAAGAGCTGACTGTCACACCTGGACGCCAACGCGCAGCTCATGGCGTCCGTCTGACGGAGCCCGGCCCTCCACAGGGACCGGGCTCCTGACGTACCGAAGACGCGTCCGACGCACACATGTGCCACTCTGTTGCGCGCAACAACACGCAATGGGAGGGGATTACGGGTGGCCGCGCCAGTCCAGCTGACCCGGATGCACCGCATTCTCATCGGTGTGGTCGTGTCCGGCGCCGTGATCATCGCCGGCATCGGCTTCGCCGGTTCGTACGCGGCCGTCCGCGAGTTGGCCCTCAAGAAGGGCTTCGGGAACTTCTCCTACGTGTTCCCGATCGGCATCGACGCGGGCATCTGCGTTCTGCTGGCCCTCGATCTGCTCCTGACCTGGATCCGCATCCCCTTCCCGCTGCTGCGGCAGACCGCCTGGCTGCTGACGGCGGCGACGATCGCCTTCAACGGCGCTGCGGCCTGGCCGGATCCGCTGGGTGTCGGTATGCACGCGGTGATCCCGATCCTGTTCGTGGTCTCCGTCGAGGCGGCCCGGCACGCGATCGGCCGCATAGCCGACATCACCGCCGACAAGCACATGGAGGGCGTCCGCCTCACCCGCTGGCTGCTCGCCCCGGGCCCCACGTTCCTGTTGTGGCGCCGGATGAAGCTGTGGGAGCTGCGTTCGTACGAGCAGGTCATCAAGCTGGAGCAGGAGCGTCTGGTCTACCGGGCCCGCCTCCGTTCCCGTTTCGGCCGCGCGTGGCGCAGGAAGGCGCCGGTGGAGAGCCTGATGCCGCTGACGTTGGCGCGCTATGGCGTGCCGCTGGCGGAGACCGCTCCGGCGGGCCTGGCGGCGGCGGGAATCGAGCCGGTCCTCCTTCCGCCGGCCCCCCGGCAGGCGCGGCCCGAGGTCCCCGCGGTGGCCGGCCCGACCGCGGCAGCCGAAGGGGCTGGACCGGCCGGGGGCCGGCGTGCCGCCGACGAGGTTTCCGATCCGCGGCGCGGGACGACGCCGTCCGGCGAGCAGCGGTTGGAGCTCGGCGGCGCTCCCCAGGCGGGCCGGCCCGGGGAACAGCGGGCGCCCGAGCCTCAGTACGCGCAGGAGGCCCAGCCGCAGCCCGGCCCCCAGGCCGATGAGAGCCCCTGGTTCCAGTCTCCGCACGAGGTCCAGTACCAGGGCGGCTACGACCCGACCTACGACCCGTCGGAACAGTACGACCGGTGGTTCGAGGAGCAGCAGCAGGCCGACGCGTACCGCGAGCAGTTCGAGGAGGAGCCCCCGGCGCAGGACCCCTCCCCGGAGGAGACCGGCACGTTCCCGATCCCGGTGGGCCCGGGCCGCACCCGCGAGCTCGGCGATGGCGGCGGCACTCCGGTCGTCGAGCCGGATGAGGAATCGTTCTACCAGGTCTTCAAGCAGTCGATAAACGGCAGTTACCCGACCCCGCGCCAGTTCGGCGACAACGTCGAGGCGACGTACGGCACGCCCGTCGCGGACGCCGACGCCAAGCGCATGGTGCTGCGCTTCCAGAACCGCCACACCGCGGAGCTGGAGGACGACCACATCGCCTGAGCGATACCGCGTGCAGACAACGATGGGGGCGCCCGGCGAACACCGGGCGCCCCCATCGTCGTAACGTGGCGGCCTACTCGCCGAGCAGGACCCGCACCCGCTCCTGACCCACCGCCAGCAGCAGCGTGGGCAGTCGCGGCCCCGTGTCCCGGCCGACCAGCAGGTGGTACAGCAGCGCGAAGAACGACCGCTGGGCGGTCTTGATCTCCGGCGGGAGGTCCTTCGGGGTGGCGTCGGCCGGGAACCCGGCCTGCACCTTGGGCACGCCGTAGACGAGGTGACTGAGCCCGTCGAGGGACCAGTGGTCGGCCAGCCCGTCGAGCAGGAGCCGCAGCGACTGCTGGGACGCCTCGTCGAGGGACTTCAGCAGGTCGTGGTCGGGCTCGTCGCGCACGATGGTCCGCTGGTCGGCGGGCACCTGCGTGTTGATCCACGTCTCGGCCTTGTCGAGGCGCGGCCGGACCTCGTCGAGCGAGACGAGCGGGTTCGCGGGGTCGAGTTCGCTGAGGATGCGCAGGGCCTGGTCCTGGTGACCGGCGGTGATGTCGGCGACGGACGCGAGCGTCCGGTACGGCATCGGCCGCGGGGTGTGCCGCAGCTCACCGGTGGCGGTCCCTACGGCCCGGGTGTGCGCGGCGATGTCCGCCGGGAGGGCCGAGCCGTCCGCGACCTTCGCGTCCAGCTTGTCCCACTCGTCGTAGAGACGCTGGATCTCCTGGTCGAAGGCGATCTTGAAGGACTGGTTGGGCCGGCGGCGGGCGTACAGCCAGCGCAGGATCTGCGGTTCCATGATCTTCAGCGCGTCGGCGGGGGTGGGCACGCCGCCGCGGGAGGACGACATCTTGGCCATCCCGGAGATCCCCACGAAGGCGTACATCGGCCCGATCGGCTGCTTGCCGCCGAAGATCCCGACGATCTGCCCGCCCACCTGGAAGGACGAGCCGGGCGAGGAGTGATCGACGCCGCTCGGCTCGAAGACCACGCCCTCGTAGGCCCACCGCATCGGCCAGTCGACCTTCCAGACCAGCTTGCCGCGGTTGAACTCGTTGAGCCGGACCGTCTCGGAGAAGCCGCAGGCGGCGCAGGTGTACGTCAGCTCGGTGGTGTCGTCGTCGTACGCGGTGACGGTGGTGAGGTCCTTCTCGCAGTTGCCGCAGTACGGCTTGTACGGGAAGTACCCGGCGGTGCCGGAGCTGCCGTCGTCCTCACCGGCCGCGCCGGAGCCCTCGGCGGCCTCCAGCTCGGCCTCGTCGACCGGCTTCTGCTGCTGCTTCTTGGCGGGGGCCTTCTTGGTGCGGTACTGGTCGAGGATCGCGTCGATGTCGCCCCGGTGCCTCATCGCGTGCAGGATCTGCTCGCGGTAGACCCCGGAGGTGTACTGCGCGGTCTGGCTGATCCCGTCGAACTCGACGCCGAGTTCGGCGAGCGACTCGACCATCGCGGCCTTGAAGTGCTCGGCCCAGTTCGGGTGGGCGGAGCCCTCGGGCGCCGGGACGGAGGTCAGCGGCTTGCCGATGTGCTCGGCCCAGGACTCGTCGACGCCCGCGACTCCGGCGGGCACCTTGCGGTACCGGTCGTAGTCGTCCCACGAGATCAGGTGGCGCACCTGGTGGCCGCGCCGCCGGAGCTCGTCGGCGACGAGATGCGGGGTCATGACCTCGCGCAGGTTCCCCAGGTGGATGGGCCCGGACGGGGACAGCCCGGAGGCGACGACGATCACCTCGGCGGCAGCGGGTGACGTCGATTTGCCCGAGGCCCGACGCTCCGACTCCTCGATGACCTCATCCGCGAAACGGGAGACCCAGTCGGTGGTCTCGGTGCTCTGAGCCACGATCGGCACGTCCTCTTTTTCTGAAGGGTTCACACGGGCAGCCGGTACGTTCGCACGGCCGACGCTCCATTCTCCCAGACCACCTCGCGCCCAGGAAAACCGCTTTACGCCCCATGGGATACTGGGCAGGCCCACCTATTCCCCCGAGGAGAACGGCACCCACTCCTATGGCCCCGGTCACGTCCCTCAGCGATTCCGTCCAGCAGCACCTCGCGACGGCTCTCTCGGCAGCCCTGCCGGAGGCCGGTGCCGCCGACCCGCTGCTGCGCCGAAGCGACCGGGCCGACTACCAGGCCAACGGGATCCTGGCCCTCGCCAAGAAGGCGAAGGCCAACCCGCGGGAGCTGGCGACGCAGGTCGTCTCCGAGGTGGTCACCGGTGACCTGATCAAGGACATCGAGGTCTCCGGGCCCGGTTTCCTGAACATCACGCTCTCGGACCGGGCGATCATCGAGATCCTGGCCGCGCGGTACGCGGACGGCGAGCGCCTCGGTGTGCCGCTGAAGGAGAACGCGGGCACCACGGTCATCGACTACGCCCAGCCGAACGTGGCGAAGGAGATGCACGTCGGCCACCTGCGGTCGGCGGTCATCGGCGACGCCCTGCGCGGCATGCTCGACTTCACCGGCGAGAAGACGATCGGCCGGCACCACATCGGCGACTGGGGCACCCAGTTCGGCATGCTCATCCAGTACCTGATCGAGAACCCCGGCGAGCTGGCCCCGGCGGCCGACGTCGACGGCGATCAGGCGATGAGCAACCTGAACCGGGTGTACAAGGCGTCGCGCGCGGTCTTCGACTCCGACGAGGAGTTCAAGGAGCGGGCCCGCAAGAGGGTCGTCGCCCTGCAGTCGGGTGACAAGGAGACGCTGGACCTGTGGCAGCGGTTCGTGGACGAGTCGAAGGTCTACTTCTACTCGGTCTTCGAGAAGCTCGACATGGAGATCCGCGACGAGGAGATCGTCGGCGAGTCCGCGTACAACGACATGATGGCTCAGACGGCGCGGCTGCTGGAGGAGTCCGGTGTCGCCGTGCGCTCCGAGGGCGCGCTCGTCGTCTTCTTCGACGAGATCCGCGGCAAGGACGACCAGCCGGTGCCGCTGATCGTGCAGAAGGCGGACGGCGGCTTCGGCTACGCGGCCTCCGACCTCTCCGCGATCCGCAACCGGGTCTTCGACCTGCACGCGTCGACGCTGCTCTACGTGGTGGACGTACGCCAGTCCCTGCACTTCAAGATGGTCTTCGAGACGGCCCGGCGGGCCGGCTGGCTGAGCGACGACGTCCATGCGCACAACATGGGCTACGGCACGGTGCTCGGCGCGGACGGCAAGCCGTTCAAGACCCGTGAGGGCGAGACCGTACGGCTCGAGGACCTGCTGGACGAGGCGGTGCAGCGGGCCGCCGAGGTCGTGCGGGAGAAGGCGCAGGACCTCACGGAGGACGAGATCCAGGAGCGGGCCGCGCAGGTCGGCATCGGTGCCGTGAAGTACGCGGACCTGTCGACGTCGCCGAACCGGGACTACAAGTTCGACCTCGACCAGATGGTGTCGCTGAACGGCGACACGAGCGTGTACCTGCAGTACGCGTACGCCCGGATCCAGTCGATCCTGCGCAAGGCGGGCGAGACGAAGCCGGTCGCTCACCCCGAGCTCGAACTCGCCCCGGCCGAGCGGGCGTTGGGACTGCACCTGGACGCGTTCGGCGACACGGTCTTCGAGGCGGCCGCGGAGTACGCACCGCACAAACTGGCCGCGTACCTGTTCCAGCTGGCGTCGCTGTACACGTCGTTCTACGACAAGTGCCCGGTCCTCAAGGCCGACACCCCGGCCCACGTCGAGAACCGTCTGTTCCTGTGCGCCCTCACGGCCCGCACCCTGCACCAGGGCATGGCCCTGCTGGGCATCAGGACTCCGGAACGGCTCTGAGCCACCCAGCGGTAACGACACACCCTGGCCCGCCCTCTCCCCCGAAGAGAGGGCGGGCCGCGGTGTCAGTGGCTGCCCTTACAGTCACCGACATGGCGACACTTCCCAACCTCCTGCCGAAGCTGGCGGACGACCCGCGCGGCGCGTCCCTCGGGCTCGAACTCCCCGCCGGGAGACTGATCGACACGACCGACGCGGGCCCGTGGCACGAGCCGTTGCTGTGGTGCGCGGACCAGCGAGCCGAGCCCGGCGGCTGGACCGCGCTGGAGCCGGCGCGACGGACGGCCGGCCTGCTTCCCCTCGTCATCGACGTCGCCGGCGGCCACGGCGGCCCGGAGGACTGGCAGTTGGCGCCGGCAGACAGCTCGTACCCGGGAGACCACGACCCCGAGGAGGTCCTGACCGACTCCTGGCACGCATGCGCACCCGACACAACCCCCTGGCCCGGCCTGACCCACCGCCCCACCCCCACCCCCTCCCCCACCCTCTCCCCCTCCCCCTCCTCCGACCCGGACTCCGTGGCGGCGCACATAGCCGACTCCCTCCTCGCGAACGCCGGCTCCGATCCCCGGCTCGCCCTGGTCCCGGCCCGCCGCAGTGCCGACGTCCCGGCCGCGATCGGCTGGATGGGCCCGGCCAACCACGAGGACGACCCCGGCCGCCTGTGCGCGGTGCTCCGCTCCTGGGAGGACCGATTCGGCATACGCGTCGTGGCGCTCGGCTTCGACCACCTGCTGGTCTCCGTCGCCACGCCGCCCACGACCCTCGCCGACGCGGAGGCACTCGCCGCCGAGCACTTCGCGTTCTGCCCCGACAACTTCTGGCAGGACGGCGACCCGACCCCGCGCGAGTACGCCGAGCGAAAGATCCTCCACCAGCCGACATGGCACTTCTGCTGGGAGTGACCGACCAGCGTGGGCTGCTCCTGGCTCACCCTGGGCTGCCCCCAGCTCAGCGTGGAGCTGCCCCCAGCCCCTCTCCCAGCCTCCGCAGCCCCTCCCCGATCTCCTCCGGCGTCTGCGTCACGAAGCACAGCCGCAGGGTGAAGCGGTCGGGCTCACCGGCGTAGAAGGGCGCGCCCGGCACATAGGCCACGTCGTGCCGCACCACGCGCGGCAGCAGAGCCGTGGTGTCGTACGACTCCGGCAACCGCGCCCAGACGAACATGCCTCCCTCGGGACGGGTCCAGTCGGAGCCGTCCGGCAGCGCCTCCCCCAGCCCCGCGAGCATCGCGTCCCGGCGCTCCCGGTAGACCCCCGCGACCCGAACGACATGGGCGTCCAGGTCCCGGTCGGCCAGGTACCGTGCCGCCGCGAGCTGGTTGACGGTGGGGGTGTGCAGATCCGCGGCCTGCTTGGCCACGGCGCAGGCCCGCCGCAGCGCATCCGGTGCCCGCAGCCAGCCGAGCCGCAGCCCCGGCGCCATCACCTTGGAGAAGGAACCGAGCAGGACGACCCGGTCGCGAGCCGCCTCGTGGGAGGCGATCCACGGCACCCGCTCGCCCTCGAAGCGCAGCTCGCCGTACGGATCGTCCTCCACGACCCACAGCCCCCGCCGCGCCGCGACGGACGCGACCGCGGCCCGGCGCTCCGCCGACAACGTCCGCCCGGTCGGATTCTGGAAGGTGGGCACGGTGTAGAGCAACTTGGGCCGCTCCCGCACCACCAGCTCCTCCAGCGCCGCCGGATCGAGCCCGTCCGCGTCCCCCGGCACCGCCACGATCCGCGCGCCCGCGAAGCCGAAGGCCTGAAGTGCCGCCAGATAGCAGGGGCTTTCGACCAGGACCGTGTCCCCCGGTTCCAGGAGCGCGGTGGCGAGCAGGGACAGCGCCTGCTGCGAACCGGTCGTGACCAGCACGTCATCGGCGTCGGTGGGCAGCCCCCGCGCCGATGTACGGTCGGCGAGCGCGGTCCGCAGCGCCGGCTCGCCCTCCGTGGTGGAGTACTGCAGGGCCCGCGCGGGCGCCTCGTCGAGCACGTCCCGGAACGCGGCCGCGATCCCCTCCTGGTCGAACAACTCCGGCGCCGGCAGCCCACCCGCGAAGTTGATCACCTCGGGCCTGGCGATGACGGCAAGAATGTCCCGTACCGGCGAACCACCGATCGCCCGGGCCCGGGCGGCGAGAGGCGGCACAGGGGCGGCGATGGGCGCGGAATCGGTGACCGTCACAACACGGCTCCTCAGGCAGCGGAACGACTAATACCCGCGAACCTAAACACCTACATGCCCCCTACAAGCAGCTTTCCACGATACGGACACCAGCCCAGGCCCCCGCCCCCCACCTGCCCCTATCCGCCCCCAGTCAGGACGATTGCCCTCAGCCCTTCCTCCTGTCCTCAGCCCTTCCTCCCCACCGCCGCATACACATTGATGTCCGCGTCCGTGACGTCATCGATGTCGGCGTAGCGGACTCTCTCGATGTCGTCGAGGGTGGCCAGGTAGGCCGCCTCCGGCTGCTTGGGCACGGGCGCCGCGTGATCCGGCCGCCAGTGATGAGCGGGAACGACCCCCGGCGCGGCGAGTTCCAGGGAGTTGTCGGTGAAGAACCGATCGACCTCCGCCGCGGACCGCAGCACGAAGGTGAACCCGCGCTCGGTGTACGTCCGCTGGACGGCGCGGATGTTCTCGGGATTGAGGTCCTCCGTCAGATGGCTGAGGACGAGCCGGCTGCCGGACGGCAGCGCGTCGAGGAGCTCCCGCACGATCGGGTACGCCTTCTCGTCCTCGACGAAGTGCAGGATCGCCACCAGGCACAGCGCGACGGGCTGGTCGAAGTCCAGCGTCTTCGCGGCCTGTTCGAGTATCTGCGCCGGGTCCTTGAAGTCGGCGTCGATGTAGTCGGTGAGTCCGTCGGGCCCGCTGGTCAGCAACGCGCGCGCGTGCGCGAGCACGACGGGGTCGTTGTCGACGTAGACGACCCGTGACTCCGGGGCGACGCGCTGGGCGATCTGGTGGACGTTCTCCGCGGTGGGCAGCCCGGTGCCGATGTCGAGGAACTGCCGGATGCCGTCCCGCTGGGCCAGCTCCGTGACGGCCCGGCGCAGGAAGTCGCGGTTGTGCCGTACGTCGAGGTAACCGCGCGGATTGGCGGCGAGCGCGGCCGCGGCCGCGTCCCGGTCGACGGGGTAGTTGTCCTTGCCGCCGAGGAAGACGTCGTAGACGCGGGCCGGATGCGCCTTGGTGGTGTCGATCCTCCTTCTCAGCTCGGCGGGATCGTGGCTGAGGGCGTCACCGGACATCGGCGTCTCCAGTCGTTTCACCAGACAGGTCAACAACCTAACGCCCAACGCCATTTGAAGGTGCCCACCCCCACGCCCCTCACCCGGGCCCCACTCGCAGCGCCGCGTCGCCGGCCGCCTAACCCAGCTTCTGCGCGACCTCGGTGGCCCAGTACGTCAGGATGTTCTGCGCGCCCGCACGCTTGATGCCGGTGAGGGACTCCAGGATGGCCCGGTCCCGGTCGATCCAGCCCTTCTCGGCGGCGGCCTCGATCATCGAGTACTCGCCGGAGATCTGGTACGCGGCAACCGGCACGTCCGAGGCGTCCGCGACCCGCGCCAGGATGTCCAGGTAGGGCCCGGCGGGCTTGACCATCACCATGTCGGCCCCCTCCTCCAGATCCAGGGCCAGCTCCCGCAGGGACTCCCGCGCATTCGCCGGGTCCTGCTGATACGTCTTCCGGTCACCCTTCAACGACGAGGCGACGGCCTCCCGGAAGGGCCCGTAGAACGCCGACGCGTACTTGGCCGTATAGGCCAGGATCGCCACGTCCTCCCGCCCGACCTGATCCAGGGCGTCCCGGACGACCCCGATCTGCCCGTCCATCATCCCGCTGGGCCCCACCACATGGGCCCCGGCGTCGGCCTGCACCTGGGCCATCTCGGCGTACCGCTCCAAGGTCGCGTCGTTGTCGACACGCCCTTCCGAGTCCAGCACCCCACAGTGCCCGTGATCGGTGGTCTCATCGAGACACAGATCAGACATGACGAGCAGATCGTCCCCGACCTCGGCCCGCACATCACGAAGAGCGACCTGCAAAATCCCGTCCGGGTCGGTCCCCGGCGTACCGACCGCGTCCTTCTTCGACTCCTCCGGCACACCGAACAGCATGATCCCGGAGACCCCGGCGGCCACGGCCTCAGCGGCAGCCTTCTTCAGTGTGTCCCGGGTGTGCTGAACAACGCCGGGCATCGTGGGGATCGGCACCGGCTCCGCGGCACCTTCGACCACGAAGGCCGGGAGGATGAAGTCGGCCGGATGCAGCCGGGTCTCAGCGACCATGCGCCGCATGACGGGAGTGGTCCGCAGCCGACGCGGCCGCGTGCCGGGAAAGGATCCGTAGGTCGTCATGCCACCACGCTACGCCCGCCCCCGCACCCCCTTTGCCGACGAGCCGTCGGAGCCCCCCACACACACCACAACGACGGGCAAGCCCGCGCACAGCACCGTAGGGAACGGACCGCCGCACTCGCGCACGGCGAGAAGGGGGCGGGCCGGAGGAGGCGTCCGCACCCGCGTACGGCGAGAAGGGGACGGGTCGGGGGTGTCCGCCCGCAGCGGTTGTCGCGTCAACACCGGCTCCCTCCCCAAGAAACCGATTCCGCGACGTTCCGAGGACGGACACCCCCGCCCCCCCCCCCACCCCCCCCCCCCCCCCCCCCCCCCCCCCCCCCCCCCCCCCCCCCCCCCCCCCCCCCCCCCCCCCCCCCCGACCCACCCCCGAACCGCAGGCGCTACACGCACCCAAACGTCAGGTCGTAGTACGCCGACGCCGAGCCCCCGGCCGCCGCTCACTGGGCCGAGTCACCGGATCCCCCGCCTCGACCGCGGCGGCCCGCCGCCGCTGCCCGAAGTCGGCAAGAGCCTCGGCCAGCCTGTGCACGGACGGCTCGGGAGCCATCACGTCCACCCGAAGACCATGTTCCTCAGCCGTCTTGGCGGTGGCCGGCCCGATACACGCGATGACCGTCACGTTGTGCGGCTTACCGGCGATACCCACCAGGTTCCGCACCGTGCTCGACGACGTGAACAGAACCGCGTCGAACCCACCGCCCTTGATCGCCTCCCGAGTCTCCGCAGGCGGAGGCGAGGCCCGCACGGTCCGGTAGGCCGTGACGTCGTCGACCTCCCACCCGAGCTCGATGAGGCCCGCCACCAGCGTCTCCGTGGCGATGTCGGCACGCGGCAGGAACACCCGGTCGATCGGGTCGAACACCGGGTCGTACGGAGGCCAGTCTTCCAGCAACCCCGCCGCCGACTGCTCCCCACTCGGCACCAGATCCGGCTTCACCCCGAACGCGACCAGCGCCTTCGCGGTCTGCTCCCCCACCGCGGCGACCTTGATCCCCGCGAAGGCCCGCGCATCGAGCCCGTACTCCTCGAACTTCTCCCGCACCGCCTTGACGGCGTTCACGGAGGTGAAGGCGATCCACTCGTAGCGGCCCGTCACGAGCCCCTTGACCGCCCGTTCCATCTGCTGCGGCGTCCGCGGCGGCTCGACAGCGATCGTCGGCACCTCGTGCGGCACGGCCCCGTAGGACCGCAACTGGTCGGAGAGCGACGCCGACTGCTCCTTCGTACGCGGTACGAGAACCCGCCACCCGAACAGCGGCTTGGACTCGAACCACGAGAGCTGCTCACGCTGAGCCGCGGCGGACCGCTCACCGACCACGGCTATCACCGGCCGGCCGCCCTCCGGGGAGGGCAGCACCTTGGCCTGCTTCAGCGTCTGGGCGATGGTCCCCAGGGTCGCCGTCCAGGTCCGCTGACGGGTGGTCGTACCGGCGACCGTGACCGTCAACGGGGTATCGGGCTTGCGCCCGGCAGACACCAGTTCGCCGGCGGCCACCGCGACGGAGTCCAGAGTCGTCGACACGACAACCGTCCCGTCCGACGCCCCCACCTCCGTCCAGCACCGGTCCGAAGCCGTCCGCGCGTCCACGAACCGAACGTCGGCACCCTCGGCGTCCCGCAGCGGCACACCGGCGTAGGCGGGGACGCCCACGGCCGCGGCGACACCCGGCACCACCTCGAACGGGACCCCCGCGGCGGCGCAGGCCAGCATCTCCTCGGCGGCGTACGTGTCGAGCCCGGGGTCCCCGGTCACCGCACGGACGACCCGCCTGCCGCCCCGCGCGGCCTCCATGACAAGATGTGCGGCATCCCGCACGGCGGGGTTGCCAGCGGTTGTTGACGCGCCGTCAACGACCGTCAGTTGAGGCGCGCCTGTGCCCGGATGCGGACCCGCGAAGGGGTCCGAGTCCGTGTTCACGACGGCGACACCGGACCTGGCATGCGTGCGTACGACGTCGAGCACTTCGTGCTCGGCGACGAGGACGTCCGCGTTCGCCAGCGCCTCGACGGCGCGCAGAGTCAGTAGTCCCGGATCTCCGGGTCCGGCACCGAGGAAGGTGACGTGCCCGTGTTCAGGACCGGCGGGAAGAGTGGTGGGGCTCACTGTGCTCGCTCCCCCATCAGACCGGCCGCGCCCTGGGCAAGCATCTCGGCAGCGAGTTCGCGACCGAGCGCCATTGCCTGGTCGTACGTCTCGGGCACGGGACCGGTGGTGGACAGCTGCACCATCCGCGAGCCGTCGGTCGTGCCGACGACGCCGCGCAGGCGCATTTCTTTGACAATCTGCCCGTCGGCCAGCAGGTCGGCCAGCGCACCCACAGGGGCGCTGCAGCCGGCCTCCAGGGCGGCGAGCAGTGACCGTTCGGCGCTCACGGCGACCCGTGTGAACGGGTCGTCGAGCTCACCGAGCGCGGCGATCAGGCCCGCGTTGTCCGCGGCACACTCGATCGCTAGTGCTCCCTGGCCGGGAGCGGGCAAAACCGTGTCGACCGACAGGAAGTCGGTCACCTCGTCGATCCGGCCGATCCGGCTCAGTCCGGCGGCGGCCAGGACGACGGCGTCCAGCTCACCGCCCTGGACGTACCCGATGCGGGTGTCGACGTTGCCGCGGATGGGGACCGTCTCGATGTCCAGTCCGTGGCCGCGGGCGTACGCGTTCAGCTGGGCCATCCGCCGTGGTGAGCCCGTACCGATCCGGGCCCCGCGCGGCAGGTCGGTGAGCTTCAGCGCGTCCCGGGCGACTATGACGTCCCGCGGGTCCTCGCGCGCCGGGACGGCGGCCAGCGAGAGCTGGTCGGGCTGCCCGGTCGGGAGGTCCTTCAGCGAATGAACCGCCAGGTCGATCTCGCCCTTGAGCAGTGCCTCGCGCAACGCGGTCACGAAGACACCCGTGCCGCCGATCTGCGCGAGCTGCTCCCGCGAGGTGTCACCGTACGTGGTGATCTCGACGAGCTCGACGGGCCGTCCGGTCACCTGGCTCACGGCTTTCGCCACCTGCCCGGACTGGGCCATGGCGAGCCTGCTGCGCCTGGTCCCCAGCCTCAATGCCTTGCTACTCATGCCGGCCCTCGGTTCTTGCCGTTGTTCTCGGTGCTGTCCTCGGCGCGGGAGACGGAGGCCACCGTCTCGGGGTCGAGATCGAACAGGGTGCGCAGCGCGTCCGCGTATCCGGCGCCGCCGGGTTCGGCCGCGAGCTGCTTGATCCGCACGGTCGGCGCGTGCAACAGCTTGTCGACCACCCGCTTCACGGTCTGTGTGATCTCGCCGCGCTGCTTGTCGTCGAGCCCGGGCAGCCGGCCGTCGAGCCGGGCTATCTCACCGGCGACCACGTCGGCGGCCATGGTGCGCAGGGCGACCACGGTCGGCGTGATGTGGGCGGCCCGCAGCGCCGCCCCGAAGGCCGTGACCTCGTCGGCGACGATACGGCGGACCTGGTCGACGTCGGCCGCCATGGGGGCGTCGGCGGAGGCCTCGGCCAGCGACTCGATGTCGACCAGCCGCACCCCGGTCAGCCGGTGCACGGCCGCGTCGATGTCGCGCGGCATGGCGAGGTCGAGCAGGAAGAGCGTGGGCTCGGGGCGCGGGATCTCGGCGACCGGTTCGGGCTTGCGGCGCTCGGGCACCCGCCCGATGACGGCCGCGGTGGCGGCGAGCGCGGCGATGGCGTCCGTCTCCTCGGCCGGGTCGAGCGTGCTGACGAGGCCGGCGGGAGGGGTGCTCTGATGACGCGAGGTGCCGTTGTCCACCCAGGCGGCGTGCTGTTCCAGGTCGGAGGCGGCCATCCCGGCCACGGCGGCCTCGCCGAGCACGGAGAACCCGGCGGTCGCCGGTACGGCGGTCAGATCGAGCGGACAGCCGTCCTCGGCACCGAGGCTGGTGGGCGGCAGAGCGGCCGAAGCGGTCGCCCCACCGGATCCAGTGGCCTGGTGGCCCGCACCCGACAGGTGCGCCCCAGCGGAACCACTTCCACCCTCGGAACCACTTCCGCTCTCGGAACCACCGCCGCCCTCGGGCCCCCGCCCCCGCACCGCGTCCCCGATCGCCTCGGCCGAGAGCACCAGCCCCGTCGCCCCGGTGCAGGAGACGGCGACATCAGCACGTGTCAGCTCGACCGGCACCGATTCCATCGGGACCGCGCGGGCCAGCACGTCCGTGTCGTCGCCCTCGGCCAGTATCTGTGCGAGGCGCTCGGCGCGGTCGGGGGTGCGGTTGGCGACGACGATCTCGGCGACCCCGGCTCGGGCGAGCGTGGCCGCCGCCAGCGAGGACATCGAGCCGGCCCCGATGACCAGCGCCCGCTTGCCCCGCGCCCAGGTCTCGATCGCCGTACCGGACGCCAGCTGTTCCAGTCCGAAGGTGACCAGGGACTGTCCGGCCCGGTCGATGCCGGTCTCGGAGTGGGCGCGCTTGCCGACCCGCAGGGCCTGCTGGAACAGGTCGTTCAGGAGTCGCCCGGTGGTGTGCAGGTCCTGGGCCTTCGCCAGCGCGGTCTTTATCTGACCGAGGATCTGCCCCTCGCCGACGACCATCGAGTCGAGCCCGCAGGCCACCGAGAAGAGGTGGTGGACGGCCCGGTCCTCGTAGTGCACGTAGAGGTAGGGAGTGAGCTCCTCCAGGCCGACCCCGCTGTGCTGGGCGAGCAGCGTGGACAGCTCGGCGACACCGGCGTGGAACTTGTCCACGTCGGCGTACAGCTCGATGCGGTTGCAGGTGGCGAGCACCGCGGCCTCGGCGGCCGGTTCGGCGGCGACCGTGTCCTGGAGCAGCTTGATCTGGGCGTCCGCGTTCAACGCGGCCCGTTCCAGCACGCTGACCGGGGCGCTGCGGTGGCTCAGCCCGACGACGAGGAGACTCATGCCGGCATCACGGCGGGGACGTCCCCGTCTGGTCCCTTGCCGGCGGAGCCCTTGCGCGCGGCCGCGGTCGGGATCGCGCCGTCCGCGGCGGCGGCGGCGGCCTCCTCGCCGGCCTTGCGCTGCTCGTGGAAGGCGAGGATCTGCAGCTCGATGGAGAGGTCGACCTTGCGCACGTCGACACCGTCCGGCACGGACAGCACGGTCGGCGCGAAGTTCAGGATGGAGGTGACCCCGGCGGCCACGAGTCGTTCGCAGACCTGCTGGGCGGCGCCGGCGGGCGTGGCGATGACGCCGATCGACACGCCGTTGTCGTCGATGATCTTCTCGAGCTCGTCGGTGTGCTGGACGGGGATCCCGGCCACCGGCTTCCCGGCCATCGCGGGGTCGGCGTCGATGAGCGCGGCGACCCGGAATCCACGGGAGGCGAACCCGCCGTAGTTGGCCAGGGCAGCGCCGAGGTTGCCGATACCGACGATCACTACCGGCCAGTCCTGGGTCAGCCCCAGCTCACGGGAGATCTGGTAGACGAGATACTCGACGTCGTAGCCGACACCACGGGTGCCGTACGAACCCAGGTACGAGAAGTCCTTGCGCAGCTTCGCGGAGTTCACTCCGGCGGCGGCCGCGAGCTCCTCGGAGGAGACCGTGGGCACCGAGCGCTCCGAGAGGCCGGTCAGCGCGCGGAGATACAGCGGAAGCCGGGCGACGGTGGCCTCGGGAATCCCTCGGCTGCGGGTCGCCGGTCGGTGAGTTCGGCCAGTTGCCACGGTGCTCCTGCGGGTAGAGCGGGGCTGCAGGCGGTCACACGTCCCCAGACCGCCCCGTCGACAGCAGGCTATGTCTTTGTGAACGCGTGCACAAAGATGGTGTCCGTTTTGCCCGGTCAACGTGACCGGGGTCACGCGCCCCCGGCGCACCGGCGTGGAACCGGCGCACACGCACCGCCGTTCCTTCTCTCCTGGGGGCAAAACCGCCCACTCTCCTCTACGATCCCCGCCCCCGAGACCTGTTCGTCGTCGATCCTAAGCCAATGCTTTGCGAAGGCGTTCCTCGTTCACACGCCAGAACGTGTGCTGTTCGCCGTCGACGAGGACGACCGGAACCTGCTCCCAGTACTGGTCATGCAGCTGCGGGTCCTCGGTGATGTCCTTCCGCTCCCAGGAAACGCCGAGCTCGTCACACACCTTCTCCACTATCACCTGGGCGTCGTCACACAAATGGCACCCTGGCTTCCGGATAAGCGTCACAAGCCGGTCCTGCGGGGCGGGTCCGCCACGGCGGAAGAGTGGAGTCATGCCGTCCATTCTCCCGCTTGTTTAACGGCACAGTCGCGGAGAGTTCACAGCCTCCAAACCCCACGACTCCGGAACCACCGAACAGAATGGCTATGCTCACGCCATGGCCGCTCTCGGATGGCTCACCCCCCGTAGGCGCTCCGCCACGGCACGCAGCGTGCTGGCCGGCGAGGCCTCGGCGGAGGCAGCGCGCAAGTCCACCCAGGACGTCTCCGGCGAGGAGCCGGAGTTCCCGGTGCACGGCGACGCACACGCCGCCGCCTTCTTCGACCTGGACAACACCGTGATGCAGGGCGCCGCGCTGTTCCACTTCGGGCGGGGCCTGTACAAGCGGAAGTTCTTCGAGACCCGCGACCTGGCGAAGTTCGCCTGGCAGCAGGCGTGGTTCCGGCTGGCCGGCGTCGAGGACCCGGAGCACATGCAGGAGGCCCGGGACTCCGCGCTGTCCATCGTCAAGGGCCACCGCGTCGCCGAGCTGCAGTCCATCGGCGAGGAGATCTACGACGAGTACATGGCCGAGCGCATCTGGCCGGGCACCCGGGCCCTCGCGCAGGCACACCTCGACGCGGGCCAGAGGGTGTGGCTGGTCACAGCGGCCCCGGTGGAGATCGCCCAGGTGATCGCCCGCCGTCTCGGCCTGACGGGCGCGCTCGGCACGGTCGCCGAGTCGGTCGACGGCGTCTACACGGGCAAGCTGGTCGGCGAGCCCCTGCACGGCCCCGCCAAGGCGGAGGCGGTCCGCGCCCTGGCCGCGGCGGAGGGCCTGGACCTCTCCCGCTGCGCGGCCTACAGCGACTCGCACAACGACATCCCGATGCTGTCCCTGGTCGGCCACCCCTACGCGATCAACCCGGACAGCAAGCTCCGCAAGCACGCCCGTCAACTGGAATGGCGCCTGCGCGACTACCGCACGGGCCGCAAGGCGGCGAAGGTCGGAATCCCGGCGGCGGCCGGTGTGGGCGCGGTGGCGGGCGGTACGGCGGCGGCGATCGCCCTGCACAAGCGCCGTCGCTGACGGCGATCGCCCTGCACAAGCTGCGTCGCTGACGACCGAGTCCCAGCTCGGTCCCCCCGCACCCGGCTGTCCAGTCACGTTGGCTGCACACGGCCACAACACGCCCCGGACCGGGACCTAATACGGGCCATTTCGATCAGCAATCGATCACGGTCCGATACTTGATCGGGCGTCAATCGGTTACGGAAGCGACGTAACCGATGATTTTAGCAACTGCGTGTAACAGGGCCTGCACTAAGCGTTATTCTCCTCAGACGCAATCCGGATCCCCTTCCGTCGCTACGACGGGTGAACGGTTCCGCACTGCACGTGTTGGAAGCTCTGCCTCTGGGAGTCCCGTGTACCCACACGTCGGGGTTGACGCCTCGGGCCTGGCTACGCTGCGCGCAACGGTCCAAGACCTGTTGCGCGGCTTCGTCCCCACCGCGTACGCCGCCCCCGCCCTCGCCGTTGCCACTACCCCCGTCGGCCCGTGCTACGCACTCGCCGACGGGAGCGCCGCCGTCGGCAGACGAGGGCGTTCGAATGGCGCCGCCCCCGTCCGCCGTCCCGCCGCGGACAGTGACAGCGCCCGCATGATGGACCTGGTGGAACGCGCCCAGGCCGGCGAGTCCGACGCGTTCGGCCGCCTCTACGACCAGTACAGCGACACCGTGTACCGGTACATCTACTACCGCGTGGGAGGCAAAGCCACCGCCGAGGACCTCACCAGCGAGACCTTCCTGCGCGCCCTGCGCCGCATCGGCACCTTCACCTGGCAGGGCCGCGACTTCGGCGCCTGGCTGGTGACGATCGCCCGCAACCTGGTCGCCGACCACTTCAAGTCGAGCCGCTTCCGGCTCGAGGTGACCACCGGAGAGATGCTCGACGCCAACGAGGTCGAGCGCTCCCCCGAGGACTCCGTCCTGGAGTCCCTCTCCAACGCCGCGCTCCTCGACGCCGTACGGCGGCTCAATCCACAGCAGCAGGAGTGTGTGACCCTTCGGTTCCTCCAGGGCCTGTCCGTCGCCGAGACCGCCCGGGTGATGGGCAAGAACGAGGGGGCCATCAAGACCCTCCAGTACCGGGCCGTCCGCACGCTCGCCCGGCTCCTCCCGGACGACGCGCACTGACAGCGCACGCTCGGTGACCCTCAACTCGCAGCGGGTGAAAGTCCGTTGGCTCCCCGATCCGATCATCCGCCGTCCGTAACCCAAGTGCCGCGCCACTCGTTGTGCGGGATGCAGGCTCCCTGTGGTCACTCCCTGGCCGACTTCGATCACCCGATCGAGTGCTTGTGGTCAGGGCGTGCGACCCTCAGGACCCCCTGGGGAGCCGATCGTCATGACGAGAGGAGGTGCCGCCTGTGATCGCGAACGTTTCGGCGCACCGGCGGGCGAACGCCTTCGCCCAAGTCCTGGAGGAGCAGTCCGACCTGGGCACGGCGGCCGAGCAGTCCGAAGGACCCCCGCCGTCCCCGGCTGCTGCGGAACAGACCGAGCAGGGCCGTCTGGCGGCCCTCGCGGCGTGTCTCGGCGAGCTGCCCCGACCACAGCTGGATCCCGAGGTCAAGGTCGTCCAACGGGCCCAGCTCGTGGCCGCCATGGAGGCCATGCTCCTGGAGGGCACGGCGGCGGGCGACGGGGCGACGGACGCTTCGGTTCCCGAGCAGCGTTCGACTCGGGCGCGGGGCTCCCACCGGGCGAGTCCGCTGGGGAAGTTCCGGCCGCGTTCCCGCCTGGCCAAGGGCCTTGCCGCGGGCGGGCTCAGCGTCGGAGTGGCCGCGGGCGCCTTCGGGGGCATCGCGGCCGCCAGCTCGGACGCCCTGCCCGGTGATTCGCTGTACGGCCTCAAGCGGGGCATCGAGGACTTCAAGCTCAACCACCTGTCCGAGGGCGACGACGAACGTGGCGTGGCCTACCTCGACCAGGCCTCCACCCGCCTGAGCGAGGCCCGCCGACTGATGGAGCGCGATCGCGGCGGCCATCTCGACCACGAGTCCCTCGGCGAGATCCGCCGCGCCCTGTCCGGCATGCAGCACGACGCGTCCGAGGGCCACCGCCTGCTGACGGCGGCGTACCACCACGACCCGGACTCCCTGGGCCCCATCCAGGCCCTCGACGCGTTCTCCCGCTCGCACCGTGACGCCTGGGGCGCGCTCCGCGACAGGCTTCCGGTGCAGCTCGGTGACGTGAGTCAGCAGGTGTCGTCGGTCTTCGACGCCATAGACGACGAGGTCGCCCCGCTGCAGTCCCTCCTCCCCCGCCCCCCGGCCCGGGGCAACGGTGACGACGGACGACGGCAGGGCTCAGGACCGGCGTCCTCCGACGCCTCGTCCGGGTCCGCCCACTCCTCGGCGCCCCGTACCGGCGGCGGCAGCAGCTCCTCCGACAACAGCGGCTCAGGCACCGGCACCGGTACCGGCAGCCACAGCCCCAGCGGGTCGGCCGGCTCCACCGGCGACGAGGAAGGCCTGCTCGGCGGCAACACCGGCGGTCTCCTGGACCCCTCCAAGGACACCGGCAGCATCACCCCGTCCACCACCATCCCGCCCACCACCGAACCGGACGTCACCCTCCCGCCCCTGCTCCCCGGCCTGCTCCCCGGCCTGGGCATCGACGGCGAAGAGGACCAGTAGCTCGGCGGTCCGGGCCCCTGGTTGTCCCTGCGGTCCTTACGGCGATGGGGGCGCCCCTCTCAGGAGGGCGCCCCCATCGTCGTACGCGCGCTGAGGGCGCCTCTGCAGAACCGCCCTCAGAAGAACACCGACCGCCGCTGCACCAGCAGTTTGTACAACGTGTGCTGGATCTGCTCCCTGACCTGGTCGGTCAGGTTGAACATCAGCATCGGGTCCTCGGCGGCCTCCGGCGGATAACCGTCCGTACGGATCGGCTCGCCGAACTGGATCGTCCACTTGGTCGGCAGCGGGATCGCGCCCAGCGGACCGAGCCAGGGGAAGGTCGGCGTGAGCGGGAAGTACGGGAAGCCCAGGACGCGGGCCAGCGTCTTGGCGTTACCGATCATCGGGTAGATCTCCTCGGCCCCGACGATGGAGCAGGGGATGATCGGTGCGCCCTGCCGCAGCGCCGTGGAGACGAAACCGCCGCGGCCGAACCGCTGAAGCTTGTAGCGCTCGCTGAAGGGCTTGCCGATGCCCTTGAAGCCCTCCGGCATCACTCCGACCAGCTCGCCCTTGGCCAGCAGCCGTTCCGCGTCCTCCGCGCAGGCCAGCGTGTGACCGAGCTTGCGGGCCAGTTCGTTGACCACCGGCAGCATGAAGACCAGGTCCGCCGCCAGCAGGCGCAGATGACGGTCATCGGGGTGGTGGTCGTGGACGGCGACCTGCATCATCAGGCCGTCCAGCGGGATCGTCCCCGAGTGGTTGGCGACGATCAGGGCGCCACCCTTCGCCGGGATGTTCTCGACGCCCTTCACCTCGACCCGGAAGTACTTCTCGTACACCGGCCGCAACAGGGACATCAGAACCTGGTCGGTCAACTCCTCGTCGTAGCCGAAGTCGTCGACCTCGTAGTCACCGGTGAGGCGGCGGCGCAGAAAGGCGAGTCCCTTCGCGACACGCGCTTCCAGGCCGTCGGGTCCACTGTCGTCGTGCGCCTGCTCAGGCGGCTGTTCCTCACCGGTCACAGGAACATCATCCTGCGCGGGCGGCCTGCTCGGCAGGGGCTGGACCTCGCGGACCAGCGAAGATTCCGTGCCGTTGCGCCGACTGCCCGCACTCCGGCGCCGCGGCGGCCGCTGCGCGGCGCCCCCGCGGGACCGGTCGTCGTCGAACGGGATGACCTTGGCGTCCGCCATCGTTGATGCGCTCCTCAGTTGGCGCTCTGCGCCGGGGGGTGGCCGCTGCCCACGAAGGGCAGGGCGGCGATCCGGTCGACAGCCCCGGCGACGGTCTCGGGCGGCAGGAGTCCGGGGCCGCGGCTGCGCGCGAAGTCCGCGAAGGTCTCCGCCGTCGTGTACTTCGGCTGGAACCCGAGGGTCTCCCGCATCTGGACCGTCGACACGACACGGCCGTGGGTCAGCAGCCGGATCTGCTCGGGCGAGAAGTCCGTCATACCCAGCGTACGCACCAGCGAGCCCGCCCAGGTGACGGCGGGCAGCAGCAGGGGCACGGTGGGTCGGCCGAGCCGCCGCGCGCACTGCGACAGCAGCAGCGCGCCATCGCCGGCGATGTTGAAGGTGCCGCTGTTGAGCGTGCCCCGCGCCGGCTCGTGCGAGGAGATCCGCAGCACCTCGATCACGTCGTCCTCGTGCACGAACTGCAGTCGCGGGTCGTAGCCCAGCACGGTCGGCAGAGCCGGCAGCGAGAAGTACGAGGCGAGCGGGGTGTCCGCGGTCGGGCCGAGGATGTTGGCGAACCGCAGTACGCACACCGCTACGTCGGGCCGCCGCCGGGCGAACCCGCGCACATATCCCTCGACCTCGACGGTGTCCTTGGCGAACCCGCCGCTGGGCAGCGACTTGGCCGAGGTGGTCTCGGTGAACACGGCCGGGTCCCGGGGCGCGGACCCGTAGACGTTCGTGCTGGACTTCACCACGAGCCGCTGGACCGTCGGGGACTTCTGACAGGCACCGAGCAGCTGCATGGTGCCGATGACGTTGGTCTCCTTGACCGAGGTCCGGCTGCCGCTGCCGAGCGCGGTCGCGGTCACGTCCAGGTGGACGACCGTGTCGGCGGCCGTCTCCGCGAGCACCCGCGCGATGGTGGGCTGCCGCAGATCGGCCTGGATGAAGTCGGCGCCGCCCAGATGGTGCTCCGGCGGGACCGCGTCCACGGCGATGACCCGGTCCACCTGCGGGTCACGCTGGATTCGTCGTACGAACCGGCCCCCCAGTTGACGGGCCACCCCGGTCACGAGCACGACATTGCCCAAGATCAGCGCCTTCCTTCCAACCCTCGTACTCCGCCGAGTCCCCGTGTACGGCCAACTTAGCGGGTCGGTGTTGCGCTGTGATGACCGCCCGATGCGCCACGTGACGGCACACACAGACGTACGGCCGGTCCCAGCCAGGTGGATGACGTGCGTACCGCACAACGCCGGCTCATGGTGTCCGGATACGCGTGTGGCCCCCCACCGGTGTGGTGGGGGGCCACAGACACGCTTCTTACGCGGCGTCGCTTACTTCTTGTTGCGACGCTGAACGCGCGTGCGCTTGAGCAGCTTGCGGTGCTTCTTCTTGGCCATCCGCTTGCGCCGCTTCTTGATAACAGAGCCCACGACTACCCTCGCTCACTTCTCATCACTCGGTGCTGGGCGCCATGGGCCCATACGACCTACGAGGGGTTAGCCTACCCGCCCGAGCGCTGAGGTCGTAATCGAGGTGCCGGGGAGGCCCTGACCTGCCCTGAGGCGTCCCCGGCCCGTCGTCGTCAGGCGGTTTCCACCCCCACATAGCTCTCACGGAGGTACTCGTGAACCGCTTGCTCGGGGACGCGGAAGGACCGCCCCACCCGGATAGCGGGCAGATGACCGCTGTGCACCAGCCGGTACACGGTCATCTTCGACACTCGCATCACCGAGGCGACTTCCGCCACGGTAAGGAACTGAACCTCGTTCAGAGGCCTCTCGCCAGCTGCAGCCATGACACACCTGAACCTTCCGCACTCGACGGCCACCGGCTTCCCCTTCCGGTGACTCTTCGTCGTTGCGTGCTCACTCCCCAATGTAGGGGCGGGTGATGCAAGTGGGGAAGAGGTGCACCCATCGGCGGCCTACTGTGACAGAGCCGCGCGATTGAGTACGTAGCGGGTGACCGGCCGGTAGTGAGCAGCCCGCACGGCGTCATCAAGTGGAACGACGACAGACACCACCCCCTCGGCCTCCCCCACGAACAGCGCCGGGTCGTCGGTATCCGCCAGCCCGATGGCCTCAAACCCCAGCTGACCTGCCCCGCAGACCCATCCGTGGTCCCCGATGACGAGCTCGGGAAGCGGCCCGCCGGCATCGGCGGCCGCCGTCAGCGCGGTGCGAACCGGGAGTGGTGAATGCGTGTGCGCGCCGGCCCGGCGACCGGAGTTCGACGCGTCGGGTTCCCGTACCAACGCGACTCCTCGTACGTAGTCAAGGTCGTACGTACGTAGACCGAACTGGGTCGTTATGTCGACAGAGTGACCCTGCGCTGGGGTGAGGACGGCACATCCAGCCGCCGACAGCGCGTCCGCCAAGGCGGCGTAGAAACCGAGCAGCCGATGCGGGTGCCCGGTGCCGAACAGCACGGGCCCGCCCCGTTCGGCCGCCACCGCGAGCCGCGCCGCGAAGGCATCCAGAGCCTCCAGCGTCCGCTCCGGATCAATCACATCATGACCAGATGTATGCCCCGGATCGGCCGAAACCCCACACTTGTCCGCCATCAACTCGATCAATTCCCGCTCGCCCCAAGGCCATTCGGGATCAATCCCGATCAGAACTCGAGGATCACGAGCCGCGAACAGCCGATAACTCCGAAGACTCTCCTCCCGCGAAGTAGCCACGCTCCCAGCCAACCGAGCCGCCAGAAGATGAGCCCGCATCGCCCCAGTGCTCAACACCCCAGTGATGCTGTCGCACCAACCCCACCCTCACGACACGAACAAGAAAACACACCACGGTCGGCGTAACCCCGAGAACCCAACCACCGACAGCCCCACCCAGCGGGCAGAGCAAGCTCCACGTAACAGCCCGCCCGCGGGCCCCCGACGCCACACGAACAAGCCCCCGCCGAGGCCGACCCGGATGCAGCTGCCGCCGGGTCGAGGGGCGGGCTCCTGGGGCTCACGGACCCAGTCCGCGCCTGGGGCCGGGGGGATCATTCGCCGGGGGGACGGAGCCCCGCCGGGGTCCAGGGGCACAGCCCCGGGGATGGGACGGGTAAGGGCGGCGGGGGCGAGAACCTCGGGCGCCTAAGCCAAAAGCCCCCGCAACGGAAACACCGCCCGCCGCGCAGCGATCACCGCCTGGTCCACCCGGTCCGCGGGGTCGTACCCCTCCTCCCACCCCGCCCAGGACACCGGCCACCGCCCGTCCGTCATCCGCCCGGGCCCCAACTGCCGGGTCCGGGCGAACACCTCCTGCCGCCACGACTCCGGAATCACCGTCTCCGGCGACACCGGCCGCCCCGCCGCGATCCCCACCAGATGCGTCCAGGACCGCGGCACGACGTCCACCACCGCGTAACCGCCGCCACCCAGCGCCACCCACCGCCCTTCGGCGTACTCATGCGCCAGGTCATGACAGGCAACCTGCACAGCCCGCTGCGCGTCGAGCGACACGGCCAGGTGCGCCAACGGATCCTCGAAGTGCGTATCGGCCCCGTGCTGGGTCACCAGCACCTGAGGCCGAAAGTCCGCGATCACCTCAGGCACCACGGCGTGGAACGCCCGCAGCCACCCCGCGTCCCCGGTCCCCGCCGGCAACGCGACATTCACCGCCGACCCCTCCGCACGCTCCGCCCCGGTCTCCTCCGGCCACCCGGTCTGCGGGAACAAGGTACGCGGATGCTCATGCAGGGAGACCGTCAGAACCCGCGGATCCTCCCAGAACGCCGCCTGCACCCCGTCCCCGTGATGCACGTCGACATCCACATAGGCCACCCGCTCGGCCCCGAGCTCCAACAGACGTGCGATCGCCAGCGCCGCGTCGTTGTAGATGCAGAACCCCGACGCGCCCCCGGGCATCGCATGATGCAACCCACCGGAGAAGTTCACCGCGTGCAGCGCGTCCCCCCGCCACACGGCCTCCGCGGCCCCCACCGACTGCCCGGCGATCAGCGCGGACACCTCGTGCATCCCGGCGAACGCGGGATCGTCCAGAGTCCCCAGCCCGTACGACCCGTCGGCCGCCCGAGGCGCTGCCGAAGCCGCCTTCACGGCCTCGACGTAGTCCTCCCGATGCACCAGCCGCAGCGTCGACTCCCCGGCCGGCTTGGCAGCCACGACCTCCATCTCCCGGTCAAGCCCGAAGGCCTGAACGAGCCTCCAGGTCAGGGCAAGCCGAACCGGATCCATCGGATGGTCCGGACCGAAGTCATAGCCCGTTACTGCCTCGTCCCACATCAGCTGTCCGCGGCCGCTCATGCCCGCCACCGTATCGGTCCGGTCGAGCGGCGAACGACCGGGCGTACACGAGCGTCACCAGCACCAACACCATCGGCACGAGCATGGCCCCCCGGTAGCTCCAGGTGTCCCCCAGCGCCCCCACGAGCGGCGAACCGATCAAGAAACCCACGTAGTTGAAGACATTGAGCCGCGCGACAGCCGCATCGGACGCCCCCGGAAACAGCCGGCCGGCCGCCGCGAAGGTCTGCGGCACCAGCACACACAACCCGAGCCCCAACAACGTGAACCCGAGCATCCCCACCCACGGCCCCGGCGCCACCGCCACCACGGCGAACCCGACGGCCGCCACCATCGCCCCCACCCGTACGACCGCGACCGCCCCGAACCGCCGCACCCCGAGATCCCCGATGGCCCGCCCCAGCAGCGTGGTCACCATGTACACGTTGTACGGCACGGTCGCCAGCTGCTCACTGCTGCCCAGCACGTCCTGCAGATACTTCGCGCTCCAGTTGGAGACCGTCGAGTCCCCGATGTACGCGAAACACATCACCAGACACAGCGGCAGGAGCAGCTTGAAGGCGAGGGCCCCACCCTCGTCCTTCTCCCCCGCCGCATCGCCGTCCCCGGACCCGTCGACGTACCACCGACTTCCCACCAGCACGGTCGGCAACAGCACGACCACCACCGGCAGATACGACACCCACAACGCCAGATGCCAGTGCGCCCCCACCCACGCCAGCGAGGCTCCCAGAATCCCGCCCAGGCTGAACACGGCGTGGAAACTCAGCATGATGCTGCGCCCGTACGCCCGCTGCAGGCTCACCCCGAGCATGTTCATCGACGCGTCCAGCGCACCCACGGCGAGCCCGAAGGCGGCCAGCGAGACACCCAGCTCGACCGTCGCGTCCCCCGCCCCCACCCCGAGCAGCGCCAGGAGCACGACGGGCTGGGCCCAGCGCAGCACCCGGCTGGGCGGTATCCGCTTCACCAACTGCTCGGTGCTCACGCTCCCGACCCCCGCGAGGATCGGCACGGCCGCCAGGAACGCGGGCAACAGCGCGTCGGACACCCCGTACCGGTCCTGGATGGCCGGGATCCTCGTCACCAGCAGAGCAAAGGCCACGCCCTGGGCGAAGAAGCTGAACGCCAGCGAGGCCCTGCCGCGCCGCAGCACATCTGTCATGGCGGCGAGCGTAGGGCCCCGGCGTACTCGTGGGTAGATCCAGCCAAAGATGAGTTTCCCTCAGCTTTGATTCGTCACCGGGCGACGGCGACACCAGCAGTTACCGGAACGGTGTCCGAGCACTCCTGGCCTTCACACTTCAACTCCCGCTCGAGCATGGCCGCCATCGGCCCGGCACCCAGGGCCCCGCCGGCGAGGAAGCCGACAACCATGGCGCCGATCATGATGACGGTCCCGAGCCAGACCATGGTGTCCACCGGCACCGTGTACGCGCCCACGACCCGCACCACGCACTCCGTGAGCAGCACCACACCCCACACCACGGAGAAGACCCGCTCGAAGCGCCGGAAGGCGGCGGACTCACCCTGCAGCCGAGCCCAGGCGGCCTCCCGCCGCGGGTCCCCCTTCACCAGTAACGGCTTCATACCGGCCGTCATCACCGGCTTCCCCATTGCCACGGACACCAGGATCCCGATTCCCACCACGCTGCTGACCCCGCTGTCCTTGGCGAGCATCAGCCGTGGATCACCGGCGACGAACCCCAGCAGCAGTCCGGCGACGTTCACGAACAGGATGAGCGCGGCAAGCCCGTTGACTGTCCGGTCCTTCACGGCACTCCATCCGGTCCGCACGGCCGGCAGCACACTGCTCCAGCCGAGCGCGGCCACGGTGCCCATCCCGAACCCGTCCTTGAACAGGTAGTACGACCCGACCGGCACCGCCACGTCCATGATCAGCGGAACAAACGCCTTCCGCCTGGTCTTGGTGTCCGACTTCGCCATCGTCTTCGTCTGCGTCTCCGTCATGCTTCAAGCTTCCCGGGCAGCCGCCGACGCCAATAGAAACGATCGTCCGGACCTCGGCATGACAAATGTCAGACCAGCAGGTCAAGCAACTCCCCCATGTCCGAGAAGAGTTGAGTGGCCTCCTGAAGCCGCTCGGCAGGCGTCATGGCGGTGAACCCGTACACGTCCATCCCGGCCGCGACAGCCGCACGCACACCCAGCGGACTGTCCTCCACCACCGCGCACCGCGCGGGCTCGACTCCCATCCGCTCGGCGGCGTAGAGGAAGAGGTCCGGCTCCGGCTTCCCCCGCCCCACATCCTGCGAGCTGAAGATCCGCTCGTCATCGAACCACCGGTCCAGTCCGGTCTTCCGGTGCCCCACTCGAATCCGCTCGTGGCTCCCGGAGGACGCCACGCAGTACGGCGTTCCGTCCGCGGCCAGCTTCTCCAGCACCCCGACAGCCCCCGTCACGGGCTCCAACTCCCGCTCGAACGCGGCGAACACCCGCCCATGGAAGACATCGTCGAAATCCTCCGGTAGCCGCCGCCCGGTCCGTGCCTCCACCAGATCGTGTACGCGGTGCATGGCGGAGCCCATGTAGTCGCGGAGGGAGTCCTCGTACGAGGTCGTATGCCCGAGCTCGGTCAGATAGCCGGCCAGGAGCTTGTTGGAGATGGGCTCGCTGTCGACGAGGACACCATCGTTGTCGAAAATGACAAGGTCATAGCGCATGCCCAAGACCATAGAGGACGTGGTCAACCGTCCCTGGAACGCAGAAAACCCCCGTGCCCAAGGCACGGGGGTTTTCCCAAAAATTGTTCGGCGGCGTCCTACTCTCCCACAGGGTCCCCCCTGCAGTACCATCGGCGCTGTAAGGCTTAGCTTCCGGGTTCGAAATGTAACCGGGCGTTTCCCTCACGCTAAAACCACCGAAACACTATGAAACTGTCGAACAATGCCACACCATACCGTGGCCTGGTATGGGGCTGTTCGTGGTTTCAGAACCAACACAGTGGACGCGAGCAACTGAGGACAAGCCCTCGGCCTATTAGTACCGGTCACCTCCACACGTTACCGTGCTTCC